>CAYVOL010000006.1:0-55387 GCA_964453135.1 uncultured Candidatus Saccharibacteria bacterium | reverse complement strand
TCTTACAACCCCCAATCGCATCGCGCTTCGCACGATGCTCAAAATCAAAAATCAAAATGCAAAAATCAAAATTATTGTTTTCCGACTTTGTCGGAATTCCTAAATTTCGACCTTTAACTTTTGAATTTTAAATTTAGCATCACACGCAGTGTGATGCGCACACCGCCACCGTTAACCTTCTCGCATCGGTCAGGTGTCACCCCCTATACATCCTCTTTCGAGTTCGCAGGGAGCTGTGTTTTTGTTAAACAGTCGCCAGGGATTCTTTCGCTGCGCCCCGCCTATTCGGCGGGGAGGCCTTATTGCGAACTTACGGCCGCTTTTTTGCCGAGTTCCTTAAGGAAAAATCACTCGTTCCCCTGAGGCTACTCGCCTCACCCACCAGTGTCGGTTTCCGGTACGATATCTATACGGTTATGCTTAGAAGTTTTTCTTGGAAGGCTCTTCAATCAAATTTCCCGCTATTAAACGAGATTTTCCCGACTCCCGAATTTCGCCGTTTCCGGCCATTGCGCGGATTTTCCTGCGCAACAATTCTTGGAGCCAGCAATGTCAAACCATTAAGACACTTGATTTTATTTCCTTCGTCGCTCCGTCGCACCGCATAGATGGCGCGGATTATTAACCGCTTACCCTTCAGCTGCGGCTTTCGCCATTGCCTTAGGATCGCCTCACCCTCCGTTGATTACCAGTGCGGAGGAAACCTTGGGTTTACGGGGGCCCGGTTTCTTACCGGGCTTGTGGTTACTCATGCCAACATTCTCTCTTCTAAACGCTCCACTCCGCCTCGCGGCTGAAGCTTCAGCGCATTTAGAATGCTCTCCTACCGCGCACGCGCAAAGCGCGCAAGCTACAAAGTTTGTAAGTTTATAAGTTTATAAAATGCGTTTTGACTTTATAAACTTTAAAAACTTTTAACCTTATAAACTGCGTGCTGTGCACGCGCACCCGTGTCTTCGGCAGCTTGCTTAGCCCCGCTATATTTTCGGCGCAACTCGCCATCGAATAGTGAGTTGTTACACACTCTTTAAAGGATGGCTACCTCTAAGCCAACCTCCTATCTGTCTATGGATTACGACTGCCTTTAACACTTAGCGCGCATTTAGGGGCCTTAGATGATGATTTGGGCTGTTTCCCTTTTGACCATGGAGCTTAGCCCCCACAGTCTGACTAGTGAAATATGGCCTGCGGTATTCGGAGTTTGATTGATTCGTCGGCCTTTCGGCCTTTACGAATCATCCAGTGCTCTACCCCCACGGCTACGCCACGGCGCTAGTCCTAAAACTATTTCGGAGAGAACCAGCTATTACCAGATTCGATTAGCTTTTCACTCCTTACCCCAGCTCATCCGAAGGTTTTGCACCACCAATCGGTTCGGACCTCCGCCCCGATTTCTCGGGACTTCATCCTGGCCAGGGTAAGCTCATCTGGCTTCGGGTCTTAGGTAAACCGTTATATACGCGCTATTAACACTCGCTTTCGCTTTGCCTCCATCCCGTAGGATTTAGACAAACGATTTACCTAAACTCGTTGGCTCATTCTTCAATAGGCACATCGTCACTCTGCGCGTTCCGCGCGCAAGCTACAAAGTTTTTGAAGTTTTATAAAGCGCTTTATGAACTTTATAACTTTATGGACTTTATAAACTGCGTGCGAAGCGCGTTAGAGCTCCGATTCCTTGTAAGCATATGGTTTCAGGTTCTATTTCAACGGCCTAATGGGCCTACTTTTCACCTTTCCCTCGCGGTACTAGTTCACTATCGATCATCAAACATATTTAGCCTTGCCGGATAGTACCGGCGGATTCCCTCGAAGCATTCTGTCATCGAGGTACTCAAGAACAAAAAAATTGGTTTTTCCGTTTTCGCCTACGGGACTTTCACCCTCTTTGATTCAGCTTTCCAGCTGATTCGGCTAACAGAAAAATTTGTAACCAATTATTTAGCCACTAGCCACCCAATGTTTAACCATCGGGAAGCTAACAGCTAAAAGTTTTTCTGCCTTACAACCCCCGCGCGCTCCGCGCGCAAGCCATAAAGTTATTGACTTTATAAACTGCGTGCGAAGTACACAGGTTTGGGCTCTTCCCTTTTCACTCGCCGCTACTTGGGGAATATGTCCCGCTAGGCGGGACTTTATTTTCTTTTCCTCCGCTTACTGAGATGTTTCACTTCAGCGGGTATGCTTCATGCCGTCGAGCGGCATGATAATATCGGTTTACGATATTGGGTTTTCCCATTCGGAAATCTCCGGATCAAAGGTTGCTACGCACCTCCCCGAAGCTTATCGCAGCTACGCCACGTCCTTCATCGCTGTTTGATGTCAAGGCATCCACCATACGCTCTTAAATTTTTCTCTAATTTTTAGTTAGAGAATCAATCAAATATTTGGTGTACTAATTGACTTAATTACTTATTTATTACCCTATATGTAGATTTTTATTTCCCAATAAAAATCATTTTCAAGGTTCTGGAATTTCGGGAATCGCGATTGCTGATTTTAGATGAAAAATCCGCCTCGCGGCGGACAAATTCGGACAATATGAAATTCGCCGAAATCATCCGCGTTTCTTTTGCTTCATTTTCAGCATGAATGAATTATAATCGCGGTAAAAAATTTGTCAACACCCCGCATCAAGACTGATTCCGGCAAGGATTGACAAATCATGGAAATATACCAAAATTTCTTTAGTAAGCCGCCAAATTGAATACAGAAAGGAGGTGAGAAAAATGGCTTTGAGAAGATTTTTAGTGGGCATTTGGCAGGGAAATTCTATTCCCAAAGACTGGCGGGAAATATCTTCAATGGCAGAATCGGCAACATCATTTTATATTGACGACGCAGGGTGGAATACTATTTTTAACATCATAAAGGAAGTATCCGCTCATGAAACCAATGTCAGTAAAGCCGAGGTGCTAATCAGGGAAGAAATTTCTTTTGCCGAAAAACGCCTGCTTACCAAAGCCAAAAAAACCAAAACCAAGGCAGCCTAACTTCTTTAAGCCCCCGCTATTATGGCGCGGGGCTTTCCTCTTTCTAATATAATAATTGAAGCCGTATTAATTTTGAGGTTTAAGATTTGTCCGCCAGCCGAAGGATTGAAGTTTCAATGTATATTCTACAAAAAAGAAACTGGCAATTCCTAGAATTATTCCGACTAAAATATCGGTGGGCCAATGAACTCCGGATATGACTCTGGCTAACCCTACCAAAAAAGAAAGTCCGGTAAGAATCCACCCCCATTTTTTATTCAGTTGAAAGACAGCCGGAATAAAAGCAAAAAGAAACGTCATATGCCCGGACGGGAAAGACCATTCCGTTCCAGACATTTCCAATAAGGGATTGAATTGCAAAGCAACAAAGGGGCGCGGCCGGTGATAGAAATATCTGATGAGTTCGGTTAAGATTCCCCGCGCGATAATAACGGACAAAAGCGCAGCCAAAAAAATAAAATATCTTTTTTTAGTACTTTTTTCCCGCCAGAGCAAAATAGCGAAAATCACAGCTATAATGTAGGGCAGGTAAACCGCCGCAAAAATATAAAACCAATTCAGAATAGGCAGGCTTTCCGTCAGGCCGTGAAGGAAATTAAAAATTTGAGCATCAAAATTATTCATGGTTATAAAACCGCGAAGATTTTTTTAAGTTCTTTTTTCTCCACGCTGGCGCCGCCTACCAAAACCCCGTCAATTTCCGGTTGGCTGATAAAATCAGAAATATTGCGGCTGTTAACCGAACCGCCGTACAACACTTTTGAATCTAGAATGTGGAATGTAGAATTTAAAATATGTTTTATAAATTGAATCATATCGGAGGCAGTGGCAGGGTCGCAATAATCGCCGGTGCCAATGGCCCAGATAGGTTCATAGGCAATAATCAAACTCTCATTTTTTAGCTTATAGCCTTTAGAAATGTTTTCCAGATTTTTTTGGAGTTGTTTTTTGATGTAATCTTTGACTTCTGTCATTCCGGAATCGCGCGATTTTCGCTTCGACTCCCCCACACAAAGTATAACTTTTAGTCCCGCCCTCAAGGCAGTCAAAACCTTTTTATTTATTATTTCATCGGTTTCTTCTAAAATTCTGCGGCGTTCCGAATGTCCAATTATCGCATATTCAACTCCCAGATTTTTTAGCATGGAGGGAGAAATTTCCCCGGTAAACGCGCCTCCTTTTTGCGGGTCTTCCCAAAAAACATTTTGCGCCCCAAGTTTTAAGTTTACATTTTTTTTAATCCGCCGGCCGGAGGATAAATTGGTAAATTGGGATAAATAAACAAACGGCGGCGCTATTATGATCTCGACTCCTTTCCGCGTCGTCCTTGCGCCTTCACGCGTAATCTTAAAAACATCCTCCGCTTCTTTGAGATTAGGCGGCGCCATTTTCCAGTTAAAAACAATTAACTTTTTCATTGTACTTGTCGGAAATTTAACTAATTAGCGCCAATAAAATATTTCGGCGGAATCAATTGGCGTAAGATGAAAGGGGTGGTTGGCGAACCACCCCTTTCAAGCCGCTTTGGCATTGACGAATTTGTCCCAACAGCTGCTTTTCCCATCTCGATGTCCGGAAAGACAAAATGATACATAATCATTTTCGGGATTGTTCCCTGACGCACCGGCTTTTTTAAGCCGAACGTAGGTTGTGGTTTCGTTTCCGCATCCCGCGCACCTTTCCTTCATTTACCATCACCTCCTTATGTTTTTATTGCCTTTCGGTTGTTATGCGATTATAGCCAAAGCCATCAATTATTGCTTGCTGATTATTATCATAATATTTCTTGAGAGAAATACAAGGGATATGTTATTATTAATAAGCACTAAAAAAAGGTTTTTTCGTTGCAAAGCGCGCAAGGAAAATAAACGGCAGGCAAATAGACGCAGACGGTTGTCAAAACCTATCGCATACAAAAACTTTTGACAAAAAAGGAGGATGCGATGCGCCGAGAACCAGACAGACTTGATGAATGGGTGATGAGACTGCCTTTTGTATGGATGGGAACGCTCATCGGACACAGACTAATGGTAATCGCTTGGGACTGGATTGTTGTTTTAATTTCCCGCTAATTTCTCGAATTTCTCGTTGGCAATAAAACAACAGGAGGGAGACATGGCAGAGATTTTTCTGATGACATTTATCTGCGGGGATACCCAAGTGGGAAGCGCGAAAGAAGAAGAATATTGGCATTGCGGTCATTGCGGAAAAAGCAAAAGAGTTATTAGGGCAATACCGCTTCAAGTTATCGGTAATCAGCTACGCGCGACGCCGAAAAAACCGTCTATCATTGGCATTGGCGCTGTTAAAAAAACAGCGCGGACCGCTCTTTTGTCCGGGTGAACAAAAACCCGGATTAAAACTGGCGATTGAACTGAACTCTTTATGGGAGGATGGCGACATTCTCCCACTTTTTTTGTCTCCTAGAGCCTCCCGCCTCTTTGGCAGGAAGACGATTAATCTTCTTACCCTTGCTTTAATAATACGGGATTCCTCGTTCGCCTACGGCGAATTCGGAATGACGCAAGAAATAGTTTTATTTAAATTTTAGCGTTAACAAAAGGCAAGGCCACATAAAATACAGAACCCTTGCTTTCTCCCGGCGATTCGGCCCAAATTTTTCCTCCGTGGCCTTCTATGATTTCCTTGCTGATATAAAGACCCAGTCCCGAACCCATCATTTGTTTTTCAGTAGTACTGCGCGAAAACCTTTTGAAAAGTTTGGCATCGATTGTTTCTTTATTCATTCCTTTTCCCGAATCGGAAATTGTTATTAAAACATATTCTTGCGGATTCGCCGCGTCTGTTTTCTGACCATCTTCGCTGTTTAATCGTTTGAGTATCTCCGTTCCCGCAAGCGCCACAACCACTTTCACCCAGCCGGCTTCGGTATATTTAAGGGCATTGTCAATCAAATTCCGAAAAACCTGGCTTAATTTGTACGGGTCGCATTTAACAAAAATATCTTGCTCAGGCGTTTTCAGAGTAAGCGTGATATTTTTCCGGCCGGCGGGAAACTGGAAATCTTCCACCGCGTCGGCCACTAATTTTTTCAAGTCAATGTTTTCCATTTCATAGCGCATCTTTCCGTCTTCAATATGTCCCAAATCCAGCAGGTTGTTTAATAAATTCACCAGTTTATCCACGGCAAACTGGATTTTCTTGTAAGCTTCTCTTATTTTTGACGGCTCTTTGATGGTTTCGTCTCCCACCAGAGAGGCGTATCCTTTAATGATGGCCAAAGGATTTTTCAGCTGATGCGACACAATGGAAATGAGTTCGCTTTTATATTTGCTGATGCGGTCTAACTGCTCCCGTTGTTCTATTTCTTTTTTGACTGAGTAGATAAGGAAAATTCCAAAGATAACGACAAATAAAAATAATCCGGCATCCAGAATTCTGTCGTTTATATTGTTAGCCGTGAATAACTGAACCAGAATCGCCGTCCAGATTATGAAAGTTAATATTTCCGCGGCAATAACCTTAATGTTAAAAAGCTGGTTTTTGACAATGGCGTAAGCGGTAAAACCGATGAGAAATATGACGGAATAGTTGCCTAATTGATAAAGTTTATAAATGTTAAAGAAGACCTGCAATACGACATTAAAAATAAAATTTAATCCGGCAAAAAGGAAAAGTCCAATCAGGAAATATTTAATCTTTTGTTTTTTTTCTTCCGGAGACGGAAAATAATTTGCCACGAGTAGGGCGTTAATGAGTATGGTGAGAGAAATGACGTAGCCGTAAAAAATAAACCAACCCCATGAAGAAAATATGGGAACAACTCCCCAACCATAATGTACTAGATTCACTAGGACATAATTTGTGAAAATTGTAAGCAAACTAAAAATAGTTCCATATATTAGAATCAGTTTCCCTAACAGCGTGAATAGACTATCTTTCTCTAAAAACCATTTAATAATAAAAAAATAATAAATAATAAAAAATAAAAAAACAGAACTAGTTGCTAATTTAAAAAGTATCAAAGAGAAGTTATAGTAAGTTGATAGGGTGGCAAAATGGTAAAAAACAACCCAGGAGAGAATTGTGATTACCATTAGAGTAAACCCGCGGTTAATTTTTTCTTTTCTGCCGGAAAAGTAAACTAATAACGCCAAGCCAACGCCCAAGGCGCTGATTAATATAAGTGTGGCATTGCTGATAAAAGCAACATCAATCATATAAGAAATTTATCAAACATTTATGTCTTTTTTCTGCTTATTTCAATTATAAGCAGTTCTTCCAGGCCGGATAAGAGCTTCGGGACGTTTATTGTTTTTATTTTTTCTCTTAATTTAAAAATCCTTTGATAAGAATCTTCCCATTCTTTTAATAGAATGTTTTCAATTTTTGATTTTTTTATCTTCCCGATAATTTCGCGCGCATTATTTTTGGTGAGTTCCTCGGCTGTAAGTATGTTTGAGTCTACAGCAATGGCAAAAACTCCGCTGGAAAAATCATTGTTTTTTATTTCTTCTTCCCAGGTACTAATCCAATTGCCCATTCGCGCCATTTTATTAGATTCCCATGCGACTTTTCTTATTACACTTAATTCACTGTGACTACGGGAAAGCATTAAATCAATACTGACTCCGGTAATGCATTGCATAGTTTGGGGGGGGTATAACCAAAATTCCGTTTTGTTTATTAAATAACGATTATCGTGAACGAGATGGTCATATTCTATGGCATTCATTATCTGGTTGACGTCATATTCAAAAACTTCTTTAAGTTTTCCATATCCCGGATACTTTCTGATTATTTTTTCTATCCTGCGCCACACTTTTAATGTAAAATTTAAATATGCTTTTTCTTTTTTATTTAATTTGTCTGATTTGATGTGCGCTTTCCTAAAGGGGATTTTTAGCAGTTCATTCAATAATTTTTTATTCTGGCTGACATCAGCTACATCGTCTAATAAAATTATGAACATGGCTATCAAGAATTTAACTTCGAGAAATGATTCTTTATAAATTTTTGGCGCGGATATGTAATTAACTTTAGAACTTTTATTTAAAAGGAGTTTCCATGTAAATCCTTCTCTTCTTCCCACTTTCTCATATCCCTGTATCCATTTTTGTAGCTCAGGAGAAAATTTAACCCTTTTTACCATTTCAATTTCTTTTTTTATTCTCTCCGGGGTTAATTCTTTTAAAATTTTTTCTACTATCATATTATTTATTTTCTTAAATTTTGGGCGCACCTTAAAAAACAACCTTCTAATCTAATAAGAAGGATACCAGATTTTCCCGATTGATTAAAGTGGAAAACGAAATAAAAGGCCGGTTTTTACAAATAAAAAACGCGGGGCGTGAAATATAAAATTGTCTAAATTTAATTGGGTGACCAGAGGGATTTGAACCCTCGACCTCCTGGGCCACAACCAGGCGTTCTGCCGCTGAACTATGGCCACCATATAAAACTTGAAATATTATTCTTGAAATATAAAGCGCAAAACAACAATCCATTATTATATAATGTTTTTATATAAATGCGCTGAATGTTGCCAATCTATCAATTCTACACAACTTTATAAACCGCCGCGTGTTCGTGAGTTTTCTGATTTACCTTAACCGCCACTTCGTCTCCTTTTTTGGCTGACTTGATTCTTTTATGATCCACCTCTATTGATTCAATTTTTTCCGTGAATTCATTATCCTGGTGGACAAATTTCACTTCGTCGCCCACTTTGACGTCTCCGGAAAGTTTCACCACTGCCACCATCGCTTTGCCATAATAATGAATTACTTTTCCGATTTCCTTATCCGCCATAATTAATAAAAATTTTATTAATCGACCTTTTAATTTTTGCGGTCAATCAACCTTTTAACAATTTTCTGGCTAAATAAGAACTTCTGTGCCGCGGGGGTGAATCGAACACCCGACGCCATCCTCTTCAGGGATGCGCTCTACCACTGAGCTACCGCGGCGTATTAATTCCTGCGGTTGTTCTTTGGAAATTATAGAAAATATCAAGTAATTTTGCAATCACCGTTTTTCTTTAATGCGGCGAGAAGCGAGGTTCAAATTTAAGGAGATTTGAGTAAATTATTTGATTTACAGTAATAAGGATTGGGACTGATCTTGGCAGTTTATCCCCTAATCACCGTTTTCGCTTTCATTTTCTTGGTTTTCCAGAATTCCCGAAGATGTTTTTTGACCGCTTCGTGGTCGAAGTCATTACAGGAATAAATATCCATTGCCACATATCCTTTTTCCGGCCAGGTGTGAAAAGAGATGTGGCTTTCGTAAAGCATGACGAAGCCGGACAACCCCCAGTTAGGGTGAGAATCGGAAGCAACCTTTTTCACCACTACGTTTCCCAAAAGACGCATATTAAATTTTCCCGGAAGACTTTTAAGTAAATTTACCACTGCTCGCCTGTCTTTCAGTCTTTTCTCTTCTATCCCGTAAGCGTCAACAATAAGGTGTTTACCCAAAAAAGAATTTTTCATTTCTTATTTTTACTCAATGGATAATTCAGCGCCTATCCATAGAAATTCTTCGGCTATCTTCAACTTAATTTTTGAAGGAATATTTTGAAATTATCAAGATAATTTTTATGATAAAATTTCTTTCTCAAATGTCAAGGTGGATAAAATGAAATTGCCTCCCTGACAGCATTGGCGCTATCAGGGAGGCTTAGGGAATTTGTCCGTCCGCAGAGTTGGACGGGGAAGAACCGGCAGTTGTCGGGACGTTTTTTTGTTTCCCGCGCGCGGCGATAGCGTTGGCTATTCCTGATTCAGCAATGGTTGATGAAGCCATAGCGCCGTTAAATCGTTCGAATACAACAGCGCAGATTTCAAGAAACAGCGGCGCGACCAGTAAGCTAACATAGCGATACCGGAAAACATAATGGCCAGCCGTATCATATCCAAGGTTCTTTAGAACAAGCGATGTGCCGTTTAGGATGGCCGGAAGGAAGAAATAAACCGCGACTGCCCAAAATACTTTTCCGCTTATTTTTTTCTTGGAATGACTCGGATCGTAAACGTTCGCCTCCAAGAGTGTGTAAACGAAGAAAAGAAGAAACGCCGCCAGCGGAGTGATAAACATTGTTAGCCAGAAACTCACGGCATTGCCGCCGGCAAGAAAAGTATAGAGCGCGGCAAACAGATACCAGAAAACAAACCACAGGAACACAATTGCCAATAATAGTATCATTGAGACTGCCTCCTTTCTGATTTTATTCGGTTAAACGCGCGATTAACTTATAATAATCACAATAACCGTACTGCTAACATTAAATCACAAAATTGTTATTTTGAACAGAATCTTGCGAGGGGCATACCTAGTCAATTGGCGCAGCAGTTGACTGGCTTGTGTCCGCACTTGCGTCCCCACGAGGAATCGAACCTCGATCTGCTCCTTAGAAGGGAGCCGTTCTATCCGTTTAACTATGGGGACATCAACCCCGGGCGCCCCGGGGTTTTAGACGCGTTTCGCGGCAGGACTATTATTCATCTGCCAAACTTTTTCTGATTTCTTCACGGAGTTCGGGCGTGTCCTTGTGGCCATGGTCTTCAACGGCGTGGCGCACGGCGACTTTTATAACTTCTTCTTCTGTTCCGGCAATAGTCAGGGTACAATTTTTTTCGCTCGGCATGCGTCGGCAATCAGCTACCTTTCTTTTTTTCTCCATAAGAAATAAATTGATTGATTATTTTCTCGACCTTTATTCCTATATCCTTACTCATGCCCGACGGCTTTATTCAGTAAAGATATATTCTATTGCGATTGCGCCGGTTTTCCCGCAATGGCGAAGATAGAGGAATGTATTTTTTTGAAAACTGGTCGGGACGCCGGGAGTCGAACCCAGCCCTCATGCTCCCAAAGCATGCATACTAGCCGATATACTACGTCCCGACGAAAGACCGATTTCAAGCTCATTGGCATCAATCCCTTTTATTCTCCGTCGAATTTTTTCATCAAATCGTTAAAGCGATTATTGATATCGTTTACCGCGCGCGCCTCAGTGTTGATTTTATCCGCCAAAGAAACAACTTGTTTCTGCGAAATTTGCTTGTCTAAAAGCCCGTCGCGCAAAATATCCAAAAGCTGATAAAGGTAATCATTGTAAGTAATCAGATGGCTAATCAAAGTTGTTTCAGCGCTAATCGCCTCCAGCGCCTGGCGGGCCAGATTTTCGGGATAAATTTTATCGGTATTTTTTATCATTATCTCAAGATTGGCGGACAAAGCCACGGCTTTTTGTCTGGCTTTTCTATTCTGGTCAATATCTTTCACGATCATATTCAAAGCGTCGTCGTAACGTTCATCGGCGGAAGCCTTGGAAACATCGGCTAAATCTTTGGCAAGATTATTGTTAATTTCCACAATATCCTTGGCTATCAAAGAAGAAGAATTGCGCGCGCTGATGAAATCTGCTGGAACATTTTCTTTTCCCGCTAAAAACAAGGAGGCGGCGAAAACGCCGATTAAAAGAACTATCAAAGCGGCGAGAAAAATCAAAACTTTTTTGGGCATCCAGGAAAAAACGCGCCTTAACATAATGATATTAAATGGCATTTTCGGCAAAAAATCAACAGGTTGTCCTATGAAGTTGGTTGTCAAATTGCTTAAAAGCGGGTAGGATAAAGTCATGAAAGTTAAGCTTCCTCCTCAAGATTTGGACGCGGAAAAATCAGTTTTGGGAGCCCTGATGCTCTCCAAAAACTCTATTATAAAAGTAGCGGACACCTTAAGCGCCGCCGATTTTTACACGCCGGCCCATCAAAAAATATATGGGACTATTATAGAACTATTTTCCAAAAACGAGCCCATTGATATTTTAACGGTCACTAATAAATTAAAACATAAAAACGAACTTAACGAAGCAGGCGGTTCTTCCTATCTTTCGGAGTTAATAAATTTTGTTCCATCCGCCGCCCATATTGAACACTACAGCAATATCGTGAGGCAAAAAAAAGTCCTGCGCGATCTTCTTAACACTTCGGCGGAAATAACCGACGATGTTTTTGAAAATCCGGAAAGCGGCGAATCCCTTCTGGATAAAATTGAACAAAAGATTTTTTCCATCAGCCAGAAATCGCGCATTCCCACTTTTACCCCCATCAAAGACCACTTAGCGGAAGCTTACGAAAGAATAGAGAAAATACATCAGGGAGAAAAAGAAGTGGGCAAAGTTTTAACCGGCTTCACTGATATTGATTATTATCTTTCCGGACTTCAGAAATCTGATTTGATAATTTTGGGAGCCCGGCCGTCAGTGGGAAAAACCGCTTTTGTTTTAGACATTGCCAGAAATGTCGCCAAAGCCGGACACGCCACAGCAATTTTTTCCATAGAAATGTCCAAGGAGCAAATTATTGACCGCTTGATAGCCGCGGAGGCGCAAGTGGCTTTGTGGCGCCTGCGCACCGGCCGCTTAACCGACGATTTAGATTTTGAAATGATTCAGCACGCTTTGGATCGCCTTTCCAAGATGCCGATTTTTATAGATGACGCTCCCTCTCCCAATATCCTTCAAATTCGCTCTATGGCGCGCCGTTTGAAAATGGAACATTCTTTGGAGCTTATCATTATTGACTATGTTCAGCTTATTTCTCCTTTGCGGCAAACGGAAAATATTGTTCAGCAGTTTACCGAAATAAGCCACGGCTTGAAATCGCTGGCGCGGGAAATGAATTTGCCTGTTTTGGCTTTGTCTCAGTTAAACAGAGCCGTGGACCAAAGGGAAATAAAAATCCCCCGCCTTTCCGATTTGAGAGAAACCGGCAGCTGGGAACAAGACGCGGATGTGGTGATGTTTATCTATCGCAAAGACAAGGACAAAATCAATCCGACATTAGAAGAGCAGAATATGACGGAAATCATTATTTCCAAGCACAGAAACGGCCCCACCGGCACAGCCCAGCTGAAATTTGACCCGGAAAAAGTAAGCTTCCGCCAGATTGACAAAGAACACGGTTCTTCGCAATATCCGCAGAGCGAATAGATTCAGTGCTAAAACGTTTATTATTTGAGACGCTTCGGCATTTTGGCATTCAACTGACGCCTGACGCTTAATACATTTTTATGCTTCCTTCAAATATCAGAAATTTTATCAGCGTTTTTTCCAAACTTCCTTCCATCGGGCCGCGCCAAGCCACGCGGCTGGCTTTTTATCTTATTTCCAGCGGGAAAAATAATCTGGAAGAAGTCTCCCGGGCAGTCGCCGAATTGAAAAATATGAAAATATGTCCCCGCTGTTTTTTTGTCTACTCCGGCGAAGGAAAAAACCTCTGTGAAATCTGCTCCAATAAAAACCGCCGCGCGGATTTAGTGATGATATTAGAAAAAGAAACAGACCTAATCTCTATAGAAAAAACAAAAAAATTCAACGGCCGCTATCTGGTATTAGGAGAACCGACCAAAAACGGAATTTTGGAAGCCGCGTCCAAACTCCGCCTGAATGTTTTAAAAACTTTCATTCAAAAAGAACTGATGGGCAAAGCCGAAGAAATTATCATCGCCACCAATCCGACCACTTACGGCGACCTGAATGCTTCTTTAATCGCCCAAGAATTAAGCGGCTTGGCTAAAAAATTCACGCGGCTGGGACGCGGCATTCCCACAGGAGGAGAAATAGAATTTGCCGACGAAGAAACGCTTGGCTCGGCTTTGGAGCGAAGAATGTGAGAAAATATAAAACGCGTGGCGAAGAAAACAAAAAAGAACAATCATTGTTCTGATTGTTCTTTTTTACTATTTGTAATTTCAAGTAAGTTATACCGAAGGATTGGAGGGCGGCGTAGAAGATGTATCGGTATTCACTCCCATAGCTTTATAAATGAAGCACGAACCGGTAATAGCGGTTATTAAAACATAAATACCTACCACCAAAGACACTATTGCCCAGACGAGAGAATCGGTGTTATACATCGCCCAAGCCGCGTAAAGCAAAATCAAACCCAAAACTATTCTGATTACCCTATCTATTGTTCCTACGTTTTTTATCATAGTTTTTTGATTAAACTGTTAGGCCGACCTTTGGGATATTTTTGTATTTTTTACGAAATAGTATTTTGGTAATTTTTTCCCGCTTCTTCCCAGTTTACCACATTCCACCAGGCGTCGATATATTCGCCTTTTCTGTTCTGATATTTCAAATAATAGGCGTGCTCCCAAACATCTATCACCAACAGCGGCTCTTTATTTTCAGCCAAAGGCGTGCTGTGTCCTTGCGTGCTTATTATTTCTATTTTACCGCTTTTATCGCCGACAAGCCATACCCATCCGCTGCCGAAAAAATTCAAAGCCGCCTGAGAAAATTGTTCTTTAAACTTAGAAAAATCTCCGAACTGGTTTTTGATTGCCTGCAATAAAATTCCTTTTGGTTCTCCTCCTTTTTGCGGCGTCATAATCTGCCAGAAAAAAGAATGGTTAAAATGCCCTCCCCCGTTATTGATAACAGCTGTTTTTATTTCCTGCGGAAGATTTTCCGGTTTAGCCACCAATTCTTTTAAAGTTTTTTCCTGCAAATCAGGATAATTTTTCAGCGCCGCGTTCAATTTATCAACATAGGTCTGATGATGCTTGCTATGGTGGATTTCCATCGTCCGAGCGTCAATAAACGGCTCCAGGGCGTTATAGGGATAATTTAATTCGGGCAATCGGTGCGTCATCAATTATATTATACCGCGAGTATTTACTTCGCGCAATTATTGCCACCGGGCAAAACAGCGTCCAAAACTTTATTCGTTGCCTGGCTTAAAACGGAATTGTCTTGATTATTGTTTTCCAGCTGGGCGATAATTTCTTCCGAGCGATTTATCAAATTCGCTTGATTGCTGGAAGAAGCGGAAGACGTTGAACTGAAAGACGCGGGCGAATTATATAAAACAACGTTCCCAGATTTTTGCCTGGCGTTTGTTGTTGCTTTGATATTTTCCAAATTACTTTTTAATTCTTTAAGCAAAGCCTCGCGGGCCTTCTCTTTGTTTTCGGGTAAAATTCGCGTTCCCAAAATATTTCTTATGGTCATTTTTTTCCAGCCCAAGGTGTCGGATACCAAAGCCAAAGCCTGATTGCGCTGAGCATCCGGCAAAATAAAATTCCAAAACCCCCACACTGCCCAAACCCCTAAGAAAATTATCAAGAATTTTTTGAACATAAAATTTTATTGCTATTTATGATGTGAATTTCGCAGACGCGAGTTGGATTTTAGTTATTGAAATAATAATACAATTGCGACCGCGACAAGAAAGATGACAAGCCAGCCCAAGGTGGCTGAAAGCAAAACAATCGCCTCTTTTTTTGAGCCGCCGAGATACAGGGAAATTGGCTTGCCTAAAACTAAAAGTCCGGTAACTGTTGCTGATATGATAAAAAGCAGCAGCATAAAAATGGGAATGAATAAATTGGGCTCTGGCACTTTCCCAAAGATTGATTTTGTGTTAATCATCAGCCACGCTACGGCTGACACATAAACTAAAGTTCCGAAGGCGCTTATCAAACTTTTTATAATATAGTCAGTATTCTTCATAGAACGTAGGAAGTGAAAGTTTTACCTGGTGGACTTGACGAGAATCGAACTCGTGTCTCCGCAATGCGAATGCGGCGTATTGCCACTATACTACAAGCCCGTATTTTTTGACGCTTAATTATTTAACCAAGATAAAATGGTAATCTTTTCTGCCTCGTTTGACAACTACGTATTTTCTAAAAAGAATGTCTTTTTCTGTCGCAAAATAATCAATGTCATCAATCTTTGTTCCGTTTAATTCAATAGCTTTGTTGGCAACATCTTCCCGCGCCTGTCTTTTTGATGACGATACGCCGCTTAAAGTTAAAAAATCAACTATGTTCATTTCAGCGAAACGTTCTATTGGATTAACGCTTCCCGCGCTAAAAACTTCTTTTAATTCATTTTCTTTTAATTCTTTAATATTTCCGTAAAATAAAGCTTGAGAAATTTTTCGGGATTTTTCAACCGCATTTTTCCCGTGGACAAAAGCGGTTATTTCGCCGGCTAAAATTTTCTGCGCTTCTCTTTTTTCCGGAGACGCCTCCAATGACTTCTCCAGATTTTCAATCTCTTTTAAAGACAGGGATGTGTAATATTTTAAAAATTTTATGGCGTCGCGGTCGTCAACATTAAGCCAAAACTGGTAGAAATGATATGGCGACGTCAATTTGGCATCAAGCCACACGGCGCCTGTTTCAGTCTTGCCCATTTTTTTTCCGTCCGCCGTAATAACCAAAGGAGTGGTGAAGCCGTATACTTCTCTGTTTTTTAAGCGCCGAACTAAATCAATTCCCGCCGCCATATTCCCCCACTGGTCCGAACCGCCTATTTGAAGCCGGCAATCATGCAATTCGTTTAATTTCAAAAAATCATAGGCCTGCAAAAGCATATAACTGAATTCTGTGTAGGAAATTCCGGTTTCTGTTTCCATCCGTTGAGCCACGGATTCTTTTTTCACCATCATGTTGACGGAAAAATGCTTGCCGATGTCCCGCAAAAAATCCAACACTCTATAATTTTTAAACCAATCACTGTTGTTGACGAAAATTGTTGTTTTCTTGAAATCAAAAAATCGCGCGAGTTGTTTTTTTAATAGCGCCGTTCTTTTATTGACGATTTTCGGCAAACTTAATTGCCGCTCTTCCGACTTTCCGCTAGGGTCGCCGATCATCCCGGTTGCTCCCCCTACTAAAACAACCGGCTTTAATCCGGATTTTTCCAGCCGTTTCATCGTAACAATAGTCAGCAAATTTCCGACGTGAAGGCTGTCTCCAGTGGGGTCAAATCCGGCGTAAAACACGCCGCCCGGGCTACTTAAAAATTCTTTTATCGCTTCTTCGTCGGAACTCTGATAAATAACCCCCCGTTGTTTCAAATCGGAAAATAAGTCCATTTTGAAGGTGATCTTAAAATTCTCGGAGTCAGAAAATTAACTCAAGTCTTTTTTTATTCTTTCAAATTCTTCCTTGGTGATTTCTCCTTTGGCATATCTTTCTTTCAAAATATCAATCGGCGACTTTTCCTCTCTTTTGTAAAAAGTAGCACTTTGCCGAATAATCCAGCGCGCGAGAAAAACAATCGCCATAATAATCACCAACCACCATATAATCATAAAAATCAAACCCAAAAGTCCGAACGCAAATCCGAACGGAACCATTCCCCAGTTGTCATAATATCCCCACATCATAAGTTTTAAACCATTCTGATGTTGTCGTTTATAACGCTAAAACATCCAAACGGCCAATTATTTTTTGGAAAGGAAAGCGACTAATTTCCTTTTTATTTTTCTAATTATACTACTTTTAGGGATAAAAATAAACCCCCATACCTAGTCGCAATTTATTTTTCCCTTAATTAACATCGGGATTGGTGATAATTTTTAGCTAGAAATAAAACACCCTCCTTGTGCCATACACAAGGAGGGCTTAGTATGTATTTCACCTCCTTTCCTTTTATTCTATTCACGGTCATCAAGCAACAATCCTTGGTATTCATGCCAGAAAATCATTGATCGTTCCCGACAGATGTCTTCTGAGCCACTGAAACGTATGAAATCCGTCTTCTTATTAGGCGACATCTTAGGTAAGTTTACGTATGTAAGCCCCTTTTTTATGTCTTCGAAGACTATTGGCCCGCGGCCGCCCCAAAACTTCTTTTGCTTGTAGGCGGCGGAAAGCGCCTTCCGCAGAAATGCGAGTGTTTCCGGATCGTCATTCTTGCACCAGCCATGATATTGCATTATCCAGGCCGGAACACCATTCTGCCAAATAGTTGTCTGACCGCCGCTATACTCGCCGTTCACAAAAAAGATATCTGTATAGCAAAGGCCAGAACCATCTGGCTGGTACCAATAGCGTTTCGCGCCCGCCAATTCGTGAAACGGCTCCGCTTTCTTGCCGCTGGCATAAGTCGCTAAAGCGGCTTCAAAGAAAAACGCTTTCAGTCGAGCAACATTATATTTCGACATCTCTCCTCCTCCTTACGGTTGTTGTGTTTTTCAGTTTTATTCGGAACTTGAAACAATATAACAAAATGACGCATTTTGTCAACCTAACGGTCCGCAATGATGCCTCCTCCCAAAAGCTCTCCTTGTCGGGAATAAAACACGGCTGATTGGCCAGAAGCCACCGCCTTTTGAGGATTATCAAAAATAATGTGAATCGTTCTGTTCGCCGATACCAACATGGCGGGCGCCAACGGCTGGCGATACCGAACGCGCGCCCAAACTTTAATTTTCTTATTCTGAAAAACAGCGCGTTCAATTAGCGGGTTCACAAAATTAACATCGGTTAATTCAACTTCTTTTTTATACAAAATAGGGTTGTCGTTTCCTTCGGCAAGCGTTAAAGTGTTTGTCTTTATATTTTTTTCAGATACATAAAGTCGTTGATAATCAATTTTTGCTTTTTTCCGCCGACTGGCGGATTGAAATTTAAATTTATTTACACCAATATGCCTTTGGCCGATGGTATAAAACCAAGCGCCCTGATGTTTGCCGATTTTTTTTCCGTCCGGCATTACAACATCGCCGGATTTTACGGGTAAATGCTCCTTCAAAAAATCGCTCATTTTTACCTTGCCCAAGAAGCAAATCCCTTGAGAATCTTTTTTTTCGGCCGTCGGCAGTCCTGCCTTTTTGGCCATTCGGCGCACTTCCGGCTTCAGATAATTCCCGATAGGAAACAAACAATGTTTTAATTGTTCCTGGGTCAATGTCCACAAAAAATACGATTGGTCCTTATTTAAGTCGCGAGCAATAGCAAGCTTGTATATTTTGAGTTTTGAGTTTTGAGTTTTGAGTTCGCGACTGCGCGCGTAGTGCCCTGTCGCCACGTAATCCGCTCCCATTTCCAAGGCTTTCTCCAAAAACAATCCGAACTTAATTTCTTTGTTGCACATCACGTCGGGATTGGGTGTAATCCCATTTTTGTATCCATCAATTAAATAATCAACCACATACTTTTTATATTCTTTCTCCAAATCAAAAACATAAAAAGGAATGTCCAAAAATTCCGCCGCTCTGCGCGCGTCTTCCGCTTCTTTTTCCTGGCATCCGTCAACGTTATAGCCTTTAATAAACGCTCCGATTACTTCGTATTTTTTTGATTTTTTAAGCAAGTAAGCGGCAACGGAGCTATCCACTCCGCCCGACATCATCACAAAAACCCTTCGGCTCGGCGAATTATTTGTATGCCTTTCCATAGTTAATCTTAACTTTTAACAGCTTCCTCCAATCTTTTTTCCAAGAATTTCTTGTCCAAAACGCCTAAAAACCAGCCGGCTTTGGGACCCGATTCTTTTCCTAAAAAAATAAGATACAAAGCGCTGAACATTTCCCGCGGAGCGATGCCGGTTTCTTCTTTCAAATTATGCAGTCGATGATGAAATTCCTGCCCATCTAACACGTCTTTTGATTTTACTAATTCCAAAATTTTCGCCAAAACATTTTTTTGAGTAGCAGACAAATGTCTGGCAGATTCGGGAAGTTTTTCCTCTTGAA
This sequence comes from uncultured Candidatus Saccharibacteria bacterium, assembly GCA_964453135.1. Lineage (GTDB taxonomy): Bacteria > Patescibacteriota > Minisyncoccia > UBA6257 > UBA9933 > CAYVOL01. The sequence continues at coordinate 35,922 of CAYVOL010000006.1, read as the reverse complement.
GAGCGAATTTATGATCCTCCGGCGCGTAAAGATTGATCCAATAAAGCGCGTATCTTTTCCGGATGTTGATTTCCTGAATATCGTCTTCGGTTAAAGGAGCGCCTTTTAATTTTTCAACTTCTAAATTGATATTCATATGGGGCATTTGCGCCAAAAAAGCTATTTGCGAAAAGCGAGGCAAAAATCTTGAAGCAATGTTTTTTCTTTCCGGCGGCAAGTGACTAAGCGAAAACATCCGCGAATAATCGTCTTGTTTCTGGGAAAAATAATTTTCCGCCAGTTTGTCATACTGGTCAAAAAGAACGGGAATAGTGTCGCCGTCGGGAACGAAATCAATCACCTGCCTGTAATCTTTTCCCAAAAGCAAAAGCCGCAAGATTTCCGGCGGAAGTAAATCGGCCATTTCTCGCGAAGAAGCGCCGAATCCCTTGGAAGAGGACATTTTTTTTCCAGCGATATGGAAAAATTCATAAGGGATGTTGAAAGGCGGTTCTTTCCCAAAAATTTCCCGGCAAATAGCGTCGGCGATTTCCCGCGAACCGCCTTTAGTGGAATGGTCCTTGCCGGCTCCCTCAATATCCACATCAAGAATAGAAAATTTCGCCGCCCACTCCACTTTCCAGGGAAGTTTGCCGTTTCCGTTGTAAGGAGAGATTTCTCCCTGATGTCCGCAGCCGACAGCCCATTCCACCAAGCCGGGTTCGCAAACATATTTTACTTTTTCTCCGTCAAAGGCGCGCGTTTTTGTTGTGCCTATTTTCCCGCAATTTTCGCAAACCGCTTGAAACGGCAGCCAGTCATCCGGCTTTACTGAGCCGGAAATTTTCCGGTATATTTCCCTGATTTTTTCCGCGTTTTCCAAAGACAAACGGATGACTTCATTGAATTTCCCTTCTTTATACAAATCGCCGGAGCGATAATATTCCGGCTGAAATCCCATTTCTTTTATCACGCCGATAAATTCTTCCGCGAAGTATTCGGCGTAATTTTTAGCCTTGCCGTCGGGAGAAGGAATGTCGCGTAAAGGCCTTCCCATATAAGGCGAAAAAAAATCCTTGTCCAAATAAGCAGGCAGGCTATCCATCGGATCAAAATCGTTAATCTCGTAAAGAAATTTGTTGGCTATCCCTTTTTCCGAGAGTATTTCGGAAATTATTCCGTGTATAGCCACGCCGCGAAGAGAGCCGACATGAACGCGGCCGGAAGCGGTCTTTTCATCGCGAATAACAAGAGGGATTTTTCTCTCCATCTTATCTTTACAGCAAGATTTTATTTGTTCTGCTAATTGGTCGGCCCAGTACATAAACAAAAACTCAAATGCCAAGGTCTTGGTAAGGTCTCGGTTTCAAAGTTTTAAGTTTGCTTACTAGTTTATCTCAATAATTTTATATTTGCTTTTTCCTTTGGGAGTTTCCACCTCAACAACATCCCCGCTTTTTTTGTTCAGAAAAGCTCTGCCTAAAGGAGATTCATTGGAGATAAAATTGCTTTGAGGGTTGGCTTCGTCAGACCCGACAATGGTATAGGTAAATTCTTTGCCGCTTTTTTCCAACTTGATAACCGAGCCGATTTCTACCTGATTTTTAGAGGAGGATTTTTTAATAATAGAGCTGTTTCTCAAAATATTTTCCAGTTCAATGATGCGCGTTTCTATTTTTGATTGAGCATCTTTCGCTTCGGAATACTCGGCGTTTTCCGACAAATCGCCCAATTCTTTCGCCTGGCGCAAGCGCTCGGCAATTTCCTGCCGGCCTTCTTTTTTAAGCCGCTCAAGCTCTTCTTTTAGGTTATGAAATTTTTCCTGGGAAAGATAATGCATGATACTATCTTGGAACTTAAGACTTAAATCTGGAATATTATTGGAATCTTCTGTTAAAATTTTAACCGATGATTTAAAACTTATGTTTCAAGTTTTAAGATTCAAGTTTTTTAATACCTGTACTGTCCGGTCCAAAGCCACCATCGTATTTTAACGACCTCCCATAAAACTTCCGCATAAGCGCTGGCTTTGACTTTGGAAAACGGATTGTTAACCCAAATTGCCGGAATTTCTTTAATGCGAAATCCTGCTTTTTTAGCCAAAGAAAGAGCTTCCGCGTCAAAACCCCAATGTTTCACTTTTAAAAGAGGAAATATTTTTAAAGCCGCTTCCTTGGTAAATGCCTTAAACCCGCATTGAGTATCCCAAATGCCCGGGAGCAAAAGCGCTTGAATGATTAAATTTCCGGCATTGCCTCCCGCGCGCTTGTACCAAGGTTGAGGAGGAATAAGTTTTGCTCCCTCAATGTCCCGCGAAGCAATCACCACCCCGTATCCTTCCCGAAAATAAGGAATCATCTTATAAAACTGATCAATGGTGGTGGAGTTGTCTGCGTCCATAAACAAACGGATATTTCCTCGGGCGCCCAGCATCCCTTCTTTTACTGCCGCTCCCTTGCCCTGCGTGCGGCACTCAATAACTTTTATATTTTTCAGCAAATGAGACAATCTTTCCGCTATTTCTTTTGTTCCATCTGTGGAATTATTGTCAACCACGATTATTTCATAGGTAAAATCAGCCCGGGAAAGATGTTTGTTAATATCAATCAGAGTAAGGGGCAAACGTTTTGCTTCGTTATAGGCGGGAATAATGACGGAAAGATAAGGCGGCATAATAAAAAATTCCTTTATATTCGCGAATTCCCAGAATAAAACAGAATAAAAATCTTAAAAAGTATCCGGCATCTTCAAGGTAAAGTCAATACTATGTTTCCCTTGCCGGTTAAGGCAATGGTGTGTTCAAAATGGGCGGATAATGAGCCGTCAGCAGTGGCCCAGCTTTCGTCTTTTAACTGGCGTACGTCTTCAGTGCTCAAAGAAAACATCGGCTCTATGGCTAAAATCATTCCTTCTCTTAATTTAATTCCTTCTTTTTTATTGCCGTAATTGTAAATGGTCGGCTCTTCGTGAAGATTTTTTCCGATGCCGTGGCCGGTCAAACTTTTAATCACCTTGACTCTATATTTTTTGGCGGTTTTTTCAATAGCCCAGCCAATATCGCCTAAATAATTGCCGGGTTTGGCTATTTTAATCGCATCTTTTAGGGCTTCTTCAACGGCTTTAATTAAAAGCGCGGCCTCACCGGAAATACCTCCTATCCCCACAGTAATAGCCGCATCTGAATAAAAATAAAATCCTTTCCCTTCCGCGCGATTGGAAGAATATCTAACTCCTAAATCAATTTTCAAGATATCGCCGTTTTTTAATTTATAAGCCGTAGGCGCGCCGTGGACCACTACGTCGTTAACAGAAGCGCAAATAGAGTAAGCGTAAGGATGCTCGGCTCCGCCGGGCTGATAACCCAAAAACGCCGGCTCGGCGTTTTCTTTTTTAATCAAACGGAAAGCCAAGTCGTTTAAGTCGCTTAAAAGAATTCCGGCTTGCGCTTTTTTTTCCAATTCCTTCATCACTTTCGCTAAAATCTTTCCCGATTGCCGCGCTTTATTTATTTCTTCGAGAGTATAAATTTTGACCATGGCCTAATAGGGAGATTAATTTTTAATTTTAAGAATTTCCAATGAAACAAATTCTTATTGAAGATGAGACAAAATCTTCTGGTGGATTTTATAAGGCAAGGGCGAACCGTCAATTTTGGTAATTTTATATTTTCTTCTCTTCAATTCTTGGAAAATAGGCGCGGTGCGTTCCTCATACTCTTTCAGCCGTTCAAAAATAATTCCTTTTTTGTCATCCTTCCTTTTGCTGAAACTCCCTCCGCAAAAAGGACAAGTTTTTAATTTTTTCCGCGAGCGGATAAAGGACAAATCGCACACGGAGCAAACAAGCCGGTGCTTATTTCTTTGAACAACCTCTTTTTCGGAAACAATAATCTGGAAAATATGGATATTTTCTTTGCCGTAAAATTTTTCCAGCAAACTAAATAACCCATTTTCCTTTTGTCCGCGCGCGCTAACTTTTTCTTTGGCATTATTTTCGTTAAATCCAAACGCTTCGTGTAAGGTACGCGGAGAGCCGCTGAAAATTATGGATTGATTAGACCTGTTCAACTCTTCTACTTTCCGAGAAACAATTTGAAACACCCAGGAGGGAGTACACAGCTTGCCTGCTTCGTTAAGAATTTTTTCTCTTTGAACTTCTTTGTTGTTTTTATATTGAGGATCGTAAAGAATGTCCCTTATAAGAGCGCCGGTGTCAAAGTTAAAAAATCCTAATTTATCCGATAACAGCCTGGCTTGAGTGCCTTTGCCCGAGCTGGGCGGACCATAGATTATGATCACTTGGCGGTTCATAAAATTCTTTTATTCGTATTCCCTTGCCAGCAACTGCGAATTTATCTGGCGCAAAGTTTCCAGCGCCACGGAAACAACTATTAAAATGGCTGTACCGCCTATGGTTAGAACAGCGATACCGGTGATGATGTGAAGAATGTTCGGCAAAACAGCGATAATACCTAAAAATATCGCCCCCCAGAAAGTGATACGGCTGATGATTTTCAAAAGAAAAGCGGCGGTGGAGTCTCCCGGACGGATGCCGGTGATAAATCCGCCCGATTTTTGAAGATTCTTGGCAATTTCCGAAGGGTCAAAAGTAACCGCGGTGTAAAAATAAGTAAAAATAAAAACCAAAATAAAATAGGCGGCGGCGTAAAAATAAGAATTGTTGAAAAACTGGTTGACAAAAGCAACCGCCTTGACGGAGAAATCCCTCGAGATAACGGCGCTCGCCTGGCTTATGAACTGCGGGAAAAGCAAAACAGAAATGGCAAAAATAATGGGAATGACTCCGGCCTGATTTACTTTGATGGGAAGATAAGTGGAAACGCCTCCGTACATTTTTATTCCCCTAACCTGCTTGGCGTAAGAAACAGGAATTTTCCGCTCGCCCTCGTTGATAAAAACAACGCCGGCGATAACTAAAATTGCCACCGCGAGGAACAGCAAGTAACCGGGTAAATCATTGGGGTTATAAGCGGTGATGGCGTTATAAACAGAAACAGGGAGATTACTGACAATGCCGGCAAAAATAATCAAAGAAATTCCATTGCCGATTTTTTGCTCATTGATTATTTCTCCTATCCACATTGCCACCAGCGAACCGGCGGTAACCAAAATAACATTGCGGACCATATCAAAAGGGCTTAAGTGATTCAGCACTCTTTGCGAAACTAAAAGATTCAAAAATCCGTAAGCCTGTAAAGCGGCCAAAGGAACGGTGATGTAGCGCGAAATGCGGTTAAATTTCGCGCGGCCGATGGCTCCTTCCTCGTAGTAAATTTCCTTCAGACGAGGAAAGATCATGGTGAGAAGCTGCATAATGATGGTGGCGGTAATGTACGGACCGACCCCCAACATCATAATGGAGATATTTTTCAAAGTTAAAGCGCCGCCGGTCATCACGCCTAAAAATCCTAGAAGCTGGCTAGACTCAAAAAGTGCTTTCAAATTAGCCGCGTCAACACCGGAGATAGGCACGGCCACCAGAGCCCTAAAAGCGACAAGCCAGCCGGCGACAACTAAAATTTTGCGCCGCAAATCAGGAACTCTGAATATTTGAAGAAATTTTTCCATTCTTTTTACTTTTGTACTATTTTCCCGCCGGCGGCTTCAATCTTTTTCTGCGCCGGTTGGGAAATATCCAACTCTTCTATCTGAAGCGGTTTGTTGATTTCTCCTTTTCCTAAAATTTTCACTCTTTTGTCGGATTTTTTTATCAATCCGTTTTCTATCAATACCGTAATGTTTATTTTAACAATTCCCTTCTCCGCCAATTTTTTCAGTTTTTCAATGTTAATTGCCACGGCTTGGGGTTGCAAGGGCTTGTTTTTGAACCCGCGCAATTTAGGAATGCGGATTAAAGTGTCGCGCAGCGCCGGCCTGATGCGATGGCCGGCCCGCGATTTTTGTCCTTTTGCTCCTTTGCCGGAATAAGTGCCCCGTTTTCCTCCCCGTCCTACGCGTTTTTTGCCTTTATTTTTGTATTGTGGTTTTAGTTGATGAAGTTGCATAGTTAAATTTTTTGAACGCGAAACATGAAGCTTGAAACATAAGGCGACTATTTTTTGGATTTGAATTTTTTCAGCGCCTCCAAAGTCGCGAGCGCGGTGGTTAATTTATTTTTGGTGACGCCGGTGCATTTGGCAGTAGCGTCTTTAATACCAGCCAACAGCAGAACAGCGCGCGCGGCTCCGCCGGCTTTCAAACCTTTCCCCAATTTGGCGGGTTTGACGATAACTCGGGCGGCGCTATATTTCGCCTCCACTTCATGAGGAATAGTCCTGTTTTTTAAGGGAGCAAAAATCATATTTTTTTTAGCTTTCAGCTTGGCTTTGTCAACCGCCTGCGCCACGTCCAGACCTTTTTCCACTCCCACGCCCACCTTTCCTTTTTCATCGCCTAAAATAACCGTGGCGCGGAAAGACATTCTTTTCCCGCCCGCCACAACGCGCGTAACCCTTCGGATGTCAAGGACTTTTTCTTTGTATTCTGAAATTTTTCGTTTTATTTCCATAATTTTAATTATAATCCGCAAATTTTCGCCGTTATTTTTGAATAACAGCGACGGGCATTAAATTTTTAACCCTCCTTTTCTCGCTCCTTCAGCCACTGCCTTTATCCTTCCGTGATATTTATATTGCCGGCGGTCAAAAATAGCAGAGCCAATTCCCTTGCCAGTGGCTTTCTGCGCAATCAGTTCTCCCAGCAATTCCGCCTGCTTTTGTCCGGAAGAATCTTTGCTGGTATTTTTTAATTCTTTCGTGGAAGCGCTGGCTAAAGTTTTTCCCTCCTCGTCGTCAATCAACTGGGCGTAAGTGTAATAATTACTGCGGAAAACAGAAAGCCTCGGCTTGGCAGAAATACCGAAAATTTTCGCCCTAGCCCTTTGAGTTCTTCTAAATCTTATTTTGTTTAATTCTTTCCTGATGGTCATAAATTTTTCGTTACGCGTTATAAATTGCGCGCGACGCTATATACTATTTTGTCGCTCCGGTTTTTTTGCCGGCTTTTCTCCTGATACGCTCTCCCTGGTAGCGAATGCCCTTGCCTTTATACGGCTCCGGTTTTTTGATGGCGCGGATTTCCGCCGCCGCCTGGCCAACCGCCTGCTTATTCATTCCGGAAACTTTAATAACATTTTTCTCCACGGAAATTTTAATTCCTTTTGAGGGGGCATACTTAACCGGGTGGGAGTAGCCGACATTTAAAACCAAATTTTCTCCTTCCATGGAAGCCCGGAATCCCACTCCTTCAAATTCCAGCGCTTTAATAAACCCTTTGTCTAAACCGGTGATAACATTCTGCGCCAAAGCCCTCATTGTTCCCCAATTGGCTTTCGCCTGTTTCAAATTAGAATCAATGGAAAAAATCAATTTTCCTTCCGCTATCTCCGCTTTAACATAAGGCAAAATTTTCAATGAATCGGAAGAGCTCCCGCTTTGGCAGCGTAAAAATCCGTCGCTTATCGCCACGCTGATGTTTGACGGAATAATAATTGTTTTTTTGCCTATCTTGGACATTGTTTTATATTTACCCGATGCGAAACTGCGAATGCCGTAAAATTTTTATTGGAAACATTGGGATGTATCCGCAGTTTAGAATCGCTTTTTTTCACCATATCTCAAACAATAATTCTCCTCCCAATTTTTTCCTGCGGGCTTCTTGAGCAGGCATTATTCCTTGCGATGTGGAAACAACCAACAACCCGTAGCCACTTTTTACCGGTTTGATTTCTTTATAGCCGGAATAGATGTGCCGGCTCGGCTTGGAGATAAATTTCGTTCCGTTAATTGCCCCTTCTCCATCAGAATAGGATAATTTAACGGTTAAAATTCTCTTGGGATTTCTTCCCTTTTTTTCAAATTCAGCGATGTATTTATACTTGGCTAAAATTTCCAGAATTTTTTCTTTGTTGTTAGAATAGGCTAATTTCACAGATTCTTTCTTAACTGCTTGAGCATTTTTTAATTGTGTCAATAAATTGGTATACATAAAGAAATTTCAAAATTCAAAGTTTATGTTCCGAGGTTCGCCATATACATAAGTATGTCTGGGATCACCACGACGCTTTTTTCACTCCCGGTATTTCTCCGCGAGTGGCCATTTCTCTGAAGCATATCCGGCACAATCCGAAATCTCTCAAATAGCCGCGTTTTCGTCCGCACTTAAAACAACGCCTGACTATTCTTGTGGAAAATTTCGGTTTCTTTTTAGCCCGAGCGATGACTGATTTTTTAGCCACTTAAATTATGCTTTAGGTTTTAGGATTTAGGATTTAGGAAATTATTTCCCTATATTCTAAATTCTATATTCTAAATTTTTGTCTTCTTGATATTATTTTTTCTTGAGCGGCACACCCAGCTGCCGATAAAATTCAATAGCCTCTTCCCTGTTTTTTGCTTTTACCACTAAAGTGGCTTCCAATCCGAAATCTACTTTCTGGGTGTCGGTGTTTATTTCCGGAAAAACAACGCTTTCTTTAAACCCGAGAGACAGATTACCCTTTTTATCGATATTTTTCAAGTTAATCCCGCGAAAGTCGCGCACCCGCGGCAAAACCACATTAATCATTCTTTCTAAGAAGTCGAACATTTTTTTCTTCCGCAGGGTAACTTTCAAGCCGATTACCTGGCCTTGTCTTATTTTGAAACCAGCGATTGATTTTTTGGCCCGCGTAGCCGCCGGTTTTTGCCCGGCAATCAGCGACAAATCTTTGGTTATTTCCGGAAGCAGTTTCTCGGTAAAAATAGTTTGCTGGCTTAAACGCCCTAGTCCGATATTAACAACAGTCTTATCCAAAGAGGGAGCCTCCAGCAGATTTTTATATCCGAATTTTTCCTTCATTTTCAGTCTTATTTCGTTGTTATATTTTTTGTATAAAGACATATATTGCGTTTAATTTGCCAATAAAGCGGGCGCAAGCGCGCTTTATTTAATTTATATTTAATCTATCCGCGTTAATCCATTCTTGCTTGACATTTTTTACAGATTCTCATTTTTTTCTCCCCTTCTTTCATAAAACCAACGCGCGCCGGCTTGCCGCAAGCAGAACATTCTATCGCCATATTGGCAACGCTGACAGGCCGGGGAACTAAAACTATCTCGCCTTTTTCTCCCTCCCGTTTAGGACGAAGATGTTTTTTGTAAAGATTTATTCCCTCTACCAAAATTTTTTCTGCGTCAGAGAAAACTTTTAAAACTTTCCCGCTTTTTCCGCGGTCTTTCCCTTTGATAATTTTTACTTTGTCGTTTTTGCGAATTTTCATTGTTTTGTTTCCCTTAACTTTACCGGCAGTTATACGATTTCTTCCGCCATGGTCGATATTTTTTCAAACCCTTTTTCCCTTATCTCCCGGGGAATGGGACCAAAAATGCGAGTGGCCACTGGTTCTTTTTTATTATTGATTATCACCGCGGCGTTTTCGTCAAAACGGATATAAGAACCGTCCGCTCTTTTAACTGATTTTCTCTGCCTCACTAAAACCGCTCTTATTTTATCTTTTTTCTTTACCGCTTTTTTGGGCTCTGCCACCTGAACGGAGGCGATGAAAATTTCACCCAATCGGGCGTATCGTTTGCGGGTGGCTCCTAAAATTCGGAAAACACGGATTGATTTCGCTCCGCTGTTATCCGCCACTTTAATTATAGAACGTTCTTGGACCATTGTTTTATTTTTATAAAATTAAATTTTTCCCGTTATTGTCCATCTTTTTTCTTTGGACAACGGCTTTGTTTCTTTAATGACCACTTGGTCGCCTGATTTGTATTCATTTTTTTCATCGTGCGCCTTGAAACGTCTGGTAACTTTATAGTATTTCAAATAGCGAGGATGTTTTTTCATCCGCTCCACCGATACCACTCTTGTTTTATTCATTTTGTCCGACACAATAGTGCCTTTTAATTCGCGCATATTATTTTTTTGATTGCTGATTAATTAAGGTGAGTATGCGGGCGATTGTTTTTTTTGTTTCTCTTATCTCTTGGATATTTTTAACTTTACCGGCAGACAAAGCGAATTTCAATTCCCTTAACTTTTCCTGACGCATCTTTAATTCGCCGCCCAGTTCGGCTACTGACTTGCTGTTTAATTGCTGTTTATCATTGCGCTTCATAATTATGTCAGTGTAAATTTATTATTTAACAATAACCTTGGTTTTTACCGGCAATTTATGCCCGGCTCTTCTTAAAGCTTCGCGAGCCGTTTCTTCTTTAACGCCGTCAATTTCAAACAATACTCTTCCCGGCCTTACCGGAAAAACATAATGGTCAACCGCTCCTTTTCCTCCTCCTAACGTCACCTCCGGCGGTTTCTTGGTAATGGGCTTATCGGGAAAAATTCTTATCCAAAGCTTGCCGCCTCTTTTGGTAAAATTAGTGATTGTTTTTCTGGCCGCTTCTATCTGCCGTGAATTAAGCCAAACGCTTTCCGTTGCCTGAATTCCAAAGCTGCCGAATTCTAAATTCGTCCCTCTGGTTTCCGTTTGGCGTTTTTTAGAACGTCCTTTGTGCCACTTTCTATGTTTTACTTTTTTGGGAATCAGCATAATATGGTTATAAATTTATCAAATTTATAAAGCGCGGCTGGTAAAAAATATTATTTTTGAACCGGAATGTTTTTATTAAACACTTCTCCTTTGTTGATCCAAACTTTTATTCCTATTGTTCCGTATGTGGTAAAAGCAGTCGCCTCGCCGTAATCAATATTTGCCCTCAAAGTAGTCAAAGGAATTTTTCCCTTAGCCAGCGATTCATTGCGGGCAATCTCGGCTCCGTTCAACCGTCCGGCTATTCTTATTTTCGCTCCTTCCACTTCTTTGTATTGCAATATCTGATCGAGCGTTTTTTTTATTACCCTCCTGAAAGGCAGACGTTTTTCTATATCCTTGGCAATGTTTTGGGAAACAACCGCGGCGGATATTTCCGTTCTCTTCAATTCTTCCACATTCAAAGACAATCCTTTTATTTCTTTTAGTTTTTTTTCCGCGCGCAAAGCGTTGATTTTTCCTTCAATAAATTTAATCAAATCTTCCACGCCTTTTCCTCCCCGACCAATAATAAGTCCGGGCTTGGCCGCTCTTATTATAATGCGGGGGATATCGTCTGCTCTTTCAACGGTTATGCTGTCAATTCCCGCCTGGATGATTTTCTCGTTTATCGCCTTGCGGATTAAATTATCCTCTTCCAAGGCAGCCTGAAAATTCCGCTTTTTGGGAAACCATTTTGCCTGCCATTCTCTGACAATTCCCGTCCTTAATGAAATTGGTTTTACCTTATGACCCATAGTTTTATTTTATACAGCTTTTCTTCTGAATATTTTTTGAGCAAATCCTTTTACGGCCGATGAATTTTTCTGGGATTTTTCCGTTTCGTGTCCGTGTTCGTGATGCTCATGTTCGTGCTCGTGTTTGTGTTCTCCGCTTTCTTTCTGCTCTTTCTTTGTTCTTTCTTTCTTTATTTTCTCGGCTTGCGACTTTTTAATTTTTTTCTCTTTTTCTATTCTGAATCTCGGCGCGGAAATTTTTTCCGATTCTTCAATTATTAAAGTTATATGGCTGGATTTTTTTTGAAGCGGCGTGGCGCGGCCCTGGGCGCGCGGCAACCACCTTTTTAACATCGGGCCTCCGTCCACTCTTATTTCTTTGATAAGCATTTTTTCCGGGTTCAATTGCTTGTTTTTGGCATTAGCCGCGGCAGAACGCAAAAGCTTCAAAATCGGCTCGCCCGCTCTTCGAGGATTGAGCATTAATTGAGCCTCCGCTTCGCTTATTGATAAGCCTTTTATAATATTGGCAGATAAGCGCGCTTTGCGCGGAGCCATTCTCAAATATTTAAGTTTTGCCGATGCTGTCGCCATATTTTTATAATTTATCTATCTTTTATCTTTACGCGTAACTAAAATTATTTACTGCCAGAAGCGGATTTCTTTTCCAATTCTTTCTGCATTTTTCCGCCATGCCTTACAAAAGTGCGGGTAGGAGAAAATTCTCCCAAGCGGTGCCCAACCATGTCTTCCCCAACCCTAACCAGAATAAATTTTCTTCCGTTATGCACTTCAAAGGTGTATCCCACCATTTCCGGAGAAATTTCCGAATCGCGCGACCAGGTTTTAATGGGCGTCTTTAAATCCGCTCCCAATTTGGCTATTTTCCCTAATAATTTTTGGTCTATATAAGGACCTTTTTTAGATGATCTTCCCATGTTTTATATATTTTATATTTTATAAATGTATCTCGCATTACTTGATGCCCGCAGTTCACTATTTTTTCTTCCTTCTTTGTACGATAAACTTATTGCTCCATTTCTTTTTATTTCTCGTCTTGCGGCCGCCGGTAATTTTCCCCCAAGCAGTCTTGGGGCGGCGCGTTCCCCTTCTTTGTCTTCCCTCTCCTCCTCCGTAAGGATGATCAACCGGGTTCATGGCTGTGCCGCGCACTGTGGGACGAATTCCCAAATGGCGGGATTTGCCCGCTTTGCCAAGATTAATCAAATTATAGGAAACATTGGAAGCTTGTCCGAGCGATGCGTAGCAGTCGGACAAAATTTTTCTTGTCTCGCCGGAAGAAAGTTTTAACAATGTAAATTTTCCTTCGGTGCCCAAAGTCTGCACTGAGGCTCCGGCGGAACGAGCCAGTTGCCCGCCCTTCCCCGGCTGAAGCTCAACATTATAAACAAAATAGCCGGCCGGAATGTTTTTTAATTTCAAGCGATTTCCTTCTTTCAAAGGAGCGCTTTCGTCGGTAATTATTTCCCTTCCTTCTTTCATTCCTTCGGACGCTAAAATATAACGCCTCTCGCCGTCTTTGTAAATAACCCGCGCGATAAAAGCGGAGCGATACGGGTCATATTCCAAAGATTCTACTTTAGCCGGCGCTGTCTTGTTTTGCTTGAAATCAACCAAGCGATAGAGTTTTTTATGTCCGCCTCCCTGATGCCGCGTGGTAATTCTTCCCTGGCTGTTGCGGCCGCTTCTTTTGGGAAGACGCTTCAGCAAATTTTTCAAAGGCTCAACCGCGCTTAAAACACCGTAATCAACGGTTATCATTTGTCTGCGCGATGGAGTTGTCGGTTTATATTTCTTCATAAAAAAAATAACTTGCTTAAAAATTTGGCAATGCTCTTAATGCGGCATAATATCCAGCTTCTGCCCTTCTTTCAGCTCTACGATGGCTTTTTTAATTCCCGCTCCTTTGGAAACTGTCCGATAATAACGGCTGGGCTTTCCTTTCAGACTGACGGTATTAACGGAAACCGGGTCAACTTTATAAATTTCTTTGATCGCTTCTTTAATCTCCGGTTTTTTCGCTTTTTTATCCACCAAAAAAATATAACTTCTTTTTTGGGACAACAAGTAGGCTTTTTCGCTTATCCAAGGATGTTTCACTATTAAAACTTTCCGGTTGGATTTAATTTTCAATTCAGCCGAAGCGGCGGTTTCTTTTTTGGAAACAGCCTTTTTAGGCGCTGTTTTACTTTGTTTTGCTGTTTTTTTGAAAATCATGGGTGGTTTTTATTTTATTTCTTTAATAGCCGCTTTTTCAAAAATCAGGAATTTGTTTTTCAACAAATCTTTGACGTTCAATGAATTGGGAGCCAGGGTATCAATGTTTTTGATGTTGGAAACAGCCCGGGCAAAAAGGCGATTATCTTTTTGGAAAATAAAAGCGGATTTCTTTTTCGTGTCAGTGAAATTTTTGATATTTTTCGCCCAATCTTTTGTTTTGGAAGGCGCGCTTTCAAAATTATCTATTACTTTAATTTCATTGTCTTTTAATTTTTTAGACAAAACGGAAAATACGGCCAGTTGTTTCATTTTCTTGTTTATCTTTTGGCTGTATTTGCGCTCATTAGAAGGGCCGTGAGTAACTCCTCCTCCTACCCATAAAGGCGAACGAGTGGAGCCGTGGCGGGCGCGGCCGGTTCCTTTTTGCTTCCAAGGTTTTTTACCTCCTCCTCTAACTTCCCCCCTGTCCTTGACGTGCGCCCAGGGTTCGCGCGCGTTGGCTAATTGAGCCAAAAGAGCCTGATGTACCAATTGAGAATTCCATTTCACGCCAAAAATTTTCTCCGGCAAATCAATGACGCCCGCGTCTTCATTTTTAAAATTAGTAACCTTTATTTCCATAAAATTACCGTAAAAATTAATAGCTTTTAATTTCCAACAACGTTCCTCTCATTCCCGGAACCGCTCCCTTCAGCATTAAAATGTTTTTTTCCGCGTCAATCCCTGCAATGACATTTCTCACTGTTTTCCTTTCCTGTCCCATATGTCCGGCCATGCGGGTGCCGGGCAGAACTCTTTGCGGAGCAGTGGCGCCGATAGAGCCGGGCGCGCGATGCCTGTTTTTCTGTCCGTGAGTTTTCGGTCCCCCTCTAAACCCGTGCCTTTTCACTCCGCCCTGAAAACCGCGTCCCCGGTTTAAGCCGCTCACTTTTACTTTGTCGCCTTCCTGAAACTGACTTACGGTTAAAACATCTCCGGTCTTAAAATCGTTCTTTTCTTTTGACGAATCTGATTTTGCGCCAGCGCCAGCCGCTCGGAATTCTTGTATATAGCGGAAATTTCCCAAATCCTTCAAATGCCCGGCTAAAGATTTATTAACATGTTTTTTTGTCGGGTCAAATCCAACCTGCACCGCTTCATATCCGTCCTTCTCTTTATTTCTCACTTGGGTGATTTTCACCGGGCCGGCCTGAACTAAAGTTACGGGAACAACTTTATTGCCTTGCCAGATTTGAGACATTTTTATTTTTTTTCCTAACAGAAATTTCATATTTCGTTATTCAATAAAAATGAGGGACTTAGCCCTCATCACGCTAAATCTCAATTAATCACACTGCCAATTATGATGCTTCTTCAAAAATCAACACCATAAAAAATATCTTTATTATGTGTAAAATAATAGCAAACCGCAATTATCCTGTCAACAATAAAACTGCCCCCGCCGTGGCGGGGGCTGCTATGAAATCTTCTGGAAGGGGAAACATTTTTACCGCTACAGAAATGGGGCGCTTAAAACAAAACCGCATTCCCGACATTCTGTGTCTTTCCCGAGAGAAACTCCGCCGGAATCGTGCCTGTCAAAAATGTCATAAACGCGAACTTTGGTTTTCCAACTTCCGCATTTCCAACAACGGTTGATAAAACGCCTAGTAATTATCAACGCCGCAACAGGCACGATAATGACTAATGTCTGATACCCGCATCCAAGCCAATAAAATACCGCGATAAGATACCCCGCTGTTTTAATGACAACAGCGGTGAATTTCACGCTGTATGGCACACGCGACCATAACTTGCGCATCGTCGCCGCCCTCCTTTCCGCAGATTACGCATCCGGTGGTTTGTTATGGTTCTGCAGTTCGGCAAGAGTGTAAATTCCGTTTGCCCACAGAACGCCCTGGATGAACCCGAGCCAACGGAAGGTTTTTTCCATTCTTCCTTCCTTCACAAACTGAACCATCTGATCGAGCATGTTGTGGCAATGTCTCAGGGCATCGTTATAGTCCCATGATAAATCGCTGTTAATTCTGAATAAATCGTCATGATGATAAGCTGATTTAGCTATGCCCATCCTGATGAATTCCTGACGGTACCTCTCAACAACTTCTATTACCTTTTCCGGCGTCATTTTTCTCCTCTCTTGTTAAATTGTCAATAATTATCCCACATTATTCTACTGGGAAAACTATTAAATTTCTATGGTAAAAGAACTGCAAAGTCAAGAAAAAATATTTTAATAATTGAAGACAAATAAAAAAGAGCCCCCGCTATGGCGGGGGCTCTTAGTCGTCATTTTAATAATCCCCCATCCCCATCATCGGGTTCATGGCGTTGTGGTCGTGGCTTTTTTCTTTTTTCTCGGGAATATCGGAGACAACCGCTTCGGTGATTAAAATCATAGAAGCGATAGAAACGGCGTTTTGAAGAGCCAGGCGCGTTACCTTGGCCGGGTCAACCACGCCTTCTTTTATCAGGTGGCCGTAATGGCCGGCGGCGGCGTTAAATCCATAATCGCTTTTGCCGCTCATAATTTTATCTAAAACCACCGCTCCGTCATAACCGGCGTTTTCCGCGATTTGTTTCACCGGAGCGTAAAGCGCTTCTAGAATTATTTTCGCTCCCACGATTTGAGCCAAATCTTCCTTATCCAAAGAATCGATCATTTTCTTCACTTCTTCCGAAGCCCGCACTAGCGCCACTCCGCCGCCGGCCACGATGCCTTCTTCAATAGCGGCTTTGGTGGCGTTGACCGCGTCTTCCACGCGATATTTTATTTCTTTTTGTTCTGTTTCTGTAACCGCGCCCACTCTGATAACCGCTACTCCACCGGACAGTTTTCCGAAACGTTCCTGCAGTTTTTCTTTGTCAAATTCCGAATCAGTTTTTTGAATCTGTTGCTTAATCTGCTGGGCTCTTTTTTCAATTTTTTCCTTTTCGCCTTTGCCGCCGACAATAGTAGTGTTGTCTTTGTTGGAGATTACCCGGTGGGCCTGGCCTAAATTTGCCAGTTCCACGTTTTCCAGTTTCCGTCCTAAATCTTCGGAAATAAATTCCGCGCCGGTAACCACAGCGATATCTTCCAGCATTTCCTTGCGGCGGTCGCCGAATCCAGGAGCTTTCATTGCCAAAACATTGAATATGCCGCGCAGTTTATTAACCACCAAAGTTGCCAACGCTTCTCCCTCCACTTCTTCCGCGATAATCACCAATTCTTTTTTGCCCGATTGAATAATTTTTTCCAATAAAGGCAAAAGCTCGTTAACGGAAGAAATTTTGCGGTCGGTTATTAAAATATAAGGACTTTCCAAAACCGCCTCCATTCTTTCCGGATTGGTCATCATATAAGGAGAAATGTAGCCGCGGTCAAACTGTAAACCCTCCACTATTTCTTTTGACAAGCCGACGGTTTGTGATTCTTCCACAGTCACCACGCCGTCTTTGCCGGTCTGGTGTATCACCTCGGCGATTAATTTGCCGATTTCTTCGTCGCGGGCGGAAATAGTCGCCACCTGGGCAATTTCTTCCTGCGTGGAAATTTTCTGCGAGTTATTTTTCAAAAACTCCACGGTTTTTTCGTAAGCCTTCTGCATTCCCTTGTGAATGCCGACCGCGTCAACTCCGCTAGTGATGTTTTTCAACCCTTCGCTGATTAAAATCTGCGCCAATAAAGTAGCGGTGGTGGTGCCGTCGCCTGCCGCGTCATTGGTTTTGGACGCCACTTCTTTTATCAGCTGGGCGCCGACATTTTCCAATTTATTTTCCAGTTCAATCTCTTTAGCAATAGTTACGCCGTCGTAAGTAATGACCGGACCCCCGTAAGATTTTTCCAAAATCACAGCCTTGCCTTTGGGACCAAGCGTGATTTTTACCGCGTTAGCCAATTTGTCTATTCCGTTTTTCACAGCGGCCCTTGCTTGCTCGCTGAATAAAATTTGTTTTGCCATAATATAATATAATAATACTAACCAGCGAATTAATTTAACTTATTCTAAAACAGCCAAAATATCGTCTTCGTCTCCGACCAAATATTTTTTGCCTTCTATCTCAATTTCGTCCGGCCCGTATTTTTTGAATAATACCGTGTCGCCGACTTTTACCGACATCTGCGTTTTTTCGCCTTTCTCATTGATTTTACCGGGACCAACGGCAAAAATTTTCCCCCTAACGGGTTTTTCTCCAGCGGTCTCGGGAAGAACAATCCCCGACTTGGTTATTTTTTCGTCTTCCAGCGGTTCAATAAAAAGTTTATTGGAAAGCGGTCTGATGTTCATCTTGATTAAAATGATAATTTAGTTTAGTGCGACCTTTTTTATTTTACAGTTATTATATTTTATAGAGAACAATTCAAAAGTCAATGCCGCACATAATCCGCCGCGGCTGTCATCGCGAACCATTAAAATGAGCGCGGCAATATTTGGAAATTGTTCTGTCCCGCTTGACAGAACCCCAGATGACATACAAAAAAACAAGAAGCCAGGACGAGGAATTAACCCGCCTGGCTTTTAATAATGACTTTTTTCGCCTTGCGGCTAACGGTCGAAGATATTGCCTACCACCGCTGAAATCAACCCCGCTCCAGCGCCCAACAAGATACTCTTGACGATGACGTATCTCGCCGTTTTGTCCGGAGATATCAAGGCATGAATGCCAATCCCTATGAAAAGAAAGACTCCACCCACAGCCGCCATCACAATATTCGCGACCATTCTTTTTCTCCTTGACCTTATAATGAACTGAGAAGATAAATCCCAATAGCTACGAGGGTCAGGCCTATGCCGTTTACTGTCCAGTGAAAGGACTTATTTTCCGACTTGGAAGGCACGCCCATCGTGAAATAGTTAGCGGTAATCAATCCCCCTCCTGATAATACTGATACGCCGCCGGTAAACAAGGTGAAAGGATCCATTTTTCTCCCCTCCCGAAATAATGTTTAAGATTAAAATAACGCTCAAGATTAAATTTTCTGTTATTAAATATAAATAATTCCTAGTTATCCGTCAAGGCAAAAATCATGTTCCGAAATCTTTGTCCACCTTAATCAAATCCTCCACTTTTTTAGCAATAGAGCGGGGAATAATTTTATGTTTCTTGTTATATTCCGCCTGAATTTTTCGGCGGCGCTCCACTTCGTTGACAGCGCGCTTAAGCGAACCAGTCATATTGTCGGCGTACAAAATAACTCTTCCTTCTATGTTTCTTGCGGCCCGTCCCATTGTCTGGATAATGGAAGTTTCCGAGCGCAAAAACCCTTCGCGGTCCGCATCTAAAATCGCCACCAATTTCACCTCCGGCAAATCAAGCCCTTCGCGCAATAAATTCACGCCCACTAGTATATTAAATTTTCCTTTGCGGAAGTCTGTCAAAATTTCCGTTCTTTCCAAAGTCTTCGTGTCCGAGTGCATATAATTCGCCTTGATTTTTTTCTTCAAAAGAAAATCTGTCAAATCTTCCGCCATTTTTTTTGTCAGGGTATTGATGATTATTCTTCCGCCGTCTTTAATAATTTGTTCCGATTCTTTTATAATGTCGTCGATCTGACTCCAGCCTTTTATTTTCGCGGATTTGCGGTTCGTCTCTGCTAAATTAACAGATCCCCGTTCCTGAAATACGGGGCGAATTTCTATCGGCGGATCAATCAAGCCGGTAGGACGGATAATCTGCTCCGCCACTTGCTGGGAATTTTTCATTTCCCAGTCCCCCGGAGTGGCGGAAGTGAAAATAAATTGGCCGGTTCTTTCCAAAAATTCGCTGAATTTCAAAGGACGATTGTCCATAGCGCTGGGCAGACGCCAGCCGAAATTCACCAAAGTTTCCTTGCGGCTACGGTCCCCTTCATACATTCCTTTTATTTGAGGAATGGCAATATGAGATTCATCTATAATGGTCAAAAAATCCGGCCGGCCGTTTTTATAAGGAAAATAGGCGAGCAAGGTATCAGGCGGTTCTCCCGCTAATTTTCCAGCCAGATGACGCGAATAATTTTCAATGCCATGGCAATAGCCGATGGTTTTCAGCATTTCTATATCGTAGCGGGAACGGCGCTGTAATCTTTCCGCTTCCAGATACATTTTATTTTTTTCAAAATATTCCAGCCGCTCCTTCAGTTCTTTTTTAATTTCTTTTATCGCCGCTTCTCTTTGCGGAGCGCTGGAAATAAAATGCTTGGGCGGAAAAATAATAATCTCGCGCTCCTGAGAAATAATTTTTCCGGTTAAAGGGTCAAATGTCCGGATGCTTTTCACTTTTTGACCTTCCAACTCAATGCGATAGACGCCGGGAATTTCTGATGACAAAGATGCGTCCGCCGACTCTGATGTCTTTTGCGCGGCGGCGGACATTATTTCAAAAAAATCGCCCCGGACGCGGAAAGTTCCTCTTTTCAAAACGCCTGATGTTCTTTCAAACTGCATCTTCACTAATTGCCTTATTAAATCGCCGCGCACCAACGGCTTGTTGATTTCCAAGTGAAGCGCCGCTTCGTAATAACTTGAAGGCACACCAAGATTATAAATACAAGAAACCGATGCCACCACGATAACATCGCTCCTTGTCATCAAAGCGCTGGTTGCCTGATGGCGCAGACGATCTATCTCTTCGTTAATCATCGCCTCTTTTTCAATATAAGTGTCGCTCACGGGCAGATACGCTTCAGGCTGATAATAATCGTAATAAGAAACAAAATAATTAACAGAATTCCGAGGGAAGAAATTCTTGTATTCGCGGTAAAGCTGGGCCGCTAAGGTTTTATTGGGCGCCATCACCAAGACCGGTTTATTCAAATAGGCAATGACATTCGCCATAGTAAAAGTTTTTCCGCTACCGGTTACTCCCAAAAGAGTCTGGTACCTGTAATCCGCCTCTATCCCTTTAATTAATTTTTTTATCGCCTCAGGCTGGTCGCCCGATGGCTGAAATTCAGATTTTAAATGAAACATAAAGAATAAATTCAAAATTCAAATCTCAAAATTCAGAATTATAGCTAAAAATTAAAACCGAAAATTAAATTTCCTATCTCGGGTTTCCAGAGTTAAGTTTTAGTATTTAAGATTGCAGTTTTAACCTTTAAATTTTCTCGTTTTAACTTAATTACTCCAAATGCACTTCTTCCTGAAAACTATCCAGACGGCTTTTAAACGCCGGGTAATTATCCAAACGCGGGTCTTTTTTTAATAATTCCTCCGCGGCCTCGCGGCTGGATTTCACCAATGCGGGATTGCGGACCGCTTTCATCGCCAAGTCCGGCACGCCGGTTTGTTCTTTCCCTAAAAATTCGCCTGGTCCGCGAATGGCTAAATCTTTTTCCGCCAATTCAAAGCCATTTTTCGCTTCAATCAGAGAATGGAGCCGCTGATGTGTTGATTTTGAAAAAGACTCGGTGAATAAAAAACAAAACGACTGATGTTCTCCCCTTCCCACTCGTCCGCGAAACTGATAAAGCTGGGCCAGTCCGAATTTGTCCGCATCCTCAATCATCATTATGACAGCATTAGGAATATCAACACCCACTTCAATCACCGAAGTGGAAACTAAGACATCAACTTCCCGTTCCTTGAAGCGGCGCATGATTTCGTTTTTCTCCTTGGCTTTCATTTTTCCGTGAAGCATGCCCACGCGCAAGTCGGGAAAAATTTCTTCCGATAATTTTTTATATTCGTCTTCCACGGCTTTCGCGTCTTCCCATAAGACGTTTTTCTTTTTGCCGAACAACAGCCGAGGCTGGTCTTCATTGATGCCGTCGTACTCTTGATTTACCGCTTCTTCATTCAGAACGGTTGTTGTGATTCTCGGACAAATAACAAAGGCCTGCCTTCCTTTTTTCACCTGCCCGCGGATAAAGGCGTAGGCTTTATCTCTGTTTGCCGGCGCCACTATTTTGGTGATTATTTCTTTTCGTCCTTTGGGCAGTTCGTCAATAATGGACAAATCAAGGTCGCCGAAAACCGTCAAAGAAAGGGTGCGGGGAATGGGAGTGGCGGACATACTTAATAAATGCGGAATTGCCCTGAACGCCTGCGAATCTTTGACATAGCCCTTCATAAGCGTGGCGCGCTGTTCCACGCCGAAACGATGCTGTTCGTCAATAATCACCAAAGCCAGATCGCTGAATTTCACGTATCTTTGAATCAAGGCATGAGTGCCGAAAACAATTTTAATTTTCCCTTCGGCTATTTCTTTAACCAGCTCGCTCTTCTTCGCGCCGCTTTCCAAATCATCGCCGTAAAAAATTTTTGAGAGCGAGCCGGTGAGCAACCCCGCTCCTTTATCAAAATTTTTAAAAAACTTTTTGAATGTTTCATAATGCTGTTTGGCTAAAACTTCGGTTGGCGCCATAAAAGCCGTTTGCTTGTTGTCTTTCGCCAAAACCAGAGACCCCAAAATAGCCACGATTGTTTTTCCGCTGCCCACGTCTCCTTGAAGCAAGCGGTTCATCGGATGCGGTTTTTTCAAATCCTGCATAATTTCCCAGAGAGATTTTTTCTGAGATAAAGTGAGATCAAAAGGAAGTTTCTCCAGCAAATTTTTTACTTCGCTGATGTCAAAATCAGCGGCATAGGCCGATTCTTGCGATAATTTTATTTTTTGGCGCAGATTAACCAGCTGTAAAAAAAATAAATCTTCAAAAGCAAATCTCTTTTTTGCGTCAGCCGCCTGTTGAATGGTTTCCGGAAAATGAACTGCTCGCAGAGATTGAGAAAGATTTAAGATATTCTGTTTTTTTAAAATTTCTTCCGGCAAAGGATCGGGAATAAAGGTTATTTTATCCAGCACGGGCTTAAGCAAAAAACGGATGCCTTTGGACGTTATGCCTTTTACTTCCGGGTAAATCGGCACTACCCGGCCGGTATGGCGCAAATCTTCGGCGTCTTTCTTGTAAGTTAAAACTTCATGGACCGGATGCGAAAGCGCCAGTCCGCCGCCCTCGCTTTCAACAACTTTCCCCGCCAAATTTACCCGCATCTCTTTTTTCAGCATTGTTATCAAAAAACGCTGATTGAACCACACAGCTTTAATTCTTCCCGTATCGTCGCTTATTACCGCTTCTACGATAAACATTCGTCTCTTCCAGGTGCGCCTTAATTTTATCGATTGAATGACCCCTTGAACCGTGGCGCGCTGTCCGGCTCTCAAATTTTTTATCTCCACTATATTGGAAAAATCTTCGTAGCGGAAAGGAAAATACCACAGCAAATCTTTCACCGTGGCTATATTTAATTTCTTTAATTTTTCCTGAAAGCGCGGCCCAATGCCTTTTACTTCCGCAATGGGGGTGGAAAGAGAAATCATATTAATTTATAGGAATGTCGCTAATTTTTCAAAGCCGTATAAGATAAGTCGGAAAATATTCGGCCGATCAAATTTGACATTTGTATAAGATTTGTTGTTATTATATATAAATCGCCAGCTCTTAACAACCGAATAGGCAATTAGGCAATCACGAATATCAACATCAGAGGAGGAGAGACGTGGACCGACGGGAAACAATCGAGGCAGTAAAGAAAATAGCAAAGAGGGAAAGCAACCACCATTTCTTCCTCGTCAAAGATAACCCCTTTGACCTGCTCAAAAGTGTTGCGTGGGTCATTCCGCAAGGCACTTTTCCCAGTCAAGAGGAAATATCTCAATGGAATATTAAGCTGGACGAGAAGGGCTGTTTGGGCAGAGTAGCCCAGTCAGCTATTATCGTCGAAGAGGTATTTCCCCTGGCTTCAATTATGTACGGGGAAGTGTGGCAGGACGCGCTCCGCAACGAAATACTTAAAAACTTGCGGCAACGCATCAAAACAGGAGAAGCAACGAAAGAAGAGTTAGAAGATATTCTCCTCTACGAAGAGCCGCACGCGGTTCTTATGATAGACGGGAGACAGTACGACCCTCTTTCAAACCAGTTGGGATTTAATCTTGAGCACCCGCGCGTGCAACGCTTTCCCGTATGGGAAGCAATCACTGCCGCGCGAATTGTCAGCAAGGCGCATTTGGAAAAAAATCCTGCGAATAAACTGGAACTACTTACCCAGGCGGAAAAGCTATGCCCGAGAACTATGCTCGTGGCCGAAAACAGAGCGGCGGCATGGTGGTTTGCCGGACACGAAAGGCGGACGTTGCAAGCACTGCGAGAAATACTCAGCAGAAGGCCAACAGCCCGATGTCTTTTCTCCATTTGGGCGCTAACGGAAGACCGAAAATATTTAAACTGGCTAAACGAGGTATATTCTCCGCTAATGGCGGAGATACTCCAAAAGGAGGCCGGGATATGAACAAAGACGAAATCTTTCGGGCCATTCGGGAAGGTAGCGAAGAAGAGGCGCGCAAGCTATGCGAGCAATTGGCGGAAAACGCCAACAGGGCGGCTGTTCTCGCCATTTTGGCGCGTAACTTTTCCCATGGACTCGGAAGATTCCATCCGCAAAAGAACAGGGAGAAATCTCTGTGATGATTCGTGAACGCTTTTCGGGCTGGCCATTTCGGTGGTCAGCCCTGTTTTTTTAGGCAAAATTTCCAAGACAAAAAATGATCGGCTAAAATTTCGTAAAAACCCAAACGCGAGCCGACATCCCGTCTTTAAGCTCCGGATATTTCTCGGAATTAAACCGGACATAAACTTTAAATTGATTGGTCGGCCGCTGGCTGAAAATATTGGATGCCACGCTTGCCTGCGACGCCTCGCCTATTTCGTCAACAACGCCGTAATATTCTTTGGATCCAAAAGTGTCCACTGTGAATTTCACCGGGTCGCCAATTTTTATTTTTGATAATCCCTTGTCTTCATCAAGACTACCGACAACGCGTAATTGAGCAGGATCAATCATCGTTGCCGCTACAGATTGCGGAGAAAGCGCGTTTTCAAACTCGCCGATATTCTGATTAACGGAAATAATCCTGCCGCTCGTTTTGGAAACAATAATCTCGCCGCCTACGCGGGCAATCGGCTGATTAGCCGCTACTTTATCACCGCCCTTCACAAAAACAGCTTCCAAGCGGCCGGAGGTCGCCGGCGACAAACTGATAATTGGCGCTTTAATAACCGATAAATCAATGTAAACCGTTTTTGAAAAAACATACCAATAAGCGCCGCCGATAATGGCAATAATAACAACCGCTGTTAATATAAAAAATTTTTTAGAAGTTAACGAGTTCATTGTTAATATTAATTCCCGACAAAATTTCTGTCAGACCGTTATCGCCGATTGAACCTATTTGAACCGATTGCTTTTTAATTCCTGTGGTAGTTTTTACCAGAACAAAATTTTGATTGTTGTCATTAAGGATCAGCCGGCTCGGGACCGCCACTGCATTGTCGTTTTCGGCGAAAATAAGATGGGTGTTGCCGGTCATTCCAGATTTAGCTTTGGATTCGGAATCAGTGAAGTGAAGCGTAATGAGATACGACGGGACGCCGTTAATTTTCGTCTCCGCGCTGTCAACAGCCGTAACCGTTGCCGGAAAAATTGTATCGGCGCCAAACGCGTCCAAAGTTATATTGGCCGCGCCGCCGATTTTTATTTTTGCGATATCAAGTTCAGAAACATAAGTTTGGATTTTCAAGCCATTGCTGTTTACCAGGGTCAAAACCGGTAATCCCGGCGATACCACCTCCCCGACTTCCGCGGTAACGTTTTGCGCCACACCCGGAAACGGAGCTACTAATATCGCGTTGTTCAAATTAACTTTGGCGGCGGAAACGGCGGCTAGCGCAGCTGCCACCGCGGATTTTTGTTCGTTAATAGCCTGCTTGGTGGAGCTCGCCGTCGCGAGGTCAAGACCGGCTTGCGACTGGGCCACCGCCGCCTTAGCCGAAGCAATCGCTTGTTGCAGATTGCTCACAGCCGTATTTGCGGCGTTAACTTCATTTAATCCTGTTGCCGCGGAATTTTTATAGGCCGCGACAGTCGCGGGAGAAAGCCCGATTTCACCAGCCAAGGCAGTCATTGATAAATTCATTAAATTTTGGATTGCAGAAAGATGGTTAACGGCGCTTTGCAAATTGCCGGCATTACTACTATCATTGCTTGCCAATTCATTTTGCCAATTATTTAATTCCGTGCCGGCGGCTGATCGCGCATACTGAAACTTATTCGCCAAACCCAAATCATTAACATTAAAAGTTAGTTGAGGATAAGCGCTTTCTGGCGAAGAGAAAAAAGCAAAGAGTTGATTGCGAACAGCGTCGCTGGCTTTGGCATAAGCATCGTTTAGAATATCCGGTACTTTTGCGTAATTGTTATTCAATTCCTGATTGGCTGAATCAAGCGCGCTTTTAGAGACCGCAATCGTCTGCGGAGTGGCGCCGATTTCCAGCGCCTCCAGTCGAGACTCCGCCGCGGCTAAGGCCGCGTTTGCTTGCTCAACATTTTTTTCCAAAGACGCCGCGTCTAATTCCGCCAAACGATCGCCGGCGGAAACTTTTTGTCCGTCTTTGATATAAACGCGCGTTATTCGACCGGCTGACTGAAAAGCAATATTAGAACTTTTCTCCGCCGCCACAACAGCGGACTCGTCAATCGCCGCCGCGACACTGCCTCGACTAACAACGTAAGAATCAAACTTCGGCTCTTGATTGGAATAAATATACCACCCCGCGCCGAAAACGACGAGAAGAATGGCAACTGCCGCAGTTAACTTAGGATTATTGGTAAAAAAATCCCTCATAAATTTTATGCCTGAATTTTTTCAAAAAAATACGCGCCGAGCCAAATAGTTACGAGCGCCATCACGGATAAAACCGCGACATCCGTTCCTAATCCTAAATCATGGTGGCCTATATTGGCAAGGAGAACCCGCAAAGCGTCAATGCCGTACGTAAGCGGGTCAACGCGCACAATCATCATCATCCAGTCCGGCAGTCCCTGTAAAGGGAAAAGCGCTCCGGCGAGAAAGAAAAGAGGCATAATTAAAAAATTAACAATGAGCGGATAAGCCTGCATATCGTCGAGAAACGAACCAATAATCGTGCCTATGGCGGAAAAAACCAAAGCAACCAAAAACATAATGAATATCGCAGGGATGAGCGCCAGCCAGCTTGCCGGACGAAAACCGAAGAAAAACGATATAATGAGAACAAGCATTCCCTGAATCGCCGCGGCGGAGGCTGTCCCCAGGGTGCGGCCGAGCATCACATCAACGCGCGGCATCGGCGCCACTAATGTCTCTTTCAAAAATCCGAACTGGCGGTCTAAAATCATTTCCAAGCCGGAAAAAATAGAAGTGAAAATAATACTCATTCCCACAATTCCCGGCGCCAAAAAATTCAAGTAATTAATTCCCGCGGCGGCGAAAATGTTGCCCAAGCCGTAGCCGAACATCACTAAAAAAATAGTAGGCTGAGCGAGAAAGCCGATCATCCTCGGCCGCGAACGGAGATATTTTTTAATTTGCCGAAGCCAGAGATAGTAGATCTTCTTCATGTTTTTTGTTTTGTTATCTTCTCCACACCTTGCTTATTGTTCTCATTCTGTCAACAGCGCCGGCTTCATCCTCGCGGATTGTCCTGCCCGTAAGCTTCAAAAAGGCTTCTTCAAGCGATGCGGATTCGGTTTGTCTTTTTAGTTCCTGGGGCGTTCCGATGGCAATAATCTTGCCATGGTCAATGATGGCGATGCGCTGAGCCATTCTATCAGCTTCCTCAAGATAATGCGTGGTAAAAAATATGGTCGTGTTTTTGTTTTTGCTCAAATCGGTAATGCGCGCCCACATATGATTCCTCGTCTGCGGATCAAGTCCCAATGTCGGCTCGTCCAAGAAAAAAATCTTCGGCTCGTGCAAAAGCCCACGGGCAATCTCCAACCGCCGCTTCATTCCACCGGAAAATTCTTTCACCAAACTATCTTTACGATCCCAAAGGTCAACAAATTTCAAAAGTTCTTCGGAGCGCACATATCTCTCCCGGTCAGGCATATCATAGAGCACGCCGTGCAAATCCATATTTTCCCAAGCGGTCAAATCATCGTCCAAACTCGGATCTTGAAAAACAATTCCGAATGACCGGCGCGCCGCTTCGGGATCTACCACGGGGTCAACCCCGTTAATCATTATTTTCCCCTCGGTCGGATGAAGCAAAGTTGTGAGCATTTTAACGGTCGTTGTTTTACCCGCGCCGTTGGGCCCCAGAAAAGCAAAAACCTCTCCGTCTTTAACATCAAAGGAAACATCGTCCACTGCCGTGAACTCTCCGAATTTTTTAGTGAGATTTTTAACTTGAATCATTTTATTTATAAATCAAAAAAACTTAGATCGTCAAATTTAAGGGGTGCAATTTTTTTGGATTTTAATGTAATCAGACCTTACTTTCGCCGGCGATTTCTAATGCAAAAGATTTCGCATTAGAAAACTCTTCAATAATTTTATCTTTTTTTTCTTGAGAAAAAAACATGTCATCCCTCTTAATTCTATTTATAAACATTTCAAAAAGCGGCAGATATTTTTGGGCTAATTTAGTTTTACGGCGAACATCTAAAATATTCATAAAGCTTAATCCATTATCCATAAAATCAGATAATTTTACATAGAAAACATCGGGGTCTTCAATTACATGCTCAATATGCAAGGCATATTCTCTATTGGATTCTTTCGGTTCAAGATTTTCTATTTGTTCGGGGTTAGTAACAGAATTGACGATACCCGCTACTTTTTCTCCGTATTTTTGCCTTAAAAATTCTAGGGCCCTTTCTCTGATTTCTAGTTCTTGGGAAGTTGGAATTTTATCCGCCAATTTTTGAGCTTGGTCTTCTATTGAATCATGAAAAATAGAGGAAACAAGAATGTCTGAATCAGTTATGCCAAGATCTAAAAGTCTATTTACCACTCTCAATATGTGATCAACATAAGGGCCATCGGGCCTGTCTTTTTGATCAGAATGCAAAGACAAAGACAGGTCAATGGCTTCAAAAATCTTATCGGCATTTTCTAAATTTTCTACCTTTTCCAATACCTGATTTTTTAATACCTCCGTCTTTTGTTCGGCTGTTAATATTTCTAAATTATCTGATCGCTCAATATTGTTCATAATTCAATATAGCTTATAAAGCTAAGCAACATTATTATAGCTTACAATCCTTTCGCTAAAATTCGTATTCATTATCAATTTTTTAATAACAGTTATTCGATAGATTATTCTTTCGCCCATTCAACAATTGCCTCGATGTCTGTTGGATCTTTTGGATAAAATATTTTTATTCCTTTTTCTCTCGCCCATTCCACTTCTCTTTTTGCGCCCCATGATTTTTCCCAGTTCGGCATTGCCAAAACTGCGTCGGCTACGCGCATAAGAAATTGAAAATCCAAATCATAATAGAATTTTTCAGGCGGTGTTGCGCCCTTTTTACTGCTAAAATGTTCGGTGTGATTATGCGCGCAGAAAAAGCCAACTTCCCTATTCGCGAGCGCGATTTGATATTTTTCCGCTTCGCGAATATTCCGTTCGATAGCTTCAAATGTTCCGTCACCGGTATATGGTCCCGCGATAAACACAATTCTCATATCAATTAACCCAAAAAATCCACGGCATGTCTCGGAGTATAAAAAGCGCCTAAATCTTTTTTATTCATGCTAACTTTTTAAAAATTATTCTGCGCTCTCACTAAAATTTAAACGTCTATTCCAAATTGACCAATTCGCTAAAATTACGCACCGAGTACGGGATTCGAACCCGTGTTACCAGGATGAGAACCTAGCGTCCTAGACCAGACTAGACGAACTCGGCGTATGCAGGAAACGCAATGCCACAAGTCGAGATAAACTATAAAATCTTTTACAGGCATCTCGCCCCCTTAATTTAATATCACAATTTCCCGATTTCTTCCACTAACTTTAAAGTTTCGCTTACTGCGGCGTAGGGATATAATTTTTTTCCAAAAGTTCGGCGATTTCCACCAGATTAAGGTTATAAATAATTCCCGCACCGAAAGCGGCAGCCGCGGCATAGGCGTATCTTTCCCCGTAAACATTTTTCAAAAATATTGGCACAAAACTTCCCTGATATTCAATTTTGAAAGACACGCCCTTTGCCTCCGTCTCGCTAACACGATTTTCAAAATTAGAAATTATAATATCCGCTTCTTTGCCAAACCCGAAAGTAATAATTCTGGCTTTGGTCTGGCTTCTAATTAAACTTAATTGTTTATCGTCGCTATTTAAAAGCGCAAAGCCCGAAGAAGGCAAAGATTCCATCAGCCGGATTTTTTCTTTCAGAAAACTTTCCTCGTCTTTGGACGATAAATTCTGCGGCGGCGTTTCGTCAATAGCGGCCAGCACGCCGATTCTCGGCTTGGCAATACTTAATAAATGCTTAATATCACCCGCTTTATCAACCCGGCATTCTAAAATTAGCACTTCCGGATACTTGCTTTGCCGATAAAACCCGCGGATAAAAGAAATAATGGACGCCTTAAGAAGAGAAAATAGATCGGAAGAGCGGCTCTTATTGGCTAACACGGCGCAAATCGCATCGGACGCCAAAAATTTTTCCGGCTTTCCCACAACAACAATAATATCGAGATTGTGTTTGCTTATCGCTTTCTTTGCCAATCTCCGCAAAAAATTTTTTAAAAATCTAAAAATTAACTGCATGAGCTTCTTATAACTTTAAAATTGCGCGCTGTTAGTTATTGCCGGCTCTATCCGGCTCCACGTTATAGTAATTGAGAATAAATTCCGCCAATTCCCGAAAAGCCGGCACAACGGTTAACCCTGCCAAAGGAGCGTTTTTCGGTTTTTCCATTTTAACCAGAATAATAAAACGAGGGGCAAACGCCGGAGCAAATCCAAGATAAGTATCGTTCACATCTTTGGTATAGCCGCCTCTTTGAAGATCAGCTATGTAAGCCGTGCCGGTTTTTCCCGCCACGGTGTAATTAGGTATATCGGCTAATTTGTTGACTTTCACGGCTGACACCATCATTTGAACAACTTTTTTGGCGGTTTCTTCGGAGATAACCCGGCGTACTACCTCCGATTTCTCGCCAGCTAAAATAATCGGCTTCATCAAAACTCCATTGTTGGCAATGGCGCTCGCCGAAGAGATTAAACGAAGAGGGGTCATGGAAACTCCCTGGCCGAAAGAAGCAGTGGCGAAATTAACGTCTCTTCCCGACTTTAAGTTAGAAAAATTACCCCGAATTTCCGAAGGCAAAGGCACGCCGGTCAAATCTAATAATCCAAATTTTTGAAGATATTCGGAAAAAATATTATGTCCGGTTTTTTGTTCGGCGAAAATACTGCCCGTGTTGATAGAATGTTCAATCACGCCGGTCATAGTCTGCTTCCCCCATACTTTCTGGTCGGAATTTTGGATTTTTCGCCCGTTAAGAACAACCGAGCCGGTGTCAACATAGGACGTTTCCGGCATTATTTTTCCGCTGTCAATGCCGGCCGACATAGTAAATAACTTAAAAACCGAGCCCGGTTCATAAAGCGATTGAACCGCCGGATTTTTGAAATTCTCTAGAGGATATTGGGAATAGTTGTTCGGGTCAAAATCAGGTATATCCGCCAAAGCTAAAATTTTCCCCGTAGCCGGCTCCTGAACAATGATATTGCCGCCGGTCGCCTGCCACTGGTCAATAAGTTTTTTCAAAATCTCCTCGGCTTGCGTCTGGATATTCATATCAATGGTCAGATACAAATCATCGCCGTCGCGGGGAGAAACTATTTTATCGCCGTCAATTTTTCCGGGAGCGCCTTTTAAATTTTTTTCAAAAAATTTCTCAATCCCATAACGTCCTGTCTGAGAATTTAAATCATCTCCCTCATCGCTGAATCCGACAAAGCCCAGTAAATTACTCGCCAAAGTTCCGTTGGGATAAAACCTTTCCGTTTGTTTTTTTGCGTAAATTCCTTTCAAATTCAAATCTTTTATCGCTTGCGCCTGCGCGTCGCTTGCTTTAACAAGCAACCGCTCAAAAAGACTGCCTTTGTTATTTAATTTTTTTTCTATCTCCGAAACAGGAACTCCTAAAACAGAAGAAAGTTTTTCCGCATAAAAACGCGCGCTGGAAGAGCTGAAATTCTGCTGCTGCGCTTCTTTGGGAACAGCGTAGACCAAAAGATAATCTTTGTTTATAGCGGCCTGGATTTTGCCATTATTTTTATCGGTAAAATAAATATTTCCCCTAAAAGGAGCCAGGGCTCCGCTGGCTAATTGTTGGTTTTCCGCCAGAGTTTCATAAACAGCCCTTTTATTAAATTGGATATCATAAAGGTTAAAAACTAAAAGAAAATAAAAAGAGCAAAATCCTAAAATTAAAAAATAAAAACGCCATTGCGATGTTAAAGTTGAAATAAAAAAACGCCGTCTCATGGTTATGGACTCCTTCAATCAAATTTTATTTTCAAAGACTCTCCGCGGAAGCGGCATCAGCCAAAATTCCAATCAGGGTCGGCTGCTCGTCAGCTGATAATTATTGTTTATTTTAACATAGGAAGGATTTTTTTCCAAAACAAGAGATTTTTCTTCCGCTATGGTTTTGATTTTGCTGATGTTGGCGAGAGAATAAAAATTATCCTTAAATTCCGCGTTTTTCACTTCAACTTCCCTCAGTGATATTTTTTCTCTGGAAATATCATGGCGCAAATTAACTATGCCATTGTAAAGCGCCAAGCCGATAAAAATAATAAGAATTGATAAAGCAGCCAACGCTCCGGCAATTATTTTTTCTTTTTTATTTGTTTTAGGAGAATGAATAATGGTCATTTTTGAAATTAGTTTTTAACTTATAACTTTGAACTTTGAGTATTTAATTTTATGGCGCGGAGTTTGGCGGAACGGCTGCGCGGGTTTTCTTTTCTTTCATCTTCGCCAGCTGTTATCGGTTTTTTGGTTAAAATTTCCACCTGATTGTCTTTGGCCATCTGCCTGAAATAATTTTTCACCAGCCGGTCCTCCAAAGAATGAAACGATATAATAGCCGCACGGCCGCCTGGCTTGATAATCCGAGGAAGGTTTTTCAACAACATTTCTAAATTATCCAGCTCGCGATTAACAAAGATCCTCAAAGCCTGAAAAACGCGCGTAGCGGGATGAATCCGTCCTCTCTCGTAATGTTTCGGCACAGCTTCTCTTATGACTCTCGCCAAATCAAAGGTTGTTAAAATTTTTTTTCTCTTTCTTGTCTCTGTTATTTTTTTAGCAATCTTCCTGCTATATCTTTCCTCTCCGTATTTCCACAAAATATCGGCCAAATCTTTCTCGCTGAAACTATTAACAACTTCTGCGGCGGTAATAATTATTTCTTCGCCTTTCGCTCCGGCATGATATCTCATATCTAACGGTTCGTCTTTGAGAAAACTAAAACCCCTTCCAGATCCTTCCAACTGTTCCGAAGAAAATCCCAAATCAATCAGCAGTCCGTCGGCTTCCGGCAAATTATTATTTTTTAAAATTTCCGGCAAATCCGCGTAATTTCCCTGGGCAAAATAAATTTTTAATTTTCTGTCCAATTTCTTGTCTTGCCCGAATTCCGAAATAATTTTCTCTCTCGCCTTTGACAATGACTGCGCATCCCAATCAACTGCCAGAAAACTTCCTTCCGGCAAAATCTTTGTCAAAACCGCTGCAGCGTGCCCGGCGCTTCCCGCTGTTCCGTCTATGAAAAACTCTCCCGGCCGCGGATTTAAAATTTCCAACGCCTCTTTTACTAAAACAGGCTTATGCATTTTTTATTCTCTGCCAAGAAACTAGTCCTTATCAGTTGTGGTCGGCAACCGACAAAAACCAATTTCTCGGCAATTCCTTTTGCTATATCCCCAATTCTCCCAATTTCTCCGCTATTTCATCCGATTCGGTTTCTGTCTTTTGTTTATATTTCTGCCACTCCTCTTTGTCCCAAATTTCCATGCGATTGTATAAGCCGGTTATCACTGTTTCTTTTTTAAGCCCGGCGTATTCTCTTAAATAGTCTGGGATTAAAATTCTTCCCTGCTTGTCTATTTCCACATCACTGGCTCCAGCCAACATCAATCGGGAAAAAGCGCGCGAGTTTGCTTGAGCCAAAGGAAGAGCCATTAATTTTTGCGCCAGCGTTTCCCACTCTTTGTGCGCGAAAACAAAAAGGCAATGGTCCAAACCGCGCGTAATTATGGCGCCGGCTCCTAATTTATTTCTGAATTTTACCGGCAAAGCCACTCTCCCTTTAGTATCCAAATTGTGTTTGAATTCTCCTAATAACATTTTCGTAAGATTTTTTAATCTGACTTATCCCCTAATATTCAACCTTATCCCCATAATTATCCACAATTCACCACTTTCATTACATTTTGCTCCACAAAGCTGATAAAGTCAATGGGAAAGTCAGAGATAGAAGATGTTCTCCCCCAGCAAAAAAGCCTTGAAAAATCAAGGCTTTTTTGCTGGGGGAAATAATATAATTAAGCTATCCTCTCGTTATCCACAATCAAGAAACAAATCAAAATAAACTTATATATCTTTTCTTGAAATTGCCTCTTCCAAAAAGATATGAACCGCAGACAGCCATATCAGCTCCGGCTTTTTTTACTAATTTGACGGTGCGGTTATTGATGCCTCCGTCTACTTCAATTTTTATTTCCGGATAATTTTTTTTCAGATATTTTATTTTTTCTAAAACATCTTCGTTAAAATTTTTTCCCGAGTAGCCGGCTGGGACAGCCAAAAGCTGAACCAGTTTTACATATTTCAAATAAGGAGCTATTTTTTTTGCCGGAGTCTCCGGCTTCAAAGCTATTCCGAACTTGTGCTTTCCCAAAGACAATTTCTTGGATAATTCTTTGAAATTATTTTTTTCTCGCGTTTCCAAATGAACGATGATTCGGGAAGCTCCGGCTTTAAGCCATTTCTTGATTTCTTCTTGAGGGTCGTCAACCATTAAATGCGCCTCTAAATTAAATTTATTAATTTTATTTTTCGCCAGCCATTTTTTTAATTCTTCCGGATTGTTCCAAGTTTTCACATCGCTAAACCGGCCATCGCTTACGTCAATCTGCAGCCAGCTGTTTTTAGGCAAAAATTCCGCGGCTTTTTTAATCCTTCTTTTCACGCAAGAAAAATTATTGCAATTAACAGCCGGGATAATAATCATGGATAACGTTAATCGTCAAATCAACGAAATCAAAGTTTAAAAATCTTCTCGAATTTTTCCTTGTCTTTAAACGGCCCAAGGACCGCCAAATTCAATCTGTTGTTTTGGAAAATCTCTTGCGCTACTTCTTTTATCTCTTGACTGGTAACCGCCTGAATTTTTTTCATAATTTCCTCGGGAGTAAGGATTTTTTTCAAAGTAATTTCCTGCCCGCCGTAAAAGCCGGCCAAAGAATTGGAGGTTTCCAGGCTGATAGCCAAACTGCCCACTAAATGCTCTTTGGATTTCCGCAATTCTTCTTCACTCACCTGTTCACTGGAAACCTTTTTCAACTCGCCTAAAATCGCCTGGATAACATTTTCTATTCTGTTGTTATCGACTCCGGCGGAAACGGCGAAATAGCCATGGTCGGAATACAAATCATTGGAAGCGTAGACATAATAAGCGGCACCCATTTCTTCGCGCACTTTTTGAAAAAGACGGGAACTCATTCCCCCTCCCAGAATATCGGTTAAAACTTCCAAAATATATTGCCGCTCGTCAAATACGTCAAAAGACCGGACTCCTAAAATAATATGGCTTTGATCTGTGTCCTTATGATGAACGGTGATGGCAGGACCATCCTGTTTTTCTATGGTTTTAATTTTGGGTGTTTTAGACGAAGAAGCCAGCCCGGAAAAATAATGCTCTATTTTTTCCAAAGCTTCTTTTTCACTGAACGTTCCCGCGATAGCGATAACAGTGGACTGAGCCAGATAATGCTGATCGCGATAATTGATGAAATTATCTCGGGCTAATTTTTTAATAACTTCTTTGGTTCCGGCAACATCCCAGCCCGCGGGCTGGTCGCCGTAAAGAAGCTCCAAAAATAAATCGGCTATTTTCCGGCGCGGGTCGTCATTTATCATGTTGATTTCTTCGATGATTACTCCTCTTTCTTTATCAATTTCTACAGCGTCAAATTTTTGGTTTAGATACATATCAGAAACAACGTCAAGGATTTTGTCCAAATGCTCGTTTTTGGCTTTAATATGATACCCGGTATTTTCCAAACCAGTGAAGGCGTTGTAGTGAGCGCCAATGCCATCCAATTCAACAGCCACATCAGCCGGATGCGGACGCTTATTTGTGCCCTTAAAGCACATATGCTCCAAAAAATGGGATATGCCGTTAATCTCTTTGTTTTCGTATTTAGAGCCGGCTTCCACCAAAACTAAAACAGTGGTGGACAAACTTTCTTTTTGCGGCGCCAAAACGACTCTTAATCCGTTTTCCAAAGTAATTTTTTTGAACATATTGAAAGAGGTTAAATTTTTATAATGTTTTTTGTCGGGCTGCTGGGAATCGAACCCAGTCTTTACGCACCCGAAGCGCACGTACT
>CAYVOL010000005.1:21115-59556 GCA_964453135.1 uncultured Candidatus Saccharibacteria bacterium | reverse complement strand
TTCCTGGCCAGCATCGGGTCTTGGATTTTAGTTTTTACGCCATTGGGCGTGAAAGCCGGCGGAGCTACCCGCTGGATTAATATCGGCCCTATTTCTATCCAGCCAGCCGAGCTTTTGAAACTTACTTTTATTCTTTATTTAGCCGCCTGGCTTAATAACAAAAAAGCGGACAGAAAGAATAATCCTCTGGAAGGCATTATTCCTTTTGTTCTAGTTTCGTCCATTATCGCGGTTTTAATTTTTTTTCAGCCCGCCACAACCACTCTTTTCATAATCCTGCTTTCTTCTTTGGTTATTTATTTTGTCAGCGGAATCAAATTAAGATATTTTTTCGCGATGATAGCCGTCGGCGCCGTTATTTTTTCTTTGGTTATTTCTTTGACGCCCTATCGCTTTCAGCGGGTATTTAATTATTTTCATCGTCAAAATCCGGATGTTCAAGGGAAAGATTACCATCGCGAGCAGGCGCTTATCGCCATTGGCTTGGGAAAATCAAATGGCGTGGGCTACGGACAATCCACCAGCAAATACAAATTTCTTCCAGAACCGATAGGGGATTCTATTTTCGCGGTGATAGCTGAAGAATTGGGATTTGTCGGGGCTTTGTTTACTATTGCTTTATTTATAACTTTTTTCATAAGAAATTTCATAATAGCGATGAAAACCAGAGACCAATTCGGGAAATTAACGGTTATCGGTTTTGCTTCTGTAATCTCTATCCAAACTTTTATCAACATCGGGGCGATTTCCGGTCTTTTGCCCTTGACTGGCGTTCCTTTGCCTTTTATTAGCTACGGAGGAAGTTCTTTGGCGATTTTTTTGACCATGGCGGGAATAACTGCTAATATTTCTAAATATACTTCTTAATCTCATGCGAATTTTGTTTACCGGCGGAGGAACAGGCGGACATATTTATCCCATTATCGCCGTTTCCCAGGAATTAAAAAAAATGATGCTTCAGAAAGGGATATTGCCCGAGTTTTATTATATGGGCAGTCCGGGAATTTTTGCCACCGCCTTGGAACAAAACGGAATAATCGTTTCTTCCATTGTTTCCGCCAAGTGGCGGAGGTATTTTGATTTAAGAAATTTCTTTGATATCTTCAAATTATTTTTAGCCTTGCTTCAGTCTTTCTGGAAAATTTTTTGGCTGATGCCGGAGGTGATTTTTTCTAAAGGGGGCACCGGAGCGCTACCGGTTGTTTTGGCCGGCTGGTTTTATCATATCCCGGTTATTATTCACGAATCAGACGCGACAGCGGGCTTGACTAATTTAATATCCGGCCGTTTTGCCAGAAAAATCGGCATCGCTTTCGCTTCTGCTCAGCAGTCTTTTTTGGAAAACGTTTCCCGCGAAGATAAAAAAACGGCGCTGCTTGATAAAATCGCCCTGGTGGGAAACCCTGTCAGAAGTTTTTTGTTAGCCGGCGGTCAAGAAAAAATAAATCAAGCGGAATTGAAAAAATCATTGGGTTTTGACGCGCAAAAACCTTTGATAATGGTTATGGGCGGCTCTCAGGGCGCCACCAGATTAAATGATTTTTTTATTCAAATTGCCGGGGAACTTCTGAAAAATGGAAATCAGGTTATTCATCAAACTGGCGCTGCCAATTTTAATAATTTCAGAACAGAGCTTAATCTGACGCTTCAATCTTTGGGAATGGGCGGCCAGGCGGGAGATTACGTTCCTATTCCGTACTTTGACGATAATATCAAGGAATTTTATCAGGCGGCAGATATTGTAGTGTCGCGCGCCGGCGGCGGAGCGATTTTTGAAATAGCCGCTTGCGGCAAGCCGTCCATTTTAATACCTTTGCCGGAAGCCGCCGGAACTCATCAGTTAAAAAATGCTTTGGAGTATTATAAAACCGGCGCGTGCATTATTTTTGAAGAAAGCAATCTTAGCCCCAATGTTTTTTTGAATCAGATTAGCCGTTTATTATCTGACAGAGCGCATTTACAGGCGATGGGGGAGGCGGCTTTTAAATTTTTCCGCCCCGATGCCGCGCATCTTATTTCTGAAAAGATTTTAGAAATTGGACTGACTTAAAAAAGTTGTGCAATAAAATAAAAAATTAAATTATTTTATGAATTCCGAAACCAAGATTTGCCAAAATTGTCGGCAAAATTTCATTGTCGAACCAGAGGATTTTGAGTTTTACAATAAAATTAAAGTTCCAGTGCCAACGTTCTGTCCGGAATGCCGATTGCAAAGGAGATTAATTTGGCGCAATGAGAAAACTTTGTATAAAAGGAAATGTGACGCACCCGGCCATTTCGAGGATATTATTGCGCAATATGCGCCAGAGCTAAATACTCCGGTTTATGATCATGTATTTTGGTTTAGCGATTTATGGGACGCAACACAATATGGCCAAGAACATGACTTTTCAAAACCGTTTTTTGGACAGTTTAAAAATCTTTTGAATAAAGTTCCGCGTATCGCGCTTTTTGACAGCAAGTCCGTTAATTCAAGGTATTGCAACATAACGGTTGAGCATAAAAATTGTTATCTGGTGACAGCCGGATGGAATAACGAGGATTCTTTGTATAGCAACCGCATTTCATATTGCAGAGACACAATGGATTCCTATGTAAGTCATAAAACCGAATTCTCTTACGAGAATATTTTTTGCAAAAATTCGCATAAACTTTTTTTCAGCAAATACTCTGAAAATTGTAATAATTCTTATTTTTTGTATGATTGCCGTAATTGTTCTGATTGTGTCGGTTGCACTAATTTAAGGAATAAACAATATTATATCTTTAATAAAGCACATACGAAGGAGGAATATTTGAGAAAAATTGAGGATATGAATTTGAGCGACAGAAGATCGCTCGTTGATGTTGCGGATAAATTCCATGAGATTTATTTGAAAGCGTTACACCGTTATGCGCGGCTTATTCAGACCACAGATGTTGTCGGGGATAATATAGAAAAGTCAAAGAATTGTTATTATTGTTTTGATCTCGCAGGGGAGGCGGAGAATGTTTCATACGCCAACTGGGGCACTTATGGTTTGCGGGAATCATATGATACCGGTCCAGGGACAGGAGGGAACTCAGAATTGACATATGAGGGCATAAGTATCGGCGTTGCTAATTCGCGATGCAAATTCGGCGTGGTTATCTGGTATTCACAAGATACCCAGTATAGTTTTCATTGCCAATCTTCCCGTAATCTTTTTGGCTGCGTGGGTTTAAGGGGTAAGGAGTACTGCATCCTCAACAAGCAATACACCAAAAAAGAATATGAGAAGTTGGTTCCTCAAATAATAGATCATATGAATAAAATGCCCTATGTAGACAAACAAGGAAGAATATACAAGTACGGAGAATTCTTCCCTCCGGAATTGTCTCCTTTTAGCTACAATGAAGCAGTTTCTCAGGATTAT
The DNA here is from genome assembly GCA_964453135.1 of uncultured Candidatus Saccharibacteria bacterium. Classification (GTDB taxonomy): domain Bacteria; phylum Patescibacteriota; class Minisyncoccia; order UBA6257; family UBA9933; genus CAYVOL01. The sequence continues at coordinate 56,161 of CAYVOL010000005.1, read as the reverse complement.
ATTCCCCTTACCAAAAGAGAAGCTGAAGAATATGGATTTTCCTGGCGCGATGCGCAGGTAAAAGATTATTCAATTACAGTGAAAGCGGAAGATTTGCCGAATCATGTTAAAAATGTCGACGAAGCAATGATTTTGAATGCTGTTATCGGTTGTGAACACGAGGGGCATTGCAACGAACAATGCACCAAAGCCTTCAAAATCATCAAACCTGAGCTTGATTTCTACCGGAAGATGAATCTTCCCCTGCCCAGATTCTGCCCCAACTGCCGCCATTACCAGAGAATCAAACAAAGAAACCCTTTGAAACTCTGGGAAAGACAATGCGAATGCCAAGGCCAGACCTCTCAACTGAAAAACCAGAACCAATACCAGAATACATCAAAGCATTTTCACGAAACCACTCCCTGTCCCAATACCTTCCAAACCTCCTATTCCCCAGACCGGCCCGAGATTATCTACTGCGAGGAATGCTACAAACAGGAGGTGGCGTGAGAATCTAATTTTGGGCCTCGAGTTTTTGTGTTTAATAAATTAAAAGAAAGCGAAATGACCATTGATTCTGACAAAAAAATACGAGTAAGAATGGCGCCGTCGCCGACCGGCCTTCTTCATTTCGGCACTGCCCGCACCGCGCTTTTTAATTTCCTCTTCAGCCGCCATCATCACGGGGTATTTGTTTTGCGCATTGAAGATACAGACAGAGAACGTTCTAAAAAAGAATATGAAGATGACATTATCAACGGATTGAAATGGCTGGGCATTGAATGGGACGAAGGGCCGGATGTCGGGGGAGATTTTGGTCCGTATCGGCAAAGTGAGCGACTTTCAATTTACAAAAAATATTTAGAGCGCTTATTAGAAGAAAACAATGCCTATCATTGTTTTTGCTCCAAAGAAGAATTGGAAGCGGACAGGCAAGCGATGTTGAGTCAAGGGTTGGCGCCGAAATACAGCGGTAAATGCCGCGGTATTTCCCGGGAAGAAAGCCAGAGTCGTCTTGATAGGGGAGGAGAGCCGTCAGTAATCCGCTTGAAAACGCCGGAAATTGTCGTTGATTTCCATGATTTAATCCGAGGGAAGATTTCCACTGATTTGAGCTTGGTGGGAGATTTCGTCATTGCCCGTAATTTAGAACAGCCCCTGTTTATTTTTGCCGGAGCAATAGACGACTACGAAATGAAAATAACTCATGTTATCCGCGGTGAAGACCACATTTCTAACACCCCTAAGCAAATTATTATTCAGAAAATTTTAGGGCTGGATGAAGTGAAATATGCTCATTTGCCCTTAATTTTGGCTCCTGACCGCACCAAGCTTTCCAAGCGCTACTTAGAGACATCTTTAACCGAATTTAAAAATTTAGGATATTTTCCCGAAGCGCTGGTTAATTTCATTTCTTTTTTGGGTTGGCACCCGCGGGAAGAAAAAGAAATTTTAAGCAGAGAAGATTTAATTAAAGAATTTGATATTAAACGGGTTCAAAAGGCCGGCGCTATTTTTAATATGGAAAAATTGGAATGGTTTAATTCGCAGTATATTAAAATGTTTGACGAGGAAAAAATTTTGGAAGCGCTGTTTAATTTTATTCCCGCCTTTTGGACGGAAAATAAAGATAAAATTATAAAAATAATTACGATAGAAAAAGAACGAATGAAAACTTTGAAGGATTTTTCCGGGTTGAGTAATTTTTTCTTTGAATTGCCGGAGTACGCGGCGGAACTTTTAATCTGGGATAAAATGAGTTTGGCCGATGTTAAGGAAAAATTAAAATTGGCGCGGGAGAAAACTGATGGAGTTGCCCCCGCGGATTTTAATAAAAAATTTTTAGAAGACGCTATTATGCCTCTTACGGAAATTTACGGACGTGGTGAAGTGCTTTGGCCCTTACGAGTGGCTTTAAGCGGACAGAAGGCCTCGCCTGGACCTTTTGAGATAATGGAAATTTTGGGAAAAGAAGAATCGCTTAAAAGGCTGGACATTGCTGTTAGAAAATAGATAATTTTATAATAATGCAAAATTTGAAATATTTATTTGATTTAGCTGTGATGTTAGCGGAAAAGATTGCGTTGATAGCGGAAAAAATATCAATTTGGTTGTGGAAATTTTTAATTGTTATTTTAGGGGGAACAATAAATTTTACGGCCGATTTGATTAAGTTAATTCTGAGGTATTTATAAACGTTTGTTTTATAGGACATATTTATGTATGTCGTAAAAGATATATTTTGCGACAGATAATATTTATCGTCCCCTTAAACCAAAGACATGTTTTATTCAGACATCAATCATTTCAAGGGACTTTCCGGATATGAAATTGATGGCGTTTGGTATCCGAGAGTCACAAAAATAGTGGAGATTAAAGCCAAGCCGGCGCTGTATCGTTTTTATGCCGAGCTGAACAGTTTTGCCGAAGGTGAAAATATTAAAAAGAATTCTGCTTCCGAAGGAACTTTAATCCATGAAACAGCCGAGGCTATTCTTAAAGGTGAAAATCCGGTTGTTGATTCGTCCATCCAGGCTTCTATTGACGCTTTTTCTAAATTTTTGGAAGAAAAAAATATCCACGTTGATACTGATTATATTGAAAAACAAGTGGTGAATTACGAAGACCGCTACGCGGGAACAATAGATTCCATGGCTTTGATTGACGGGAAGTTTGGCGTTTTGGACATTAAAACATCGCAAGCTATTTATCGCGATTATAATCTTCAAACCTCCGCTTACATGGCTGCTTTGGCGAAGCAATTCCCTAATTTACAAACCAGGTGGATTTTAAGAATAGACCAAAATCGTTTCTGTTTAAGATGCGGAGCTACGCTGCGCTCTAAGGGCGGACGAGATAAAATACGAGCGCCGAAAATAAAAAATGGAATTAATCACGAAAAATGCGAGCATGAATGGTCGCCGCTTCGCGGCGAAATAGAGCTGCAGGAGTTCCCCTATTGGCAGAAAGATTACGCCGCGTTTTTAGGGGCGAAAAAATTATGGGAATGGGAAAATGATTATTGGTTGAAGCAAGCCGGGTATTTATTGTAAGTTTAGAAAATAAATTAAACTAAGTTCTAATAATGTCCGCTCCTATTTTTCGCAATCGTTCATCTAATTTTTCGTATCCCCTATCAATTTGATAAATATTATCAATTTCCGTTTTGCCTTCGGCAATTAATCCGGCTATCAAAAGTGCTATGCCGGCGCGTAAATCGGGGCTGATAAGTTTTTTCCCATACAATTTTGTTTTTCCGTTAACAATGATTCTGTGCGGATCGGCTATCGTAATGTTCGCTCCCATTTGCGTTAAACTGTCGGCGAATAAAAGACGGCGATCATAAATTGTTTCGTGAATTAAACTAGTCCCATACGCTTGAGTCATTAGAACGGTATATGGCGGTTGAAGATCCGTGGCAAATCCAGGATATTCATGCGTAGTCACATCACTCTCCTTTATTTTTTCAGAAGGGAAAACAATTACGCCATTATCGGTGATTTTATATTTAACGCCTATTTTATCGAATAAACACCACAATGCTTCCAGATGTTTCGGTTCGCAGTTTTTAATAAAAACCCCTTTTCTCTTGACATTTTTGCCGGAAGCGGCAGCCATAATGGCGAAAGTTCCCGCTTCAATTCTGTCGGGCATTATTTTATATTCTCCCCCGCTCAATTTTTTGACACCTTGTATTATTATAGTTGGAGTTCCAGCGCCGCTGATTTTAGCTCCGATACTGTTGAGAAATTCGGCTAAAGCGACGATTTCCGGCTCCATTGCCGCATTTTTAAGAAATGTTGTTCCCTCTGCTAGGCAAGCTGTCATCATCAAACTTTCTGTTCCCGTAACGGTTACTTTCGGAAAAAAAATTTCTGCCCCATGCAGTTTTTTGGCGGTTATATGATAGTAATTATCCAAAATCTTTATTTTCGCGCCCATTTTATTGAATCCGTCTAAAAACAAATCGATGGGACGCGTTCCGGCCCCGATAACACATCCTCCGGGATGAGGAAAATTAACTTCCCCGCAAGCTGCCAAAATCGGTCCCACGAAAACAATAGAGGCGCGGAATTTATTTACCAGATTCTCGGGCAAGGAAATGTTTTTTTGATTTCCGCGTTTTATTTCCAGAGTTTTGTTGTCGATTCTTTTGATTTTATGTCCCAAAGCAATTAACACTTCCTGCGCGCGCAGACAATCTTCTATTTCGGGCATATTAGAAACGCGAATGGTTTCTGTCGCAAGAAAAACAGCTGGAAATATTTTAAGAGCGGCATTTTTCGCTCCGGCCACCTCTATTTCTCCCGCCAGGCTTTTCCCGCCGTTAATAATAAATTTCATGCTTATTGTTGTTTTAGCTTGAAAATGACGATGTCGCCTGGCTGTATTTTTCAATTATTATAGGCGCGTGATTTGACTCGCGGTTAGCTAAATATCCCAAGCCGAAACTTAAAGCCAGTGCCAGAATAATTAAAAGCGTTAATAAGATATTACGTTTATTTCTTTTAATCCATTCCATTAGATTACCCATTTTGTTTTTTATCCTTTCTGTCCCCCGTTTTTCAGTATTCAAGTTTTTTAGTTTTTCTTGTGGTGGCGTTTTTAGCGTTATACATTAAGAAATTGATTCCACTTATCGTAAAGTTCTTTGGTGGCTTTTAAATCTCCGGCGTTATAGCGGGCGATTTCCAGAAATTTTTTCTCTTTAAAAAGGCGGCCCACGTCATCGCCACTCACTCCGTCTGCTTTCGGGCTTTTTATTCCGAAAAGATTGCTCCATAAATGCAGACCTCCTTTTTTCCGCATATTTCCTTGGAAAGTCAGCTGATCCACTAAATCAATATGAATGCAGGATTTTTGCTGATACAAATAACGGCTTTCGGATAGATTTTTTGTCGGTCTTACGCCGTGATAGGCAGAGCGTATCATTAAAAACGGGCCGTCAAAAGAACGGCTGTTAAATCCGATAAATTCGTCGTACGACGAAGCGCCTTTCCAAAATTGCTCCAGCATTTCTTTTTCCGTCGCCTGTTTGAAGGTAATGTTATTTTCTTTAAATTCTTCGGTGTTTTCATCCGGTGATTGAAAATAAACTACGCCTTGATTTTTAAAATAATCCAAAACGCCGATGGCGACAATCTCTCCGGTTAAGGGGGAAAAGCCCAGGCCGTTTTTTAATTCTTCCAATGCCACGCGGTATTCCTCTCTTCCCTCAGACTCTTTTTTTATCCAGCGCGTTAAAGAATCTTGCGTTGTTTTATCTAAAGAATCAAAATCAGCGCCGATAGTTTCAATATCAAAAATAAGTTTAGAATTTGACATATGGGTAATTATAAACTACTATTACAATAATTAAAAGTTCGGCGAAAATAATATGGCACATACAAAGTCAGGCGGCTCTACTAAGTTAGGAAGAGACTCGCGAGCAAAAAGATTGGGGGTAAAAAGACAACATAGCCAGGCGGTTAAAGCCGGAGAAATTTTAATTCGCCAGAGAGGCACGAAATACGGAGTGGGGAAAAACATCCGGCGCGGCGGAGACGATACCCTTTATGCCGCCAAAGCCGGCGTGGTTAAATTTGGAAAAAAGAATAAAATAAATTTTGACGGAAGTAAGCGGCAGATAACTGTTATTTCCGTAATTTAATTTTCAATTTTTATATTTTTTTATCCTGTTGCTCGCTCTATCGCTCGCTTTCGGGTTTCAAAAGAACTTTAATATCCGTAGCTATCCCCTCCTCTCCCATCAATACTTTTACGTTATGACTGCCTAAATTTTTTAGCGGCCGCGGCAGTTGTATTTTTATTTTTTCTTCCATTTTTTTTCTTGCGCTCGCGCTTAAAAAGCCAAGCGTTTCTTTCAATGATTTTTTAATATCTTTCTCGTTGACAGAGCCGAAAACCTCTCCCCCTTTTCCGGTTTTAACGTAGAAATTGAATTCTTTTTCTTTTAAATTTCTTGCTGTCAATTCCGCGGCTTTCTTAGAAATTTCCTGCTCTTGGCGAAAGACCTCTTTTTGTTTTTCCAGATCTTTAACTAATTTTTCTTCCGCCAATTTCGCCAGTTTTTTGGGAAATAAAAAATTACGGGCATAGCCGTCATTTACCTCTTTTATTTCTAATTTTCTGCCTAACCCGCGGATATCCTGAAGGAGTACTATTCTCATAAATGTTGCTTGTGTCGAGATTGTCTCGTTCCGCCTTGGGGAGGCTCACAAGAGTTTTAATTTGCTTTGTCCTTATGGAATTAACGAGACATTTCTGCTTGAGCGACTTCAATAGCTTTTTCTAATTGGGGGTCTTTGTTATTTTTGGCGTCTTCCTCGCTTATTTTCACCGGATAATCGGGCGTAATGCCGTTTTTTTCTATAATCTGGTCTTTTGGAGTAAGCCAGCGGGCAACGGTTATTTTGAGCAGAGAATTGTCTTTCAGGCTGGTTATTTCCTGCACGCTTCCCTTGCCGAAACTTTTTTCGCCCACTATCTTTACATTTTTGTTGTCGCGCAGAGCGCCGGCTAAAATCTCTGAAGCGGAAGCCGAGCCGTTATTCAAAATTAAAACAATCGGAATATCTCTGAATAAACCCAGGCCGCTGCTTCTAAACGTCTGTATCTCTCCGGAGCTGAACTTTTCTTTGACGACAATATCTCCCTGATTTAAAAACCAGCCGGCGATATTGACGGATGCTTCCAAGTATCCGCCGGGATTATTCCTTAAATCTAGAATAATCGCTTTAGGGGTGTGCAGAAGCGTTTTCAGAGCTGCCTGATAAAAAATAAGCGGAGATTTTTCATAAAAATTATAAAGATGTGCGTAGAATATTTTGCCGTTTAGTTCGTCTTCTCGTCCTTTTTCATTGATATACTTATAATCCAAAGTAGGCACTTGAATAATGTCGCGGGTTATTTCAAAATCTTTGGATTCTTTCCAGTTTTCGCGGAAAATTGTTAATTTTACTTTTGTTCCTTTTCCCCCCCGGATTTTCTTTACTGCTTCGTCAACGCTCATTCCGGCCGTATCTTCATTATTTATTTTCAAAATATAATCGCCGGCTTTTAAGCCCGCTTTGTCCGCCGGCGTGTCTTTCAAGGGGGCGATTACCGTAAGCTGGCTATTGCGCATTCCTATCTCAATTCCTATCCCCCCGAATTCTCCTTTGATATCCTCGCTGAATTCCTGGGCGTTTGTTGGCGGCATAAACACCGTGTAAGGGTCTTTGGTTGCCGATGTTAAGCCTGAAATCGCTCCATAAAGCAGGTCTTGATTGGAGAGTTTCCCGGCGTCCACGTATTTCTCTTTTAATGTTTTCCAGGCGTCCCAGAATAAAGTAAAATCAACGTTTTCTTTGGCGGCGTCCCCCGTTTGTTTCGGCCCGCTTATCTCAGTCGCGGGATTGACCCGCGACTCTAATCCTTTCTGATAGCCGAGATAGAAAGAAGCGCCGACTATCAAGCCAGCCACAATAATAAATAAAATTGTTTTTTTAATAATAAATTTGTTCATTATGCCTGTTTGCCAAGTAAGGGCTCTTTTTCTGTTTTTTGCGAATTCTTACGTGGATGGAGGCGTGAAGGCGGGATATTTTCTTTTAAACTTTTTCTATTCTTTCTGCGTATTCGCCGGTTTGCGTGTTTACCCTGACAATATCCCCCTCGTTTATAAAAAGAGGGGTAGAAATTTTTGCCCCGCTTTCAATGGTAATAGTCTTGGTGCCTCCTTGGGCTGTATTGCCTCTTACGGCTGGCGGCGCCTCAACAACTTTGTAATCAACTTTTATCGGCAGTTCAATGGCAAAGATAGCATTATCAATCTTCAAAGCAGTTGCTTCAAGATTTGTTTTGAGGAATTGTTTTGCGTTTTCCAAAATGTCTTCTTTCAAACTGAATCTGTTTTTGGGGTCGTCAAGCGCGGAAAACCAAAATTCGTCGCGGTGGCTGTAAAGATATTTTATTTTTATTTTTTCAACATCAATTTCTTCAAATTCGTCCGAGGGTTTGAAATTTTTATCGCAAACCTGCCCGGTTTTAATATTTTTTAATTTTGTTTGAATGCTGGAGCCTCCTCGGCCGATATGCTGGTGCTTTACTTCTGAAACAGAATAAATCTCGTTTCCGCCTTTAATCTTTACGATTAATCCCTTTTCCAAATCGTTAATGCTTAACATTGTATTTTCAGATTACTTTTCTTTCAGCTTGTTAATTTTCTGTTTGCACTGGCGGCAGAGACGGGATTCAGGGTCGGCTTTCAAAACCGCATCATCTATTTCCTGGCGGCATTTTTCGCAAACTCCGTATTTGTTTTTGGACATTTTATTGAGCGCGCCTTCTACATTTACCAACTGATCTTTAAAATTCTGCATCAAAGACAGCTGATTGTCGTATTGGGCGCTTTCGTCCACTTCCTCGTCAACAGAGCCGGCGCCGTCCCCGAAATCAGTTACCACCCTCAACTCTTTGATTTTCTTTTCCAAATAGTCGCGTTTTTCTTTTAAGATCTGCTGGAATTTTTTAATAATTTCCGGTGTAATCATAATTAGTTATTAAGCGTGTTTTTATTGTCTTTGATTTTACCTGAAAATCATTGGAAATACAACATAGTATCCCAAAAGAATTAAACTAGTAATAAAGCCGATGATAATTATTGCCCAGATAATCAAATTCCAATAGTTGTTTTGAGAAATATCTTGGGAAATATTTTTTTCTTCCGTCGCGGCGCCTGTTTCGTTTTCCGTTGACGGAAAAATTGTTTGTTCCGGTCCGAGATAGCCGGGAACGTTTTTTAAAATATTTTGCGCGGAATCATCTTCTTTTTTTTCGCGGATGAAAATCGCCCGCGCTCCCCCCCCGGTTAATTCCCCTCCTCCTTCTTTCAGCGCTCTCAAGTCAGAAGCCATTGTGCGGATTTCAATTTCTAAAGGCGGCGGTTCGGGGACTGTTTGCTCATTGTTTTCTCTATTGAGTTGAGAGTTTTTTATTTCAATCATTGAGATATTTTTGGCGGTCCCAACGGGAATCGCCTGCAAGTTTTGCCTTGCCAGCTGCTCGGCAAACTCGCAGGCTGCCGCTCGGTATGCCGCCTGCTGGCGGCCATATACCTGCGCGCTTTGATTCCCGACGCAAGTCAAGTAGTTGACTTGCTTTGTGCCCGCCTACGGTATTTATTTTCGGGGTGGCCCCAACGGGAATCGAACCCGTGTTTACGCCTTGAAAGAGCGCTGTCCTGACCACTAGACGATGGGGCCGTTTTAGACTTTTTGCGGAGCCAGTTTTCTAATACTTATACAAATTACTATAAAAAAAGTTTTTTTTCAACCTGGTTTTTCCAAACTAAAACCTCCCCCCGCCAGCAAGCTGGCGGGGGGAGGAAAAAATTGGGATATTTTCTTTGGTCGATATCATCGCCAAAGAAAATCACACTCACTATGTTTTCTATATTAGCAGAATTATGGAAAAAGTCAATAGCCGCAGTCAAGAGAATGTTTTCGGTTGTGTTTAGCGATTAAATTCGGTAAAATTGTTGGGAAAAAATGATTGAAATAAGCCATCTTTCCAAAAGTTATTACGGGCAGAAAATAGTAGATGATGTTTCGTTTGTCATTCCTCGAAATTCTGTTTTTGGTTTTTTAGGGCAAAACGGAGCGGGTAAAACAACCACAATTAAAATGCTTGTCGGGATTACTACGGCTGACAGCGGAACTATCACGATTAACAATGTTTCCGCCGATGATTTAGATATCAAGAAGAGAATAGGGTTTATGCCGGAAGCTCCTTATTTTTACGACCGGCTTACCGGACTGGAATTCCTTTCCTTTTGCGGAGAACTTTTCGGTTTGTCTGATAAAAATCGCGAGCATTACGAAGAAATTTTACAAAGCGTTGACTTATTGGAAGCGGGTAGCCGGCCTATTTGGACCTATTCTAAGGGAATGAAGCAGCGGCTGGGCTTTGCGCAGGCACTGGTCAACGACCCGCAGTATATTTTTTTAGATGAACCGCTGGACGGACTTGACCCTTTGGGGCGGAGAAAAATTAAAGAAATCATCAAGACATTGAAAAAGCGCGGCAAGACCATTTTTTTTAATTCGCACATTCTTTACGATACGGAAGAACTTTGCGATTTAATCGGTATCATTGACGAAGGCAAACTTCTTTACGCCGGACCTGTGCTGGAATTTACCAAAGGAAAAACATTGGAAGAGAGCTTTGTTGATTTGGTGGAGGCGAAAAAATAGGGATGACTATAATTTATGAAAACCATATTTTCTATTGCCAAAAACACTTTTAAGGAAACTATCCGCGACAAAATACTTTATACGATTTTCGGCTTCGGTTTGATTTTTATTCTTTCCGATTTCTTTTTCGCGGAAATATCGCTTAACGACCCGGCGATGATCAAAAGCTTCGGGTTGGCGGGAATATATTTGTTCGGCTCTATCATCACGATTTTTCTCGCCTCCTCTTTAATCTATAAAGAAATAGAACGGCGAACTTTGTATTTTGTCCTTTCCAAGCCGGTGGAAAGATATCAGGTGATTCTTGGAAAATTCGCGGGCCTTTTGGCCGCGGTTGTTCTTACTCTGTTGTTTATGACTTTCGTGTATCTCGCGGTAGTAGGATATTCTGCTGGCATCTTTGACTGGATGGCGCTGTTTGCTATTTTCTTTCAACTTCTGGAAGCGGCTCTTTTTATCGCCTTGCTGGTTTTTTTCTCTTCTTTCGCCTCTCCCCTGCCTTCAATTCTCTCCGCGGTTATGCTTCTTTTCGCCGGCCATCTTTTGCCGACTGCCCTGGAAAACATTAAAACCATTGGTGGGATCACTTATCAAATTGCTCTCGCGGCGCACTATGTTCTGCCGAACTTAGAGAAATTCAACATTCGTAATCTTGTTGTCCATAATATTGTTATTGCGCCGGCCGTAATTTTGATTGTTGTTCTTTACGCCGCTTTTTATATTTCTTTCCTGCTTATTTTGGCGTCGCTTATTTTCAAAAAGCGGGAGTTATAGATTGTAAGTTGTCCCGCAAAAATGTCTTATGCTTACGAAAATTGATTTCTGGAAAGTTTCCGTTGTTTTTCTTTTGTTGGCCGGTTTTATTTCCGCGCAATTTTTTTATGATTCGCAAAAAATGGCGCGTCCAAGCGTTAATTTTTCCTTCCCGCCGTTTCTTTATAAATCGCTTGACCTTGGTTTGCACTCAGCTCTGGCTTCAATTATTTGGATTGATAATCGTTTGGATATCCTTGCTTTATCTGACAACAATAAAAAATTTTTAGACGATTTTAACCTTGTTTCCTATCTTGATCCGAAACTTAGCGCTCCTTACGCTTTTACGGTGCTGGTTATGCCTTCTTCTCAGAAATACAGCGGTCGTGTTAATACCGCTATTGAAATAGGAAGGAAGGGAACGTTGGAGGCTGACCCTGATTGGCGCATACCTTTTTATGTCGCTGTTGCCTACCATCTTTATTTGAAAGATAAAGGGGAAGCGGCGAAATATTTTGATATTGCGGCCCGAACTCCGGGCGTGCCGCTGGCTACCAAAAGATTTTCCGAAAATTATTTATCGCTGAATTACGGAGAGCAAGTGAAGCAAATTTGGAGAACTGTTTATGAAACAGCCAAAGACAAAGAAACCAAGGAAAGGGCCAGAAATTATCTTATCAGAATTGAAATGTTTGATATCTTGGAACAAGCCGGCAAGGTTTACAAAATGAAATTCGGGATATTTCCAAAAATGATGAATGACCTTGTGGCAAGCGGAATTTTGTCGGAAATTCCCCAAGATCCTTTTGGCTACACCTATCATTTTTTGGAAGACGGAAGAATTCAGGTGGATCAATAATTTTTGCGGATTAAGGCGGGGCATTTTGTCCGCGCCAATATAAATACCATGCGGAAACAAGAAGTTTTGGAAATAACCCTGCCGATTTTATACGGAAAACTGGAAACATCGGAACAAGGATTAACAGACGAAGAAGCCCGAAGGCGTCTTGAAAAGTACGGCCGGAATATTTTACAAAGAAAAAATATCCGCGCCATTGACATTTTATTCCGCCAATTTAAAAATTCTTTGGTTTATCTTCTTGTCGCGGCAGGCCTTATCGCTTACGGAGTAAAGGATTATTCCGACGGCACTATCATTTTTATAATTTTAGCCCTTAATACCTTGCTGGGATTTTATCAGGAATATAAATCGGAGAAAATCGTGGAAAGATTGTCGCGTTTTCTCGCTAAGCAAGTTAAGGTAAAAAGAAACAGCCAAGTGATTTTTCTCGACGAACCTCAGATTGCGCCCGGCGACGTTGTTATCGTTCAGGAGGGAGACATTGTTCCGGCGGATATCCGCCTTATTGAAGCCGAAAATTTACAGGTAAATGAATCGCAGCTTACGGGAGAATCATTTCCGGCGGTGAAAAGCGTTGCCGCGGGATTAAATACCCCCGATCAATCTTTGCTTTTTACCGGCAGCGTGATTGAAAAAGGAAGCGGAGTGGGAGTGGTATACGCAACCGGCAGCAATACGGAATTAGGCGGATTGGCGAAAATTGCCGCGGAAACAGAAAAACAGACCCAGTACGAAAAATCTTTGCAGTCATTCAGCTGGCTTTTGGTTAGGATAGCGCTTGTCGGATTAACATTTGTTTTCTTGGCTAAGTTTTTTTTCGCGGCCGGACGTCAAAACCCGACTGACCTTTTGCTTTTCATAATCGCTTTGGCGGTTGCCGCTGTGCCTGAAGCTTTGCCGGTAATAGCCACTGTGGCGCTTTCCAAAGAATCTTTTAAGCTTGCCAAGAGCCATGTGGTTGTGAGACGTCTTTCTGCGATGGAAGATTTGGGGAATATCAATATGCTTTGCACCGATAAGACCGGCACTATTACGGAAAATAAAATGACGGTTAAAAAAATTGTTTCTGTTGACGAGCGATTATTTCAGATATTTTCTTACATCGGCACGGTTCCTCTCGGGAATTTATCTGGAGTAAAAAGAAAACGCATTCAGAATTCTTACGGCGACTCGTTTTCGCACTATCTTGACGATAACATTAAAAATGAAGCGCGGCATTTTAAAGTGCTGAAAGAATTTTCATTTGACCCGGAAGACAGAAGAAGCCGATTAGTGATTAAAGACGAAGCGAATAATAAGTATTTTTTGGTTTCTATCGGCGCGCCGGAGGTATTGCTTGCCATCAGCAATGAAGAAGATAAAGATGAACATTTACGCCTCATTTCTCAAGAAGGAAAAAACGGACTTCTCCACTTGGCGATAGCGTATAAAGAAGTTTTTTATGATGCCGAATTTGATATTTTGAAAAACGAGCGCGATTTGATTTTTTTGGGTTATGCCAGTTTGGAAGACCTTCTGCGTCCCACGGCCAAAAGCGCAATTGAACACGCCGAACGTTTGGGCGTCAAAATAAAGATATTAACCGGCGACAGCAAAGAAGTGGCTGAGTATGTCGGAAAACAAATCGGCTTGATTAAAGACGGAGATGCCGTATGCGAAGGAAGCGAATTAGGCAAAATGTCTCCCGATGATTTTAGCCAAGCTGTTTTTAATTGTAATGTTTTCGCGCGGCTGACGCCGGTTCAAAAATTCAATATCATAAACGAGCTGAAAAAAAATTACGTGGTTGCTTATCAGGGAGACGGCATTAACGACGCGCTGGCGCTGAAAACCGCGGATGTCGCCATAGCGGTAGATTCCGCCACTGATATCGCCAAAGAAAGCGCCGACATCGTGCTTCTTAGCAAGAGTTTGGAAATTATCATAAACGGCATTAAATATGGAAGAGCGGTGTTTGTGAACATCAATAAATACATCAAGTACGCGATGAGCAATAATTTCGGCGTGTTTGTCGGACTCTCCGTTCTCTACTTGTTTTCCGTCAATTTGCCTATTCTTCCGGTGCAGATGCTTTTAAATAATTTAATAGGCGACATTCCGCTTACTATGATTTCCACGGACTCGGTGGAAAATGACGAAGTGGCGCGGCCGGAAAAACACAACGTAAAGAATCTTGTTTTTGTGTCGTTCCTGCTTGGAATACCGACCGCTCTTTTTGAGATACTTTATTTCGTGATGATAAAAAAAGAAGCGGCGGCTATCGCGCAAACGAGTTTATATGTTTTCTTTACTTTTCAGGCGCTTATTATTTTCTATGCCGTGCGAAATAAAGACCATTTTTGGAAAGCGAAAGCGCCGCCTTTCTTCTTGAATATGTCTTTTCTGTCTGCTTTTGTTTTTTCTCTGGCGGTTATTTATGTTCCGCGGCTTCAAACAATGTTTTCTTTCGTTCCCCTTCCAGTGTCGTCAATAGGAATAATTTTCGGGTTAATGGTTTTTTATTTTATCGCGGTTGATTATCTGAAAGCATGGGCGTTTAAAGAAGTTTGATATTTTTTTATAGAAGATTATAGAATGCCGCGAACATAGCAAGGGCGGAAATGAGCATGCCCGCGAATGTCAGCCAGATGAATACATTGGAAAGCCATCCGCTTTTAAATTCGCCCATAATTTCGCGGTTGTTGGCCACTCGGGCAATAAGAAAAATAAGAGGGACGGCGACAACGCCGTTGATAACCGCGGTTATGATTAGTGCTTTCATCGGGTCAATGCCAATGAAGTTAATAAGCAAGCCGATGAGCGTGGCGATTGTGATGACGCCATAAAATCCGTGAGCGCGCTTCAGTTTGAGGTTTAATCCTTCTTTCCAGTTAAACGTTTCGGAAACTGCGTACGAGGCGGAGCCGGCAAGAACCGGGACAGCCAAGAGTCCCAAGCCGATGATGCCTATGGAAAAAAGGGCTTTGGCAATATATCCGGCATTAGGAAAGTTATTTACAAGCGGTTCCAGCGCTTTGGCTGCGTCCGCGGCGGTTGCGATATTGGTGATGCCATGGCTCCACAAGACTGTCGCGGCGATTATGATAATACACCAGGTTATGAAATTAGAAGAAAGCATTCCGATAAAATTGTCCAAGCGCATTTTTTTGACATCTTCGCGGGTGATGCGGGGCATCCCCTTGATTTTAGGAATGTGTTTTTCTTTTTCTTCTTCAATTTCTTCGTTAGCTTCCCAAAAAAACATATAAGGCGAGATGGTGGTTCCTAAAACGCCGGTAATAACAAAAAGAAAAGCGAAATTAAATTCAATATGCGGAATAAAAGTCGCTTTCAAAATAACCCACCAAGGCTCTTTAACTATAAATGCCGTGATGAAATAAGAAATTAAAGAAAGAGAGAGCCATTTAAGAATGCGGCTGTATGTCCGATAAGAAGTAAAAATTTCCAATAACAATGTAAGTGCGGTAAAAGAAAGAGCGAGAATGGTGAAATTAACGGGGAGGATAAGCTGTCCCACCGCGGCCATAGCACCGATGTCAGCCCCGATGTTTACGGTATTGGCGATAAGCACCAGCGCTACTGCGCCGAAAACAATTTCCCGGCGATAATGCTCTTTAATAACCGCGACAATGCCTTTGCCCGTTACCTGTCCTATGCGGGCGCAGGCTTCTTGTACGGCGATCATAAAAGGCAGAGTAAAAAAAGCAGTCCAAAGTTGGCCATAGCCGAATTGCGCTCCTGTTTGGGAATAAGTCACAGTTCCGGAAGGGTCGTTATCAGCGGCTCCGGTTATGAGACCAGGACCGAAAATGCGAAGAAATCTGTTAAAACTGAATTTTTTCTTAATCATTGTTTTAAAGTATAACCTATAGCCTGTGAAAGCCGCAATACGTTTTTGGACAAGAGATTGTTTTTTTAGGAAAAATCAATTACAATCTTTTTGGCTATTAAAAAAGTTCATATAGCGTGCGAGGTTCGAAACTTTAACGATAAGGAGGGGACGCAATGGAATACACTGTTTTTTTGGTTGACTTGGACAATTGCCTGGTTCAGAACAAACTTGCCCACTACGGCGAGAAATTGCCCGGTATTGTTAAGAGAGCAGCTTTGGCAATGTACGAATTCTTTGAATTTTCTTACGCCACCAATAAGAAGCTTTCTTATAATCCCAATGTTTTAAGAATAATTCGACAAAGGGAAAGGCTTGATCATCAGATAAGGCTGGTGGCGCTTACCAACAGGAGCGCGTTGGGATTATTTACGTTGCTCACGAGAGATAAACATCTAGGAGGCGGAGTGTTATCGTCGTTCGATGCCGTAAGCATCAGAACAGGAATCTTTGATGGCTGGGTGGCTCCTCATTTAAATTTCCACTTAAATTTGTTGGCCACCCTATCAATAACGCCGCCGTTTATTTTTAGGCGGAAAAGATTAAAGCCGCACCGGCATACCATCAACGATATCCGGCGAAATCTGCTTGAGATCGGGATTATCGCCAAAGAAATTACTGTAGTGGATGATTCTCAGGCGGCAAGAAACGATGCCTGTAAAAATGGCCACAAGGCGCACCATCCCGCGGATCCAATCCCCTTGGATTAATTTCTGGTATTGCAGTCTCCGATCGAACCTCTTTTATAGTCCCCGCCTCAAAACGGGGACTTTCTCTTCGCTTTATAAAATATACGGCAGAAAAATAACCAACCCGATGATTGCCGCGCCGAGCGAGGCGACCAAAACTATTGCCGCCATCAGGTCTTTTATTATTTTTACCCCCTCGCCATTATGAGGATGAAGCAGGTCCATTATTCTTTCTACTGTGGAGTTTATCAGTTCCAGCGTGAGAACGGAAAAAATCATCAAAAGAAGCGCTATTTTTTCCATTCTGGTGGTGGGAAAATAAAACATAAAAAAGACCACCACGAAAGCGGCTATAGCCATAATTTGGAAGTTAGTTTCTCTGACGAGGGTTTCTTTTAATCCCGCGATAGCGGCACTGAATCCTTTTGATATTTTTTCCATTTACTTCTGCGTTTGATGCAATACAGTTGGCTTGCTTGTGTCCGCACTGGCGTCCCCACGAGGAATCGAACCTCGATCCCAGGCTCCGCAAACCTGTACTCTATCCGTTGAGCTATGGGGACCTAAATCTTAAAACTTGAATCTTAAATCTTAAAACTCGAATCCTGGAATTAACTGAAAAATTTTCAAAACCCGATTATTCTTCCCACGACATCAGCTAAAGAAACAATTAATTCCTCGCGGCGCAGGAATCGGGAAATTATTTTTTCTATTTCGCCGCTGTCTTCGCTGTGAATAAAAATTTTTAAGTAAGGATGGAATTTCCCGCGCATTTTGAAAACTACTTCGCTGAACTCTTCGCTGTATTCGTGGATGTCAAAACTGGCGATTTCTCTAAAAGGATAGAATTTATTCTCTCCGATTTTTATTCCTTTGCCGGTGATGGAAAATTTCCATATTTTGGGAACTTTTTCCGCCCAGGAGAAAATCAGTATTTCCGCCAGAACAATGAAGATGATAAATAAAAAATTTTTTTGCCAGACCGCGATGAACACTAAAATAAGCCCGGCTATCAAGCTTAACCAATACCACATAACGTCTTTTATTACAAATTCAAACTCAGGCGCCTGCCAGGAAAAAAGAGTATCATCTTGGGGAATATCGGAGTTATTTTGCGGGCGGTAGATATCGCCAAAAACAGAAGTTGGCTTCGTTTGCCCCTTTCTCGTTTTTATTTGGACCATATAATAATTGCGTTGGTTTACTGGCTGGGCTGATGACTTTGCGCTGGCAGGGGCCGGATTTGAATAATTTGAGCGTTAAAACTGCCGTCTTGATTGGCAGAGCCGTTTATGATTGCCTGTTTGCCGACCATTAGATTAGCCGGCGTTCCTTCTGTTGACTGCATTATTTTTGTCGTACTGGAGAAAAAAACTATTTTAGAACTTCCGTCGTTTGATTTTATCGTGACACTTTGGCTATCTTTGCTTAGTATTTCTCCGGCGACGAAATTATTGATGTTTCCTCCCTGCCCATTGTTTCTTCGTCCCCCGCTGAATTGCTGAGGCCTTTGCCCGGTAGCCGGCTGTTGGCTTTGGTCATATTTTATTCCTCCATAAAAAGCAATTCCTCCGGCGATGATAACAGTGATGACGACACTGGTGATAAATGTTTTATTCATGGGTTTATTTACTTTTTTTAATTTTACTAATTTAAGTTTTCGCCTTTGCAGTTTTACTTCGTTTAATGGCGGAGGCGGAAGGATTCGAACCTTCGGTCCGGTTTCCCGGACAACATCTTAGCAGGATGCTGCTTTAAACCGCTCAGCCACGCCTCCACACCACATCTATATTTATTGAGTGTAATAAACGTCGGGAGTATTTTCAAGTTGACTGCGGCCATGTTTCATTGGAAGTGCGCCGGTGCGCCCTGTTGGGATCGGACCAACGGCCTTTCGAATGTGAATCGAACGCTCTACCACTGAGCTAAGGGCGCATGATGCAAAAATGAACTTTATTATCATAAACCAAAAATACCCCCGCCGCAAGACGAGGGTATTTTTTAAAATTCGTTTTAAGCCAACTCAACAACGGCGCCTACTTCTTCCAATTTCTTTTTAATTTCTTCCGCTTCTTCTTTCTTCACTCCTTCTTTTACCGCTTTTGGTGCGCCGTCTACTAAATCTTTTGATTCTTTCAGCCCTAAGCCAGTAATTTCTTTCACTGCTTTAATAGCGTTAATTTTTTGTTCTCCACTTGATTTTAGAATAACGTTAAACGAAGTTTTTTCTTCTGCTGAAGCTCCGCCTCCCGCTCCGGCCGCTCCTGCGGCTACGGGCATAGCGGCGGAAATTCCGAATTTTTCTTCCAGAGTTTTCACTAATTCGGCTAATTCTACCACGGTCATTTTTTCAATTTTCTCAATAATATCGTTGAATTTATCCATACATTTATTTTGTCCGATGCGAAACTGCGAATTTATACGAATGCCGCGAAAGTCATTTGAAGCATCCGGATGAATTCTGATTTTTCGAATCGGGTTATTAATTTATGTTGACTTTTTAGCTTTTTGGTCCAGTACGTATAAAAACATTCTTAAAGGAGAAAGCAGCATTCCCGCCAATTGCGCCAAAAGTATTTCGCGCGAGGGCAGTTGTCCCGCCATTTTAACGAATTCGGAATCAAAAAATTTATTATCCGCTAAATCGTAGGCGCCTAAAATTTTAAAACCCTTCTTTTCCTTGGCTTTAAAAAATTTATAAATCGGCGAAGCGGTTTCCGGCAATTCTTTTTGGCTGAAAACCGTCGCTACTTGCGCTTCAAATTGTTCGGGATTGAAATCAGCTTTCTTTTGCTGAAAAGCCACTCTTAACAATCTTTTTTTGATTACTTTTAGTTGAACGTTCGCGCTTCGCAAAGACTTTCTTAACTCTTTCAAATCATTGTCGCTTATCCCGCTGAAATCAACGAAAAGAACGTTTTTATTTTCATCAAGTAATTTTTCGGCCTCTCCTACTATCTGTTTTTTCTGCTGTTTTGTTTTCATTTGTGGATAACTTTTGTGATTGAAGTTCCGACCTTTGAGATCCCGCCGGCGGTAAAAGCGCGCGATTTTTCAACAAAAAAACGGCTTTCGCCGCAAACAAAACAAAATAAGAACATTTGTTGTCCTCGGCAGGGCTTATTGGAACGCCTGCTGTCTGCGGAATATAATAAGTATATTATCAGAACATTTTTTATTGTCAACTCAGATTCGCGATTTCTTCCAAAATTTCTTTGGGCAGGGGGTCGCCTATTTTTGTCATTCCCGGATAGCGCCAGGCGGAAATTATTTTTCTTTGGCTTTTACTTTCTTCAGTCATAACCCAAATCTCCTGATTCCATTTTTCTTTCTTGCTTTCCTTGGTATTCAATTTAATTGATGCCGGCTGCATTGCGGCAATGGTGTCAGGCGCCACTCCTTCCTCTACTCTTTTCGGCGAATGTAAAACCCGTAAAACTCTTTGCTGGGATAACTTATAAAAACGCATTTTATCCTTGGCGTGATTGGTCCAAATAACCTTCTTTTGTTTTAGCATAATTTTTTTATTATACTTATATTATTATTTAATAATTCAAAAAATTTGGGATTGTTTCGTTCCGCCCGGCCGCGGCGGGATTCGCGATGATACTTATGCCTTTTTCTTATAAATACATTCAATGGTTTCTGCTGGGCGTTATTGTTTTGGCGTCTTTTTATTTAACTTTAAATTCTTCTTTGCGGGAAAGCGCTATTTTTGATGAAACCGCTCACATTCCCGCGGGGTATAGTTATGTGAAATTTTTTGATTATCGTTTAAATCCCGAACATCCGCCCTTGGTGAAGGCTTTAGCCGGCCTGCCTCTTATTTTTATGAATTTTAATTTTCCGCTTTCCAGCCCGGATTGGTTAAGCGAGGTCAACGGGCAATGGGCTGTGGGCAATCAGTTTATTTTTAAATCCGGCAACGATGCGGATAAAATCATCAACTGGGCGCGCCTCGGCCCCATTATTTTATTTTTAATCCTGATAATTTTCGTTTATCACTGGTCGCGCCGATTGCTCGGCGAGGGATGGGCCTTTTTGCCGACGATTCTCATCGCTTTTTCTCCCAATTTTTTGGCGCATAGCCACTATGTTACCACTGATATCGGCGCCGCTTTGGGAATTTTCTCCGCTGTCTATTATTTTACCCGTTTCTTGGAAAAAAGAGAAAGAAAGAATTTAGTTTTAAGCGGCATAACTTTCGGCTTGGCGCAGCTGGCAAAATTTTCCGCGGTGCTCCTTGTTCCTTTTTTCTTTTTCATTATTTTGGTTTGGAGTATTGCCCGCGCGCATCGTTTTGCTTCTTGGGCGGAAAAGTCGCGGGAATTTTTGAAATTTTTTCTGAAAAATATCGGCGCGGTTCTCGCAATTTTTCTCATCGGCTTGGCGATAATTTATTTTGCTTATTTTATTTTTACTTTCAATTATCCCATTCAAAAACAGCATAGCGACACGGAGCATATGCTGGCAGGGTTTGCCGACGGAAGCGATGTCCAATGGCAGACTTGTAAATTGGGACAACAACATTTTTCTGTATCCCGCCGTTTGCGCTGTCTGGCGGAAATTGATATTTATATGTCGGGCAGCAAAGCTTTGCGGCCGCTCGCCCAATATATTTTAGGAGTTTTAATGGCCACTTGGCGGACAGCCGGAGGCAATACCGCTTATTTTATGGGCCAGCTTTCCGCCAAGGGATGGTGGTATTATTTTCCAGTTATTTTTTTCTTGAAGGAACCGCTGCCGTCTTTGATTTTAATTGCCCTGGCTTTTCTTTTGGCATGCGTTCAAATTGTAAAAAATTTCCGCTCCGGTTCGCCAAAAAGAAAATTTTTCAATTATCTGGAATTGAATTTGGAAGAATTTTCCATGCTGTCTTTTGTCATTTTTTACTGGGCTTACAGCATGAAAAGCCCGCTTAATATAGGAGTGCGCCATATTTTTCCCACTGTTCCCTTTATTTATATTTTAACCAGCCAGGCGCTGAAAAAATGGGTGTTCAGAATATCAGATGTTTCCGGCGGCTTATGGAAAAAATTTGTTTTTGCTTTGGGAACAATCGTGAAAACCTCGCTGAAAACCGCTTTAATATTTGTTTTGGCTGTCTGGTACATTATGGCGAGTATTATGGCTTACCCGCATTTTTTGTCTTATTTTAACGAATTGGCCGGCGGGACGGAAAACGGCTATCGCTTCGCCACGGATTCCAATTATGACTGGGGGCAGGATTTGAAATATTTAGCTAAGTTTGTGAATAATCCGCCGGCGGGAAATGAAAAAATAAACAAAATCGCCTTGGATTATTTCGGCGGCGCTGACCCGAGGTATTATTTGGGAAATAAAGAGGAAAGTTGGTGGTCTGCCAAGGGTAATCCTTCTTTAATGCGAGATACGGAGAAAATAAAATGGCTGGCAGTTTCCATAAACACTCTTCAGGGAGCTTCGTCTAAATTAGACGTTGACATTAATCGCAAGTCAGAGGACGAGTACCAGTGGCTGAAAAAAATAAAAAATATCTATCAGCCGGACTATAAAGCCGGAGCGTCTATATTTATATATAAACTATAGGTCTATCGTCTTGTCTTAAAATTCAAAGTTTATATTTTAAAACATTGACCATCTGCGTTCCCGACGCCCTCTTCATTTTGAGCCCTAACCTTATGTTATTCTGAACCCCGCTTAGCGGGGTGAAGAATCTTGAGATTCTTCGGTCGCTTTGCTCCCTCAGAATGACAAAGTTTTGACATCCGATTTATACTTTCAGATATTTGCGGACGGCGATATAACTGGAAAAAACGCTCAACACAACGCCGAAAATTAACTGCCAAAAAGCAAATACCCATATACGGGAAAGGTAGTAATGCCAGCCGTCTATATTAGACACCATATAAACTAAATAAGGAGCGATGTAATAAATAATAACACTCATAGCCGCCAGACTGAAAACGCTTCCCAAAAATCCGTAAATAATCCCTTCCATTAAATAAGGAACGCGGATAAAAAAATTGGAAGCGCCCACTAATCGCATCACCTTCAGCTCTCCCCTGTTGGAATAAATCGTCAGGCGGATGGTGTTGAAAATTATCAGCGCTGTTACCAAAGATATAAAAATTATCGCCATCAGTCCTCCCTGTTCCACCAGATTTTTTATTTTTTTCAGCCGTTCAATTACCGTCGCGTTTTGCGCGTAGGAAACTTTGTCGATCTTGCTCTTAAAATCGTCTTTTCCTAGAAACGCGTTTATTACCGCGTAATCTTTCAAATCGCGCGCTTTGATATTCAAGGAAGCGGAAACAGGATTGGCGTCCAGTTCTTCTAATGCCTGGGAAACCGCGCTGTTGTCGGAGTTCTGAGCCTTGAAGATTTCTAAAGCCTTGTCGCGCGAAATGTATTCCACTGATTTTACTTCTGGCATCCCTTCCAGCGTTTTTTTGATGCTTAAAATATCGTCTTCCGGCGCGTCTAACTTGAAATAAGCGCTGATGTCAATCTTGTCTTGAATGTCGTTGATAATAATATTGGTTAAGGAACTGAAAATCAGCAGGGCGCCGAAGCCTATTAAAGCCAGAAAAACAATAGCCGTGGCGGCAACGGAAAGCCAGCCGTTTCTCCAAAATCCGTTAAACCCATATTTAATTGCGCGGGAAAGAGAGGTGAACATAAAATTTAAACTTGTAACGTAAAACTTGTAACGTTAAACATGCGAGATTTTTATTTGGATTAAATAATTTTTGAGAATTTTTGTGCTACACGCTTCAGGCCGCATGTTACACAAGTATATATTTTCCTTCTTCTTCATCCCGGATTATTTTTCCTTCTTCCAAACTGATGACCCGTCGGCTTAAGTTGTTGACGATGTCTTTATTGTGTGTTGCTAAAATAACGGTGGTGCCCAATTCGTTAATTTTCAATAATAATTTGATGATTTCCGCCGTGTTTATCGGGTCAAGATTGCCGGTCGGTTCGTCGGCGATTAAGACGTCGGGGTGATTGATCATAGCCCGGGCAATCGCCACTCTTTGTTTTTCTCCGCCGGAAAGTTCTTTGGGGAAATTCCCTTTTTTAGTGGCTAACCCGACCATTTCCAGCGCCTGAGGGACGAATTCTTTGATATCTGCCTGAGAGCGACCAGCCACTTCTAAGGCGAAAGCCACGTTTTCAAAAGCGGTTTTATTGGCCAAAAGACGGAAATCCTGAAAGATGACGCCGATTTTTCTCCGCAGTTGCGGCAACTCGCGGTATCTTAATTTATTTACATCGTAAGAGCCCACCACTACTTTCCCTTTGTCAGGCCTTTCTTCGCCGATCAACAATTTTATTATCGTTGATTTGCCGGCGCCGGATTTTCCCACTAAAGAAACGAATTCTTTAGGGTGAATCTGAAAACCGACGTCGTCTAAAGCCACTGTTTCGTGGTGATCTATTTTGTAAACTTTGGAAACACTTTGAAAAATAATCACGATATTTATTATACTTCGCTTTCTATAAACAAATCAATATCTCCTTCCAAGACTTTTTCTACCCGGCTTGTTTCTATATTTGTTCGGTGGTCTTTTACCAACTGATAAGGATTTAATACGTAAGAACGAATCTGGTTTCCCCATTCCGGCTTCACCTTAATGCGCAATTGGTTGATTTCTTTTATTTCTTGTTCTTCCATCAGTTTTATCAGCTTGGTTTTAAGAAGGCTCATTGCTCGTTCGCGATTTTGCGCCTGCGAACGTTCCGCGCGGGACGAAGCGACGATGCCCGTGGGAAGATGGACGATTCTCACCGCTGTTTCTACTTTATTGACATTCTGTCCGCCTGGCCCTCCGGCGCGCGAAAATTCCACTTTCAAATCGCTTTCCGGTATTTCTATTTCGCGCAGTCCTTCATTTTCTTGAAATTTCGCGATATCCGGCAAAACTTCCACCAGCGCGAAAGAGGTGTGTCTTTTGTCCTCGGGTGAATAAGGAGAAATTCTCACCAAGCGATGGACGCCCGCTTCTTTTTTCAAATAACCGAAAGCGTAATCCCCTTTCACTTCAAAAGAAACGTTTTTGAACGCCTGATGGGCGGTTTTCGCCAAAGCGCCTTCGCTTTCGTCAATAATTCTGGTTTGCCAGTTTCTGTTTGCCGCGTAGCCAGAATACATTTCAAAAAGCATTCCTGCCCAGTCCTCGCTGTCTTGTCCTCCGGCTCCGGAAAAAATCGTCATTACCGCCGAACATTTGTCGTATTTTTCTTTGAAAAGATTTTCTATTTCCAAATGATGGAGCTGTTTATTAAATTCCGCCAGAAGTTTTTTCATTTCAGATTCATTCCCGCTATAACCCTCCGACTCAATCTGTCCCAAAATAGTTTCCAGTTCGTCAAATTTTTTAATGACCTCGTTTAATTCGCCGATTTCTTTTATTTTTTCGTCTACTGATTTTCGTCCATCGCCTTTAGCGGATTGCCAAAAATCAGGATGGCTGAATTCCGTTTCCAATTCTTTCACCCGCTTCTTTTTTTCTTCAATGCTAAAAATTCCGCTTAAACGTCGGATTTCTGATCTCAAATCTTCAATGTCTTGTTTTATTTCTTCCATTGTCAAAAATGAGCCGACCCGGGGAATTGAACCCCGAACCTACGGTTTACGATACCGTCGCTCTGCCAATTGAGCTAGGTCGGCATGCGGAACTATAAATCTTGAAACTTGGAACATGAATCTTGAAACTTGAGATTCGAGGCGCGCGTAATCTTATGCGAATTTTATTTAGGTTTTATCTCTTTTATACCGGCTGGCATAAATTTGCGCAACACGTCCGGAATAACAACGCTCCCGTCTTTTTGCTGGTAATTTTCTAAAATAACAATCAGCGCCCGTGACACGGCGATGGCTGTGCCGTTAAGCATATGCAGATACTCTTTCTTTCCGTTTTTTCTTTCCACTTTTATATTGAGCCGTCTTGCCTGATAAGCCGCGGTGTCCGATGTTGATGTTATCTCGCCCCAGCCATTTTTGGAAGTCATCCATCCTTCAACGTCGTATTTTCTATAAGCTGGCCCGCCTAAATCTCCGGTGCAAATATCAACCACTCTTACGGGAATTCCCAATCCCTCAAAAATTTCCACTTCAATATCCTTAAATTCTTGATGCGTTTTTTCTGAGTCTTCCGGAAGCGCATAGGCGAACATTTCCACTTTAGAAAATTGATGGACGCGGTAAAGCCCGGCGCTGTGCCTGCCGTAAGCTCCGGCTTCGGTTCGGAAGCTATGGGAAAACGCCGCGTATTTCAAGGGTAATTTTTCTTCGGCAATAGTTTCGTCGCAATGATAGCCGCCCATTGTTATTTCCGCGGTGCCTATCAAACTCAGGTCAGAATTTTCCACTGAATAAATTTGCGTTTCATTTCCCCGAGGAATAAATCCTATTCCTTCTAAAACTTTATCTTTGGCTAAGTCTGGCGTAATCACCGGAACAAATCCTTTTTGGAGCAGTTTTTCAAAGGCGAAATTTATCAAAGCCATTTCCAGGAGTGCTCCTTCGTTTTTGAGATAATAAAATTTCGCTCCCGCCACTTTCGCCGCCCGCTCAAAATCAATAATGTCCAAATTTTTCCCCAGCTCCTCGTGATTTTTGGGAATGAAATCAAATTGCGGCGGTTCGCCGTGTCTTTCAATTTCTTTATTGTCGTTCTCGTCTTTGCCTATGGGCGCGTCGGGATGAGTAATGTTCGGGATATTTAACAGAAGCGCGCGCCAATTTTTAATAATTTCATCCAGCTCGGGCTCAAGTTGATCAACTTCTTCTTTTATCTTTTTCCCTTTTTCAATAATCTCTGTTTTATTGCCGCCGGATTTTAACAAATCGTTGAGTTTGTTTTTTTCCGCTTTTAACTCGTCAATTTTCGCAATTGACTGCCTTCTTTTTTCGTCTAATTCCAGCAGTTGGTCAATATCGCATTTGATGTGGCGATTTTGGCAGTTTTGTTTTATTGCGTCTTTATTTTCCCGAATAAATTGAATATCCAGCATTTTGATATTTTGAATTGCGAAAGTAATAGCTTTTGCTATTCAAAGTTATTCTATTCCAAAAATCATCAGAAAACAAGCGTCAAAAAAGAGAAACTTGAACAATTTTTTATTTTCTATATCCTTATAAAATAACAGATAACCTGAAACATTACGATTTATGTTTGCTATTTACCGTAAATATCGGCCGAAAATACTGGAAGACGTTTTGGGACAAGAATTGATTGTCCAAATCATAAAGAATCAGGCGAAAAACAGCGCTTTGGCGCATGCCTATCTTTTTTACGGGCCGCGCGGATCGGGCAAGACCACCTTGGCGCGGCTTATCGCTAAATTAGCCAATTGCCAGACCCGTCAAAGCGATAAAGATTTTTTCCAAAAAGGAGAGCCCTGCAATAAATGTTCTTCTTGTCGGGAAATTGACAGCGGACAGACGCTGGACGTCATTGAAATAGATGCGGCTTCCAACCGTGGCATTGACGAAATCCGCGAGTTGAAAGAAGGCATTCGCCTCTCCCCTTCTTCTTATAATTATAAAATTTTTATCATTGACGAAGCGCACCAGCTCACCAAAGAAGCTTTTAACGCTCTTTTGAAAACTTTGGAAGAGCCGCCCCAGCACGCTATTTTGATTTTAGCCACCACGGAAATTGAAAAAGTGCCGCCTACCATCGCTTCCCGCGCGCAAAAATTCCACTTCAAGAAAGTTCCTTTGAAAATAATCGCCGACAAGCTACAAAAAATATGCCAAAAAGAAAAAATAAAATTTTCTTCCGAGGCATTGGAAATTATTTCTTCGTCTGCTGACGGAAGTTTTCGGGACGCCGAATCTTTGCTGGATCAGATTGTCAATATGGAGGGCGCGGTGGAAGCGGAAAGCGTGGAAAAAATTTTAGGCAAAATCGGATTTAGTAAAACCGCCGACTTTGTTGATTTGCTTATTCAAAATGATTTAAAAAAATCTTTGGATTACCTTAATAAAATAAACGAAGAAGGATACAATGTTGTTCAATTCAACAAAGAATTGATTCATTATCTAAGGAGAGTTTTGACACTTCGTTTTAATCCCGATTTGGAGAAAAATTTTAGGGATAACCTCGCTAATCAGGATATGGGAAAATTAAAAGAACACAGCCGAGCGATTGATGAAAATAAAACCATTAATCTTGTCAAATCTTTGATTCGCGCCTATACTGAAATGCGTTATTCGCCTTTTGCCATTGTGCCGTTGGAAGTTGCCGTAATTGAAAATTTGAAATAAATTGCCGGGTCGTCTAACGGTAGGACAGCGGACTTTGAATCCGTTAATCGGGGTCCGATTCCCTGCCCGGCAGCAGTATTGAACGCTCGCAAACTTTTGATATTATCTTGCCGAATTTAATTCACAAATCCGAGAAGCAAAATCTGACCTGACGTAAGCTCAAAAGTTCCTGCTATATCAAGGCCGCAGAAGTCCGTAAACAATTCGGATAATCGGGTCGGCCGAAGAGCCGTAGACGATTGATCCGCCGAGAGCGCCGGTGATTGTAAGCGCGATTAATCCCGCCAGCGCTAAAAATATTATAGTCCAGCCCTCCATCATGCCGTTGATAAGCAGCGCTGATGAAAATAAAAAAGAATTCAATATCATAAGCATCTTGTTTGACCGCAATTTAATCGACAAAAAATCTAAGACGCCTTCTTGTTTAAGAAAAACAACGAAATACGCAAGAGCGGCAACCGCGTAAATTATGAAAGAAATTTTCGCCCAATTTGAGTGAGTACCGATGATGTGCCGCATCGCGGGGTTATCCCGATAGTGTTTTTCAGCAATTTCGCCTGTTAGGAGCGCAAATCCCGCGCCGATAAAACCAAAAATGACAAACGCCGCTTTTAGATAAAACCACCATAGCCGCTCACGAAGGAATTTAAAACGAAGGAATTCGGCGATGCTGTAAAGCATAAGCAGGGCGACGGGAAAGTGCACGATAATCGGATGGATGTTCATATATTTTTTATTGGCGTTATAATCCGAAATTACCGGGACTGATTGTTTTAATGTAATAAGGAACAAGAAAAGCCAAGGCGATAAGAGGCAGAACGATGGTCACTAAAGTAATGATCAAAGTCCATAAAAAATATTTTCGGGTTTTTTCCACTGATTTATAAACCGCGTCAACTTTCCTCTCTATCTCCTCTATTTTTTTTGTTAAGTCCGGTTCCATAATTGAAAGTATGACATATCTGTTGGAAAAATGAAAATATTCATTGTTGCGGAAAAGATAAAAAAGACGGGGGCGCAACGATGCGCCCCCAATTATGTCAAATTTTTTTAAGGCGTCTCTTCCCATGAGACGATAGTGAAAGCGGGAAGATTTACAATGACTTTTATGTTGGCAGTGGCTTGTTGAAAGACGGCGCTGGTTTTGACGGTTTTTTGAGAGCCGTTAGTTTCTACGGGTAGAATGCTGCAATTTTTTGTTCCGTCCACCGTGATAGTTTCATTTCCTCCGTAAGATGAATTTTGCGCCAAACTTAATAAGGCCTTGTCTACGCAGGATTCGGCCAAAGACAGGCTGATTTCTTTGGTGGAAGAATCGGTAATGTTGAAACGGCTGAAATAAGAGGAAAAACTTAAAGCAAAGGCGACAGCCATTAAAAGCAAAGAAATAATAATAGCGGAAACAAGAGCAATATAACCTTTTTGAAAATAGATGCGCATTTCGTAATTTACTGCGTTCTTAAAAATAAAGTGGTTTCTACGGTAGTGGAAGGCGTTATGAATTTTGGATTATTCCATCGGTATACCGCTGTAAATTTAATTTTAATTGCCGGATTATTGTAGCCGCTTAACTGTTCAAAAACTAAATTGGAAATTGAGACATTGCCGCTGTTCAAGGTAGTTGTTGCGGCGCCGGCGTAAGAGATTCTCATATCGTTATTGTTCAAGCCGATGGCTACAGGATTGTTTGCGAAATCCCATTTGCTGACAGAAAGAATGGTAGAGGTGGCGCCGGCAATCGGCTGGTTGATGCCGCTGGCGTTGCTTAAAACCCATTTGATTTTTTTTGTTAAAAAATTTGTTTCTTCTTCCACGTCTGTTCGGGCAAGATAAGCGTCGCGGGAGTCTAGAACGGCGTAAAGCGCCAAGAGAACCGAACCAATGGCGATGGAAAAAATAGCGATATAAAAAATAACTTCCAGAAAAGTGGTTCCTTGCGACGGGTTGTTGTTTATAAATCGTGAGGCGCGCATTTTGTAAATCTGAAACTTTTTATTGGGAAGTGATAATTCTTAGAGCATCGTTGCTTCTAACGGAAACATAAACGCGATTGTCTTCATAATCAATGCCGGTGATAATTTGAGGGAAATTAAAAGAACTCCAAAGCGTGGGGTTTGTGGAAGTGGAAATGTTCCAGACCTGAAATTCGGAGTTGGAAGCGGAGGTTCCCAAAAAAGCCAGATAATCGCGCACTACAATGCCGTTGACGCTAACGCCGCCTAAATTGGTTGAACTTAATTGAGTAATGGCAGTGGAGCTTGCCGCGTCGGCAATGATGAAATCATTGCTGCCGCCTGCTCGTCCCAAATATAATTTATTCCCGACTAAATAAATGCTTTGTCCGTCGTCATCAGATGAGGCGTCAAAACTTCCAGTTAAAGAAATGCTGGCCGGATCGGAGACATTTAAAACCATAGCTTCTTTAGCATTATCGGAAGTGGCTAAATACGCGGTGTTTCCGGTAACACGGATGCTGTTGACATCCGCGTTAGTTTCAAAATTACCTAATTCTATCGGGTTTGAAGGATTAGAAACATCAATAATGTGAAATTCCGGACCAGTGGCTCTTTTAGTGCCAAAATAAATTTTGGAATTGTAATAAAAAATGCTGTTGCCGACAGCGCCGGTTCCGGAAATTCCGGGCAGTTTATAAGAAGATATTAAAACAGGAGATGTTAGATTGCTTACATCAATAATTTGGAGTTGGGCGTTGGTGTCGCTGTTAGCCACATAAGCGTAAGTGCCGGCCGTGTCAACGGCGTTTAATCCCGGTCCGGTATCCAAACTGGAAACAATAACTGGGTTTTGTCCGTTAGTAGCGTCCACGATATAAAAATCGGGCTTTTTGTTATCGGAAGCTGTTGAGGAAAGATAAACAATTTTATTTTTCACATCCAAGCCGGTGGCGGAATTTCCCGGACCCAAATCAACGCTCCCCAAGGTGATGGGATTAAGCCAGTTTCCCGTTAATCCGCCTCCGCCGGTGTCATTTCCTGTTTTCGACGCCCCTCTCCAATCAGTTAAAATAGCCGATAATTCAACCTTGGCTGTTCTCAAGGGATTGATAACCCAAGAGATGCGGCAAATTACTTTTTTCGTGTATCCGTCAACAGGAGTGATTATCTGCTCCCGAAGAAAATTGCCGGTAGTGGAAGAAGCGCTGGTTAAGGCGGCAAAATTTGACTGAGCCGATGATTTGACACTTTCTAAATCCTGGCGAGCATAATTTAAAGCGACGTCTTCCGTTTGCGCGTCGGTTAAAAGAGAGCGGCCGCCAAAATAAACAGCCACCACGGAAGAAACCGCCATCACGATAATCGCCAGAGCCAGCAAAACCTCCACCAGCATCTGGCCGGAGGCATATTTTTTATCTTTGGTTGATTCTTCCCTCATTGTTGATGTCTAAATAAAGCGATTTTGTTCCGTTGGTTAAAGTAATCGTGCCGGAGGCGGTGGAAGTGGCGCTTAACGGTTGGAAAACCACCTCGCTTATTCCGGAGATATTAATTCCCGAGGCGCGGCTGGCTATCTGGTCCCATTGAGCGTCACGGCCGGAGAAAGAATTGCCGTAAAACAAAGTATAAGACGAAGCGTCGATATAGAGCCCGTGAGCTGTCCTGCTTATGTTATTAAGAGATTGCGAACGCGCTCTTCTTAAAAGGCTTATCAGCGTGTCTTTTTCTGACTGCAGGGCGTAATTTCTGTAAAAATCAAAATTGACGAAATAACCGAAGCCGAAAATAACAGCCAAAATAGCCATTACCATTATAACTTCCAACAGGGAAAAACCATTTTGGCTCATAATATAATAAATTGAGATTACTGGCTGGGTCTTGTGAGCTGATAAATCGGGGTAATGATGGCAATGGCCACAAACCCTACTGCCACCCCCATTATGAGAAGTAAAATGGGCTCTATGGTGCTGGAAAGATTTTTGGTCAATTCATCCACTTCGTCTCCATAAAAATCTGCCAGATAAAATAGATTGCTTTCTAATGTTCCGGTGTTCTCCCCTACTTCTATCATCTGGCTGAACTCGGAAGGAAACAAACCGCCATACTTGCTGAAATGGCTGTTTAATGTTCCTCCTTTGGCAACCACATCCACCGCCCCTTCCAGAACTTTTTTATAAACCAAATTGGTGGCGCTGTCCGACGTTGTTTTGACTGCCTCCACAATTCTTACGCCGCTTTTAAGGAGCAGTCCCAAAGTGCGGCTTAAGTCAGACAAAGCCGCTTTACGGCTGATGGCGCCGGCAATGGGCGTGTATAAAATAAAATAATGGAAAAGATATTTTACAGGAGGAATGCGTAATAAGAGGGTCATTAGGATAATGACGGCAATAAGAACTACGATAATCATCAGCCAGTTGTTAAGCAGAAAATTAGTAGCAGTGATGACGATAACGGTGGTAATGGGCAGTTGGATTTTCATGCTGGAAAAAATGGGCATAATTTTCGGCATCACGAAAAACATTAAAATACTTATGACAATCAGCATTGCCACGGAAATAATTGCCGGGTAGATAAGGGCGGCGCGTATTTTTTGGCGCAATAATTTCCGCTTCTGAAGTTCGGCGGCTAAATGTTCAAGGTTGTCCACCAGCGAGCCGCTGGTCTCCCCTATTTTTATAACGTTAATGAATAAATCGCCAAAGATATTTTTGAACGGAACAAGGCTGACCGACAAAAACTGGCCGTTTTCCACGTTTTTGATTACGCGGGACAAGACATACATAAAAGACGACGATTTTTTCTGTTTTTGAATAAGTCTTAGCGCTCCCAAAAGAGGCATGCCGGTGCGAATCATTATCGCCAAGTGCTTGAGAAACAAAATTTTTTCTCCGATAGAAATATGTAGAAATCTTTTCATTGGTTGGCTTGAAATATGAAAGATGAATCCTTTTATGCGTGTTTTATGCTTCACGCCGCGCGTTTTATGATTTTATTCGTACGTAACTCTTAGCACTTCTTCCACGGTGGTTATGCCTTCGCGGGCTTTATTGAAGCCGTCTTCTAACAGCGTGGTCATACCTTCGTGAACGGCGATTTTTTTTATTTCGGCGCTGTCCAAACGTTTCATCACGCCTTCGCGGGTGGCGTCGGTCATTTCTAAAACTTCAAAAATGCCGATGCGTCCTTTATATCCGGTGTTTTCACATTGCGAGCATCCTTCCCCGTAATAAAAATTCTCTTTGTTCAAAATGTTTTTTTCTAATAGGTCTCGGGGGATTATTTTTGCCAAAGACTGCAGTTCTATCACAGAAAATTTCTTTTCTTTTTTACAGTTAAGGCAAATTTTCCTTACCAACCTTTGGCCGATAACGACGTTAATCGTTGAAGCGATTAAAAACGGCTCCACTTTCATATCGGTTAAACGCGGCAGAGCGGTGGCGGCGTCGTTGGTGTGAAGAGTGGAAAGCAGTAAGTGGCCGGTCAAAGCGGCGTTGACGGCGATATTGGCGGTTTCTTCGTCGCGGATTTCTCCCACCATAATAATATTCGGGTCCTGTCGTAAAATAGAACGCAATCCTTCGGCAAAAGTTAATCCTGTTTTGTGATTTACTTGTATCTGGTCAACGCCGTCAAGGGAAAACTCAATGGGGTCTTCAATAGTGATTATGGAAATTCCTTCTGTGTTTAATGTTTTCAAGACGGTGTAGAGAGTGGTGGTTTTGCCCGAGCCGGTGGGGCCGGTGGACAAAATCATTCCGTAGGGTTTTTGGATGGCTTTTTTGATAGCTGCCAAGTCGCGTGGAGAAAATCCCCTGCTTTCCAAGGAAAATTCGGCTTCGTTGGGCGCCACCAAGAGGCGCAGAATGGCGTTTTCTCCGTAAAAAGTTGGTTCAATGGAAACGCGGATATCAAAATTGACGCTGACTTTGTCTTTGGCGGCATCGGCGATTTTGAAACGAAAGCGGCCGTCTTGCGGCACTTGGTGTTCGTCTGTTCTCAAGCCGGAGAGAACTTTAATGCGGGAAATTATTTCGTCCTGCAGTTCTTTGGAAATAACGAACATGTGGTGAAGAATTCCGTCAATGCGGAAGCGAATTTTTAAATCTTTCTCCGCCGGGTCAATGTGAATGTCGGAAACACGCAGGCGGTAAGCGTAATCAAAAATACCGTCTAATAAATTAATAACGGAAACATGCTCCACCGGCTTGCTTAATTCTTTTTCTATAATTTCTCTGCCCGCTTCCATTAGTTATTATTATATTCTAAATTCGTCTGAAAGAAAAACCCCTCGTTGTTGGCGGGGGTTTTTCTTTGTCCAATTCGGGAGAGTTTTCGCTTACGGAAGAAGATCCCAATATGGAATTGCGGGAATGGCTCTTGACTGCGAAAGTTTCGGTGTTGCTTTTCCTTGAATGGAAATCGACAAAGAATCGTTGCTGTTGTTGTAGGCGTCAAGCAGAGATGCGTAGGAAAGAATGGAACTTGTATTTGTTCCTGCCCACGCAATGGCCGCGTTGTTAATTAAGTTTTTAGTTGAGATACTGCATCCGAATGCCTGGCAATTTAGCTTTGCGGCGAGCCATTGCTGAAGCATTTGCATTCTTGCTTGATCAATCGCCAAACGCTTCGCGCCAGTGGATTTTTTTGGAATGCTGGCATAGAATCCTGCGAAAAGGCTGCTGCTCGTAATATTGGTCCAGATGGTTTTTGATCCAATTGTCCAAGTGCTTATTCCAAATACACTTGAAGTAAATGTAGTATGTGTCTGCCAGAATCCAAGCGTTCTTGTTGGCATCGGAATATCATTATTCGTAATCGTGCAGGTTTTGGTTTCGCCGATATTGATCGTCCCAACGCAATCCGTGCTGGTTGATTCCGCGTAACCAGCGTGAGATCCTTCATCAACGCTGTAAGGACCTGCGTTCAATGTAATTGTGGTGCCAGATTCGCTACCTGGGAAAGATGAAGTTGAAGCATTATTTGCTGTAACTAACATCGTGAAATCAGATGAAGTAGCGTCGTTACCGCTGTCGTTGATGACATGCTTGATGACAATCAGTTGTGGGGCGATATCGTCGTTGGTGATGGTGCAGGTGGCTTCCTCATTTATACCCAGAGTAATGCTGGCTCCATTCTGAGTTCCACCAGTACATACCCAGGAAGAAGAGGCATATCCCGCCGGACCTGTTTCGCTCAAAGCAAAGGTGTCAGCTAAGAGACCGGCTCCGGAATCCACCGGACTAACGCCGGAAATATCATTGGAGCCTGCGCCGTTGGCGGTCAAAGTGAAGTCAGCAGTGGTGGCGGTGCCGCCATTGTCATTGACAACCACTTTCCGCAAATGAAGTTTCGGCGCAATGTCGTTATTGGTGATGGTGCAGGTGGCTTCCTCATTTATACCCAGAGTAATGCTGGCTCCAT
>CAYVOL010000005.1:0-21015 GCA_964453135.1 uncultured Candidatus Saccharibacteria bacterium | reverse complement strand
CCACTTTCCGCAAATGAAGTTTCGGCGCAATGTCGTTATTGGTGATGGTGCAGGTTTTGTTGTCGCCCGGACTCAAAGTAATGTTGCCGTTAGCGGCGCAATCCGTATCCCAAGAAGAAGCGGCATAACCGGAGACATTAGCTACTTCTGAAGCAGTATGAGAACCGGCTGTTAATGTCTGCGCTACTCCCCAAGGAACATTGTTGCCGTCAATCTTTCCCTGAAAATCAGTGGTAGTAGCTGTTCCTCCGTTGTCGTTGATAACGGTTTTGACGAGGGTGAGGGTAGGTAATTTTGTGTCAGTGAATGTACAGGTGACAGTTGCTCCGGCTGAGACGGTGAAGCTTGCCGGTGTTCCGTTGGTGCAGGTTGAACTGGCAAGCGACCATCCTGCTGGCACTGATTCGGTAATGCTGTAAGTGCCCGGAGTGATATTGGCAAAAGTGCTACTACCGGTATTTCCCGTAGTCGTAATACTTACACTTGCGGGCAATCCGTCGCCGCCGGCGGTTGTGAAGTTAAACGTGCCATTGCCGCCAACAGTATTCTTAACAAGAACTATTTTACCGAGTTTTGAATCGCTGAAAGTACAGGTTACTGTGCCGCCGGGGCTTACCGTGAAGCTTCCTGGAGTTCCGCTGTCGCAACTTGAGCTCGTTAGCGTCCATCCCGAAGGAACGCTTTCTGAAGCGCTGTAGCTGCCGGGCGTCACAACAATAGTTGTGCTTGCTGTTCCAGCAGAGGTGGTAATGCTCGTTGAAGTGGCTGTCGGACCGGAAACATTGAAGTTAAACGTTCCATCGCCGCCAGTGGTGTTTTTAATGATTTTAATCTTGCCCTGCTGAAGCGTGTTGGTGTAGGTGCAGTCAACTGTTCCTCCGCCGTTGGAGCCAATAGTTATTGATGCAGTTCTAGTTACGGTGCTTGTAGTCACGTTCGTACCAGTACCGCTAGCCGTACACGTGAGCGACGTCAAACTATATGCGGGCGATGGATCATTTTCCGAAATAGTGTAAGAGCCGGGCAAAGGACTGAATGTCTGTGGCGTTCCGCCGTCATTTAGGGTGAAGGTTGTCGGAGTAAGTCCTCCTGTTGCTGAAAAACCAAACCCTGTTCCTCCGGCAGGACTGGTTACTTTATGAATTGTGATGGTGCTTGGCATAATGATGGCGCTTGCTGATAATTTAGCATCTTGATTGCCGATGCCTTTGGTTGAGTCGCCAGTGGTGTATTGCACCAATGATGTGTGATACGGAGATCCGTTGATATTAATTGCTGAATTTCCCGTGCCCCAATCCGATTGTTTCGCTATATGAGGAGCATACGCGATGACTATTGTTCCGCCAAAGCCAGTTTTGGTTGCGCTCCAAGTTACTTGAATCGTGGTTGCGCAATCACCGCTGCCGCCTATATTCTGGGTAGGGTATGTAACTGTCAATGGGCCGCTCGTGCCCCATGCCACGATATTTCCCGGAACTTGGCTTCCTGTGAAGCTATTGCTCCCGCATGTTGTCGGAAATGGACTAAGCATGGCGGCGGGAATCGTTCCGGTGCTATCAGGAATCATTGGATTAGCGCCAACTATGATGTCGCCAACAGGATTGTTATGATTGAAATGCGTAGTTGACGATGCGCCCGTTGTTTCGGTTGTGTCGAAACTGCCGATATAATCATACGCATGTTGGCCGCCTTTGGTAACATCAATGGAGAACTGAATATTTCCAGCGCCGGCGCTGTAATTAGTCGCGACAATTCTTTGGGGAACAAAATCACCTTCTGTCCAGTGCGAATTGCTGCTGTTTGCGGCAGAGTTGCCTTCGTATCCATAGCCGCTAGCGGCTGCATAGGGAGCCGTTTCGCTGCAAGGCTGAAGCGGATTGCCAACACCTCCGTTTTGGCACTGATTTATGTCGGTCGCGGGATTTGTATCAGTAAATGTCGTTTGCGCTAATTGTATGCCATCCAATGTGCTGGCAACGATGGTATAGAGAGGTCTGTAGATATTATCCAGCGTGTATGCGGTTGTAAATGCGCCCGTGTTGTCGGTCGTTACTTTTTGTGTTGATTCGGTATAGGTACCATCAGTAGCGTCTCCGCCGAATATCTTTACTAAAACGTCCTGGAAGAATTGAAAAAACTTTCCAAAAATTGTTGCTGTTTCTCCAGGGTGATAATCGGCTTTGTCGGTTGAGAGCGTCGGGGCAATGGGGGTTGTTTGATTTGACGAAAGAACGGTTGTATCGCTTGATGGCGTTGATACAACAGTTGCCGTTGTATCAGGAGCTGAAGTTGTTGAAGCGCTGCTAATGGAAGCGTTGGAATCGCTTGAAACAATAGGCGAAGTTGTCGCTGAAGCGCTGGGGTTGGCAATGGTAATGGTTGTTGTGCTGACAGCAGAGTCGGCTAAATTGGCGGTGGATGATTCTGTCGTAACAGTGTCGGAAGGCGCAGTTGTTATATTAGTGCTGTCTGAAGAAGATGACGGGGCTGTTGCAGTTGTATCTGTGGATACAGATACAACAGAGCTATCGGCGGAAGAGACGTCTGTTGTTTGGGCGTAAGAATTCACAAACAATCCGCCCACAAGAATAACTTGCGTTGCAAGAATTGCTATCGCTAAAGAGAGAATTCGTTTCTTGTTTATCATGATTTTTTAGGATTGAATTTAATAATATAATAATTAAGGGCATTAGCGAGAATATGTTTATTTTCGGGAAATTGCGCGCACTTTAAGATATTATTAAATTTATCCCATAGCTTTTTTATTTTTCGACCTTTAATTTTGTTTTGATTAGCGACCTTTATTATTTTCTATTTTTATTATTTTGTTGCGAAACATAAAAAACCACGTTAGATAAACCACGCTTTACCGGAAGTTTCTGCCAAAACTTCAAAAAGTCTTTTAAATAAGCCTCTAAAATGGCTCTCCTATTAAAGTCTAAAGTTAATATAAAGATACGCAAGTTTAAACATTTTGTCAAGTTTTTTGAAGGTCAAATTTTTTAATGTTTTAAGCAAGAATTTTGTAAAATAGGAGGGGAAAATTCCCCTCCTATCGTAACCACCTCCTTTTTACTCTTGTGTTTTTAGGCGGATACGGATAATCCCGCCAATTTTTGTTTAACCGCTTCCACCCCCTTTCCGATAATGTCGAACTTGTCGATCGTTCCTTTTGCTCCGGCCACCATTCCCAAATACTGCATGTTCGGGTCCGAGGAGACCATCAGGATGACCGCTGGAATGGCGAGCTTCCCTCCTTCCTTCCATTTGGTCAGGACATCCGGACCGAATATCTTCTGGTGTCGGTCAAGGATGCCATCCAACAGTAGGATATCAAACTGCTGGTTCGCTAGGGCTTGTTCGGCTTGTTCCGGCGTTTCTGTCAAAACCACCGCCAGATTTTCGTCAATGGCGGTGTCTAATTCGGCCAGTCTGATATAAAGGTTCAACTGATCGTCCAGCACCAGAATTCTCATCTCTACTCCTTTCTCTTTTCTCGCTGGAAGTTGTTAGGGGGGGGTTAAATGATTGGCGATTTGCCTTTGTTCTATTGCAAAGAGTGCCATAATTTAATGAGTTAGTCAACTATATTTTGGCGGCGTTTTGATTTTGCGTTTTAAGCCTCGCAGTTCGTTTTTTTAGAAACCAGTAAGCCAGAATTATCGCCGCATAGTTTAAAATTAAAAACCAGGGCGTAGCCCAGGAAAAGCCGTTGATTTTCCATTGTGATACGGGCCATAAAAACGGCGTAGGGAAAAAGCGGTAAGAATGCGTTGGTATGTCTATCAAAATATGAAGAAACCAACCGAGCATTTCCCATATTGGCCGGCGCAAGATAATCCAGACTATCGTGAAAATTAAAAAGAAAACAATCAAGCTGTGGCTGAAATTGTAAAGACGAGAGGCAAGATTAAAAACTGGCAGAGTGTCGCGAGGGAATGGCTCCGTATTTTCTGGTTTGGGAAAGTCGGAAAAACTTAAATTGCCGAAAATGACGTTTCCAAATAGCCAGACAAACGGCAGGGTAAACGCGAAAAGATCCGGGAAAACTCCCCAAAAGATGGCTCGCCAGATGTTAAGTGGTTTTTTAATTTTTCGGGAAATGGAGTTGTTGCTGTTAGCCGCTTTCGCGGCTGCTCCGGTCCAAAGCCCGTGCGCGAAGATATCCATAAACAATTAAAACAAGGGGGTTTGAGGGAGATCCGGTTTTTTATTTTCCTTGTCAAAAAGATTAATTAGTCCGTATTCTCCATCATAACCGGGCCTGATTTTTATGTTGCCGTTTCTCATTTTTTCAATTCCTTCCGCCACGCGCGGAAGAGTTGTTTTCTTGAGGTCATTTATATTTACTTCCATTAATATTTTTATTTCTGAACCGAAAGTTTTTATGAGATTATGGTATTCTGCCAACACTTTTTTGGAAGCCGGCCCTGTTTCTAACCCTTGGGCGATGATTTCGTCTAATTGAACCAGATTATAATAAGGCGTGAAGTCGTCATAAGAATGAAGCAGGCTATTTTTTCCGGTAATTTCAATTTTTCTGTCAGCCAATTCCTCTACTCTGTTCAAAACGCCGATAGTTAGCGGCTTGCCGCATTTTGGGCACAAACCTTTATATTTTTTCGTTTCTTCGGGCGACAAAAAAATTTCGCAAGACCGGTGCCCGTCGTAATGGTATTTGCCTTGCTCGGGAAAAAATTCTATTGTGGCTACCATAGCGGGACTGCGCGGGACTGACGCGGAATTGCGCCGGTCGGGAGAACTATTTTGGACGGCCTCTATTATCCCTTCATAAGAAAGATCGCATTCAAAAATGTTCGCCTCCCTTCCGATGCGCGGCAAGCTGTGGGAATCGGAATTGGAGATTAATGCTATCTTGTCTAGTTTTGACAGCCGCCAGTTCATTTGTGGGTCGCTGGAAAGTCCGGTTTCAATAGCGAAAATTTTGTCCGCGTATTCCCCGAAGCATTCTTCCAAAGAATCAAAGCCGCTCATTGAGCCGAAAACGGAAAACCAAGGCGTCCAAGCGTGGGCCGGTATAATAGCGGCGGAATCATCAATTTGAAAAACAATATCAGCCAGCTGCTTGCTGCTTAAGCCGATTATCGGCCGTCCGTCGGAATCTAAATTACACCCTAAAGAAATCAGGCGAAGGCGCAGTTTTTCCGCGGAAGATATTGAAGGCAAAAAAATTAAATTATGAATGCGTCTTACCTTGCCGTCTTGAGAATAAATGCTGGAAATTTCCACAGTAAGCATAAAACGTGTTTCGCTGAAATTTCCCTTGATGGTCGGTTTTTTATAATTAGTTTTTAATTGGAAAAGCCCTTGTTCGGCCGGCTCCAGCTTTTCTTTAATTTCATTGAGCCACTGAAAATGCGTGAAGTCTCCGGTGCCCATCACCAGAATTCCTTTTTCGTCCGCCACCCGGTCGATTTCTTCCAAGACCATATCTTTGCTGGTGGCGCGGCTGTGTTTTGAATGGATGTGGAAATCCGCGATAAAACGCATAAAATCAGTATAGCAGAAAATAATGAGCATTCAATTTTAGAAGATAATGGCAAGCAAAAACTCCCCCGCTATAGCGGGGGAGTTTTTGCTTGCTAAGTTATAGTAATCAGAAATGCAACTGGGCTCTCAATTGATTTATCAGATCCATTAATTGTTGGATGCGTTGTTTTATTGTGTCCTGCGATTGGGATTGAGCGGTTAAATCTCTTACTATTTCGGCTTTGATAACTCCGGAAGTGGCGTCCACTATTCCCATAACCATAAGTTTGTCTCCGACACTGATGGTTATTTGTTCGGCGGGCGGAGTATTGCCGGTTCCGCCTTCGGTAGTGGTGGCAGTGCTGGTGCCTGCGCCCGTATTAGCCAGCATTTGAGCAAGCGACGGCAAAGGGGGCAGCGCAAATCCTCCTATGATTTTCGCGCGCGAGATGTCAACGGTAAAATTAATGCCGAAAACCGACGCCACAATCGTGTTGCCGTTTACGGAGTTTACCGCGGCGTTCATCAATTTTGCCTGTCCGTTCGGCTCAATGTTAACACTCATTTGATTGGAACGAATAGGAGGGATGGGTCCCGGAGGGAAATTTCTATTTTCCGGATTTATGTCTTCCATCATCGGAACTTTCATCATTTTCTGATCCTGATATATGAAATCGTTTCCGACGTTATTACCGCTTCCGCCTCGCGACATCTCTCCTTGTTCTTCGGCTTTTACCGCTCCGCCTGCCAGTATTATTGCCGCTGTTATCGCCGCAATAAAAACCAATTTGTTGTTTTTCATTTTGGAAAATTATATCTATTTTCCCGACCTTTAGTTTACTTTTCGTCCTGTTTCGCTGAAATCAAAGAGAGGGTTTTCTTTTGGATATCTCCCAAAAGTTTTTTATCCTCTTTTAATTTAAGGCGGGCCTGATCCATTCCTACTCCCAATTTTATCTCCTCAAAGCTGTAGGTATTACCTGCTTTGGCAATAGCGCCGTGTTTTATCGCGGAGTTTAATACATCGCTTTCATAAGAGATTCCTTCGCCGTACAAAATAT
This sequence comes from uncultured Candidatus Saccharibacteria bacterium, assembly GCA_964453135.1. GTDB lineage: Bacteria > Patescibacteriota > Minisyncoccia > UBA6257 > UBA9933 > CAYVOL01. The sequence goes on along the minus strand of CAYVOL010000005.1, from coordinate 14,464 downwards.
CAAATTCAGCCGCTCTAAAAGGAGGCGCCACTTTATTTTTCACCACTTTGGCGGTGACGCGGTTGCCAACCACCTCTTCTCCTTTTTTAATCTGCGCTATGCGTCTGACGTCCACTCTTACTGAAGCGTAAAATTTTAAAGCCCGGCCGCCGGGAGTTGTTTCGGGATTGCCGAACATAATGCCCACTTTTTCCCGTAACTGGTTGATGAAAATTATCATTGTACCGGCTCTGTCTGCCAAGGCGGTTATTTTACGCAAAGCCTGAGACATCATCCGCGCCTGAAGTCCGATAAACTGCGCGCCCATTTCTCCTTCAATTTCCGCGCGCGGAGTTAAAGCTGCCACCGAATCAACCACTACCACGTCAATAATTCCGGATTTTACCAGGCTTTCCAGAATGTTAAGCGCTTCCTCTCCCGAGTCGGGCTGGGAAATCAAAAGCTCGTTTAATTTCACTCCCAATCTTTTGGCGTAATCGGGATCTAATGCGTGTTCTGCGTCAATGAAAGCCGCTTTGCCTCCTTTTTTCTGCACTTCCGCCACCACATGCAAAGCCAAAGTAGTTTTACCCGAGCTTTCCGGTCCGAATATTTCAATAATCCTTCCTTTGGGAAAACCTCCCACTCCTAAAGCGATATCTAAGGAGAAAGAGCCGGAAGGGACTACCGACACATTGACTTTTTTGGCTTCGCCCAAAGTCATTACCGCTCCTTCGCCGAATTTATCGCGCAAAGAAGACAATAAAGCGCTGATGTCGCTGTCTTTTTCTTTATCTTTTTTTATTTCAATTTTTTTTGCCATAGTTTACTCGTTGTAGCGTGTAGCTTATTAATGTGTAACGCGTTTTTTGAGTTATGCATTTTAAGCTATAAACTTTATTTATTTAATATCACCTGCCGAATTACTTTTGTTTCCCCGCCCAATAATTTTTTTACCTTAAATTCAATGGTGTTTAGCCCGGCGTTAAGAGAAAACTTTTTTTCAAAATACCCGTTGCTTTCTACATCTACGTTTTCGCCGTTGACGGTCAGCTTGTCCCGCGGGCTGATTTTGCCTTTCAGGTCTATGGTTGAATCCATAACCATGACGCTTTCCGCCGAAGGATTGATAATTTCAATGGAAGGCGTTCCGAAAAAATCTTTTTCCCGGTAGCCTAAATAAATTATACCAAGAAAAATAAAAAAGATAACAGCCCATTTTATACGGCTGATTTTCGGATAGGCAAATCGGTTGGAAGGCATTTTGTCTTCTTTAATCGGATTTTTTTCCTCCCATTCTTGTTTATAAATCTGCCACAGATTTTTTTCTTCTTTTCCGAAAATTTCGCTTATTCGGGTGAGATATCCCCTGATATAAGGGGCGGGCGGAAGATTTTTATAATCTCCTTCGGAAAAAGCCTGAAGATAACGGGTTGGAATGCCGGTTAATTCGGATAATTTAGCCAAAGACAAGTGCCGGCTTTGCAGCTCTTCTTTGAAAATTTCCTGAAATGTTTTGTAATCGTCCATAGTTTTAGTTCCTGAATACTTCTCTTGGTTTGGCGCCGTCGGCCGGGCCTACAATCCCCCGTTCTTCCATAATGTCCAGAAGGCGCGCCGCCCGCGCATATCCAACTTTTAATCTTCTTTGCAAAAGCGAAGCAGAAGCTTTTCCCGCTTGAGAAACGATGTCAATCGCTTCATTCAATAATTCATCGTCGTCGCCTTCGGCTAAATTTTCAAAAATATCGCCGCTGTTATGATTTTCAGCGTTGTTTCCGTTTTCAAAAGTGGGCGCGCCATCGCTTTCGGTTATTATACCGCTGTTGTGTTCGCGGATAAAGTCGGTTACTTTTTTGATTTCTTCTTCGGATACGTAAGACCCCTGGATTCTTTTCGGTTTGGACATTTCCGAGGAGGTGAAAAGCATATCGCCGCCGCCTAAAAGTTTTTCCGCGCCGGCCGAGTCTAAAATAGTGCGCGAATCAACCTGGCTGGCAACCTGCAAAGCGATGCGCGCCGTGATATTGGCTTTGATGAGTCCGGTGATAACTTCCACTGACGGCCTCTGCGTGGAAAGCATCAGATGAATGCCGGTGGCGCGCGCCATTTGCGCCAGGCGTACGATAAACCCTTCCACTTCCCGTCCGTAAGTGCTCATCAAATCAGCCAATTCATCCACCACAATCATTATGAAAGGCAGTATTTCGTCAGGATTTTTTTTGTTGTAGCTGTGGATGTCGCGGGAACCGGCTTTTAACAATATTTCATAGCGGCGGTCCATCTCGTTAATCGCCCACTTAAACACTCCCAGCGATTTTTTATTTTCCGTTACCACTGGCGCGATGAGGTGAGGAATTCCCTCGTAAACGGAAAGCTCCACCCGTTTCGGGTCAATCAGAATAAATCTTAAAGTCTGGGGAGAATTTTTGTACAAGAGCGATAAAATGACAGAGTGGATTGCTACGGATTTGCCGCTACCCGTGCTTCCTGCCACCAGCAAGTGGGGCATTTTTTCAATGTTGGCAAAAATCGGTTCGCCGGTAACGTCTCTTCCTAAAACAACATTCAGAAAACCGGAAGACATAAATTCGGGATAATGAATCAAGCTTCCCAAGCGGACAATGGCCGCCGCTTTGTTGGGCACTTCAATGCCCACGAGAGATTTTCCCGGAATAGGCGCTTCTATGCGGATAGGATGCGCCGCGAGCGCCAAAGCTAAGTCCTGCGAAAGAGCCGTGATGCGGGAAAGTTTTACTCCTTCGGCCGGTTTCAATGTGTAGCGGGTAACTTTGGGGCCGACATTGATTTCTCCCATTTCCACCGGAATGCCGAAACTTTCCAAAGTTCTTTTAATGATATTGGCGTTGGCGCGCAGGTCGCCTGGCGTAGGTTTTTCCACTGACGATTTCAAAAGAGCAAAGTCGGGGAAAACATAGTTGCCTGCTTTTTTTAGCGCTCCGCGGCTGGCTTTCAAAGTCAAAGGCAAGGCGGAAATAATTTTTTCTTTAATATCAACCGCTGTGCCTCTTTCTTTTTGTTCAATTGCGTTTTCCGCTTTTTCCTGCTGTGGAATTTCTTCCGGAGCGGCGTTAGTTTCTTCGCTTAACGTCGTTTCCTGTTCCATCTCTTGTTCTACTTCCCAGTCGGCGAATTTTTCCTTTCTTTTAATTTTCAGCGGCAGATTCAAAGTAATCAGAAGAGAAATAATTAAAGACGCGATGATAATTACCAGAGAAGCCGTGAAGCCGAAAAGATTTTCAATAGAGCCAGTGCCTTTTCCTAAAAGCCCTGCTTTGTTTTCGCCGAAAACAATATCAATAAATCCCAAGCCCGCCAAAACGAAAATTCCCGCTCCGACAAAAGAAACGCCGTAAATTTTGCGGCGCTCCGATGTTAAGAATACTGCTCCTAAAACAGCGAATATGGCTGGTAAAAGAAAATATCCCCATTCGCCTAAAAGAGCCGCGAAAATATTGTAAAGAAATTTACCAGCCGGACCGGCTATTTGAAAGTCGGCTAAAAACAAAATTATCATCAAGCCGAAAAAAGAAACGGCCCAAATACCTTTTTTGGTATCAGGATGAAGCCGCAGATGCGTCCATTCGTCCCCATCTTCGTTGGCGCTATTTTGTTTCTTTTCTTTTTCTTTGGGTTTCAATGCTTTTTTCCCGTTGTCTTTCTTTTTCTTTGCCATAGTATTTATTTTATCTGTTTGCCGCATATTTTCAAGGAACTTGTTTTTTCTGGAAAAAGTTGTATAGTAATAAAAGTTAAGCGAAGTGATTTCGCTGTTTCGTTAATTTTAATAATGAAGGGAGGTGGTTGTATGAGTGATGGGATTTATCTTGGGAAAGACTTTCGCTTTGATACGGCTTCGGAGCGAAAGAAAAGTTTAGCATACTCGCGACTTGAGAGTCGCGATTTTCCGTTTGATAAACAGAAGAAAGGAGGCGCGGGAAACAGCAAGACAACACGGCGAACCCAGCGGAAATAGCTGGGAAGATCGTCAGGAAAGGAGGCGAAAAAGAATCCTTAGATAAATAAATAAGCCATTTGAACTGCGATCCCACTGAGGGGCGGCGGACGAAACGAAGTCCGCCGCCCCGTTTTACGTTAAGCCCGTCAAAGCATATAATTAGTTCGTGAAAATAAAAAAAGAAGAATATATTATCGGAATTGATGAAGTGGGGCGGGGCGCTTTGGCCGGACCAGTTACCGTGGCGGCTTTGGCGCTCTCGGTTGTTTCAAAAAATAAAGTCAAAAAATCGGGATTAAAATTGAAAGATTCCAAAAAACTCTCTTCTAAACAGCGGGGAAAATGGTTTGTTTTCATTAAAAAAGAAAAAATTCCTTATGCCTTGGCAAGCGTATCGCCTAAAATTATTGATAGAATAAATATATCGCGAGCCGCCAATTTAGCGGCCAGCCGGGCTTTGGCTAAATTATTGATTGTCAATAATTTAGCTAGCAAAAGTTTGATGGTCTTATTAGACGGAGGATTGCGTATAAATCCAAAATCCAAAATCCAAAAATCAAAATCGCAATTTAAAAATCAAAATTTTCAGAGTATAAGAATTAAAACTATCATAAAGGGCGACGAAAAAATTCCGGCGATTTCTTTGGCTTCTATTGTCGCCAAAGTGAACCGCGACAGATTGATGAAAAAGCGTCATAAAAAATATTGTCAATATGATTTTATAAACAATGTCGGCTACGGAACAAAAAAACATTTCGCGGCTATTCGTAAATTTGGCTTGACGCCCATGCATCGCTGCAGTTTTCTCAAAAAATATGCTTTTCGTTAAAAAACCAAAAATTGTTGTCATATTAGGTCCAACCGCCTCCGGGAAATCGTCTTTAGCCGTAAAAATCGCGAAAAAATTCAACGGCGAGATAATTTCCGCTGATTCGCGGCAGGTTTACAAAGGATTGGATATTGGAAGCGGAAAAATAACCAAGAAAGAAATGCGCGGAATCCCCCATCATTTATTGAGCGTTGCTAGTCCAAAGCGGATATTTACTGTCAGTCAATATCAAAAACTCGCTAAGCGCGCGCTCAAAGGTATTGTTCGGCGCTGGAAAATGCCGATTGTTTGCGGGGGGACGGGGTTGTATATTGATGCTTTAATTTACGATTACAGCTTTCCTGAAGTCGCGCCAAATGCTGTTTTGAGAAAACGGCTAGAAAAACTTTCTACCGCGCAACTTTTTGCTAAATTAAAATCATTCAATTTAAGCCGCGCGCAAACCATAGATAAATTTAATCGTCGCCGTCTTATCCGCGCCATCGAAATCGCGCAATCGAAAAATTCGCTCGTACCGTTCGAAAAAGTATCTCCTTATGATGTTTTGAAAATCGGCATCAAAATTGACAAAGAAACTTTGGAGAAAAAAATAAAAACACGCCTCGTAAAACGTCTTCGGCAGGGAATGATTGAAGAGATACAGGATCTTCGCTATCCGAAAAACGGAAATGGTTTAAGCTGGCAAAAATTGGATAATTTCGGTCTCGAATATCGCTATATTTCCTGCTATTTAAGAGAGTTTATAGCCAAAGAGGAAATGAACGAATCGATTATTAAGGAAAGTTTGAAATATGCCAAACGGCAGATGACGTGGTTTAAAAGAGATAAAGAGATTATATGGATTGAAAATGAAAAAGAAGCGCTGGCGGCAATAAAAGATTTTCTGCCGGCATTGTCTAAAAAATTAGAATAAAAAGCTCCCGCAAGCTATAGAAAGTACTCGCGGGAGCTAGTGGTGATAGTCAATTACTTTTACCAGCCAAGGTCGCCGGTGTTCATTACGATAGGGACCTGTTTTTGGTTCAGTCCCCCGATATACTCTTCTCCTTCGTAGCGAGAAGCGGTAAAGAGCGCTTCTCTTTTTTCGGGAGAAAAGATAAAAACCCCGAATGGATCGTTTTCGGCGCCGACATTAAGGTAGGCGCGCTGGAAAATTTGGTAAAGACTTTGGATATCCAGCAAGCCCTGCGGCGCTCCGAGTTCTCTCATAAGGAAGAGTGTCCTTCTGTGAGGACCGCCGTGTAAGAGTTTATCTGGTTGCGCCCATGGCTTAATTTTGGGCACAACACAAATATTCATTCCATCATTACGCAGATCCGCGCCTGACGGGTATTGATGCGTCCAGGCGACAAACTCAACTGTATTGTTGTTATCTATTTGGCACCAGCCAGTTACGCCGTTGCCAAAATCGTAAAGCGGTCCGGAACATACTTCTTCTCCGGATGATATGAGAGCGTGGAACCAGTTATTGCCATCGCGTATCCATTCCCCGTACTGTCCGTTGCCAAGAACCCAGAATCCTCCCAGTTTGTCGGGGCGCACGGAGACGATATTATCCATGCTCGCATCCCATTCGCGGCTGATAATGGTTGGTACGCGTCGCGCGAAATTCGTACCTAGCTTCGCGAACCAGTCATTAAATTGATTTGCGCGCTCTTGGTTGTTGGGCAAAAAGAATCCTCTGCCCAACTGCATTCTTTGCCAAGGCACCACAGAGCCGCTTATTAAGGCGATTCCGCTGTACGGATCTCCGTCGCTTTCCGAAAAATTGACCGAAACATAAAAAGGCAAAGGCGTTTTTAGCATCTGGTCTTGAAATAGCACCATGTCGCCTTTCCAATCGACCGGAAGAATATTTCCGTTGTCCCAAGCTCCTGCTTCGCGTCGGGACATTTTTGGGTAATCAGGGGAATCGCTTCCTCCCGATTCCCAGACAACGGATTTTCCGGGGATCGTTGCCTGAATAATGAATCCATCTACGGGATTGCCCTGGAGTGCCTTCTCAATGCGCTCAAATACCGAATTTTTTGCCGGGTAGAATTGGAGAATTTCTCGGCAGAGAAGAAACGGCGTTAGGAATTCGCCTGGTATGGCGATGTTATTTATAGGCATGGGCATGCGTCCTACCACATTGAGCTGTCCCGCAGTTCCGGCTATTGACAGGCCGGTTGCATTAAATCCCGGCATGCCGATAACGCCCGGCACGCCTAAATAAGCGAATCGGTGTCCATCGGTGGGATTCACTGAATCAATAGTTCTGCTCTGTGTCCAAGATTTGGGTGTTTCTCCCCAGTCCGGAGAGTGCGCCACGAGCGTGGCGCCACCCTTCGCATAATCCCCCCATACCGCATAACTGAAACTTCCTGTTTGTCCATTTGGTCTTTCCCATGGGCAAACTCCCCAGGGAAACCTGCCGTCAATTATCGGCTGTGTCGCGTGCAAGGCCACTAATTCAATGGGAAAGTTGTGCCCCTGGCTTGCGAGGGCTTCTTGGAACGCGGTAATTTCCCGCTGGTATTTGCGGGGAAATTTTTTGAATACCTCTTTCATCCACGGTAGAATTTCTTGGATGTAATCACATTTGTATCTGTCCCTTATGATCTCCGCAATTTCATCGCCAAGTAATAACCCACGTTGTCGGCCTAACGATTCTGCGTCCCCATTTAATTCCATAAAAAGAATGGAGTTTTTTTCGTCGCCATTTGCCGGAATAATCCGATAGAGCGATCCGCCTGCGGCGGAACGAAGCAACGTCTTTGTTGGTTTTATGGCAGCTGTCTCAATAGAATTCGGGAAAATGCCGAAGAAAAACGCCATGGTCGTTATTGCCATCGCCAGAAAAACTTTCTTCGTTTTTTTCATTCGTTTCCTCCCGCGGCTTTTGCCGCTGCTTTTTCTTGCCGATTAAGTGCGCAATTGACTTTTCCTAATAAAAATTTTTGTAAAAGCTGTTTTTATTATTAACATATTTTAGCGATTATGTAAACCTAATCTTTTTTTCTAACGATTCTCTGATTTTTTCCGGATTTCCCTTGCCCTTCATTTTCTTCATTGCTTGGCCGATTAAAAATTGAAGCGAGTTCTCATTGCCATTTTTATAATCAGAAACAGCTTTGGTGTTTTCGGCAATAACTTCCGAAATCGCCTTCTCCAAAGCATCTTCGGAAACCGCTTCATGAAAACCCTTTGTCTTAATAATGTCTTCCGGGTCTTCGCCGCTGTTAAACATTTCTTTGAGAATATCTTTTGTCATATTGGCGGTTATTTTCCCGCTAGACACCAGAAAAATCAGGTGAGCCAATTTTTCAGGATTCACTTTAATTTCTTCAAAGACTTCCCCGGCTTCTTTCATCAGTCCTCGTAAGTTAGTGGTTAAATAGTTATAAAGAAATTGGTAGTCGCCGGCATCGGGAGAAAAAGTTTTATACTCGCTGGCCGCTTCTTCAAAATAATCCGACATTTCTTTTTCCTGCGCCAGCAAATTGCTTTGATTCTCGGATAAATTGTATTCTCTGATAAAGCGCTGTCTTTTTTCTTTCGGCAATTCGGGCAATTCGTTTTTTAATTTTTCAGCGTCAAACGCGGAAATATCCAAAGGCGGCAAATCCGGTTCGGGGAAATAACGATAATCGTGCGCCTCCTCTTTTGTTCTCTGGGAAACGGTCATTTTCTTGGCATCATTCCATCCCCTGGTTTCCTGAATTATTTTGTCTCCTTTTTCCAAAGATTCTTCCTGTCTTTTAATTTCGTAATCAATCGCTTCTTCCACCGCCCGGAAAGAATTAAGATTTTTTACTTCCACCTTGACGCCGAGTTCGCGGCTCTTGCTTATTGATATATTGGCTTCCACGCGCATCTGTCCTTTTTCCATATCCGCGTCAGATATATCCAGATATCTTAAAATTAATTGAAGTTCTTTGGCGAATTCCACGGCTTGCTTGCCGTTTTGAATGTCCGGTTCGGTTACTAACTCCATTAGCGGAACGCCCGCTCTGTTGAAGTCCACAAACGATGATTTATTGTCCGGCGAATGGACAAGCCGCGCCGCGTCTTCTTCTAAATGGATTCTCCTTAAGTTTACCTTGAATTTTTCTCCTTCCAGTTTTAATTCTAGCGCGCCGCCGTTCACCAGCGGCTGGTCGTATTGGGAAATCTGGTAAGATTTGGGAAGGTCGGGATAAAAATAATTTTTGCGGTCGAATTTTGAACTGCCGGAAGGCGCGAATAAATCCCCTTTTAATGAGGCGCCTAATTTTAATACTGCTTCTACGGCTTTTTTGTTGATAACGGGTAAAGTTCCCGGATGACCCAGGCAAACGGGGCAAATATTAGCGTTGGCTTCAAGGTTGTCAAAATAATTTAAACAATTGCAGAACATTTTTGTTCTCGTTTTTAAGTGCGTATGAATTTCCAGGCCAATGGTGGCGATATATTGAGACATAAAAATTTAATTTTAATGGATTTTACTGCGTTAGCGGCTTGTTTAATTCCTCAATCTTTTTCTGAAGAAACGCGATGCTAGAATTATAAATATCTTTGTAGCTTTGATTAAATTTATTTTCCACTAATTCTTTATTAGAGGCGCTTAATGATTGTATTATTTTACTTAATAAATCTGCCTTTTCCGCATCTCTATTCGGTATAAATTGCGATTTATAATCCGAGTGATGTTTTTCTGCTTCATTTAACGCTTTACCCCACTCCGTCTTATCACCCAAATATATAAGAGCTTTAGGCATTAAACTGTGCAGAATTACTTTCCCGCCATCATCATGTATCGTATCAAGAAAAGGATTTATTGATAATTCGTGGATTTTTTCTTGTCTTTCTTCTTCGCTTCCCGTTGCTGTCACATCGACAAGAATTTTATTCCCGTTATCCAGCCACGCAATAATATCAAAGTGTCTCTTTTTATCGTCATCTTCAGATGAGAGAAAAGATTGGATGCCTGAAACTTCGCTCAGCATTTCTCGGCACATTATTTCAAAAAAATGACCGGCATTTGCCTTATGGCCGGCCTCTTTTTCATATTGTTGAATTTTCTTATCGCTTATTGATTTAAAACTAGAGATAATTTGGGCTTCGGTATAAGATTTTGCCGCCCCGGATTCTACGTATTTTTGCAGCTCAACAGCTTCATTTATCGCCTCTTCCTCGTTATAGCGCCTTGTTTCCATGTCTTTAGTATATCAATTATCTGTCAAAAATAAACGACCCAAAAAACGCAATGCGTCTATTGGGTCGTTGGATTGAACGCTGCCAGCTTGTCCAACAACTCGTCTGCTATTCTATGCAGATCGCGATCGGTTATCTCCAGATCAAAGGCAAAATCCTTGAATATCTGGCTGATATGGGCCGGCTGATTTTTCAGCAAACTGTCCGCGAACCGGCAAAATTCTTCTCTTAGTATCGTCGGTTCGTTATTTATGACATGGTAGCGGACAAAAAGAGTTTTAAAACCGCCAGTTTTCTCGTTATCCCTTACGGAAAAAATCATCCATCGGGGACGTCCGTCTGTCGGATTTCCAAAACCGAAAAGATGGACATTGCTCTGGCCGTAGATATCCTTGATGATATCAATTACTTCGGCTCCTATCCTGGTGCCAGAACTAATCCTTTTCCAAGTACATCGCCAAATTCTTTCTGCTCCAAGACTATAAAAAACCACCAGTCTCGCATCTTCCACGGTTATCACCCCCTTCTCGGCTTAATCGTTGTTGATGTTAATTACGATGATTGTAAGTTGCTAAGATATAAATATAATATTTATTCCCATTTGTCAATCATTATGAGCGGTGATTGCTTTTTTGGGAGTTGCTGATAAATTTCCTCGGTGATGAATGGCATAAAAGGATGAAGAAGTTTGAGGAGGGAGTAAAAAACAAAAAACAGCACCTTGTTAACTTCTTCGGAGTTTTTATCTTTGGAATATTCAATATATTTATCGGCGAAGTCGTGCCAGATAAAATCGTAAAGCGTATGCAACGCCTGGCCAAAATTATATTTATCAATATCTTCGCTGACTGATTTTTTAACTTGCTCCAGCTTTTCCAGAATCTCCTTGCTCATCACATCTTTGATGCCAAGAGATCCTTTGCTTTGATTAGGATGGCTTTCTCCGGTTTTTGCAAGGACAAATCTCGCGATATTCCAAAGTTTATTCGCAAATTTTTTTCCTGCCACCACATGTTCCTCGGACCAATGGATGTCTTGGCTTCCCATTGCCTGCCAAATCAAGCCAAAACGGGTGGCGTCTGCTCCGTATTTTTCAATCAAATTCATCGGATCAACGCCTGTTCCCAGTGATTTAGACATTCTTCTGCCGTCCTTGGTTAAAATAGTGGCGTGAATAATGATATCGCTGAACGGCTTTTTGCCCGTAAACTCTATGCCCGAATAAACCATTCTGGCTACCCACAAATTGATAATGTCGCGCGCGGTGGAAAGAACATTGGTGGGATAAAAATCCAGGAAATCTTTAGTTTTATCAGGCCAGCCCAAGGTGGCGAATGGCCAAAGCGCGGAAGAAAACCAGGTATCCAAAACATCTTCCGAATTATCAACGGGCACTTTATGCCCCCACCAAATCTGGCGGGAAATACACCAATCTTTAATATTTTTCAGCCAATCAAAATAAACTTTTTCCCATCTTTGCGGATGAAATTTTACTTCTCCTTTTTCAACCGCTTCAATGGCAACTTTCGCGAGCTCTGACATTCTCACAAACCATTGCAAAGACGGCAAGGGTTCAACAGTGCCGCCGCAGCGGTAGCATTTGGCTACGCTGTGAACATAATCTTCTTCTTTTTCAATCAAATTGTTTTTTCGCAATTCTTCCAAAATAATTTCGCGGCATTCCAAAATTTTTAATCCTTGGCATATTTTTCCCGCTTCAGCGGTCATTTTGCCGTGCTCGTCAATAATCTTGTATGTTTTGAGATTATGTCTTTCGCCGATTTCCGCGTCGGTAAAATCATGCGCCGGAGTAACTTTAACCGCGCCGGTGCCGAATTCTTTTTCCACCGCCGCGTCGGCTATCACGGGAATTTTCCGTTCCTGTATAGGCAAGATAGCGATGCCGCCGATTAATTTTTTATATCTTCCGTCATCAGGATTAACTGCCACAGCTGAATCTCCCAGCATAGTTTCCGGCCGAGTGGTCGCTACAATAATAAAATTCCGGCTTTTGGTTTCCGGCTCGTGGCTTTTATCAGACAGGGGGTATTTGATGTGCCAAAGCTTCCCTTTTTCTTCCTCGTATTCAAGCTCCAAATCAGACAAGCTCGTTCCGCATCGAGGGCACCAATTAACAATTCTTTCGCCGCGATAAATCCAGCCTTTGTCTTGGAACTGCTTAAAAGCGGCTTGAACCGCGCGGCTATATTGCGGGTCCATGGTAAAAGCAGTGCGCGACCAATCGCAGGAAGCGCCGATTTTTTTCAGCTGATTCAAAATTATATCGCCGTATTTTTTTTTCCATTCCCAAACATGCTCCAAAAATTTTTCTTTTCCCAGCTGATGGCGGGTAATCCCTTCTTTTTTTAATTGTTTTTCAACAACATTTTGCGTGGCAATGCCGGCGTGGTCGGTGCCGGGAATCCAAAGCGTTTTATAGCCTTCCATTCTTTTTTTGCGGATTAAAATATCTTGTATTGTCGCGTTTAAGGCATGCCCCATGTGAAGCGTTCCGGTAACATTGGGCGGCGGTAAAACAATCGTGAATGCGTCTTTATCGGCGCTCGGCAAATTATCGGGATTAAAATACCCGCTTTTTTCCCAGAGAGAATAAATGCGCTCCTCGGTGTCTTTTGGATCGTATGGTTTATTAAATGTTTCGTTCATAAATCGCGCATCGCGCAACTTAAAACATAAAGCGCGAAATTATGTCATACGTTAGACGTTTTATGCCGCACGATGCTATTTTGCTTCCACGAAAATTCTGGTTCTGCCGGTGTCTATAGTTTTAACATCTAAATTTTTAGGGAAAATAATACGGAAAGGTCTTTCCTCGCCGGGAACGAAATTTTCCAATTCGGTTTTAGAAGCGCCGACGAGCATATTGAATTTGTCGTAAATTAATCCTACGACAATGATTTTGGCAATGACGCTCGGGTCGCTGTTCTTGACTGTTCCGCTGATTGTTACGGGATAAATTTCCGCTGTTTCCGCGATTGAATTTTTAACTCTCTCCACCTCGGTATTTATAAAATCGCGGGTTGTTTTGCCGAAATATCCATTAATGGGTTTAAGCGCGCTATTTTTTTGAAAAGCTGTCAGCGCTTTTTTCGTTTTCAGGTCAAAAGAACCGGTGGAACTGGCATGATAAAAATTTTTGGCTGTTAGAAAATCCTGAAGAGCGGAAACATCTTCTCCTTTTAGTCCCATAAAAAGATCGCGCCCGAAAGTATAAAGAGGAATGGAGATTTTGGCGGGATTGTAAACTTCGGTTTTAAAATTTTTATAATCAGCATTCGGCCTGTTAAATTCTTGTTTTAATTTCCAATTTGGCTGGGAAAGATTTACCTCCGCCATTTTCGCCTGCAAAGAAGGCATTTCCGCAATTTCTAAAATATATTTGCGGGCGGACGGATAAATAAAAGAATGTCCGGAAATTTCTTTCAGCAGTTGTCCTCCGGCCGATGAAATTCGCAGATTATAAATAAAGTCTTTAGCGCCGACGCCAAAATTGGGGTTTGTTGCTTCTATTAAAACGGCCAAGTGGTTATCGTCCACGACGATTATTTTTTCAATCCTCGCTTCCAGCGACTTGACATTTTTAAGCTCGCAGGGCTGGCAACTTCCTCCGCAATCTATGCCGGTTTCATTCCCGTTTTGCTTGTTGTCAAAACAAGTTGGCGCGGGTTTCAGAAAAACAAAATAAAAAGTGGAAATCAATAAGAAAATTACGGCTAAGAATATGGTCCCGTAAATAATTTGTTTTGTTTTTCTGGCGTCCATTTTAAAATTATACCCGAATTCGGACGATTTTCCAAAAAAATGAAATAAAAAAAACCAGACTTTTAATATGCCGGCATACTTTACTTTCCCCTTCGTCGGAACGAAAAGTATCATCAAGCTCAAGCGCTTTCACTGTCCTGTTCGAAATGGGAAGGAGTGGGACACGCTTGAGTTAAACACCGGCAAATTAAAAATCTGGTTTTTTAAATAACATCAAATACTTGATTGATTCTCCAACATTAAATTAAAGAAAAAGTATGGTTTATTAGTACTTCTCGGCTATCACCAATGATTTCATTGGCGCGCTGACTCACGCAGACTTTACGCAAACCTTCGCAGAATTGCTTCTGCGTCAATCGGCGTTCGTTCCGCGTATTTCCGCGGCCGCTGAAATCAGCGGCAAAACACGCATTACTGCGCTTACACCTGAAGCCTATCAACGTGGTAGTCTTCCACGAACCTACGACACCTAATCTTGGGATGGGCTTCGCGCTTAGATGCTTTCAGCGCTTATCCCTTCCGAACAATAGCTACCCGGCATTTTAGTTGGTACTAAAGCCGGTAGACCAGAGGTTCGTCCAGCCTGATCCTCTCGTACAAAGGCCAGCTTCCCTCAAGTGTCAACGCCTCTAACAGATAGAGACCAACCTGTCTCACGACGGTTTGAACCCAGCTCGCGTGCCCTTTTAATTGGCGAACAGCCAAACGCTTGGGACCTT
>CAYVOL010000004.1:0-61951 GCA_964453135.1 uncultured Candidatus Saccharibacteria bacterium | reverse complement strand
TTGTCGGGCTGCTGGGAATCGAACCCAGTCTTTACGCACCCGAAGCGCACGTACTGCCGGTATACTACAGCCCGCCGAATAACCGTAATTTATACTTTAAGATATAAGCGGTAAAGATGCAACTTGCGCGATAATTTAAGCTGTTTTAGGACAATCACAAAAAATGACGAATTAAGTTCGTCATTCTTTATGATTATTTAATTCTAATAGGCCGCGATGGAGAACAAATCGCTGGAACCCAATGATGATACACCACCTTCTGTTTCAGCAACATCACCCGTGGTGGTTAAGAGAAGTTTGTATATGCCCGGCGTAATAACCTCGTTTGGCGGACAGGGAGCAGGACCACAACCTTCCCCATAAGTTCTAGCGGAACGGGGAATAGTTAATGCATAACTGCTAATGCCATTGCTTTCTCTAATTATATTTCTGTCATCGTGCTCTAGAAAATAATCCTTTTTTGCATCATTTTGTTTTAAAAGCTCAATATAAACTAAACCACTCTTACCATGAAAATTATTTTCTTTCCATTTAATTGTATGTGTTTCTCCAATGCGCCACACTTCTCCTCCGGCAGGAGAAATAATTGATATAGTGGGCCTCAAATTTCCTGATTGATTTTTGCCTATAAATTTAAAGGTGGAAAAAATCTGATCAAACAATTTCCAATTTTGATAATCGTTAGGTTTATTTTCAATATCAATTATATAGACTTTAGAATCACCTTCCTTTTGAGCAATGATTTCCGTGATACGTGTTTGTAATCCTATATAATATTGAAGTTTTGTCGCATTTATTCCATCCAAAATTATTTGTTGCCCTTCTTGATGAAGATTTCTATCCTTGATTGTTGCCTCAACCATTTCTTGAGCAGTCCGATTTCTTTGCAACA
The DNA here is from genome assembly GCA_964453135.1 of uncultured Candidatus Saccharibacteria bacterium. GTDB lineage: Bacteria > Patescibacteriota > Minisyncoccia > UBA6257 > UBA9933 > CAYVOL01. Next base: position 61,059 of record CAYVOL010000004.1, on the reverse strand, counting down.
ATGGATCGTAATGCGTGGTGTAACTTACGTTAAAACCGCCTTTGTCAAAATTGTAAATTTCAACAAGGGCGCCGGCGGATTCTACTTTAACGATCCAGCCAGATTCATTTGGATACCCCACTTCAAAACCCAATTCCTCATTCCTATAAGTTTCCCAGTCAGAGGTTTGATTTTGCGTACTGGTGGCAATCACCGCAGTTTGTTGTTCATTAGTAAATTTATTGTTATTCGCAACTTGCTGAATTTGGTTTTGGTTGTTGGTTATGGAGGGCGTGGGTTTATTGGTTATTTTAGTCGCAAAATAAAATCCGCCTGCTATTGCCAAAACAGCCACGATTCCGATAATCAGCACGATTGGCGCAAATCCTTGTTGAGATTTATGTAAATTGGTCATCAAAGATGGTTATTTTTTATCTTACCACGAACGCCCCCCCCGCAAGAGAGATTATCCACATCGTAAACATTTTGAAATTTTCAGCATTGAGATTGACACGGGGCCAAAGAACTGAAAATGCTGGATTCCCGCCTTTGCGGGAATGACAACAATAACCAGCATTGCTATGAAGACAATTTTGGCTTAAAGACGATATATTTAAATCCCAGAAAATTCCATGCTAATATGACGACTGTGCCGACTGCGGCGCCGAGTATTTCCCGCTGATGAGAGCTTAAACCGAAAAAGACGAAGTGATTGAAGACATAAGAGGAAATCGCCACGTTCAAGATAAAGCCAATGACGCTTACGGCTAAAAATTGCAGCATCTCCACTTTGGCGTCTTTAGCAGTATCAACCGAAAATGTCCAAAATTTATTCCAAAGATAACTATTGAGATTAGCACAGATAAAAGAAACTGATTTATACAAAACATAAAAACTAATCCCGATGATAAAAATATCCTCCGCTTTTACGCCGGAATATTTTTCCAAGGCAAAGCTCAAAAATGCCAGGACCCCCCAATCAATAAGCGTGTTCAAAACTCCCACTACTCCGAATTTCCCGATCTGTAAAAACACGGGAATTTTTTTGCCGATAATACTGAAAAATAATAACCCCAAAGGCACGGCGACTAAAAAGAAAAGCGGGACAAAAAACGCGATTTTTACAAAAAGCATTGGCTGAACAGCCCTTAAAACAGGCAAGGCCAAAAGGCCTATCAGTAATCCGGTGATAATCCCTAATTGGTAATCTTTCTTGCTCATAATTCTATAAAATTAACCAGAAGATTTTTTAATTCCGGCTGGGCTGACAATATATCCGTGCCGTGGCCGCCAATATCATAAATTTGAATTTTCTTTATAACATCCGCATGGGTTAAATCGTAAAGTTCTTTGTTCATTTCGGCGTTATTTCCGCTGGAACGCTCATCGTCTTTAGCGCTAATGAAAAGCACTTTTTGCCCGCGAGCTAATTTTTTTACCAGCGGTTCGGTTTTAATGCCGCGATAATCCAAGCCCGGAGAAAAAAGGATTGCGGTCTTAAACTCTGGATGTTCAGCAATGTATTGGAGAGACAAATTAGCGCCAATAGACGCCCCAATGAAAATTATTTTCTCAGGAGCCGCTCCTTTGCTCTTTAAAAATTCAGCCGCAGCCGCTAAATCTAAAATGCTTTTTTGATGCTGCGCGTCGGAAAATTGAGAAAATCCGTTTGGCCCGCCAACGGACTCCCCGTGCCCGCGCAAATCAACGGCAATACCTTCATATCCTTGCCGCGCAAAAAAATCTGCTAAATCATTCCAGGATTCTTTGGTTGCCGGCATCATATGACTGAAAATTATCCAGCCCTTTGGAGAATCGGTTTTCGCGGGGAAATAATTAGCCGCTATTTTTATCCCGTCAGCTGTGGTTAGATTGATTTTTCCCATATCGATGGGGGAAGAATTTTTCGCCGTGTTGTCGCGTTCGCTCGTGATGGAATTCTGCCGCGAAGAAGAAAGAAAAAATAAATCAGATAGCCCCGCAATAGTTATCAGGGCAATTATTATTACTATAATCTGCGAGATTCTTTTGCGCCAGCGGCGGTTGGAAATAAACATAGCAAAAACTCAAATGGCAAATGTCAACGCTCAAAATTAAAATTCGAAATGTTCCTTATAATAATCTTTGAATTTATCCCGCGTGTCAATCGCTATTTTTTGCTATCATGATTTTGTTCAATTTTGTCTATCAAGCCGTAAAATTTATAATTTTCCCTGTTTAATTTCTTTTCTTATATTTTCCACCAAAGCGTTGAAAAAATAAAGATTATGGAAAGTAAGGAGGCGCAATGCGGTGATTTCTCTGGCGCGAAGCAGATGGCAAATATAGGAACAGGTGTAATTCTGGCAAACCCAGCAATGGCATCTTTTATCTAATGGATTTCTCTGGCGCAAAAAATCTTTTTTCGCCAGATTTAATTTACCCGCGCTCGTAAAAGCGAACCCTCTCCTCGCGTAATGTGTCGGCGCGACACAGTCAAAAGTGTCAACGCCGGCTTTAATAATTTTTACAATATCTTCCGGATGTCCGATGCCCAGCAAATGCCGCGGTTTGTTTTCCGGAAGCTCGTTATTCACCCAGCCGATCATTTTTACCATCTCGCTTTTTTTGTCTCCGAATTCGCCGCCGATGCCAAAACCGTCAAACGGCAAAGCGCCGATAAATTTCGCGCTCTCAATCCGCAAATCTTTAAATTTTCCGCCCTGAACAATTCCGAATAACGCCTGATTTTTATTTTTGAATTTCAAAGATTCAATCGCCCATTGATGGGTTTTCTCCAAAGATTTTTTAGTATAATCATGGTCGGCTAATGGCGGAGTGCATTCGTCAAAAGCAAAAATAATATCGGCACCTAACGCGGCTTGGATTTTCATTGATTCTCTCGGTCCGATAAAAATCTTCTTGCCGTCGAATGGAGACCGGAACCAAACGCCCTTGTCCGTAATTTTAATATTTTGCGGCTGTTCGCCCTGCCGGATTTTCACCCCGTTGGGACTTTTCAGAATTTTCCCCACTCCAAAATCCCTGCCAAAACCCAAACTGAAAACCTGAAAGCCGCCGGAATCAGTCATCAAGGGCTTTTTCCAGTTCATAAATTTATGGAGTCCCCCGGCCGCTTTTATAATCTTTTCACCGGGCCTCAAATGCAAGTGATAAGTATTACAAATTAAAATGCGGCAGCCCGCGTTTTCCGCTCCTTCGCTTGCCAGAGTTTTAACAGCCGCCTGAGTGGCGACCGGGACAAAAGACGGCGTTTCTATAGCGCCATGAGATGTTTTTATAACGCCTATGCGCGCCCGGCTTTTCTTTGATTTTTTAAGAATTTTAAATTCCATATGGCAACTGCCGCCTTCGGGCCGTTTAGAAAAAGACGCTTCCGCTATGGCGCGCCATGACGGCAAGCGGTTACCGGCCTGCCTTAGGAGCAGGAATATATGAGGGTTCTTGCGAAGTATTGATCAAAGGATAATTGGCGGGATTTATTTTGCGGCTGAAACAATTTTTTCCCGAAGAATGCCCGCGCAAATCAACTTCCAATTTGCTTCCTCCGTAGGGCAAAACGCGAACATTGGCGTTTTCCCGCGAAGCTGTTTGAAAAACAGCGCAGAGTTCAAAATCCAAATCTCCTTTTCTGGTGTATTCATAAGGCGAATTTGTTTCCGGGTCAACCGGCAATTTGATGTCCAGCGCTGTTTCTAACTGATTCAAATTTTCCGGCAATTTTTTGTTCTTGCTCCAATAATTTTCAACAGAAGAGTTGACGGACAGCACATCGCTTATCCTTTGCTCGTCAAATCTGACTAATCTTTGGTTTTGCGGCAGACCGGCGATGAAAATTCCCGCCACTATCGCCGCCGCTGTTAAACCGATAATAATTTTGGGAAGGACAAAAATAACAAACGTCCGCGAAGCAATATTTTCCGGATTTAGTATCTTTTTGTAGTAAATAAAAATCACTCCCGCGATTGCCAGAATAGTAAATATCTTCAAAGCAAATCTTAAAGTAAGTTCGCCCTGCAGAAAATTGTAAATTAAACTAATCAAATCTCCGGCAATGGTCAAAGCCGCGGCGAACAAAGCCAGATACAAAAGCCATTTGCGGATTTTCAAGTCTTTTTTCCCTGGATTTAGGGTGATGTCTTTATTCAAAAATCTCATCAGCCATACATAAATCGGAAAAACGATTATCAAAGAAGCAAGGGCGTATCGCATGCTGTCTAAAATGCCGGCTAACGGTTCGTAGCTTAAAACATCGGGAAAATAATAATTGATTATCTGAAAAATCAAGGCGCCGAAAGCCACAGAAGAAGCCGCCAGGGTTATGAGGGCCGAGACATGAAGAAAGGCATCGCGGGGAAAATTGGAATTGGTTTCTAATTGGGTATCCATTTAATAATTTTAGGATAGAAAATAAAAAAAACAATATGCCGTAAATTATAAAGGGGCTGGCCGCGGTAATTTCGCGGACAGCCCCTTGGACTTATAAACAACTAATTCAGCATCTTCAGATGCCAAATCACCTCCTTCCTAAAGAGAAATCCTCCGTTGACCTTTTCGGGAAGACGCGCTATCACCTTCCCGATTTCTTCTTGGGGCAAAGTAGCCAGCCCCTTTGCCAGCCCTTTGGCGATCTCGGACTCCAACTCCTTCTTTTCTTTCTTCATCCTGAACATCTTCTCCTCCTTCCTTAGTGAAAAGTTAACGTTCTATTTAGGGCAATAAAAAAAGAGCTACGACTAACAAGCGGCAATTCAAAAATCTACGCCGCCGCATCAGCATCTTTTCCTTTGATGAAAAAGTGATAGATGCCGAAACCCAGCGCCAATCCCAACAGCAAATCAACAAACCAGTTGTTCAAAAATCCATAAAGAAAATCCAGAATGGAAGCGGTGAGTTTCGCGCCTTTTATCGCCACGGTAAGATAAGCGTTGACGCTCTGAAATTTCCCTCTCTCGTCATTATAATCAAGGATACTGCCGAAAACCAGAGCGCTTCCCGCGTCTACCGAGCTGTCAATTTTCACTTTGACGGTTATCACTCCCTGGCTGTTGCCGTAAAAAGTTCCCAATTCATATCTTAAATTGTTTCCGTCAACAGAAGACGGCTGAACATTGGAGGAAATATAGCTGACTTCTTTGGGCAAAACGACTCTCAAAACAGCGTTAGAAACAGGATTTTTTCCGTTATTGCGGTATGTGATTATAAGAGAAATCTCATCTCCGGCTTGAGGATTGGGATTGTCAACAGAAGGACTTAAAACTATTGGCGCTTCTTTGGCCGCGGGCGCGGCGGGAGCGTAATAAACCGTGGGCTGCTGATAAACGCGAGGAGCAGTATAGGCGCCGTTTTGCGTTTTGAAAGTATAAACGGTTCCGTAATTTGTTCCGTAAGAATTTTGCGCCACCAAGCGGAAATAATAATCAGTGGAATCGCTTAAACCAGTGAGCGCGAAAGAAACCGGCGAAGAATAATTCCCTTGTCCCGCGCCAATATCGGAAGTTCTATTGCCCAGTTGAGAATTAGTTCCCCACTCAAACCACGCGGTAGCTAAACTGCTGTTGGGATTAACAGAGCCGTTGAGCATGGCGGAATTGCGGAAAATAAAGGTAGCGGGAGAAGTATAAACACTCGGCGCGTTTCCGGCTGAATACCCGCCGTAGCCGGTATATCCTCCTGCTCCAGTGGTAAAGCTCAAAATACTTCCATAGGAAGTGCCATAAGTGTTCTGCGCCACGGCGCGGAAGTAGATAGTGGCATTAGGAGAAAGATTGGACAAAGAAGCAGCGATATTCATCTGATAGTTGCTGGTGCCGACAGATTGATAGCCAGTTGTGTAGCCCAAGGAATATGTGGTGCCGTATTCAAACCAAGCGTTGGCGTATGAGCCGTTGGGATTGACCGAGCCGTTAAGAGTGACGCTGTTGCCGTAAATGTTGCTGGCGGAATTAGTGTAAACAGTCGGAGTAATATTATTATTGTAATTGCCATAATATCCGCCGTATCCATAGCCGCTGGTATTGAAACTCAAAATACTGCCGTAAGAAGTGCCAAAAGAATTCTGCGCCACGGCGCGGAAGTAATAAGTGGCGTTGGGGTTGAGATTTCCCGCATACGCCATGATATTTGTTTGATAATTCAAATTGCCAACGGATTGATAACCGGTGGTATATCCCAAAGAAAAATTAGTCCCATATTCAAACCACATATTGGTATTAGACTCATTGGGATTAACGGTGGCGTTAAATGTGGCGAAATTTTGCCCCACGCCAGTGGCGGAATTAGTGTAAACAGTGGGCGCGGAGCCCGAGCCGCCTCCTCCTCCGCTGTTAGTGGTGAAACTCAAAATACTGCCCTGAGAAGTGCCAAAAGAATTCTGCGCCACGGCGCGGAAGTAATAAGTGGTGTTGGGCTGTAAATTGGATAAGGAGAAATTAAGAGAAATAGAATTGCTACCGTTACCAGCGGATTGGGTGTTTGTCTGATTTCCCAAAGAAAAAGTGGTGCCGTATTCAAACCACACGTTGGTATTACTGTTATTGGGATTGACCGAGCCGTTCAAAGTGGCGGAATTTTGGGAAATGTTGGTGGCGGAATTGGTGATGACAGAAGGAGCGGAGCCGGAGGTGTTGTTGCTCACTTGCGCCCTGAAAACCAAATATCCTTGCGTCCCCCATCCTGGCGCAACGTCGCCCACGTTCAATCCACCGGAAGACACCACCTCGCTTCCGCTTTGCCCGTTAAGGAGCGACTGCGCAGAAGAAGAACGGTTAGGATACCAAGAAACCGATCCCGGAATAAATGTTAAAGTTTGACTGGAAGAAAGATGAATACTCGCGTTGCCCATCGCGGGAGAAGCGTTTTGCGCCCAAACTTGACCGGTGACAACAACAGAAGTAAAAGCGGCGCTAGGCAAAATGGCGTTCAAGCGAGTTTGCAAAGCGGTTTCTTGAGAAGTATTGTGGTAATATATCAAAAAACTAACAATATCTCCGGCATTGGCGGAAACAGAAGTTGACCAGCAGGTGGTGCACCCGGGGTTAAGAGAATAGTTGGAAACCTGAAGAGTGGGGCGATCCTGAGAATCGTTATTAAACGACGCAGCCGCCAAAGCATTAAGAGACGGATAAAACAAAGCGATTGCCAAAGCCGTCCCAAATAAAATTCTCGCAGTTGAAAGGTGTTTCTTCATGCGGATATGCTACCATAATAATATTTTTTTGTCAAATTTCAGGCGCGATGCCTCTTGGGAGGCGCGGATAAGACAATCATTAAATCCGCCACATTAAAACAGCGCGGGCGGGCATAAATTAAATCTTCTGTTTTCCTAAAAAAATTAAAAGAGTTGTGGTCGCGCAGATAAATTTGAGGATCTAAATTAAGTTTTTCAGATTTTTTTAATGTCAGAGCGTCGCCTATGGCTCCGGCGGCGTTAGTATTGTCCCGTCCGTCGGAGGCGAAGGACATAAAAAGCAGATTTTTTTTCTTTCGCCGGCTGTCAGTGGTTAGCCGCGCCAGAGCGCCGAGCACGGATTCCTGATTTCTGCCTCCTCTGCCGACACTTCGTGTTTCGCGATGATGCCCCTCATTTCCTTTCGCGATAACCGTTTTTAGTGTAACCGTTGTTTCTCCGCCGGCCAAAATTGCTTCTCCTGATTTTATTTTATCAGTTATAACTTTCAAAACGTCTTTGGCTTCGCCCTGCAAATTAAACGAGTAAATTTTTGTTTTAAATCCCAACTGAGCGGCTTTATTCGACATCGCAGTTAAAACGTCTTTATTGTCAAAAAACAAAAAATTTTTCACTTTCCGGAAATACTTTTTGTCTTTGGGAGTTTCCGTCAGGGAACGGATGAGTTCTGTCCTTTGGGATGAATCTGGAAGATATTTTTTTATAATTTTTTCCGCGTCTCTTTTGGAAGTTTTGTCATAGACATTCGGGCCCGATGCTATCATTGATAAATCATTGCCCAAAACATCTGAAACAATCAGAGAGACGACAGATGCCGGATAAACCAATTCAGCCAATCCCCCGCCCTTTACTAGAGAAAGATGCTTGCGGACTGTGTTTAATTCCACAATACCCGCTCCTGATTGAGTTAATCCCTGAAAAATAACCCGCGAATGTCGCATTTCTTCTTCTGAACCGCAAAGCAAAGAAGAGCCTCCTCCGCAAACGAACATCAACAATAAATCGTCCTTTCTCAGACTTTTGGCCAGTTGGATTATTTGCCGAGTAGTTTTAATATTTCGGATTGACGGCTGGGGATGAGTACCGGTGAAAATTTCTAATTTTAAATTTCTAATTTTTAATTTCGGTTTTTGAACATCCAAAGCAATTCCGCTAGTCAATTTTTCGCCCAAAATTTTTGCTAAAGAAACGCTTGCCAAAGCCGACCCCTTGCCCACTCCCACGATAAAAATCCGACGAAAGCCGAAGAGATTAATTTTTTTCTCTTTGCCGCTGATTTTCACAGACAAAAAATTGTTTCCTTTGATATTCAGCAACCGGCATCTATCCTTCACCGCTTTCTCAATATCAATGGCTTCATATCCCGCTTCGGCTATTAAAAGAGCTTTCTTGCGCAACGCATTGCGGCTTAAATTCTTGAAATTGGCAATTATCATAAAGTGATTTTTTCCGCTTTAAATTTACGGCCGAAAAACTCGCCCCCAAAAACGGAAAACTTATCCGTCAAATCAGTGGAATAAAAACGAATGATTTTGTTTTTACCCAGTTTATTTTCCATTTCCTTATTCCTTCGCAAATAATCAGCCAGTTTCCGAGAAATAATTTTTGATCCGGAAATAATTCTTACACTCGGACCAGTTATCTTGCGAATTTTGTTTTCCAAAATGCCGTAATGAGTGCAACCGAGAATCAAGGTATCTATTTTTTTGTTTATCAACGGACGCAAATAATCATCAAGAATCAAATCAGCGACTTTGGAATTTTGCTCTCCGTTTTCCACCAGCGGAACCAGCAGCGGCGCCGCTTTTTGGAATACTTTAATTTGTTTATTCAATTTAGAAATTTCCCGGACAAAAGCGCGAGAACGAACAGTGCTTTCCGTGGCAATTACCCCTATTTTTTTATTTTTGGTTGTTTTTACCGCTTCTTCGGCGGACGGAATAACCACGCCGAGAACTTTCTTGTTTTTATAATGTCTCGGAAGATATTCCTGCTGAATTTTACGAAGCGCTTCGCTGGAAGCCGTATTGCAAGCTAATATTATCAATTCGCAATTGTTTTCAAAAAGGAAATTAACCGCCTCTTTGGTGAATTCGTAGATAATTTCCTGCGAACGGGTACCATAAGGAGCGCGCGCCGTGTCGCCTAAATAAATATAATTGTATTGGGGTAGTTCTTTTACAATACCGCGCAAAATATCCAAACCGCCAAACCCGGAATCAAAAACGCCGATGAATTTTTTCCTACTTTTCATTTTCTTTTTTCCTGTTCTAAAAGTTTTTTCTTTTTGCTAGCACCCCTATTGTATCCACCTAATTTTCCATCCGAACGAATTACCCTGTGGCAAGGAATTTCCTGATCATAATTTTTACTTAAAATATTTCCCACGGCGCGATATGCCCTTGGGTTTCCCGCCCGCGACGCTACTTCCTTGTAAGTTAAAGTTTTTCCTCTGGGAATTTTCGCGACAACACGCAGAACTTTTTGCCGGAAAGTTAGCTTCATCGCTGTTTATATTTTTCAAAATACTTTATGCGGACGTAATTAATACCCAGTTGCATAAATCATTTTTCAATTTCTATTTTGAATTTTAATTCATCAATATCTACCGCTTCTCCGTTATTTTGGGATAATTTTATTGCGTCCGCGTTCACGCTTTCTTTGATTTCATCTCTGAACATTTCTATCAGTTTTTCGCCTGCGCTGTCGCTTTCAATAACAAGTTTTATCTTATCCTGGTGCGTCAGGCCGGATTTCTTGCGTAAATCCTGAATGGCGCGCGTCAATTCCCGCAATCGGCCTTCGACTTTTAACTCGGGCGTGATATTCGTATCTAATTCAATTTCATCGGAAATTCTATCGTCAAAAATAATTTCTTTTATATTTAATTCGTCTTCCATCAAATCTAAAAACGTTTTGTCAATAACTTTAACTTGCTCCCCAACTTTAACTTTAAGCGACGCGAGCGGCTGGCGCACTTTTATTCCCGCTTTCTGCCGCGCTTCCAGTCCAAGCGAACAAATTTTTCTCGTCATCGCCATATCTTCCAACAATCTCTTGTTAATATTTTTCTCATCAGCTTTGGGCCAACTTTCTAAATGAACCGATTCTAGATTCCTGACGCCTGAAACTTGATACCCGACAACTTGATAAATTTCTTCCGCTGTAAACGGCATAAACGGCGCGATGGTTTTGGAAATCTCCGTTAAAACAAAACGCAATACAGCAATCGCTTTTTCTTTGTCTTTATCGTCATTTTTAAACCTTTCTCTTGATCTTCTAACATACCAAGTGGATAAGTCATCAACAAAATCAGCGATGGGACGAGTTGCTTTGTCTAATTCGTATTTATCCAGCGCTTCGGAAATTTCTTTTATCAGTTCATTCAGCCGCGCCAAAATCCACTCGTCTAAAATGTTCAAACCTTGAATCTTGAAACTTGTATCTTGAAAATTTTTATCGGCGTATAGATTGTAAAAAGCCAGCACGTTTTTCAGCCGCAAAACTACTTTCTTATGCGCTTCGTCAACTCCTTTTTCGGAAAAATTAAGATTTTCCGCGCGCACTACCGGCGAAGACAAAAGATAAATCCGCAAAGCATCCGCTCCATATTTTTCAATAATCTCCATCGGGTCCGGATAATTCTTGAGGCGCTTGCTCATTTTCTTCCCGTCTTCCGCTAAAACAATTCCATTGACAATCACATTTTTAAACGCCGCTGAATTTCTTAAAGCTGCTGCAATAATGTGGAGATAATAAAACCACGCGCGCGTCTGGTCAACACCCTCGCCGATAAATTCCGCCGGGAATTCTTTCCTGGTGTACGGCATAGAGCCGGAATCAAACCAGGTGTCCAAGACATCAGATATCCGTTTCATCTCGCCACCGCAAGAACATTTTAATTTTATCTCGTCTATGTATGGCCGATGAAGGTCAAGAACAAAATTATCGTTATGCGGCAAGGGAACAAAATTTAATTCTTTCACCTCGCCGTTTTGCACAAACACCTCTTCTTTGCCTTGAATAATCAATGTCTGATCCAAATCAAAGCCGGCTGCGCCGGCGAACATCAGCCAAATCGGCGCCTCGTGGCTCACTATTAAAATATTTTTATTGCCGTAAGATGCCTCAATTTCATACAAAAAATCAGCGGCTCTGTTTTTAACTTGCGAGAAATTTTCTCCGCCTTCGGGAGTTTTAGTGAATCTTTCTCTAAAAGACGAAAAATGGGAGCGATACTCCTGAACCGGCTTTCCGTTAAAAAATCCGAAGTTCGCTTCGTTCAAACGATTGTCAAAAATTATATTTTTTCCCAAAGCAACAGAGATTATTTCCGCGGTTTCTTTGGCCCGTAAAATAGTGGAGGAAAAAATTAAATTTATTTTTTGTTTTTTTATTTGCTCCAGCGCCTTCGCAACCTGCATCCTGCCTTTTGGGGTAAGAGGATACTTGTCTAAATACGCGCTGGCAATGCCTTGAACGTTGCTTTCCGCCTCGCCGTGCCGCATTATAAAATATTTGTTGCTGGATTTTTGTGTATATTTTTTTAATTCGTCAACCGAGCCGATTACTTTTATCTCCGCGCAATTTTTACATTTCCAAATCGGCATAGCTGACGCCCAAAATCTTTGCCGGGAAATAGACCAGTCACGCGCGCCTTCCAGCCAGTTACCGAAACGCCCTTCTTTAATGTGTTCGGGAACCCAATTTATTTCTTTCGCCAATTCCAGCGCCTTTGTTTTCAGTTTAATGACATTGACAAACCAGGAGGAGGTGGCGTAATTGATCAGCGGAGTTTCACACCGCCAACAATGCGGATACGAATGCTCGTATTTTTCTTTGGCGAAAAGCAAGCCGCGAGCGGAAAGATGTTTAATAATTTCTATGTCAGTTTTCTGATGGTCGCCGAAAGGCTTAACGGAATAACCGGCAAAATCTTTCGCTTCTTTTTTTATTATTCCGTCCATTCCGACATGCTGGATAAAAGGCAGATTGTGTTTTTTCCCTAAATTCAAATCATCTTCGCCGAAAGCCGGAGCGATGTGCACAATACCGGTTCCTTCGTCGGTTGTCACGAAATCCGCGCCGTAAATTTTCCAGCCGTTCTCTTTATTTTCCAAATTTTTGTCATCATAGTAGTAATCAAAAAGCGGTTTATATTTTTTGCCGATCAAATCTTTGCCCTTAAATTCCGCGACAATTTCATAATGTTCGTTTTTGAATACTTCGTTGAGGCGATTTTTCGCGACGATATAGCATCCGCCCGTGTCATCCTGAGCCCCCGCCGTGGCGGGGGCGAAGGATCCCGTAAGATTCTTCATCCGCCAGTTGGCGGATTCAGAATGACGAAGAGATTTCACTTTTACATAATCAATATCTTCGTTCACCGCCAATGCCACATTACCGATTAAAGTCCAGGGTGTGGTCGTCCACGCTAAGACATACGTCCTCGCGGAATTACTCTGAATTGACGCAGAATTGCGCGGAATATCATCGTCTTCTAATTCAAATTTAACAGTCGCGGAAATATCTTTTATGTCTTTGTATCCCTCTGCCACTTCTTGCTGGGAAAGCGTGGTCTCACAGCGCGGGCAGATGTGCATAGAACGATAGCCCTCGTAAATAAGCCCTTTGTCCCATAACTGCTTAAACACCCCCCAAACTGTCTCCATATAATGGAGATCCATTGTTTTGTAGGCGCTTTCCATATCCGCCCAGCGACCCAAGCGGTCTATCACCTTTTTCCATTCTTCGGTATAGCTTAATACTTTGGAACGGCAGAATTCGTTGAATTTCCCGATGCCCAGCTCTTCAATTTCTTTTTTCCGCTTGATGCCCAGTTCTTTTTCGGCAATGTTTTCTATGGGAAGGCCATGGCAATCCCAGCCCCATTGACGCGGCACCCGCTTTCCTTTCATTGTCTGGTAGCGCGGTATGACGTCTTTAATAACGCTGGCTAAAATATGTCCGTAATGAGGAGTGCCGGTGGCAAAAGGAGGTCCGTCGTAAAATACAAATTCTCCGGCTGGCGCCGGTTTTTCCAAACTTTTCTCAAAAATTCTGTTTTCCTTCCAAAACTTTAAAATTTTTTTCTCCGCATCGGCCGCCTTTGCCTTATGAAATATATCAGGAACTTTTTTTTCTTCGGATGGCATAGAGTGCTAATTTTCTTTTTTGCGATGAGACAAATTGTTAACTTCCTCTTTTATTTCCGAAATGTCCTGATGGATTTCCCGCAAAGTAATCTCTTCTTCTTTTATTTCTTCTTCTGTTTTCTCGTCAATTCTTTTTTCTTCCTTGATTCCGGAAATGATGATTTGCTCTCCGATGAAAAAAGACACGAAAAGTCCGGTGGCTAACAATATCAAAAGCCCCAGAATAACGGAGGCAAGCCCGGATAAATCAAAATTATCGGCGATTTTCCAGACGCCTCTCCACAATAAAATTATGCCCACGCTTCCCAAAAACGCGTAAAAAATCGGCCGGCGGCTCAGCCTTTTTCTTATTTTATCTTCCAGCCGGTCAAAAAATTTAATTATTTTATTCATTTTGCTTTGTTGTCGCCCTAATCCTTCTTACGCCGCTGGAAACGGCTTCTTCTTTGGCAATCTTAAAACTGCCTATCTCTGAAGTATAATTCACATGCGGCCCGCCGCAAAATTCTTTGCTAATAGCTCCCCCACTTTGCTCTGACCCGATGAAAAAAACTTTTACCACAGAAGGATATTTGGATTTAAAAAAATAAAGCGCGCCAATGCTTTCCGCTTCTTCTTTGGGCATCTCCTTAAAATAAACCGGCAAATTTTCTTTTATCTTTTCGTTCACCAAATTTTCCGTTTTTTCAATTTCTTCCGCGGTCATTTTTCTCCCGAAAGAAAAATCGAAACGGAGCCGCTCGACGTTGATATCCGAGCCTCTTTGCTCCACGCCGTCGCCCAACACTTGACGCAAAGCCCACTGCAAAAGATGGGTGGCAGTATGAAGCGCGATAACTTTTTTTGCTTCTTCTTCATTGGAGGCTTTTAATTCGCCGGTGTCTAAAATCAAGCCGTGGCCGCCGAATTTTTTCTCCGCGCCGGCGCGGGAAATTTCCTGATGCTTCTTAAATTCTTTATCAAAATCTTCTCTGCGGAGATTTTTTGTCAAAGACGTCGGCGCCAATTCTTTTATCAACTCAAACGACAACCCGAACGTTTCGTAAAGATAAAAGGCTTTCTCGCCGGTAATTTTTTCTTTCAGAGTTTCTATTTCTTTAATTCCCTGGCTAATCGCTATTTCAAATTTTTGTTTTTCCTCTTCCAAAACTCCTAAAATTTCTTGCGCATTATTTAATTCCGGATAAGTTTCCCCGAAAATCTCTTTGATTATTTGCGCGCTATCGGCAAACAAATCGGCATGAATGTCGTTCTTTATAGAATAAGCCAAAACGCGGCGAATAAGACGGCGCAGGATATAACCCGCTTCTTTATTGGAGGGACGAATGCCATCGGCGGTCAAAAAAAATATTGCCCGTAAGTGGTCGGCGAAAATTCTCTTGGCGCGCGAATCGGCCTTCGGGGCCAATTCTCCTATCATATTCATCAAAGGTCTAAAAATATCGGTGGAGAAAATATTTTCCTCGCCCTGCAACACGGCGGCCAAACGTTCCAGCCCCATTCCCGTGTCTACGCCGGGCTTTTCCGCCCGCCGATAAATGCCGTCTTTGGTTTTATAGTATTCGTTAAAAACCAGATTCCATATTTCCACGCCGTCAATATAAATCTCCGAGCAAGGACCGCAGGGCCCTTCGTTTCCGGTCGGCCCCCAAAAATTATCGGCACGGCTTCCTTTCACAATTTTATCAGCGGAAAGGCCGATTTCCTCCTGCCAAACGCGGTAAGATTCTTCGTCAAAAGGAATTTCTTCGTCGCCTGCGAAAACGGTGACATAAATACGGCTCAAATCAATTTCCAGAACATTAACGATAAATTCAAAGGCCCAATGAATGGCGGAGCGCTTGAAATAGCCGGCGGAAGAAAAATTTTGTGGTTCGTCGTCTTCCACCGGACCGAAAGAAAAATTGCCCAGCATTTCAAAAAAACTTAAATGGCTTTCGTCGCCAATTTCTTCAATGTCGCTGGTGCGGAAACATTTCTGAATAGAAACAGTTCGCTGGCTGCCGAAATCTTTCAGCGCGTCCAGCTCGCCCGTGTAATAACGCTTGAATTGCTGCATGCCGGCAGTAGTAATAAGCACCGAGGGGTCGTCGGGCAGAAGAGAAGATGATTTTACAATGGCGTGTCCTTTGGACTTGAAAAAATGAAAGAATTTTTGGCGAATTTCCCGATGAGTCATAAGATAAATTCAAAAGTCAAAGCTTAATAATCACCGCTAAAGCAAATGTCCCTTCAATTCCTTTGCCTGCTCGTGAATCTTTATTTTCCCCAACGCCTTGGCTTCAATCTGGCGGATTCGCTCGCGGGTAACGCCGAAAGTTTTTCCCACTTCTTCCAGAGTGTGAGTAACTCCGTCTTCCAATCCGAAACGCAATTTTAGAATTTCCTGCTCGCGCGCAGTCAAATCTATAAGAATTTTTCTCAGTCGCTCCTTCAACATTGTCAGCTCGGCATACTGAACCGGAGTGATGTTCTTTTCGTCTTTAATCAAATCAGACAAAGTTGTTTCTTCGCTGTCTTCCATCAAGGGCGCTTCCAGAGAAACAACCTCCTGCGATATTTTTTGAAGATTATAAATTTTGTCCGGCGTAGTGCCCATTTCAATGGCGATTTCTTCGGCTAAAGGGTCGCGCCCCAATTCCTGCATCAGGCGGCGCCTGGTTTGGGTGTATTTAGAGATATTTTCAATCATATGCACGGGAATGCGCACGGTGCGGGACTGATCCGCCAAGGCGCGAGTGATGGCCTGCCTTATCCACCAAGTGGCATAAGTGGAAAATTTAAATCCTTTGCGGTAATCAAATTTATCCACCGCCTTAGACAAGCCGATGTTCCCTTCTTGAATCAAATCCAAAATCCCCAACTGAATGGTGCGATGAGCGTATCTTTTGGCAATGGAGACTACCAATCTCAAATTCGCCTGAATAAGCCGCTGGCGGGCTGATTCATCTCCCTTTTCCAAACGCTTGGCCAATTCCTTTTCTTCATCAGAAGTAAGCAGGGCATAGCGGCCGATTTCTTTCAAATAAAGCTGGACTGAATCAGGCAACTCTTCAGTGTCAATAACGGCTTTTTCCAATTCTTTCTTGGAAACCTCCTCCGAAGGGAGCTCAATGAGGGCGGCAGTCTCAATGACTTTAATATTATTTTTGGATAGAAAGTCGTAAAGTTCTTCCAAAAAAGACAAATCCTCCTCTACCTTGGGAAAATGCTGGAGAATTTCCGTGTCCGTGACGAAACCGCGACTTTTACCGCGCGCCACCAGTTCCTGAGCCGCCTCTGTATTAAAAATTTCCTTTTTAGCCGGTTTAGCGGATTTTGATTTGACGGCTTTAACAGTTTTGACAGAAGAAGCTCTTTGTCGGACGGGTTTCTTTGACAAATTTTTTTTAACTCCCTGTTTTTTTATTTTGGGAATTATTTTTTTCTTTTTTGTTTTTTTCATAAACAAACTCACGGCCAATTACGGAGGAAAATAAAAAGGCAACGGCCGTTTATAAAATAATTGAGGCTGAACTTGCCAATTAAGAATTTTCAGTATAGCCCGATTTTACCAGTCCGTCAAACTCACAAAGCGCTTTGCTTAATTTTTCTTCGTCTTTGTTTCTTTCCGCCTTCCTGATAATCTCCAGCAAAGTTTTCTTTTTTTCTTTGGCAGATTCGTTTTTCAGCTGTTCTATTAGTTCGTCAAACTCTTTGGACAATAATTGAACGTCTTTTTCAGATTCCAGAGCGGAAAGAGATTCCAGCCGTTCTTTTATTTTTTGCGCTTCTTCCGGCAATTGAGGCAAAAGATCTTCCTTGAAAAAAATAGTTTTGTATTTCTCCGGAAAATATCCGAGGCATTCAGACGCCTTGTCATTAAAACCGGAATTAAGGTGGGATAAAATTATCAGTCTTTCCGCCACCAAATCCCAGCGGCTGCCGTTAAAAGGCTGAAAAGCAGACGGATTGGCCGTGATAGAAACAGAGGCGCTTGCCGAAAAATTGCTGTTTATCCTTTCCATTTCTTCCAAAAGGGCGCTCTCGGAAATATTAACCCGGGAAGACAATTCTTTCAGCCAGCGGCTGCGCTCCAAGGCGCTGCCTAAATTTTTTATTTTTCCCAAAATAATTCTGATGCTATTTTTCAACTTGCCGAAATCTCCGCGCGAATCGCCACTGGTTTCCCCTCCCAATGAACCGCCGGAGAGATACCGCTCAAAATAAAAATCCATAGCCGATTTGCCGCTTCTTATCAATTGCGGTAATTTATCGGCCGCGCTAAGAGCAGCTTCCGCCGGATCTTTATAATCTTTAAGGGTTAAAATTTTGACATTGAAATCAAGGCCATTGGCCAAATCTATGCTGCGTTCCGCGGCTTTCAAACCGGCTTCGTCGCTGTCAAAGCAAAAAACAAGATTCTCCGTCTGGCGTTTTAACGATTTTAAGTGCTCCTGAGTCAAGGCGGTGCCAGAAGTGGCGGCGATATTTTTAATGCCGCTCTGCCAAAGCATCAAAAAATCCATTTGTCCCTCAACCAAAACAGCTTCCCGCTCCTGATGAATGAAATTTTTTGATTTGGAAAATCCGTAAAGGATTTTTGATTTGCTGTAAATGAAAGTTTCCGGACTATTTACATATTTTCCTGTTTCGCCGTTGTCCAACTCGGGCAGAATTCTTCCGGAAAACGCCGCCACTTTATTGAAATGGTTGTAAACGGGGAACATCAGGCGGTTGCGGAAGCGGTCAATATACGTTCCCCGCTCGCTTTTGAAATTCAAGCCGGCCCGTTCAATATCTTTAACGTCATAGCCGAGATTAATGAGATGAATAGTAAGCTCGTCAAAACCCTCGGGCGACATTCCCAGTTCAAATTCTTCTATGGTTTCCGGTTTTAACCCTCGTTCCTGAAAATACTTTTGGCCGCGAGAATTTTGCCCCAGCCGTTTCTTAAAAAAATCTTTGGCGCTTTCGTTGATGTCATACAAAACGCCAAATTGCTTCTGGTCCTGCGGGCTGGTTCTTTTCAATTCCACTCCGGCTTTTTCCGCCAAAATTTTCAGCGCTTCATAAAACTCAATATTTTCATATTTCATCAAAAACTTGAAAATATCGCCGCCTTCAGAGCAGGAACCGAAACAATGCCAAGTCTGCCTTTCCGGCGACACGATAAAAGAAGGAGTTTTTTCCTTGTGAAACGGACAGTTGGCTTTGAAATTTTTCCCCGCCGGCTTTAACTCCGCGTATTGACGGATAAATTCCGCAATATCCAATTTTTCTTTGATTTGCTCAACGGGCGTCATTTAGATAGTTTATAAAGTTCGTAAAATTTATAAAGTTGCGAGGTATTGATTTCAGTAAACTTGGCAAATATCGCGGTTTGATAAATCAGCGATTACCGTTAAATATAAAACTAACGCTTAACACCCGACGCCTGCCCCTAACCCAACGCTTGATACTTGACACCTGATACTTGATACTTATCTAATTTCGTATCGTAAAGTGACCGTGGCAATGATTTCCTGGGAGCCCGGTTCAATAACAGGCGGCGCCACCGTGGATTTTTCAGCGTAAACGGCTGCTCCTCTAGACATCGCCATCGGATAAGGAAAAACGGCACTCTCATCAACGGAAATAAGCCGCCCTATTTTGAATCCGCCGGCTTGAGCGATTGCCTCTGCCTGTCTCCTTGCCTTTTCAATGGCTTCCTGCTTGGCTTTATTCTGCAGAGCCGCCGCGTCGTCAATCGTAAATTCTAATTGCGATGTTTGATTAGCTCCTTTTTGAACAACGCCGGAAAGGATATCCCCTATCTTACTGAAATTTCTTATTTTAACGGAAACGGTTTGAGTAATGGTATAACCGACAATTTCCGCCGGAGGGCACGGCCTAATGGGAAACGATTCCGGAGAAGTTCCTTTTGCCAGCGGAGTCGGACAGGAATAATACTGATAGCGAGGCTCAAGATTGTAATTTTGCGTCTTAATGTCTTTGTCTTCCACACCTTTTGATTTTATAAACGCGATAATGCTATTGGTTTTTTCGGTATTGTCTTTTTGGATACCAGCAATATCTTTCCCTTCGCTAATAACGCTGAAAGTAAATGAGGCGATGTCAGGAATAGCGGCTACTTTCCCTTCTCCGCTTACTGAAAAACTGCGCGAAGACGAAAACTCAACAGATTGAGAATAAGAATTGGCGTAAACAACGACGAAATAAATACCGGCCAAAATGCCGATTATCGCGGCCCAGCCAATAATGTTTTTTATTGTGGTATCCATAAAAATTAACAAAGCAACCACAAAGCAACCTGATAATTAACGCGACTTTTCTTTAATTATAAAAAGTTAATTATTTTTGGCAAGAGCACGCCAGAAGACCGACGAGAGGCGGCACAAAAAACAAAAACCGCCCCGCCATAGCGGGACGGCCCTTGTTTTCACATTGACGTCCTGAAAAGGTTTAGTATCTTCGTCCTCCTCCCCGGAAGTCCCGGCGTCCTCCGCCGAATGACCTCTCGCCTCTTTCGGCGTTCATGGGGCGGGCTTCGTTAACGATGATTTTTCTTCCTCCCATTTCTTTTCCGTTGAACATTTCAATCGCTTTATCCGCTTCATCGTCGTTCTCCATTTCCACAAATCCGAAACCGCGCGAGCGGCCCGTCATTTTGTCAATAATGACATTGGCTGAAGTTACGACTCCGGCTTCGGAAAAAGAATTCTTCAATTCTTCATCGGTAGTGGAATACGGAAGACCGCCAATATATAATCTTTTAGCCATCTTGATGTGTTAATTTTTGTAGGGCGACCGCCTCATCCAATTTGTCTCGCCCCTCGCTCAAGTTTATAGAGCGGATTAAGAGAAACGCGATGAGAACCTACTTTCGTTTTTAATATAGCATATATGGCAATGAAAAGCAAGTGGCAGACGCGCGACTATGGCGCAGGCAAGATAATAAAATCATTGTTTGATTTTTCTTTTCTGCCGGCTGAAAGAAATGGCAAATCTGTGGGCTTCGTCGCGCAATTTTAATAAGATTTCTTTTCGTGATTCCAACAATTTTTTAACAGACTTATCTATTCCTTTCGGAAAAACCAATTTGTCACCGGCAAGCTTGGAAATGCCCGCGAAAGGAATCTCTATCTTTTCCCTTACTAAAACTTTAGAAATATGGCTGACCTGCGGCCTTCCGCCGTCAATTAAAATAAAATTGGGAAGCGGCCATTCTTTATGGCGCAAGCGGCGCAAGATTGTTTCTTCCAAAGCCAGCAAATCGTTGTTAGCGGCTGAATGAATTAAAAATTTGCGGTATTGGTTTTTTTCTGGTTCAGCGTTTATAAAAACAACCATCGCTCCGGCAGTTTCTTTGCCGGATAAGTGGGAAATGTCATAGCCCTCTATGCGCCCGCTTAAAATTCCCAATTCTACATTCAAATTTTTTTCTCCGTTTTTTTCCAAAAGAGCCACATCCTGAATATGCTCCAGCGCTTTGGCTTTTTCCGGATTTTCTTTCTTTAATTTTTCCAGCAATTTTTTACGCTTGCCTTCCAAAAGCAAGATTATATTTTTAATGTTTTTCCGATAATCATTCTTGGAAACCGCCCCGATGCACCTGCCCGGACACAAGCCGATTTGATAATAAAAACAAGGATGCCCCGCTTTGCATGTGCTGTAAGGGAAAATCCGCCTGATGATTTTCAAAGCGTTATTAACCAAAGACAAACTTTGGTAGGGTCCGAATAAGCGGAAATTTTTGGCTGTTATTTTTCTATCAATTTCTTTCCCGCGTAAAATAATCGGCTCGGGAAAATCTTGGGATTCGTCTATGGCAATATAAATGAACGAACGGTCGTCTTTTTCTTTGACGTTATATTTCGGCCAATATTTTTTAATTAAGTTAGCTTCCAGAATAACCGCTTCCAGCAGAGAATCTGTTTTAAGGTATTTGATACTCTTTGCCAGCGCGACCATCTCCCGAATGCGCGAGTCAATGTTGCTACTAAAATAATTTAAAACTCGCCTTCTTAAAGAAATTGCCCGGCCGACATAAAGAACATTTTTATTTTTATCCAAAAATAAATAAACTCCCGATGAGAGCGGAAATTTTTTCGCTTTGTCTTTTATAGACTTCATGATAAATACTCTTTCAAATACGCGCCGGTCCAGGAGTTTTTGTTTTTAGCGATTTCTTCCGGCGCGCCGCAAGCCACTACCTTTCCGCCATTTTCTCCTCCTTCGGGCCCCAAGTCAATCACGTAATCCGCCATCTTTATCACCTGCATGTTATGTTCAATCACAACCACGGTGTTGCCCTTATCAATCAATTTATTGAAAACTTTCAGAAGCGCGTCTATATCGTAATAATGAAGTCCCACTGTCGGCTCATCCAAAAGATATAACGCTCTCTTTCCCAAAGGATGCGTAAGCTCGCGAGCCAATTTTATTCTTTGCGCTTCGCCGCCAGACAAGGTGGTGGCGGATTGGCCCAACTGCAGATACCCCAAGCCCACCTCCCGCAGAACTTTCAGTTTGTCGGTTATAAGATAAATGCCGTCAAAAAAATCAACCGCTTCGTCAATGGTCATTTCCAAAACATCGTGAACATTTTTTTTGTTATGCTTCACCTGCAAAGTTTCGCGGTTAAATCTTTTTCCGCGGCAGACATCGCAGGCGACTTTCACCGCCGGCAGAAAATGCATTTCCACCAGATTAAATCCGGCGCCGTCGCAAGCCTCGCAGCGTCCGCCGCCAGCTTGGGAAGAAACATTGAAAGAAAAGCGGGAAGCCGAATACCCTCTGGCGCGCGCTTCCTCCAAAGAAGCGTAAAAATCCCTGATGGGAGTCCAGATGCCGGTATAAGTGGCGGGATTGGAACGCGGCGTGCGACCGATGGGCGACTGGTCAACCATCACTATTTTATCAATGTATTCACTGCCCAAAATTTTGCTGACATTCTTCAATCCTCTCGTTGCTTCGCTGAAATGACTTTTGATATTCGCCAGATTTTCGTATAAAACATCGTGCACCAAAGAAGATTTACCGCTGCCGGAAACGCCGGTAAAACACACCAGCTTCCTCAAAGGAATTTCCACGTCAATGTTGTTCAAATTATTCGCCCGGGCGCCTATAATTTTAATTTTCTCCGCTTGTTTGGCTCGGCGATTTTCCGGAAGCGCGATATTCTCCTCCCCTTTCAAATATTTCAAGGTCAAAGAACGGGGAAACTTTTCCTCTTTCTTCGCTGATTTAAAAAAAGTTTTTATTTCTCCCTGCGCCACCACTTCTCCTCCCTGCCTTCCGGCTAAAGGACCCAAGTCAACCAAATAATCCGCGGCATGAATTGTTTTTTCGTCGTGTTCCACCACGATGAGCGTATTATTTTGCTCTTTCAAAACTTTCAATGTTTTAATCAATCTCTCGGTATCGCGCTCGTGAAGGCCGATGGTCGGCTCGTCCAAGACATAAAGCGCGCCGGAGAGCTGGGAGCCGATTTGCGACGCCAGTCTTATCCTCTGCGCCTCGCCGCCGCTTAAAGTTTCCGCTTCCCTGTCCAGCGAAATATAATCCAGCCCGACTTCCAAAAGAAACTGGAGCCGGCCGATTATTTCTTTCAAAACATTTTCCGCGATTTTTTTCTCCCGTTCATTGAGATTTTTCCGGTAATGGACAAAAAAATCGTGGCACTTGTCAATGGTCAAGGAAGTTATTTCCCAAATGTTTTTGCCTTTGATTCTTACGCCCAAAGTTTCCGGTTTTAACCGCTTCCCTTGGCAAGCCGGACAGATTGTTTTCAAAAATAAATCTGTTTTCCCCAAGCCATGGCAATTTTCGCAAGCGCCGTAAGGGCTGTTAAAAGAAAATAAGCGCGGTTCCACTTCGGGAAAAGAAAAATTATCATTTGGACAAGTCCATTTACTGGAAAGAATGAACTCCTGCGTCCCTAAACCGCGCGAAACTGACGCTGAATTGCCCCGTGACTCATCTAAAAGAATTAGAGCCAGTCCCTTGCTGTGGTCCAGCGCTGTCTCCAGCGCCTCAAACAAGCGGCTTTCGTCGCTGACAAGCGTTTTGTCAATCACAATTTCGATGTTGTGCATTTTGTAGCGAGACAATTCTATCCTGTCATGGAGAGAAACAAATTTTCCGTCCACGCGCGCCTCGCTAAATCCCAATGATAAAAAATTGTAAAGCAACTGATAGTATTCCCCTTTCCTGCCCATCACAACGGGCGATAAAATTGTTGCCGTATTTTGCTCTAATTCTTTAGCTTTGTCTTTTATAATGTCAACCATTTCATCCAAGGAAAGTTTTTCAATTTTCGCTCCGCACTGAGGACAATGGATTTCCCCCAAACGGGCGTAAAGCACTCTTAAATAATCGTAAATTTCCGTAAGCGTTCCCACAATAGAGCGCGGATTATGCGAAAGCGCCCGCTGGTCTATGGCAATGGCCGGAGAAAGGCCGGTAATTTCGTCAACGTCCGGCCGGTCCATCTGTCCCAAAAATTGGCGCGCGTAAGGCGATAAAGATTCAATGTATCTTCTTTGGCCTTCGGCGAAAATCGTGTCAAAGGCCAGAGACGATTTTCCGCTGCCCGAAACGCCGGTAAAAATAACCATTTTATTTTTCGGGATTTCCAAACTGATGTTTTTCAAATTATGGACCCTCGCTCCTTTAATGATTATTTTTTCTTCCATAAAGCGTAAAACGCGCGCCTCGTAAGTTGCGACGCGATAATAACATCAGAATATAAGATTTGAAGTAGATATCAAGTTTACTGAATCCCTTAGAACGAGTGTACCGGAGAATTGTCGCGAAGTTAATCCTCGTCCTCCTGCGACGGCTTGTTTACGAGAGAAGGCTCCAGGCCGGCCGCTTCGCCCGTAATGCGTAAAACGTCTTTGTCTATTTTGCCCAATTCTTTATAAGCGCTATTGTACATATTCACTGTTGTTCCCAAATGAACTCCTATTTTTTTCATATAATCTTCGTAATTAGACAGGTGTCTTCCCAGTTCAATTACTCTTCGCCTTATTTCTTTGGCTGATTCTTCTATCTGCAAAGCTTTCAACCCCTGTAAAACGGTTTGAAGATAAGCCAAAAAAGTGCTGGGTGAAACTATCATCACTTTTTTCTCTCCGGCGGCGTATTCAATCAAATCTCGGGTGCTGGATTTCACCGAACCGACTTTATTGATAAGCAAATCGTAGTAAACCGCTTCCGAAGGAATGAACATGAAAGCGAATTCCATCGTATTTTCCGCGGGCTTGATGTATTTAGAGGTCTCATCAATGCGCGCTTTAAGGTCTTCGCGAAAAGCGGATTCCAATTTCTGCTTCTCTGTTTCGTCTCTGACCTCCAAAAGACGATTGTAATTTTCCAGAGAAAATTTTGAATCAACGGCGATGATTTTGTCTTTGACGAAAATAGCGGCGTCAACAATATTGCCGTCTTTAAATTCATACTGCATCTGGAAACTTCCCGGCGGAAGAACATTTTCCAGAACGGTTTTCAAAAAATACTCGCCTAAAACGCCGCGCTGTTTAGGATTTTTAAGAATATCCTGTAAATCTTCCAATTGCTTCGCCACATCCACCACCTGTTTTTGCCCTTCTCCCACGCGCGTAAGTTCCTGGGTTATTTCCCTGATGAGGCGGCTGCTTTCGCCGAACTGATGCTGGATAATGCGGGTGGATTCGCTTAATTTAGAATCCAAAGTTTTGGTGATTTCGTTAATTTGGTTTTGAAGCAAAAGCAAAGAGGCGGAGTCGTCTTTGGCTGGACGGGAAAGACTTTTTTTTAGCCACCACAATCCCGCCATCAGCACAACAAGTATGATGATAAAAAAAATAATTTCCATTCTAATCGTGTAGCATGTAACGCGCATCTTACAACATAAGATGCGCCGCAAGATACAAATTATACGTTATAAAATTTTATGCTATAATATTTTATTATGCAAATTCTGGAAGTAAAAAATTTGAAGGTCGCCATTGACAAAGATGTCGTCTTGGAAGATATAAATTTTGAAGTGGAGCAAGGCGAATCTTTGGCGATTATCGGCCCCAATGGCGCCGGAAAAACCACGCTCTTCAAGGCTCTTTTAGGATTCCTGCCGCATCAAGGAGAAATAAAATGGGCGCCGAACATAAAAATAGGATACGTGCCCCAAAGAATTGAAGTGGAAAAAACCATTCCCTTGACCGTGGAAGAATTTTTGAAATTAAGGAGCGAGAAAATATCTTCTGAGCGGATAAGAGAAATTTTAGCGAACATCCGGCTGGAGGAAAAGATATTAAAAGCCGGCTTGGGAGAAATATCCGCGGGACAGCGCCAGCGTCTTTTTATCGGCTGGGCTTTGCTGGAGAATCCCGATATAATTTTATTTGACGAGCCCACGGCGGACGTTGACATCTACGGACAAGAGTCTATTTACCAGACGCTGGAGTCATTACAAAAAGAATTCAAATTATCCGCTATTTTAATTTCCCACGATTTGCATATTGTCTACCAATACGCCGACAAAGTGATGTGCTTAAACCATAAAAACATCTGCTTTGGCGAGCCGGAAAAAATTCTTACGCCAGAAACTATCAAAAAAGTATTCGGATCAGAGAAAGGAATCTACCAGCACCGACATTAATCCATGCTTTACCATCCCTTACCTTTCATTGCCGTTATCTTTATCGCCGCCGCCGCCAGTTTATTGGGCAGTTTTGTCATTTTAAGAAGAATGGCCTTGATGGGCGACGCTTTAAGCCACGTGGCTTTGCCGGGAATGGCTTTGGGCTTTTTATTTAATTTTAATCCCTATTTAGGCGGTTTCGCTTTTTTGATTTTCTCTTCTCTCGTCATTCTGTTCCTTAAATACAAAACTTCTCTTTCCGCCGACACCTTGACGGGCATTTTGTTTACCTCCAGTTTGGCTGTCAGTGTTTTAATTATCCCCAAAGAAGATTTATTGGAAGCGCTCTTCGGCAATATCACCCAATTAACCGCGGCGGACGCTTTAATTTCCATAATGCTTTCTCTTGTTCTCATTTCAGCAGTTATAGCAATGTATAAAAAATTGGCTATCAATGTTTTATCCGAGGAACTGGCTCATTCCGCCGGCATTAACAACAAAACGTTGGATTTCTTTTTTCTCTTGTTGTTTTCCCTGGCTGTGGCGATAGGCATTAAATTCGCAGGCGCTCTTTTGATGGGCGCCCTAACGATTATTCCCGCGGCCGCGGCGAAAAACGTTTCCCGCAGTTTGCGCGCTTTTATGATTAACAGCGTTGTATTCGGAGTTGCCGCCGCGATTATCGGAATGGGTCTATCTTATAAAATGGGATTCGCCCCGGGACCGCTTTTCATTTTAACCGCTTCGGCAATTTTCGTTTTATCTCTTTTCGCTCGTTTGAAAAGATAACTCAACAGCTCCTTTTTTGTTTGCCTTAATTTTCAATAATCTGCTATAATACATTCAGCAATTTCGAGTTTTTCTTATTCGCGGGATTTCCGCTGCTTGTAAAAAGCAGCTGAATTAAATCCTTATTTCTGCTTGCTCTTTGACAAATATCCTTAATCAATAAAAGTCGAGACAGAATAAACGACGCGCATAAATTTTTATGAAGAAACTGACTATTATTGCCCTGACATCGCTGTCAATGAGTTCGGTTTTGTTTTTCGGATCTTCTCTCGCATTGGCTCAAACCGCCAATCCAACCGCCGACTCTCGTGATATTTCCGGCTTACAGCAAAAACTCGGCACTATGAAAGCAAGGCTGGCGGAACTTCAAGAACTGGCTAAGATCCAGGAAGCGGAAAAAAATTCTTCTGTATTGACCGCCGACAATCTGAACGCTTTAGAAAAAAGCTTGACTGAATTAGGAAAAACACTGGCTATTATCAAAGGACAATTACAGAATAATAAATTATCAGACAAGGCGGCTGTTTCCTCTCAATTGGCGACGCTAAAAAGCAGTTTGGCGACTCTTAATGAGATAGTATCTCAATCTAATACTAATGCCAACGCTTTAGCCGAGTCGCCGGCAAGCGCAAAAAATGGCGGAGAAACAGCGGGGAATGCTCCGGCAAACCAATCAGCCGATAATTCCGTTGACGTCCAATCATTATCGGCAAACAATCCCTTGGAAAATCCTTCGGAGGCAAATCAAATTACGGTTTCCAATTCTAATCAGGCTTCCGCTTCCCTGCTTTCCCGAATAGCAAAACGAAAAGTTATTATTCCCGTTGTGATTGTTATTCTTATCGCGGCGGCCGCGGTTATTTGGTACAGCAAACCAAAAGCCGAAAAGAAAGAAGTCAAAAAACAAATAGCGACAGCCTAAAACGTTGCGAGCACAAAAGAAAAACCCCGATTATCGGGGTTTTTCTTTTGTGCATTGTGAATATTATGCATGCGCCTTGCTTATTAAAGCGCGGCGTCATTTCTTTCACTGGAATTGTCTTCTCTGACCGCTCCTGTTCCGCAAGCGCGCCTGTCAGCCATGAAAGTCTTCCAAGCGCTTTTTCTGGCTGAATTGAAATCTTTGCGGGCTTGTCTTACAGCAGAAGAAAAATCAGCCCAAGCTTTCTTTATGGCCGCTCTTCTTTCCTTCGCGTCAGTTATGCCCCATGCAGACTTCAAAGCATCCTTGCGGGCAGACAAAGCGGATTTCACCGCCGCGGAATAAACGTCCCAGGCGCTGATAATAGCGCTGTCCCGCTTATCCACCGCTGTTTGCATACAAACCGCGTCAAAACGCGGAGGAGTGCTAGTGGCATCGCCATGACCGCTTCCTGTTGAGGTCGTCTGCGCCAAAACCGGCAAAGTTGTCGCCAAAATCGCGGCCACTCCTAAAACGGAAATCAATTTTGCTTTCATATTTTTTTACACCTCGCCCGATTATTACAAGACGCGTCAAAAAAGATATCTGAAACAATCAGGCAAAAAATAAAATATATTTAAATCGACCTTTGATTTATTTTAATCAATAAATGTTTCCCTGGCAAGGACAAAAATAAACTGGTAAAAATTTCAGGAAGAAATCACCTGCAGGCCATTCTTGTCCCAGTAATATCCTTTCACAAAAAATACGATTTTTATTCCGCCTCTGGCTGATTCCAGCCAGTTGATCAAACTGTTTCCGCCAGCCAGTAATTTCTCGCCCAAAATTTCTTCTTCTGCTTTGGGAATTAAAATTATTCTTCTGAAATTTTCGGCAGGCAAGCCGTATAAAAGCTCTGTCCCCTTTTTCATCTCCTCTTTGTTCAAATCTATTTTGTCTACCTTGCCGCCGACTAATCGCGCCAGTTCACGCCGGCCAAACATACTGACCAATTCCTGATGAATTATTTTTTCATTAATGAGCGACTCTAAAGACGCTCTTTTTAATTCCTGCTTATACTTTTCGTCTACCAGAATTTTTACGTCTGATTTGCTCCGGATTAATTCATTTTCATAAAACCTGTAAGCGGCTCCGTAACCCAAAGACCAATCGCGATAAAAAATCGGCTGATAATTTACCACTGCCACTGGCCAAAAGCCGTTGGCGATTAATAACCAGATTAAAAGCGCCGACAAACAAATCAGCGCGGCATAAATTATAAATCGTGTTGCGGCGCGTCGCATAGAGGGTATGGCTTAATTATCTGCTATTCGTATATTCGTATTAATTCGTAGCTATTTTACTACTCATATCTTAACGCCTCAATGGGATTCATGCGAGCGGCTTTGCGCGCGGGATAATAACCGAAAACAATTCCGATAACCGCCGCCACGCCAAATGCCAGAGCAATCGCCATGAAAGAAACGCTGGTGGAAATGCCGGCGAATTGCGATACCGCCAAAGAAGCAATCCAGCCCAAAATTATCCCGACTAAACCGCCGAAAAAAGTAAGCGCCACTGCTTCCATTAAAAATTGGCGGCTGATGTCGCGGCGCCGGGCGCCAATGGCTTTTCTTAAGCCGATTTCGCGGGTACGCTCGGTAACCGTGGTAAGCATCATATTCATAATGCCGATGCCGCCAACAACCAGCGAAATTCCCGCGATGGAAGTAAGGAAAATTGTAAAAGTATTTACCACCTGCGACAAAGCGCCTAAAATATCTTCCTGCGAAATGATGGAAAAATCCGCTTCCATAACCCGGTGCTGTCTCAATAAAGCATTGCTGATTAAATCGCGGGTTGCGTTCATTTGTTCTTTATCGGCAACGCTGATAGAAATTATACTTAAATAATCAACGCCGGCAATAACTTTCTGCATCGTGGTCAAAGGAATAATCACCAGGTCATCAGGGCCGGAAAATCCTATTCCGCCTTTAGGATTAAGAACTCCGACTACGCGGAAAATAATTTTATTGATGCGCACGGTTTTATCAATCGGGTCAGTATCGCCGAAAAGATCTTTCGCCGCGTTTGCCCCCAAAACCGCTACTTTCCCCAAACTGCGCAAGTTACTTTCAGAAATAAAACTTCCCTTTGCCAAAGAAACATTGCGGACGAAAACATAAGCCGGCTCGACGCCGGACACGGTGGTGTTAGTGTTATTGCCGGTAGAAGCCGCTACCTGAAAACGGCGCTGGACTTCGGGCGAAATCGCGGAAATAGTATTGACTTGTTTCAACGCGTCAAGGTCGGCGTTCTTTAAAGTTTGCGCCGTGCCTCTGCCCGCGGAAATAATCCCCCGGCCCGGCTGAACAATGCCCGGCAAAATCGTCAGCAGATTAGAACCAAGCCCTTCAATGCTTGATTGAATGGAGTTTTTCGCGCCCTGGCCGATAGAAAGCATGGCCACCACCGAAGCAATGCCGATAACAATGCCTAAAATAGTCAAACTAGAACGAACTTTATTGGCGCTTAAAGAAATAATTGTTTCAAAAAATAAATCGCGAAAAGTCATCTTAATAAGTGAAAAACTTAAATCTCAAAATGCAAAATGACAATGTAAAATTAAAAATGAAATTGAATAGCGGAAGGTAAAAATGATTTTGGATTTCTAATTGTCATTTTGAGATTTTCATTTTGGATTTTGAATTTTTAAAACGTGTGATGATTGGCTATTTTTCTATGTTTTACGTTCTCGTCGCTGATAATTTTTCCGTCGCGGATATGAATTATCCGCCGGGCGTGTTCCGCCACGTAAAGCTCGTGCGTGATTAAAACAACAGTGCGACCTTGTTCCGCATTAAGGCGCTGAAAAGTATCCAGCACCATTTCGCCGGTTTTAGTATCTAAATTTCCGGTCGGCTCGTCCGCCAAAACGAGCGCCGGATTATTAACCAGAGCGCGGGCAATAGCCACTCTTTGCATCATTCCGCCGGATAATTGATTAGGCAGATGAAACCAAAAATTTTCCGGAAAAGCCGCGGCCGTTAAAGACGCCTTCGCCGCTTCATCGCGCTTCTTTTTCTCTACTCCGCTGTAAATCAAAGGCAAACTGACGTTGCGCACGACATCGGCGCGCGGGAGCAAATTAAAAGACTGAAAAACAAAACCGATTTTTTGATTGCGGATTTTCGCCAGCTCGTCTTCGGAAAGCCGGGAGGCATCATGGCCGTCCAAAAAATATTTTCCCGAAGTTAAAGCGTCAAGACAGCCCAAAAGATGCATTAGTGTTGATTTGCCCGAGCCAGACGGACCCATAATCGCCACAAACTCTCCCGCTTCTATTCTGAAAGAAACATCCTTCAATACTAAGGTTTCCAAATCTCCGTTTTTGTAAATTTTGACGATATTTTGGCATTCAATCATCGGTGAGATTTCATAGTATTATTTACACTTTTCATCGTTGTTGTTTTATTGTCATCCCGTTTTAATTGTCCTCCTGAGTCCGCCAGTTGGCGGATTCAGAATGACATAACGAAGACATGGTAGATTCTTCGCTTCGCTCAGAATGACAAGTGGTCGGGGCTCAGAATGACAACAAGGCGTCATTCTAACCGTTTCCGTCATCCTGAGTCCGCCAGTTGGCGGACGAAGGATCTCGTTCCGAAATATAAACAACGCTCGGATTTCTTACAAATCCTTGCAAATCATCGTACTCTATCTCCCGCCTGTTCCGGGCAACCGGAAAATGCTCGACTGCTGGGAGGATTGGGCTGACTGACTATTAGATGCTATTGTCTGGGTAATAACAGCGTCTCCTTCGTTTACTCCGCTAATAATTTCCGTTTCTTTGTCATTGGAAATTCCGGTTTTAACATTTTTTTTCTGCGGCGCGCCGTTCACCAGCACCTCAACATAATTGCCCGCGCTGTCAAATTTAACAGCCGCATTGGGCGCTAAAAGAATATCCTGCTTAACCTCGGTGATAATACTGGCGGAAACGCTCATCGCCGGCTTGATTTTGTCGTTTTGAGCGTCCAGCGCGATTTTAACATTGTAAGAAACTACACCCTGCGAAACCGTGCCGATGGTGTCTACTTCCGTTACTTTTCCGGTAAGGGTCAAATCCGGAACCGCGTCAAAAGTCAAAGTCGTTTTTTGCCCGATTTTAATTTTTGCCGCGTCAACTTCGTTAAGGGAAATTTCCGCAATTTGCCGCTTGACGATGAAAGTCGCCGCGCTCGCTCCCGCGGCAACTGTTTCCGCTTTGTCAAAATTTATTTTGGCGACAATGCCTTCAAACGGCGCTCGGATATAGTAATCGTCAAGATTTTTTTTGGCGTCCAAGAGCGCGTTTTCCCGCTGCTTAACAGTCAACTCGGCTGATTGAATATCCAAAACGTCGGGACCGGCTTTCAGTTTATCCAAAGCCGCTTGTTTTTCGGAAATGGAACGTTCGGCAGCGGTAACGGCGTCGCTGTAAGATTGAATGCTGTTTTGAATTGACAAAAGGCTGGAAAGGTGCGAATTAATCTGGCCGACAAAAGCGTTTAAGCTGGCCAGCTGGGTATTGGAAGCGGGATTAATTTTGAGATTATGCTCGGTTAATTTGTCCTGATAAAACTGGATAAGATTAGCGGCGCCCTTGAGGGCGTCGGCGATAAGTTTGGATGTCTGGTAAGTTTCATTGGTGATGCCGGCAATTGTCGTCTGGTCAGAAAACCGGGAAATCAGTTTGTAATCGCTGAAATTTTTATCATAGGCCTGGCGGCTTAAATTATATTTGTCCCTAACATCGTCGCGAAGCGTTAAAACGGCCGAGTCATAACTTTGCACGGCCGAAGAATAATAATCAACATTCTGCTGAAGGCCGCCGGAAAGCGCCGTGGAAAAAAGAATGTCCTGCAATCCGCTCATCATCGGAGGCAAATCAACAAAAGTGTTGGCAACGGAATTGAACCTATCTTCGTAAGCGCTTTGCAGATTGTCCTGCGCGCTTTTCCGAGAATCTTTGGCTTGCGCCACAGCGTTTTCCGCCTGCAAAAGAGAATAAGCGTCCGGCGGCTCTTTTAGTTTTTCCAGAGCCAGCTTGGCGGAATCAAGATTGGTCCGGGCGTCGCGCAATGCTTTCTGCGCGTCAACGTCGTCTAATTGAAGCAGAAGCTGACCAGACCCCGCCTCTTGGCCGTTTCGCGCGCCGATATAAACAACGTCTCCGGAAACTTTGGATTTAATGTCTATTTGGCTGGAATTGGAAACTTGTCCGGTGCCGGAAACAGAAGCAACAATTGTCCCTTTTTGTATCTGGGAAGAAACATATTGAGGGGCCGGATTGCCGCTGAAAAAGTATTTATACCCGCCATAGCCCAACGCCAAAACCAAAACAACGGCGCCGGTGAGCCATATCTTGTTGGATAAAATTTTTTTAATGAATTGGGGTGTCATAAATTATACGGCGAAATTACCGAAATACCCGGATAAATTTGGCTTCAATTTGTCCCTGCTCATTGGGAGCGCCGATGACTGCCACGCGGTCGTCAATTTTAAGTTCCGATGCTTTGATAATGTCGCGGCGGCTGACAATAGTCGTATTATCGGAAAGAGAAACAATTTTTTCCATATTGTCTTCTCCTTTAACAGTCAAAAACGTTGAGCTGGCCGTGTTGTCAATCTTGATGATTGTTCCGAAAACGCCGTGAATACTGGAAGGGGCGCTGAAAGAAGCGCCAAACGGCGTGCTATCATCAAAATCATACCGGAAACTAGGAAAAAATCCATCGCGCGGACCGCCGAAATTGCGATGATAATTTTCCCCCCACCGCTCAAAAAAACGCGCCTTTCTGTACCCCACAAATTCTCCGGTTTTAAACACAATAATCAAAACAATCAGGCAGCCGACCGCCGCCAAAACAATCCTGAATTTTTTTGATTGACAAAAATTATTAGCAACGGAAAGCGACGAAAATTCGTTTTTACCTTTTGACGTTTTGTCAGTATCCATAAGAAAAAGTTTTTATTGCTCGGAAAAAATTTTTTGACGACCAAAGCAAAATAAAAGCCCCTGTCAGAAAAACAGCTATGCTCGCCGCTGGAAACGATTCCAGCAGAAGCAAACCGAAGTCCTGCCAATTACCCGCTATGGCTCCGAAATCGGAAAACAAAAGCGGTAAAAATTGGAAAAACCCTGTTTGAAAAAATTCCTGACGGAAAATGCCGAGAGCGGGAAGAAAAATCGCGGCAGCCGAGGCGACAACAGCGGAAAAAATAAAAATCTGTCTTTTGGCAAAAAATTTTTCCTCCTCGCGGACACGGGCCATTATTTTGTTCAAAAGCTCCGCTGGCGACCCAAGCGGAACGCGAGAAAATATTTTTTTACCGCGGTTCCCTGCCATACTGACTAATACGAACAAGGGGCTTATTTTGGTGCGTCCATTGCCGGCTGGCCAAATCAGTTATTGGCCGTTTGCCGGTTCAAATCGCCGACATAATAATTTTTCAGCAAATTGTACGCCCGAGACGAATGGTTTCGGGATTCTTCTCTATCTTTTGTTTGGAAAGCCCGAGTAGCATCTTTGCCGCAATAAGGAATAATAGCCTCCGGTCCTCCGGGGTGATAATCTATATAAGAAGAAACATCGTAAACTTTGCCGTCAATAATCAGCCAGCAATCGCCTGAGGAATTATGCTTCGCTACTTCTTTGGAAGACAAAACGCCGGCCTGGCCTGTTTTGCTGTTTTCAATTTTACCGGAACCGCTTGATTGGAAAGCCGCGCTTGACTCCGCCGGCGGCGACGGAAAGAAAACATCTTTTCCGTTCTCCTTCTTATAAAAGGCCAGGCCTGCGGTCAAAATTATCGCGACCGCTATCGCGAAAATAAACAACGAAACAAAAACTATTCTTTTCATCATAAATTTAATTTTATGCCAGCTGAAATTCTTCGGAATGGATATTTTCTCCGGGAACTCCCAATTCCTTAAATTGTTTTTTCAAATTTCTCATCATTAGAGGCGGACCGCAAAGAAAAATATCCTTCCCTTTTAAGCCGCTTGATTTTTCCACCAGAGAAGCGGTTAAAAATCCGCGGTCGGAAGAAAAAAACGGCGCGGCCTTAAAATAATTGCTGTTTTTGGAAATTTCCAAAAGTTCCCCGAGAAATACCGCTTCTTTTTCATCGTTAACACAATAATATAAATCAATTTCGCGGTCAAAATCGCCGGCTCTTGCTTTGCTTAAAAACGGAGTGATGCCGATGCCTCCGGCAATCCAAATCTGCTTTTTGTCGGACAAGCCGCGGGAGAAAAATTTCCCGAAAGGTCCTTCCACTTTCGCCAACGCTCCGCTTTTCAAATTTTTTAACTGAGCGGTATAATCTCCCAAAATTTTTACGGCTATTTTCAAAGTTTGGTTTTTCGGAGAAGAACCAATGGAGAACGGATGAACTTCGCGGCTTATTCCTTTTTGAAAAAATTGAACAAAGACAAATTGTCCGGATAAAAATTCTATCGGCTGATTTTTAGGCAACATTTCTATTTCCATAATTTGCCCGCCCAGCAGCCGAACGCTCTTAACTTCATACTCCGTTTTTTTCACTAGAAATTTTCCGAGAACAGCGCGGTAAAAATAGAAGACCAGTCCGGTAAATGACAAACTAAACATATAAATTTTCAAGGGCATAGCTCGCGAAATATCGCTGGGCACGAGAAAAGCATGCAGGCCGGCAAGAAAAAAAGACAGTCCCATAAATTTATGGGAAAATTTCCATACCTGATACGGCAGTTTAACGAAAAAAATCAAAATAACAAGCAGTATCATCAAAAGCAAGGAAAAAATGCCGAAATTCAGCGTCCAGTTGTCTGACGGCAATAAAAACAAGGCGGCTTCCCGGGCGGAAACAAAAAAATAACTTCCGGCAAGAAAAAGCGGATGAAAAAGAAGGAACACAAAAGCCGCGATGCCCGCGGTCTTATGAGTAAAATATAACTTATCCAGCCCGCCGAAATAGTCTTCAAAAAATTTCAGCCGGCTGCTTAAAATCAAAGCCAGAGCGAACAGCGCCATTCCCGTTAATCCGGCAATTTGCCCCAAACTTGTCAAGGCAATCGGAAAACTGGAAAATCTCTCGCTGATTGGCTTCAAAGAAGCCCAAAAAATCAGCGGCAACGCCGACAGAAAGACAATAAAAAACAACCCGGTTTTGTTCTTGATAGCCGACATTGTATTATTAACCAGTTTCTTATTATTACGGCAAAAAGACGGATTTTGGTGCGCTTCTTTCGCAATTCCGAAAAAATTTACAGCGGCGGTTCGGAGAAGGATTTTTTAAGAGACGCGAGCGCGCGGCGATGGCGCGACTTCACAGTATTAAGCGGCTCGCCTAACCGCTCGGCTATCTCGCGAAAATTAAATTGTTGGCCGTAATAAAGAGACAAAACCAGGCGATGACTGGGCGAAAGTAAATCCATCGCCGAATTGGACATCTCAACCGTTGCGGATTTTTCTAAAATTTCCTGAAGCGACGAAAATGGCGCGGCAAGAGTTTCCATAAGAACATTCTTTCCTTCCTGATTTTCAAATTCGGAAAACAAAACTGCTTTTTTCTTTTTCAAAAAATCAAGGGCCGTGTTTTTGGCAATGGCAAAAATCCAGGCCTTGAAACTTTTACTTTGATCAAATTTTTTAAGATTACGCCAGGCTTTCACAAAAGATTCCTGAGTGATGTCTTCCGCATCCTGCGAATTGCCGGCATACCGACGATAGACAAAACCATAGATCGCTTTAAGATGCCGGCCGAAAAGAATTTCCAAAGACTTTTCGTCTCCTTCAAAATAATCCGCGACAAGTTGTTGGTCGAAACGTTTCATAAGTTGATATGTAAAATCCTAATTATCATCCCGAGTGAAAATAGTCATCCTAATCCTTTTTGGTCATCCTGGTCTAATAAAATATGTCATCCTGAGTCCGTCAGTTGACGGACGAGGGATCTCGTAAGATTCTTCGCCTTCGGCTCAGAATGACAGCGAAACGTGTCATCTTGATGACAGCGAAACGTGTCATCCTGAGTCCGCCAGTTGGCGGACGAAGGATCTCACATGATCAAACCCACATAAATACGGGATTCTTCTCCGCCGGCTGGCGGTTCAAAATGACACAATAGATTCTTCTCCGCCTGCTGGCGGATTCAGAATGACAAAAGGGGCGGGATTCAGAATGACAGAGGATTGGGAATCAAAAGACATGGGGGATTTGGGATTTAAAATTTATCGTTACGGGCTCCAGTTTATCGTAATTTTGTCTATCTCCGGAGTATTTGATGTTTGGGTGGAGCAATCGCTTGACGAACATAAAAGCGCTTTATACCGGAAATATCTTTTGTTGTTGTAGGTTGACTGGCATTTTATTTCGGTTATGGCGGGAGATCCGCCAAGAGCGCCGAAGCCGGAATCAAAATAGTAAGAGCCGTTAGTGCAGTCTGGCCCTAAATAATCGGAGCCGGTAGAGCCCCAGGAACCGCTGCTGCAAGTGGGAGCGTTGGTGGCGCCGTTGGAACAATTGGACGCCGCGAACTGAACCCGGAATTTGGAACTTCCCGGAGTAGTGCCGGAGGCGAGAATAAAATTAAATCCCGCGCCGTTGGCGGTGCCGGTGTCAAAAGTGGGAGAAACCATTGTGCCAGTGGCTTGAAAACCGCTGGGAGCCAATGTGGCAAAAGATTTTACCGGAGAACTGGTGGCTGAATTAACGGCTAAATCTTTGGAAATGGCGACAAAATAATAAGTGGTGGCCGAAGTCAGGCCGTTTAAGCTGGCGCTATGGGAAGTAGTGGTGGCAGTATCCAAGGTAGTGCAGGTGGTGGCGCAGTTTCCGGTAATTCCGGCGGAAGTGCTGTATTCCACTTGGCTGTCCGCGGGCTCGTTGGTATTCCAAGTGATAAGAGCGGAGTTGCTGGTAATGGAGGAAGAAGTGGCGTTGGTGATAGTCGGCGCGATAGTGTCAACAATAAAATCAGTGGAGCCCGCGGAGCCAAACAAAACCCAAGAGGAAGTCTCGCCAGTATAAGTATTAATCGTTCTCGCCTGCCAATGATAGCCCTGGCCGCTCACGATGCCATTAGCCGTCAAAGTACTGCTGGAAGTTTGCGTGGATGTGGAAGTGCAGCTGGCGCAAGTGGGACCGTTCGGGACGTTGGGGGTTCCCGTAAAAGCCGTGCTACTTGCTCTAACCTCAACCTGCAAAGCCATATTGATGGCGTTTGACGCAGTAGTAGTGGCATGGAAGTAAATAGTGGTGGAACTGCTGTAGCCGCCAGAGGATATTTGCGTCACATTATCGGAAAAATATTGGCTTAAATCGGTCGGCGCGTTAGGTGCGGAAGAACTGGAATAAAAATATTTATAATTAGAAAGATAACTGCTGGATAAAACAGACGAAGATGCCACGCCCACGATAGTGGAAGTAGGCACCTTGACGCAGATCTGCGAGTCAGTCCAAGCGCGGGTTGAACCGGAGCCGCTGCAATTGGCGGAGGTATTATCAACAAAATCGCTTAGAGTGGCAGTGGCGATATCAAATTTAACATTATCCGTGACTGTAGAAGTGCCTGCGGACGGACATGACGTTCCTTGGCAAAAATGGTTGCCGGAAATTTGGATAACATCTCCGTGAACTCCGCTATTCGGGGTATTGGAAGTTATTCTCGGCAGAATGCGGAAACTGTTGGCCGCAGTGGAATATGAACGATTATCACTGCGCGTTAAAACAATATTGCCGGTGTAAGAATTATTAGGAATTGTCGCGGGAACTTGCGCGTTGGCAATGGCAGCAGCAGCCCACGAACTATAGCCCGAAGTGTTATAGCCCAAAATCGTTAAAGGATTAGTGGTGCTGGCTGAACCGAAGTTATGCCCGTTGATCGTAATAACGCCGTCGGAATCGCCGGCATCATATTCGCGGGCGGTGTTGGCGGGAAAGCCTCCCGGCACGGTTACGGAAGTAATCTGCGGGTAAACATAAAAAGTGGAGCCAGTGTTGTCGGCTTGTCCGCCCACGATAATCAAGAGCTTGTTTGCGCCGCCGTTGTTGGTATCGGGAAAATTGGAAGGGATAGTGGCAGTGGCAACGGTGTTGTTGGTGGAGCTCACGGTCAGCAAATCCGAACCGATTTTCAGGGTAACGGAACTGGTGGTAGTGCCGAAGCCGGCGCCGTTGAGAGTAATAACCTGGCTGTTCCTTCCGCCGTCGGTCAAGGCCGGCTCGGTGTTATTGGAAAAACTTACTAAATTGGGCGTGGTGGTGGTGATACCCGACAAAGCCACGGCGCTTGATTGAGAAGTGGTGGCGTTTTGCAAAATTAAATCCGTTGACGGATTGGTGATCTGCAAATCTATGCTTTGCCCGCCGGGAGTTGAGGAAGTAATATCAAAAACAATAAACAAGTATTTGGTCGTGGTGGCAAGCGTCATCGTGCCGGTAATGGTGGTGCTGGAGTTTGCAAACGACGCGCCGCCGCTGCCAAATTGCGTTTCGCCTCCTGCGCCTTTGGTGCTTGTGGTATTATAATAAAATTTAACGTTAGTCAATCCCGTATCCGCGTTTACTGTGCCTGTTTCGGAAACTTTGATAGAGGTGGTGGTGGAATTTTGGTTATTATTGGAGGTTAAAGCCAAAGTGAATGCCGCGCCGATGTATTGGCCGCCGGCGCCGGAATCAAGAGTGGCGGTTTGCGTGCCGTAAGTGGAAACGGACAAAACAGCGTTGGGCGTATAAGTGATGACAATAACGCCTTGTCTGCCTTTGCCGGCCACGCCGCTGCTTCTTCCACCGCCGCCGCCACCGCCGCCGTATTGGCCGCCTAATCCGCCGGTGCCGCCCGAAGCGTTAGCGCCGCCGCCTCCGCCGCCCGATCCAACAGTCGCGGCCCATTCCGTGCCAGTGGCGCCGGTAATGCCCGGATTGCCGGGCCCTCCGCCCGCGCCGCCAAAAGTGCCGTCTCCCTGGCCGCCGGTAGTGCTTGTAGTTACTGCGGTATATTTTCCGTTATCATTTTTTCCGCCCGCTCCTCCTCCTCCGCCGCCCGAAGAAGATGTGTTGTTTTGGTTTCCGCCTTTGCCGCCGCTGTATTTTGTCGTTCCCACTGAAGTTGAAGAAGAGCCGCCCAAGGCGCCTTGGCCGTTTGTGCCGTTTAATCCTCCCAAACCCGGCATAGCGCAAACCGACATTGTAGAAGCGCTGCAAGTGGAAGTTGAACCAGTGTTATTCCAATTAAAAAAACTGGGAGTGCCGCTCGCACTGGTGGATTGGCCGCCACCACCAACCTGAATTTTGACGCTCGCGCCGGTAGTGGTGGAAAAATTTATTATTGCCGCGTAAGCTCCGCCGCCGCCGCCGTTTCCGGAATTGCCTGTGCCTGAACCAATGCCGCCCGCGCCGCCGCCGGCAATGAGCTCAATGGTATTGGAGGCGTTATTCCAATCGTTTGGCACAACCCAGGTAGTGGAAGCGGTTTGAGTAATAAATCCGATACATCTGCCCGCGCCGTTATCGGAGCCAAACCCGCAAGTAACTGCCGCGCGCGCCTCGGGAACTTGGAAATTTTCCACGAGCTGGCTATTTTGCCAATCTTGCGGCAGAAAAGAAATGAAATCGGAGAATAAAAAAAGGAAGGCCAAAAGAAAAACGACGAGGTTTTTGAGGAATTTTGTAAAAATTTTCAATTTATAATTTCTAAACATATGTTTATAAGATTCTTCGCCTCCGGCTCAGAATGACAATAAAAACGTGTCATCCTGAGTATTTTTGTCATCCTTGTCATCCTGAGCCCCTCCCCGCCACGGCGGGGGGCGAAGGATCTCACAAGATTCTTCTCCGCCCCGCTTAGCGGGGATTCAGAATGACAAAATGATCAAAATTGCTATGCGGAAAAAATCTCTTTATACCACTGGTCATCCTGAGTAAAACGAAGGATCTCATCATAATTCTTCGCTTAAATCTTTGAATTGCGGATTTTTACTTTTAACTAACGCTATTTTCTTTTTTCTTAACCATCCTTTTATCTTTTTCTCGGCAGTAATTGCTTCATTTACACTATTAAAAATCTCGTAGAAAACTAATTTATTTACATTATATTTTTTGGTAAATCCTTCAATTATTTTATTTTTGTGTTCCTGCATTCTTCTCGTTAAATTATTGGTGATGCCAGCATATAATACATTATTGTTGGGGTTAGTTGCTATATAAACATAGTATAATTTTGACATAGTTTTTAGGGATTCTTCGCCTCACTCAGAATGACATGACGGATTCTTCACTACGTTCAGAATGACAACAAAATGTGTCATCCTAAGTATTTTGTCATCCGTGTCATCCTGAGTATTTTTGTCATCCTTGTCATCCTGAGTCCCCGCCATGGCGGGGCGAAGGATCTCGTTCCGCAATGTAAACAACGCTCGGGTTTCTTACAAATAATTATAGCAAAAAAAATCACAATCTGTCGGGGTTTGTTCAAAAAATCCGCGGCAGAAACATACGGGAAAAACGAATCGCGCCCTTTTACTGCCAATGGCGGATGCGCGAGAAAGCGTAATCCAGACTGGCGCCGACTTTTTTGCCGGGATTAAAAACCCCCTCGGGATCAAAAATCTGTTTTGTTTTTTCAAATAAGCGGTAAACTTCTTCGCCGTACATCATTTTAAGATAAGGGCTTCTGATAAGGCCGTCGTTGTGTTCGCCGGACATTGAACCGCCGAAAACAAACACCAGTTCATAAACTTTTTCGGCAATCTCGGAAATAATTTTCCTCGCATCGGGACGGGAAAAATCCATCAAAGGAATGATGTGGAAATTAGCATCTCCGGCATGGCCGGCAATGGTGTAGATGATGTCGTATTGATTTAAGATAGCGTAAAGTTTGGGCAAAAATTCCGGAAGCTGTTCGGGGCGCACCACGATGTCGTCAATAAACGGCGCGGTATGCATTTTCTTGACGCGATGGCGCAAAAGATTAAAACTTTCGCGCCGGATAGTCCAGTATTTTTTCGCTTCGCCCTCGGTTTTGGTCACTTTGGTCGCGAGATGAAATTCTTTCAAACTTTCTTGGGCG
Source organism: uncultured Candidatus Saccharibacteria bacterium (assembly GCA_964453135.1). Taxonomy (GTDB): domain Bacteria; phylum Patescibacteriota; class Minisyncoccia; order UBA6257; family UBA9933; genus CAYVOL01. Next base: position 19,342 of record CAYVOL010000004.1, on the reverse strand, counting down.
CGGCGGGCGGCGTTTTCCGCTTCTTCGGCGCTGTCGCCGGTAAACTCCGCCAAAAGCACCATTTTGGGCATTCCCCCGCTTATCGCCATCCACAGCTCCGGCAAAAATCTGAACGCGGAAACTATCAAATTTCCCTTTAACTGGCGGATGATGTCGGGCAGAACTTTCATCGCCACCGCGAAAGTATGGTCGTCGTAAGATTCAAAACTTTCCGGCTGGAAAGACAAAACATGGTTGACAATTCCCGCCAAAGAATGCATATCGCGCAGGAAAATAATGAGCAGGCGCGAGTGCTTTTTAGGAACGATTAATTTCAACTTCGCTTCGGTGATAATGCCCAATGTCCCCTGCGAGCCGACAATAAGTTTTGTCAGGTCAAATATGCCGGACTTTTTATCAAAAACGTTCCACAAAAAATATCCCGAAGAATTTTTGGAAACGCGCGGCTTCGCAGATTGGATAATCTCGTAATTTTCGTCAATCAGCGAAAACATTTGCCGGTAAATTTCTCCTTCAAGATTTTTCAGTTTCTTTTTTTCTTCCAGCGCGGCGAGATTTAAAGGGCGAAACACGTATGAATTTCCGTCACGGAGCGTCATAGTGATTTCCTCAACATAATTTTCCATTTTCCCGTAACGGAGCGTTTTTTCTCCGCCGGAATTGTTGGAAAGCATTCCGCCAAGAGTGCAAAGCTCGCGGGAAGCGGGATAACAGGGCAAAAGCAGATTATGTTTCAATGTTTCTTTTTCAAAATCCCGATAAAAAACTCCGGGCTCAACTATGGCGTAATTTTCTCCGATTTCCCGAATATGATTAAAAGAGCGCGCCATATCAACAATAACTGATTCGCCCAAAGCGCCGCCGGACATATCCGTGCCGCCGGAACGCGGGGTCAAAAAAACACGCTCCCCTTTGGAGGCGGCATTGGAAGCGTATTCAACCAGCGCCTTGATGTCTTGAGCGTCCTTGGGAAATGCCGCGACTTCCGGACGCACTTCAAATAAACTGGCGTCGTGGCTGTATTCGTCAAGCAAAGACGCCTCGCCGCTTACTCCCCCTTGTATTATTTTTTTCAAATCATCTTCGCGATTCATAATACTGTTTAATTGTAAGAAATCCGAGCGCTGTTTACATTTTTACATTCCGGAATATTGACCATCCGCGTTCCCGATATCCTTCCCCTTTGTCATTCTGAGCTAAGCGAAGAATCTACCATATCCTCGCTCTGTCATTTTGATCCGCCAACCGGCTCCGCCAACTGGCGGAGAAGAATCTATGAGATCCTTCGTCCGCCAACTGGCGGACTCAGGATGACAATAAAAAACATCAACGATGAAAAACGTAAACAACGTTATGAAATTTTGTAATTTATTATAACAAAAAAGAAGGGGGTGTCCAAAAAATAACTGGAAACTCCCTTCTTTAAGAAAAAATTTTCTGGCTAAAATTTATTTATTCTTTCTGAAACGTTGTTCAAAAAAGTAAGCGGCAATGACCAAGACAAGAGTCATGAGAATAAAAGCGATGATGTTGTTGCCTGTTCCGGCGGTTATCACGTTCGCGAAAATAGTTGCCAATAAAGGCTCCGGCGCGATATTTGAGGCAATAGCGGAAGTTGTTGAAAAATTACTTGTTCCTGCCAAAGGTATTATAGCATTGGTAGAAGTTCCGCCAGCTGATGTTTGAGCCGCTTCGGCTTGCGCGTTTTCACCCTGAGCAGACAAAGACGACGAAGTCTCTGTTATTTCATTGGCAGTAATGGTTTGGCTCGGCGAAACCGGCGAAACATTGGACGAAACAGACGCAACTGATTGTCCGCTATTCGCGCTTGAAGAAGCGGAAGTGTTAACACTCGGACCGAAATAATATATTCCCCCGCCTCCGCCACCACCGCCGCCGCCAGAGCCGGCGGAAACAACAGGGCTGCCGCCGCCTCCGCCGCCACCACTGGACGATGGAGCCGAATGATACGCCGCGTAATATGACGCTTTGGTGGCGGAAAAAGAACAAACTCCGCCGGATACCACACAGGTGGCCGGAGTCACAATGCCGTCGCTGGTCCAATCGCCGCTACCGGAAACAGAACGCATAACACTTAATGTTTGTCCGTTAAAACTGTCGCCTACAAATATTCCCAAAGTTATAGGCGAACTAAATTGCAGTCCTAAATTGGTAATGCCCCATTGCAGAGCGCCGTCAACAACATTTCCGCTTCCCAAACCCGATAAAGCGCCGCCGGAAACACTGGCCGCCGAAAGAGTTCCCAGGTTAATCGCTCCGCCGTCAACGCGGGTGATAAGAGTAGCGTCAGGCAGAGAAATCGTACTTGTTCCTCCCCCGGAAGCGAGGTTGATAGTGGTCTGCCCCAGCGCCATGACGATAGTGGAGGAAGAGCTGTCTCCGCTCATTGGAACAAATTTCCCGCCCAAAATATTTTCATAGCGCACATTTCCGAATTGAAGCGGCGCAAACCCCGTTGTCGTTGTCGTTGTCGGTTGGTTGACGTTTTTATTGGAACCGCTGTGCGTTATTGAGCCGCCGTCAATTTCCACGAAGACATCAAAAAATGAATCAACGTTGAAATGCGGCTTTATATCTGTCCAGCTGGTCGGGTAAAAGATGCTCAAAGTTTTACTTACGGGAGCCGGGCTGGTTGTTTGCCAATTGTCTTTTGACTCCTCAAAAATTACATAATGACCCGGTCCGGGCGCTTGAAGATTGGCAAGGCCATCGCCGCCAGTCAGCTGCAACTGAACCATTTCTGTTTTTATAGCGTCGGCGGATTCTTCCGTCTCCTTGCCAAGCCCGACGGCAAATCCGGAAACCGGCTGTTCTCCCTCGTCTTTCTGATGATTGACATTGAGATCGTTCCACTTGGCAACTATTATTTTAGGATCCTGCCAGTTGCCGAATTGCAAAGGAACCAGAGGGCAGGTTTCGCCCTGACAGCCGCCTGATTTTCCGCTTGACGCCGTCTGGCCGGGCGCAACAAAAACATCAAAAAAGGAGTCTGTTGCAAGCGGTTTTTGCTGTCCGTTCAAATTACTGGAATAAGTAAAAGTAAAAGAAGAACTGGTTGCCGCTGGAAGTATTACGCTCCAACCGTCTTTCTTTTCTTCAAATAATTTATAATTTCCGGGCTCGACATTGTTAATTTCAAAATTGCCGTCAGCGCCAGTCAAGCTTAAAGCGACAATCTCAACGGGAATTACGCCGCGCTCATCGGCCGGTCCGGTTTCTTTCCCTAAAGCCAAAGCGACATTTGCCAATCCGGGCTCTCCGCTGTCAAAAACGCCGTTGCCGTTGACATCTTCAAATTTGAAGCCGGTGATTTTGCCAAGTTTAGTGTTTACAAAAGTGCATGTTGTAGTCGCTCCGGCTGAAAGGTTTATGTTGGAAACGTTATTGCCGTTATCGCAGGTGGAAGTCGCTATCCAGCCCTCCTGGCTATTTTCAGAAACATTATAACTTCCCGGCGATAAATATCCGGAATCGTTTTGCTGGCCGCCGGACAGATTAAAACCGCTTTGATTATAACTCGCCGCAAAACTAAAAGATGTCTGGTCGTCCGAAGGGCTGACAACTTTCTTGACAATAATTCTTCCTTCTTTAGTGTTGACGAAAGTGCAGACAACGGTGCTGCTTGATTCAATGGCGATATGCGATGGGTCGTTTCCGTTGTCGCAAACAGCGCTCGTTTTTTGCCAGCCGGCCGGCGTTTCTTTTTCGGACACAGAATATGTGCCGGGATTTAAATCGGAAAAATCCTTGCTGGCATTGCCTTTGTTAGTGGTTAAGCTGAAATCTCCCAAATCTCCGGTAAAATCAAACCCCCCGTCATCGCCGACAGTTTCTTTGACAACAACTATTTTTCCAGGAGGAACAAAAGTGTTGGTGATGGAGCAAGTCGCGGTCTCCCCTGCGCCGATGGTAATCTGACTGCCATTTTGAACTCCGCCCTCGCAAGTCCAGGCGCTAGGGCTATAATGCGCGGGGCCGGATTCGGAAAGAATATACGTTCCGGCTTTAAAAGTTGGACCGCTCGCGACGGCGGGGCCGGCGCCTGTTAATTTTCCCGCGTTTCCTGCGTCAGCGGTGAGCGTCCATTGATCAGCCGTTGCTGTTCCGCTGTCTCCGTTAACAACAGTTTTGCGAAGAGTCAGAGAAGGGGCAATGTCGTCATTTGTGATAGTACAGGTTTTTGTTTCGCCATTGCCGATAACAACATTGGAACAGTTGTCATAGCTGGCGCCATAGCCGGCTGTGGCTGGCTCGGAAACAGAATAGGCGCCGGCATTGACCGCGATATTATTTTGTCCGCCTGCTTCAAACGCCGTAGTGGTGCCATTATTTATTTGAAAACTAAAATCCGCGGCATTTTTAGTCCCGCCGTTGTCATTGATAACCGTTTTTTTAACTATTAAAATTCCGGGCTGGTCGTTATTGGTTATAGTGCAGGTTTTATTGTCGCCCGGATTCAAGGTAATATTGCCGCTAGCGGCGCAATCCGTACCCCAAGAAGAAGCGGCATAGCCGGAGACATTAGCGACCTCTGAAGCAGTATGAGAACCGGCCGTTAATGTCTGTGCTACTCCCCAAGGAACGTTAGCGCCGTCTATCTTGCCTTGAAAATCAGTGGTGGTGGCTGTTCCTCCGTTGTCATTAATAACGGTTTTGACGAGAGTAAGGGTGGGCAAACGTTCTCCTGTTAACGACACGTCGTCAAGCTGAAATTCGTCTTTATCGCTGCTCGGACTTTTGCCAAAACTCGCCTTGAATCTTATCTGGAAATTGCTGTTATTGGCGGCAGAGGAAGGAAGAGTTGAGGACGTCTGTGTCCAAATACCGGTAGTGGAACTAGTATAATCGGCTATTTGATTCCAATTAGCGCCATCGTACCATTCAACATAAACATGGTCATCGATTTCCAAACTTTTTTCAATGTGATACCAATAACTTAAAGCAATGTTTTGATATCCGGCAGTAGAAGTTGCTTCTCGCAAAACATCATCGCTGAAACCGGTGTCGCCGCTAATAACCGCCTTTTTATGAGAACTGCCCGTGCCGTTTCTGTCAGCATTCGTTATATCCCAATTACCGGCGTGATTTTGGTTATCAACATAGGTCCATTTAGTGAAATCGCCGGAGTCAAAATTGTCAAAAAATAATGTTTGAGGACTGGCAAAAGCAGAATGCGGCCGGACAAAATACAAAGCAAAAGGAAGAAGAACAATCAGAAAAAGCGCGAGGGTAAGGCCGACGGATGAAGAACTTATTATTCTGTTCTTTATATTTTTTACCGTCATATTTTTTGAGGCGCATTGAATTAATATCCCAAAAGCCTTCAAGGCCTTCAAAAGGCCTCGTTTGGCCTTACTGCGCCTTCTTTTCTTCAATTAAAGGATATTTTGAGTAAAAAGTCAAGCCCGCGCGGTGGATAAAGATTGGAGCATTCTTCTCTCTAAATTTTTTAAAAACGCTGTTGAGTCCTACAGCGCTATCAAGACAGAACCAAGCGTTATAAGCGCGGCGCCGAGAACGGCTTTCCAGCTGAAATTTTCTCCCAAAAAAATAAGCGCGAAGATAACCACGAACACCACGCTCAACCGGTCCAAAGCAACTACTCCCGAAGCCGGACCGAACTTCAGCGCCAGAAAATAAAAAAGCCAGGAAAGCGCGCCGGCGATTCCCGACAATCCAATGAACAAAAGCGGGCGCGCTTCCAATGCCGCTATTAAATTAAATTTCCCCGTGCCAAAAGAAACGGCGATCAAAAATACCGCCATCACCACCGCGCGAATAGCAGTCGCGAGCGTGGCATCAATTTCCTGCACGCCGATTTTTCCGAAAATCGCCACTCCGGCGGCGGACAAAGCCGAGAGCAAAGCAAAAATAACCCAAGTCATTTAAAAATTATCGCAAAATGACTGAAAGAAAACAACGGATTATTTATTTTAAAAAAAACGCTCGCAAGATTCTTCACCCCGCCACGGCGGGGCTCAGAATGACACAGCATTGTCATCTTGAGCGGAGCGAAGGATCTCGCAAGATTCTTCATCCGCCTGCTGGCGGATTCAGAATGACATGGTGGATTCTTCTCCGCCCCCGCCGTGGCGGGGGATTAAAAATGACGTAATAGATTTTTTCTTGAGTATTGACCTCTTTTATTATTTTCAGTAAAATAATATCAGTAGTTAAGAAAGCCGCAATAATATCTTAGAGCGATAAGCCGGGACACAAAGAACGACAAGGGACGATTAGAAGAAACAATTCCAACAGAAAGGAGATTCGGAAATGAAGACAGGATGGATGAAAACGGGAACGGCAATGGCGCTGGCGATGATTGCTCTTGTTTTCTTCGCCACGGAAACGACGGCGGAAGAGCAGGAGGGACAAAACAGGTCCATTGAAGTGGCGATGATGGGGACGCCAGATGGGTCGCCTCCCAGTCGGGCCTATCGGGAATTCGGCAATACGTTCTTCTTCAATCTTCTGGAAAGGGCGAATGACGAGTATATCGCTGTTGACGGCAATTGGGCAGTGCTGCTCTTTGAAAACCCCTCTCCTCATCAGATTATTATTCTGGCAATTAAGGGGGAAGAAGGAGCGCAACCCATAGATGTCGCTAAAGTATCGCTGGATGTCGCGGTAACTTCCTCCGGCATGGACGCCGTAGTGAAGCAAACCATGGCTGTGATACGAAGATATAAACGGCAAATTTTTTAACAATCGCTTTTTCTAAGGAGGTGATGAGCCCCGGGGCTGCCCAAACAAAACAGCAGCCCCGTTTTTATTGCGCTCTGCGCATAGTAAATTTGCGGCAGATTTGCGCAGAGTCGCTATATGCGCGATTGTAAAATTATCAATTATTTGTTAATATCTTATTGTTATGCTATTATTGCATCGCGGGGTAGAGCAGCGGTAGCTCGCGTGGCTCATAACCACGAGGTCGTTGGTTCAAATCCAACCCCCGCAACATTATTCACCCACTCCTCTCGCCGATAGAACCCGCAAGAATTAAACAAAAATTAAATTGGGACGGCATAGCTCAGTGGTAGAGCGAGGGACTCATAAACCCTAGGTCGGTGGTTCGATCCCACCTGCCGTCACAAAAAATTAGCTTTTAGTTTTGAGACGCTTTATCTACTGCTTCAAAATCCATAAAGCCAGCGCGGAAACCGCTGCTTGGGAAAATATCTTAATAAAAGGGTTAATTTTTTTGTTCTCCAGAAAATGAACTTTTTTGTGCAGATAATCAACCGGCGAATAATAAAGCGGAAAAAGATAATACAGAAAACTGAAAAGGTCGGGCAGAATTCCAAAAATTGCTCCGACTAAAACTATATTTTTCCTATGGGAGGAAAAAATAAAATACAATACCAGACTAAATCCTATTACCAGATCCAAAGCCACTTTCAAACCATCGGATAAAAAACGGCGATTGAATTTCCTTTGCTTTAAGCCGTCAATGCTGTATTCGCCGTTGTGCGGAAGAAAGTCCAGCGCAAAATGGCTTAAAAATCCCAATGCTCCGGCTAACCAATAATTGTCAGTCGCGGAAGAAGCGGCGGCGCCGGCTAAAATATGCGCGGTTAAAATCATTGCTTCTTAAATACCCTGTAAGCGTCAAGCAATTCTATCATTCTTCCGTCCAAAGACAGGAGAGAAGTATGGGTCTGGTTTAACAGGTCGCGCATATCCTCCAAGCGGGCAATAACTTTTTCCGTTTCAAAAATATCTTTTTCCAGCTCTACGATGATGCTGTCGTCAAAAGATTTTTTTTCGTCTTTTTCTTTTTCCGCCCGGCTGAAAATATTGACTTCCAAAACTTCCATTAAAAGCGATTTCAAATGAGAAAGTTTTTCTTTTGTTTCCGCCAGCCTTTTGCCTATTTCCTCGAAACTTTCCGCCAATTTTTCTTTATTCTGCGGAGGAGAAACTTCTATTATATTTTTTTCGTCCATAAAAAATTAAGATTATGTTTTATCTTATGCCGACCTTGAAATTTTTAATTAACATTGCCTGGATTTTTTCCATATAACCATTAACTTCTTTATCCGTCAAGGTGCGGTCTTCGGCTTGGAACACAATGCGGAAGGTCAAGCTTCTTTGGCTGTTTTTCTGGTATTCGTCTATCAAATCAACATCCTCAATATATCTCAAATTTTCTTCTTGGATGGAAGCCGTAATATCCCCCGCTCTCACGGAATAATCGGCGACAACGGAAATATCCCTCATTACTGAAGGATATTTAGGCAAGGGGCGATATTCATGTTCGCCCAAAACATAATCCATCAGTCTTTTGATGTCTATCTCCAAAACGCTAATATGCCAATTTTTCAAATCAGAATGATTTTTTAATTTCCCCAAATAGCCGATTACCGATTGATTGCCCACTTCAATTTTCAATGAGTTTTTCTCCTCTAAATATCCGCCGGTTATTTCTTTAATCCAGTTGTCTCCATCGGCCGGCGCCAAAAGATAATCAACAACGCCGATCTTTTTCAATAATTCCGCGGCAACTCCTTTCAGCTGGAAAAAAGTTTCCATGTTTTTGGAAGCCAGAATTATTCCCAAAGACGAAATTTCGCTCGGCGCGTCAAACTGCTTTAACTGAAAAAATACTTCTCCTGTTTCAAAAAGAGAAATTTCTTCTTCCGAGCGGCTGTTGAGAATTATATTTTTGATTAAATTAACGGCAAGGCAGGGACGAAGATACTGAAATTCCGCGCTTAAAGGATTTTCCAATTCCGCCAAATGGGGATGATATTGCGGCTTATTTTTGTTTTCTTTATGCTCCGCTTCGCCGCGAAGATGGCTGAAATAACGGACAGCGTCTGCCTGAGAAATAAAAGAGTAGTTTTGAGTTTCGCTTATCCCCCAGCCGGTTAATATGTTTCTGATTTTATCTTTCAAAACAATCAAATCTTCGGAGCCGGAAGGATGAAGATGAATGCGAGGCGCCCGCGATTTTAAATTGTTGTATCCGTAAAGACGAACGACTTCTTCAAATAAATCATGCGTGTTTTCAATGTCCAATCTTTCTGACGGAATTTCTAAAGTCAAAGAATAATTGTCTGATTTTTTTATAGCAAAACCGAGAGAGGTTAAATAATTTTTGGCTGTTTTTAAGTCAAGCGGAGCGCCGATAAATTTATTAAACTCGTCAATATCAAAACGGATGATTTTTTTGGGCTGTTTTTTGGGATAAACATCCTGCAAAACGCCGCTTTTGGCTTGGGCGATTTCTTTCAAAAGTTCGCCGGCTCTCTCCATAGCCAGCATGGTCAGCTCCGCGCTGAGATTATGGGAAAAACGGAGAGAAGCGTCGGTTATTAAATTTAACTTGCGGGAAGACTGATAAATGTTGGTGGCGTCAAAATTAGCAGCCTCCACGATTATCCGTTTGGTGTTTTTATCCACTTCCGCTGTTTTTCCTCCTTTAATTCCGGCGATGGCCAGCGGATTTTTGTCGTTAGCGATTACTAAAACATTTTCGTCAAGCGTGTATTTTTTATTATCCAAAGTTTCAATTTGCTCTCCTTTTTTGGCGCGCCGCACGATAATGTTTTTCACAGCGCCGATTTTATCATAATCAAAAGCGTGGAGCGGCTGACCGGTTTCCAGCATTGCGTAATTCATAATATCCACCACGTTGTTAATCGGCTGCAGACCGCAGTTAGTTAAAATATCCCGCATCCATTTAGGCGACGGCTGAATTTCTATGTTTTCAAAATACCGACCCGTGTAGCGCGGGCAAAGATTTTTATCGCTTATCTTAATTTGAAAATCAGCATTTGCCTTGCCTTGTTTGCTTTTCAAGTGAAAATTTTTTCCTTTAAACTTGGCGCCAAAAACAGCGGCGATTTCCCGCGCCAATCCCCAATGACCCCCGGCATCAGAATATCTGTTAGGCGGCAATTTAACTTCCAGCGCGTTTTTCCCTCCTTCTTCGGCTTCGAAAGAATACATCGTAAGTTTTTCAATAACTTCGTTTTTATCTTTCATCGCCGGCACTAATTGTTTTAATAAAGTAAAACTAAATTTCATAATGTAAAAATTCAAAACTGCCTGATAAACCTCAAATCGCCTTTATAAAACAAGCGGATGTCGGGTATTTTGTATTTTATCATCGCCAGGCGGTTAATGCCGAAACCGAAAGCAAATCCCTGCCATTCGTCAGGATTGTAACCAGCGGCTTCAAAAACTTTTCTGTGCACCATCCCCGCGCCGGCCACTTCCAGCCAATTTTGAGTTTTGAGTTTTGAGTTTTGAGTTAATTTGATATCCACTTCCACTCCCGGTTCCACAAAGGGAAAATAACTGGGACGGAAACGGAATTCTACATCCTGATGGCGAAAAAATTTTTTGAAAAATTCTTCCACGACAAATTTGAAATTCGCCAGGCAAATATCTTTTCCCACCATCAATCCTTCCAGCTGGGAAAAATTTATTTCGTGGCTGGCGTCAGTGGCTTCATAGCGAAAAACTTTTCCCGGCGCGATAATCTGAAACGGCGGATTGTTCTTTTCCATATACCTTATCTGCACCGGACTGGTATGAGTTCTAAGTAATAGCTTCCGGCTTTCAGCTTTTGGCTTGTGGTTTGGGTCTTTTTTTATCCAGAAAGTATCCCACATTTCCCGCGCCGGATGATTGGCCGGAATGTTTAAAGCGTCAAAATTATGATATTCGTCCTCGATTTCCGGTCCCTCAGCCACAGAAAAATTTAGCGATTGGAAAATTTCTTTAATTTCATTTTCTACTTTGGTTAAAACATGCAGATGGCCGGATTTTATTTTGTGTCCCGGCTTGGTGATGTCTAAATCGCTCGCCAAATAATTTTTATCTTTCAACTCAGCGGATATTTTTGATAGAAATCTCTCCATCTCCTGGCGCAAAACATTGGCTTGCGAGCCGATTTTTTTTCTCTGCTCCAGCGGCAGTTCTTTCAAGACTCTTAAAATTTCCGTCAACTCGCCTTTGCGTCCCAGATATTTTATCCGCAGTTTTTCCGCTTCTTCCAATGACGATAAACCGACAATATCTTTTTCAAATCTGTTTTTTACTTCCCCTAACTTATTCAACATAAAATGAATTTTATCACACCCAAAACCAAAATTCAAAACGAAAATTGGAGAGCAACAAAACTTAAATCTTGAAATATAAAACCTGAAGGACGAAGGGCAAACACAAAACAGCCCCTTCAGAAAGGGACGTTTTGCGTGATATTCAACTACCAACAGGTTAATTACTGCTATTCCAGGTAACGCTGAAACTGCTGCCGTCGGGAGAAAGAGCGGACGGAGTTGCTTTTGAAGAACCAGAGGCGTTAACCATTGTTATTGGATCATTCGGCCAACTGCTGATTGTGCCGATTGTGTTATTAAGCGTCGCTTGCGCGTTGCTGAAGTTAATCGTGCCGAAATTGGCAAGAGGCAACACGCCGCCGCTCCACGGAGCCTCCATAATCCATTCAGCAGACTGGCGCTGGGCTTTGGATTTTTGCGTTATAGAAACTTTACTCACACCGTTAATCAGCGTCAATTGAAACTGATTATTTCCCAAATATCGCACCTCTCCATTAACAATATCACCGGCTTTAATAGGAAGGTTTATCTTAAAAGACGGCTTAGGATACATTTCGTACCAGGCATAATAACTAGGAGAGCCATTAATACAATCTTGCTCTGTGCCTAATTGCTCCACTGTATTGTCGCTGTATCCATCAATGCCAACCCAGGCGGAAGAATAAGTGTTTCCGCTGACGCCGGCACAATTAACCGCCGGAACCACCCAGCTTCCCTTCACATCGCTGACCGCGTTGTTTTGCGGGTTTGTGAGATTAGTTTCCACGACATAGCCGGACCAGTTGGTGCTTTGGCCGTTCTTCTCCTTAATGCGCGGGGCATGGCTGGTGCTGGTAGCAGTGGAAGTGCTTGTTTCCCTTCTTCCTTCTAAGTTTGTTTTTGCCGCTTTAGGAAGAGAAATATCGCGAATTATTTGAGCGGCAATGGTTGTGCTGCTTATTTTCCCGAACACCCGCGCTTTATCGCCGGCATTAATGTCAGACAATTTAATATGTCGCCAAACCCGGTTGACGATACGGGTAGCGGAAGCGGTGGTGACGGTGTAGTCAGTTGAGCGGACGGACAAAACCAAAGAATCGGTTGAAACAGATTTTACCGTTCCCTGCACTGTTTTAAAACTCGGCCTTTCTTGTTTTCCAGCAGTGGCCGCTTTATTCCGAACCCCCGGATATTCGGTTCTTGTGGTTGTCGCGGTAGAAGTGGCCTGATGATTTATCCGCGGATATGAAACTGGTCCTTTTGCCAAAGAAAAAGAAAAGGCAGACAAAGACGCTCCGACAACAAGCGTTATCGCGACTCCGGAAACAGCTAATTTATTTATTTTATTCATAATTTATTATTTTTTATGATTATTATTTTTATGCCGACTTTTTATTTTTATTATTTATAATATCTTTATGCAAACATTTGTCAATTACTACCGATGCTGTTCGGAAATCTCGATAAAATCATTCTCTGTTTTTGTCATTCTGAGCCCCGCTTAGCGGGGTGAAGAATCTCTACGGGATCCTTCGCCCCCCGCCATGGCGGGGCGGGACTCAGGATGACCATTGCTGAGCGTCCCCATATAGCCGATAAAACACTGCTAATAAAATTCTCTAATCCTCTTATCTGCCTTATATTAAATCTTACCCACCAAATCCAGTCCGGGCTTTAGAGTTTTCTTACCCGGAGTCCAGCTGGCCGGACAAACTAATCCCTTATTTGTTTCCGTAAATTTCGCCGCCTGCAGTTTCCTTAAAAGTTCATTGGCGCTTCTTCCGATGCTGTTGTCGTGAATCTCGTAAGCTTTAATTATCCCATCGGGAGAAACGATAAAGCTGGCGCGAAGAGATACTCCCTCTTCCTCAATATATGTTCCCAAAGCGCGGCAGAGTTTGGCGGTCGGATCGGCCAACATCGGAAATTTTATGCTGGAAATTGTCGGGGAGCTGTCGTGCCAGGCCTTGTGGACAAAAACCGTGTCCGCGCTGACGCTTAAAATTTCCGCTCCAGATTTTTTGAATTCTTGATATTTTCCCGCCAACTCCCCCAATTCAGTGGGGCAGACAAAAGTAAAATCAGCCGGGTAAAAAAACAAAACCAGCCACTTTTTTAATTCCGCTATTTTAATTTTTTTGATTTTATCGTCGTGATAAGCTTCCAGTTCAAAGGAAGGTAATTTTTTACCGATTAAATTTTCCATGGTTTTATTTTAATTCTATTAAATTTATTAAATAAGAATCCTTTCTATCCGCAAGCCGTAAATTTGGCTGCGGCTTTATAATCCCGAAATTACATCTTCGTCATTTTGTCCGAAGAAGGAGAAGAGGTTGCCGAAACAGAAGAAAAAATATCTTTATTTTCGCTTCCGCTTACGTCAAGAACCGCCCAAGCGCCTTTGTTCATCCGCGCCAAAGCGTGGTCAACCAGCAAATATTTTCCGGGCACGTCCAGCTTAAATTCAACAATGCTCGCTCCGCCGGGAAGCACTTGCGCCACTTGCGTGTTTTTCTCCATTGCCCCTCCGATGCTCGCGTTCGGATAAACCGTGTCAAAAATTTCTCCGATGATATGAAAAGAAGAAATCAAATTAACGCCGCCGTTGCCCACATACATTCTGATTGTGTCCCCCACTTTGGCGCGCATGCGCGGCGCGCTTTCCACTTTGCCGTTAAAAACGACGTAATTCGGATTTCCGTCAATAAGCGCCTGCGGATCAAAAGAAACCAGCCCCTTTTTGCCAAGTTGTCCAGCAGTATAAAGTTCTCCCTGTACCACATAAAATTCTTTATCCACTTTAGGAAGCCCACTCTTCGGCTCAACAAGAATAAGCCCGTACTGGCCGTGGGAATTATGCGTACTGACATTAGGCACGGCGCAGTGATAAATATAAAGCCCGGGAGCCAGCGCTTTCCAGCGGAATGTTTTTGTTTCGCCGGGAGCGGCTTTGGTAACAGACCCGCCGCCGCCGGGACCGGTCACGGCGTGCAAATCAATGTTATGCTCGTGCAAACTTGACGGATCATTGGTTAATGAAACTTCCACTGTATCTCCCTCTTTCACGCGCAACATCGGACCGGGAACTTTCCCGTTATAAGTCCAGTAATTGAAATAGATTCCCGGCGCGACTTCGGAAATAACTTCTTTGGCAGTCAGATGAATGCGCACAATGCCGTCGGCGTCCGGCTTTTGCGCTTCTTTCGGCGCGGCGTTCGGGTCCTCGCTAATATCGCTTACCATTTCAAATCTATTTCTATCTTTAAAAAATTCAATTAAATTTCCAAAAGGAATGGAGGGGGGCATTGCGCCCGGAGCGTTAGAATGCATAAACGGCGGCATCGCGAAACTCGGCGGATATGTCCTATTGGAAAGCAGTCCCCAGAAAAACGCGATTATCAAGACAATCAAAGAAACCGCGACCACGGGCTTTTTAATAAATTGTAATAACGCGCGGCCAGCCGGCTGTTTCAAAAACTGAACTATAATAACAAGCGCGGCAACTGCCCCAACAAACCCCGCAAGCATTTCACTGATTAAATATCGCAACATATATTCAATAATAACATAAAATTTTTAAAGTCAATATAAGCCGCGAGGTCAAGCGAGAATTACGCCACTGCTCGCGCCGCAAATAAAAATTATTTCAGAAAATTTTTATATTCCTCCTTTAATTTCGCCAGCTTCGGAGAAATAACGATTTGGCAATACGGGGCGTCTCTATGTTTTTCGTAATAATTTTTATGATACTCTTCGGCTTCATAAAATTTTTCCAACGGCTTTATTTCCGTGGCTATCGGCTGGGAATAAATTTTATTTTCTTCCAATGCTTTGATAAAATTTTCCGCGATTTCTTTCTGGTCTCCGCTGACATAAAAAATCGCGGAGCGATATTGCGGGCCGATGTCGTCTCCCTGACGATTTACGGCTGTCGGGTCATGGGTGTCAAAAAAAATTTTCAACAGCGCTTCGTAAGAAATAACATAGGGGTTATATTCTATTTTAATTGTTTCCGCATGGCCGCTCTTGCCGCCGGAAACTTGTTCATAAGTCGGATTTTCAATCTCTCCGCCAGAGTACCCCGGCGCTACCGACAAAACGCCTTTTAGATTTTTGAAAACAGCTTCTGTGCACCAGAAACAGCCGCCGGCAAAATAAGCAGTTTCTTTTTTATTCTTAATTTCATTTTGAGCGACAAACTCCAGCGAAACAGAATTGACGCAGTGGCGGATATTTTTCGGAGTGTGTCTTTCGCCGCTAAAGACATGGCCAAGGTGCGCTCCGCAACGGGCACAAATTATTTCCGTACGAATGCCGTCAGAGTCGAGAATTTTCTTTACCGCTCCTGTAATTTCATCATCAAAACTTGGCCAGCCGCATTTCGCGTCAAATTTATCTTCAGAACGATAAAGGGGCGTTCCGCATCTTTTGCAAATATAAATCCCTTTTCCGTAAAAATTTTCGTATTTACCGGTAAAAGGAACTTCCGTGTCTTTTTCTTCAATTATCTTTTTCTCTTCAGGCGTTAGCGGTTTTAACTTCATATTTCAATCATAGCCGCTTTTATCGCGAAAGCATAATTTATTGAAATTATTACAAAAAGAACCTCCAAAATAAAAAAGGGGGGCAAGTCGCCGAAATTTTTGCGAAAAAAAGTTCGTATCTAATTTTGTGGCTCGCGCTAAAAACTGACTACGAGAAAATCGTGTGGTCGTCCGTGTATACCGCCCCTTCGCTGGTGCAAAAACAGATGAGAGAGCTTTTGATCGCCTGCGGTTACAAGGATCCGCTGTATCCGAAACCGCTCGACGCTTCGAGTCCAATCTACGGACAACCAGTCCGAACCTACAACAGGTAACCCAAGAATTGCCGTTTGTTTGCCCCGAGAGCGAGCTTTGTCCCCGGGGTAGACGTTTGATACCGTTTGCGAACCCGACCCACCGGTTTGACCAAAATTGAGAGCTTGGTGCGATTTGCTTAACTTAAGCAATTATGACTCATCGCTGGACTTGTTCCGAGGGCAAGCGTATGTTCTTGCTTGCTATGGAGAACGAGGACATCGAAGCCGTCCTCCGGGACGCAAAAAATGTACGATTGCCACACCAGCGCGGATCATTTAATCCGCTGTCCTCGCTTCCGGAACCTAAAGCCAAGATCAAACAAGCCATCAAAGAGCGGATCAGACTCTTGGCTGGTGCTTATATATCGCTAGCCGGCTTCGTAGACGATGGCGATATTAAAGCGGCCGAGGATAATCCGAAAAAAACAAAAGCCTTATATCAAAAAGTGCTTGATGATATGGAGACAGCGCAGAAAGAGATGAGAGAATTTAAGATAATCTCCTGAATCGAGATATGTCTTTGGATAAACAGCCACTTTTTATTACAAACTAAAGACACCCCCTTGAGAGGTGCCTTTAAATGTTCTTATTGTAAAAAAATTAGATGATATTTAGCTTACCAGGATGTTCTTTCTCCAACTTCATCCGCACATTGACACATACGCTTGCGGCTATGGCCATGAGCTCAAACACAATGGCATCATTATACAAATGCGCTTGGGAAAACCCGATGAAAGTTCCGCCATCTCCCGCAATCCAAGCCCCGATAAGAGCGAATAAACCAGCCCAACCGAAAATGAAACTGACAACGTGCATCATTTTAGATAACTTCATATTTTATCAATGTTAAATTTTTGTAAATTGTAGCTGACCACTTCGACCCGCCACTTCGGCAAAGGTCAGATTGTTTCTTTCATCTGTAATTATACAGAATTTGCGTGAGCGGTACCAAGCAGTTTGTTATTTGAGACGACTAACGCGGTGCTAAGGACTATAAGAATCAATCCCGATATCTCGTTAATTTTCAAAGTCTCGCGGAAAATCAAACTGGCTACCAACAGCCCGAAAACCGGAACAAGAAAAAAGAACAGCGAAAGCTTGCCGACCGGATGAGACTGAATTAGGTTAAACCAGATCACCGTCGGGATCGCCGTGCCGATCACAACCAAGAACAAAAGAATTGCCATAAATTCTGGATTCCAGACAACACGGCGGCTTTCAACCGACAGACTCCAAAACCAGAGCGGGACGGCGCCGATAAGCAGCTGCCAAGCAGTGACGCGCATGATGTTGAAGTTGAGCGATGATTTCTTCATTAAAACGTTACCGACAGCCGTTCCACCCGAGGCCAAAAGAGCAGCGGCCATACCGGCGAATCCAAAGACTGATTTATTTGAAAAGTCAAAAAAAGAAATAAGCGAAATCCCGATGATGCCAATCAGAAGCGCGACTACATCTTTTTTCCGCGGATATTCTTTAAGAAGTAAGGCGGCAAGCACGATGGTGAACAGGGGCTGTAAATTGCCCAGCACCGAAGCGATGCCCGCACTTGTCCTGCCCGGGCTTATAAACATCATACCGTAGCCGATTGTCGTCGCCGCTATGCCGACAAGCAAGATTTTCATCCACTCGCTTTTTGTCGGGAAAAATCTCTGTTTCGTCCATAAAAGCCACCCCAATAAAAGCACGGCTGCCAAGAAGGCCCGCAGAGTCCCAAACAACAAGGGAGGAGCAAACTGCAGCCCGATTTTAATCAGAGAAGCACAGACCGCGTAAACGATCGCTATAAGCAGCATTATAAAGCTGGCAAAGCCGAAACTAACTTTCATATTTTGTATTTTACCTCCACGATACAGGACGCCTGAATGAATGTCCCGAGAAGGTCTTTTTTAATGTCCCGTCTTTAAACCCATAAACATACGCATACCCCGGTTGGAGTTCCAGATGGGCTATCTTCTCGTCGGGAATATCGTCAATATATTTTATGAGCGCTCGAAGACTGTTGCCGTGCGCTACCACTAGAACATTCTTTTTCCGACGGATCTCTGGCATTATCTTTCGCTTGAAATACGGCACCACCCGATCATACACGTCACGCAAGCTTTCCCCGCGGGGAGGCCGTTCATTGAAACTGCGCCGCCAGGCCAAAACTTTTTCACGGCCGTACTTCTTGGCGGCCTCCTCCTTGTTCATGCCCTGCAGAGCTCCGTAATGTCTTTCGTTAAGCGCCCAATCGGTATGGACGAAAATTTCATGTTCTTTGTTGTTGAACGAATATTTGAATCCATGGTGTTCGTCTTCATGCAAGAAAATTCCCGTACAATGTTGGGAGGCTAAAATGATCAGCAATGTTTCGCGCGCTCTTTCCAGATTGGAAGTGAAAGCCACGTCCAACTTCAGATGCTTCAGGCATTTTGTCATAGCTGCGGCCTCCTTGATTCCTTTTTCGGCTAAAGGAACATCTACCCAGCCGGTAAATTTATTGGCTGTATTCCATCTGGATTCGCCGTGACGAGCCAAGATCAGATAATTCATACATTCAATTTACTTTCCACCCTTTTCAACAGCACCGCATTAGTAGCGACAATTATCGACGACGCTGACATCAGCAGGGCCGAGAATTCCGGGCGCAGGGAAATACCGAACGAGGTATAAAACACGCCGGCTGCCACCGGAATCGCCAGCACGTTATAAATCGCCGCCCAGAAGAGGTTCTGCTTCATCTTGGTAACCGTAGCTTTGGACAGGCGGATAGCGGCGACGATGTCGTAAGGATCGGATTTCATGAGCACGATATTACCGGTCTCGATTGCCACATCCGTACCGGCACCGATGGCAATGCCGATGTCGGACTGCGCTAAAGCTGGAGCGTCATTAATACCGTCACCGACCATAGCCACGAACTTGCCTTCATCCTGGAGCTTTTTAACATACTTTGCCTTGTCTTCAGGAAGCACTTGGGCAAAATAGCGGTCTATGCCGAGTTCATTTGATACCGCTTTGGCAACCTGATCATGGTCGCCGGTGATCATAGCTACTTCCAATCCGAGCCCTTTGAGTGCGGCGATGGATTTCTTGGCGGAATCTCGGATAGTATCGGCCACGCCGATCGCGCCAGCAATCTGCCCGTCAATCGCAACAATGCTGATAGTATTGCCGGTTTGGAGCAGGCGGTCGATGTCTTTTTTGATCGGCGAAAGGTCTATTTTGTTTTGCTGCATCAGCCGTTCGGTTCCGGCAATGATGGCTTTGCCATTAACAACAGCCTTAACCCCATGGCCGCCAATACTCTCAAATTTCTCCACTTTTTCATTCGGTTCAAGTCCGTTCTTTTTTGCTTCTTCCAAAATGGCAGCGCTGATAGGATGATTGGAATTTTGTTCGGCCGAAGCGGCAAGCACCAGAACTTCGTGATGGTCAAAGCCGGATCGAA
>CAYVOL010000003.1:0-121367 GCA_964453135.1 uncultured Candidatus Saccharibacteria bacterium | reverse complement strand
ATTTCGCTGTCCAAGAGTTTCCTATATAGCTTTATGTATCCCTGATTCTGCATATGGTTTTGGATCGTTTGCAGATAAGGGATCGACGACCTCCCTTTGCGGTTGCCTGGACAAGAAATTTTTAAATCGCTCGGTTATCTCAATGGTTTGAAAGTATGAGAGCTCGGCTCGGGATTTTTGAATGTAACCCCACTCGATGAGTTTTCCGCGCATCCGCTTGTGAGCCGTGTCTCGGTCAACGCCAAAAACATCCTGAATTTGAGGAAGCAAAATGCCGCACAAGTAGCGGTATTGCTCTCTTGTGGTCGGTATTTTGTATTCGGTTTGCGTTTGGTTTGGCATAGTAGTGCTTTCCCCCGAAGAGAAGCCCGAATCGCAATTCGGACTTCCTTCTGGCCTCTCATCAGCCAGTCCTGCTTCACGCAACCGCGATGATCGCAGGGCGGGCTGTCAGTTGCCGCTTACGCCTTCTTCTTGGCCGCTGGTTTATTTATGACCTTTTTGACCTCGGCGTTTTCTCGGCTCTTTTCTTCTCCGTTCCCATTGCCGTTTCCATTTCCGTTCCCGTTCCCATTCGTGCTTTTGCCGATCAGGCGTTTGCGGCCGTCCTCGAGAGTTATGATCTCGGCCGCTCCCAGCTCCACTGCTCGCAGGCCGATCTTCTTGTATCCTTCCATGATTGCCTCTGGCCTTAGCTCTCCGATGGCGGTTATGCTTGTTGTCCCGAAGGCTTCGTCAAGAAGGTCGAGCTTCAGCTGTTTTCCTTTGCCAGTGGCGGCCGGGTCGATTCTGGTCAGCAATCCGTCGAGCTCTTCCATTGCTTTGTCCCGCTCGCGCTTCCATTGCATCTTGTCCTCTTCGGTTCTGAAGAGCATGGCGGTGTCGCCTTCGGGCATAATGAAGGCGTTTCGTTCTACGGGATTCTCCAGCAGGGCATCGATGGCCGGGGCGAAGTGTTCGTAGCTCGGATTTTTGTACGTTTTGCCGTCAAGCAGGGTGGAGCGGTCTTTGACGATGGTCGCTTCGCGCCACACTTTCTTGTCATCGCCGAGTATCTTTTCGAACCTTTCCATATAGACAAGGATGTCTGGCTCATAGGCGGTTTCGCCCTCGACTTTCATTTTCACTCCAGACTTATATATCTCGCGCTTGCCGGTTTCCTCGTTGAGCTCGTTGTCGTACTCGTAGCCGGCTCTGCCGGTGAAGATCGCGTGGTACTGGCCTTGCACGAAGGGATCGCTGAATTCCGCTTTCCACGTCGGTTTGATAATTCCCCAATCTTGGAATTGGAGTCGTGTTCTGCCGACCTTTTTGGCGTAGGCCTGGAGATACTCTTCCCAGACATGGCTGATGGAATCGACGATAAGCAGGTCGGAAAGGCCTTCGCTCATCTTCTGCATGGTGATT
Organism: uncultured Candidatus Saccharibacteria bacterium; assembly: GCA_964453135.1. Lineage (GTDB taxonomy): Bacteria > Patescibacteriota > Minisyncoccia > UBA6257 > UBA9933 > CAYVOL01. The sequence goes on along the minus strand of CAYVOL010000003.1, from coordinate 119,960 downwards.
TTGAGATCCGCGAGGGATTTCGACTCTCTGACCAGCACTTCTATGCCGGCTTCCGCAAACAGAGGTTTGAGGAATTTTGCCGCTTTTTCGGTGTCGAATATCACCACTGGTTTTTTCGACTTGATGCGCTGGTGGATTCCTATGGCCACAAGGGCGGCAGTGTGGGTTTTTCCGCTCCCAGCGAATCCTTCGAAGGCCGCTTTGAAGTAGGGCTTCGTGTTGCCGATCGGCGTGAAGAACGCATCGGCTGACGAAGATACTTGCGCGGCTTTCGTTTGAACTTGTTGTTGTGTGTTGTTCATGTTTTTAGTTAGCTATTGACCGCTAATGGCGTAATTGCTATGCTGAAGTTGTTATATGGCTTCAGCGGGACCTTCGCGGTCTCGTTTTTCTTTTGTCTCAAAGCCTTTTCGACTAAGAAGGCTTCGGTGGCGTATAGGGCTGTTATGAAGCCCTCATGCCTTTCGGCATCGCGGATTGTCATGCCACTGAACATCCGCTTCATGTAGTCCCGGTGGGACTCGAGTGTTATTTCCATGATCGTTTTTGGCATCAAACTCTCTGTTCCAACTCCATCTCATGTTGGAGATCCCTTTCGGGAAAAGATTTTGATTGCCGGTTTATGTTTTGTTAATTATTTGAGGGTCGACCTTTTGCTTTTAGCCCCTCATCTCTGGCCCCGGATCGCAGGGACAGAGTCAGCGGCTAATCCTTTGATCCTTTTAAATATTTGATGAGCTCCTCGAGCAGGGCATCGTAAATTTTCCCGTGGGCGTAATCGGTCAGCTTGGGATCATCTACGAAGTCCACTGTCAGCTTGCCCATCAATTCACCGGTCTCATCGCCGAGGTCATCGATGATCTGATCGGCGATTCGATTTTTTACAATGTCCGCAATTTTGCTTCTCATGCCGCGTATTTCTCTGTCGATTGCTTTTTTCAATTGCGCTTTAGTCATATGTTTGTTTATTGATTGTGGATAACTTTTGCTGGTGCTCGACCTTTTTGAGGCATGGCAAATCCCTGCTCAGTCCTTTCGAGCAGGCCTTGCCATTGCCACTTTTGCACCAGCTGGTTAAGTCGCTGAGGAGTGATATTGAACTCCCGGGCGACTTTCGCTTGGCTGCTTCCGCTGGCCAGCAACTTTCTGATCTGGCCATTCCTATCTGATTTTTCTAAATGTGTATTCCTCATATTTTTGGCTTAAATTCGCATGACACTTTCTTGGTTCAAAAACACAAAAACCCGATCTCTAATGAGATCGGGTTCTCGAATTTTGGCTATTTTCGGCCTATTTCAGGCCTTTTTGCTATTCCTCATTTCCCATGGCACTTCTTAAACTTCTTCCCGCTTCCGCACGGACAAGGATCGTTGCGGCCGACTTGTTTGTAAACATTTTCCTTTCTTTGGCTGACCGGCGCCGCAGACGCGGAATAAGCGGTATTCAAAGTCTCGCCGATTATTTTTTTGAAATCGTTAAAAAACCAGGTTTCAAAATTAACAAACAAATCCTGAAACATCTTATGGCTGTCATGACGGTACTCCACCAATGGGTCGCGCTGGCCGTAAGCCCTGATGCCCACCGAATTCCGCAAATCTTCCAGGTTCTCCAGATGCGCCATCCATAATTTATCCAGCCTCGCCAACAAATGCGCGCGCAAAAATTCTTTGTTTTCCGGGTTTATCAAACTCGCGGCTGTTTCACGAAGAAATTCTCCCAAATCCTCTTTGCCCTCAATTTCTTTTTTATCCCAGCCGATTTCTGAAATAATTTTTTCTTGTTCGTCCCTCGCCGACGTTTGCGCTTCTATTCTTTTCCAAACATTTTCAATAATGCTTTTAATCTGACTGGCAACATCGCCGGTTAAAATTTCTTCGCGCCTCCGGTAAACCGCTGTTCTTTGTTTATTCAAAACATCATCATACTCCAGCAAGTGTTTGCGCAAATCAAAATTAAAACCTTCTACCTTTTTTTGCGCTTCATTAACAACCTTAGAAACCAACGTCGATTCAATGGGCTGGTCTTCAGGAAGATTAAAAGTCTCCATCAGATTTTTTACTCTCTCTCCGCCAAAAATCCGAAGCAAATCATCTTCCAAAGATAAAAAGAATTGCGACTCGCCCGAGTCGCCCTGCCGCCCCGCCCGTCCTCTTAATTGATTGTCAATACGGCGCGCTTCGTGCCGCTCTGTACCCAAAACAAAAAGTCCGCCGGCATCTTTCACTTTTTGCGCTTCTATCGGATTGTAAGGATTGCCCCCTAAAATGATGTCCACTCCCCGACCAGCCATATTGGTCGCCACAGTAACTGCTCTGCCTTTCCCCGCCTGAGCGATAATTTCTCCTTCCCGTTCGTGATTTTTAGCATTGAGAGTTTCGTGCGGAACGCCGGCTTGTTTCAATAAAGAAGAGATCTGCTCGTTTTTCTCAATAGAAACAGTTCCCACCAGCACCGGCTGGCCGTTTTGATAAAGATTCCTTATTTTCTCCACAATAGCCCGATACTTTGCCTCAGTATTTTTATAAATCAAATCCTGTTGGTCACGGCGGATAACCGGCTTGTTAGTAGGGATGCTCACCACTTCCAAATTATAAACTTTATGGAATTCTTCAGCGGAAGTCTGAGCCGTGCCAGTCATTCCGGCTATTTTTTCATACAACCGAAAATAATTCTGGATGGTAATCTGAGCGAAAATTTTGGATTCCTGCTGAATTTTCATTCCCTCTTTGGCTTCAATGGCTTGATGAAGCCCGCCGGAATAACGGCGGCCGGGCATTAAACGACCGGTAAATTCGTCCACGATTATGACTTCGCCATTCTTGACCACATATTGCTTGTCGCGATGAAAAAGCGCCTTGGCTTTCAAAGATTCGTCCAAGTAGTGGACCAAGCGGAAATTCTCCGGCGCGTAAAGATTTTTTATTTTCAGCAAATCTTCCACTCGGACGATTCCTTTTTCCGTAATGGACACAAAGCGCGACTTCTCGTCCACTTCGTAGTCCTCGCCTTTTTGAAGATGATCCGTGATTCTTGACAAAAGGTGATAATACTCGCTAGATTCCTCGTCGGGAGCGGCAATAATTAAAGGAGTGCGCGCTTCATCAATAAGAATGCTGTCCGCTTCGTCTATAAGAGCATAATAATGCCCGCGCTGAACGCGGTCTTCAAAGCGATAAGCCAAATTATCCCTTAAATAGTCAAACCCGAATTCATGATTGGTGCCATAAACAATGTCAGCCGAATAAACTTCTTTTCTCTGGACAGGACGTAAAAATTCGTGGACAACTTTGAATCCTCCTAAAGTATCCCGCTCTTTATCTTTTTCATTTTCATCAATTCCGTCAGTTTTGGATTTTATTTCATTTTGAGGTTTGAGATTTGTCCGCCAGCTGGCGGATTGAGATTCTTGCGTGTGCGAAGGGTCGTACCAATAAGAGCCTTCGTGTGTAAGGCAACCCACGGAAAGACCCAAAGCATAATAAATCTGCCCCATCCAGACAGCGTCTCTTTGAGCCAAATAATCATTAACCGTAATAACATGAACGCCTTTTCCGCTCAAGCCATGAAAATAAGCGGCTAAAGTGGCGGCCAAAGTTTTTCCCTCGCCCGTGGACATTTGAGCGATTTTACCGGAAGCCAAAATAAAGCCGCCGATAAGCTGAACATCAAAATGCCGCTGTTTTAAAGTCCTTCTGGCCGCTTCCCGCACCAGAGCAAAAGCGCGAGGGAGCAATTCATCTGAATTTTCTCCCTGCGATAATAATTGAGAGGCTGATTTTTTAAGTTTTAAGCTTTCTTCCCGAAGTTCTTGGTCGGATAATTTTTCTATCTCCGACTCCAAAACATTTATTTCTTTTACGATTTCATCAAAGTCATTTTCTCCGAAAAAATTCTTAAGAAGTTTCAGCATATTTTTTGTCCTTCCCCGTTTTTTCTTCCCGCCTGATTTTCAATTCTTTCTTTTCCTTGTATTTTTGCAGTTCAGTTTTAAGAGTGTCGCGCAATCCGTCAACAGCGGCTCTGATATCTTCGTCAAATTTTTCCGCCCGGATTTTTTTGCCCTTGATTAAAAAATTGGCTTCAGCGTAAAAAACATCTCCGTGGCGATGATGTTTTGTGGAACGAGCGATTTCTATCAACGCCTCCGCCTCTTCCTTATCCTCAAATCTTTTGATAAATTTTTCCACTGAACCTATTTTGCTTTCAATATAACTTTTAAGAGAAGGGGTTATTTCTATTTGGCTTGCTTTAATAATTATTTTCATAGCTTTATTATAAATGAAATTCTGAATATGGCAAATAAAAAAAACAGCCCCCGCTTTAACGAAGGCTGTTTTTGAAACCAAGAGAATTTATCTCTTTTTTGTGGTTTTCTTTTTGGCTGCTTTCTTTTTTGTTGCCATTGTTTATTGTTTCTCTGAAAAAATTTTCAGAAAATTAATTTTTGCTTCAGACATAGATTGCCGACCAATCAATCTACTCTGAAATTTTTACTCGTAATATTTCTTTCAATCTTTCCTTATAATAATTTTGAACGATTCAATTTCAAAATGCAATGTGGATAACTCAGAACACGAGGGGGCAATGGTGGTTGACTCCAATTTTTTAATTTAGCGAGTGCTCATAGCCATTGCCCTTACATATTTTAGTATAGAGGCATTAGAAACGCAACAACTTTATATCGTAATTTTATAAGTTGGCAAAATAATTTCAAGATAATTTCCTGATTGCTTTTCAAGGAATTTATTGGGATAATTATTTTAACCGACAGCCAGCCCTAGAAAACAAACAGCCAAACACTAAATTTACAATGAAACTGATTTCTCATTTAATTATTTATTTTCTCTCCAGCGCCCTTTCTCTCTGGGCGGCAGTTTATTTCGTCGGCGGCTTCCGTGTTAAAGGAGACGCGCAAACTATTTTTTTCGTAGTTCTGCTTTTCACCGCGCTTAACGTGATTATCCGCCCGATTATAAAATTAATTCTCAGTCCCATCATCATTATTACATTGGGAGCAGGGATTGTTCTGGTGAACGCCGTCGTGCTTTACTTGCTTGATTATTTTTCGCAAAACGTCGCCATTGACAATACCAGCGCTTTTCTTTACGCTACTTTAATAATAAGCGTCGTGAATATAATCGTTCATTTCTCTCTTAAACGGCTTCAATAAATCCCCGCTCCTTCCCGCAAGGTATTAAGCCATTAAGACCGCAAAGTATTCTAGAACTGAAAGGTGTTGGGATAAACTCTTATGAAATATCTTTCTATCGCGCAAATAATTATTTCCCTGGCTTTAATAATGCTAATTCTTATGCAGGAGAGGTCTTCCGGACTTTCCGGAATCTTCGGCGGCTCGGAAAGCGAAGTTTACCAGAAAAGACGCGGATTGGAAAAAACAATCTTTTGGGCTACCGTGGTTCTTATAGTAGCCTTGGGGGCGTCTTCCTTGGTCAGCTTGGCGCTTCAGTCTTAAGATTTCTTTGCCGCTAAAAAACCTTTTGCCAAAAAGGTTTTATTCAATGCTTAATTTTTTTCAGCAGATCTTCTTTTCTTTCTCTTCCGGCGAACGCCGGACATTTATTGCCTCTTTTCTAATATTATCCCTTTCTCTTATTTCCGCGGCTTTTCTTTTCATCCAAACAAATACCGAACTCATCCCCGCTTCCGGCGGAGTTTATACCGAAGGCATTACAGGCCAGCCAACATTTCTCAATCCTGTTTTGGCGTCTTTAGCCGGTCCCGACAGCGATATCAATGCGATAATTTTTCTGCCGCTTAAAGACTTAACCGACAATTATCTGGCAAGCTCCGATAAAAAAACGATTAACCTGCGGTTGAAAGACAATATCTTTTGGCAAGACGGCCAGCCCATAACCAGCGACGATTTAATTTACACCATCAAAGCCATTCAGAATAATAATCTCGGCTCTCCTCTGTCTTCTTCCTGGCAAGGAGTGAGCGCGGAAAGAATAAGCAGCCGGGAAATCAAACTCGTTATGCTCCAGCCTTATTCTTTTTTCCAAAACATTGTTCTTTCCTTGCGTCCTATTCCTAAACACATTTTTGAAAACATCCCATTGGCCAACCTGAAACTTTCCGACTACAATTTAGAACCGATCTCGGACGGCCCCTTCAAATTTTCTTCTCTTAACAAAAGACGCGACGGCTTTATCACTCAATACGACTTCGTCCGCAACGACCGCTTTTCGGGAACTCCGCCCTATTTGGATAAAATTGTCCTAAAATTCTACAAGAATGCCGACGATTTAATTCAGGCTTTTAATAGCGGCGACATTGACGGCTTCGGCTCAAAAGAACCGTTAAATCTTTCCCGCCTTTCCTTGAAGTATCGGCTAAACGAAATCGCTCTTCCCCGCTATTACGCCGTGTTTTTCAATCCCCAAAACAATCCGCTTTTCGCGGACCAAAATCTGCGCCTGGCCATCAATTACGCTGTTGATAAAAAAAGAATAATCAAAGAAGCGCTAAATGATAGCGGCTTCCCGATAAGCGGGCCTATTCTTATAAAAGACAACCCCGAGGCTCTTAAAGATTTTTCTCCCGAAAAATCAAAGGAATTGCTGGAAAATGCCGGCTGGCGCAGGGGCGACGACGGAATTTACAAAAAAATAATCGGCAATAAAATGGAAAATTTAGAGTTTACCTTAACCACCTACCCCGCCGATTTCCTTCTTGCCACCGCTAAAATCCTCCAAGAAAACTGGCAAGCGGCCGGAATAAAAGCCAATCTCGCAAGCGCCGGCAATAATTTTGAAGAAGACATTGTCAAATCACGCCATTACGACGCCCTGCTTTTCGGCAACACTTACGGGTTAAATCCAGACCCTTATTCTTTCTGGCATTCCAGCCAAAAATTTTATCCCGGTTTTAATCTGTCCTTTTATGAAGACAAAAGCGCCGACAATCTTATTGACACGATAAGAAGCGAATTTAACGAAGAAAAAAAATCCGGCGAATTAAATCAGTTAGAATCGCTCATCACCCAAACCCAGCCGGCGATTTTCCTTTACTCGCCTTATTATCTTTACACAAACAACGGATCTCTTAAGGGCTGGGAAGAAAAATCATTATCCCTTCCGGCCGACCGTTTTCTCCATATTGAAAACTGGTATCTCAAAACATCCCGCCGCTTCCGAAATTAAAATTCACAAGCACAAATCCATCAGCGCTGTTTCGTAATCCAGCTGGCCGGATTTTATCGCCAAATCACAATCAGCCAATCTTTTTACGGCGGCAAAATCAAGATAAGGATTTTTGGCAATGACATTGAATATTCTTGCCGGCTCTTCGCTGCCGGAAAAAATATTTTCCAGAGCGCGCAGTTTATTGCGCGCAGGCAGACGTCGGGAAAGCGCGTTGGAAAATTCAAAAATATTGACGTCTGGCGAATAATCTATTAGGTCCTCCAGCTCATTCTTGGAAAGATTTTTTTTGGAAAAACGCAGTTTCTCCAATTCATTTATCGCCAGCCAAGAATTATTCTCCCTTTTATCAAGAATGGAAGCCAGAAAATTAACGCTTTCTTCCGAAATATCAATGCTTCTTTTTTTCGCTTCCCGCCGAATAAAAAATTTCAGTTTCTCCCCTTGAAGATACGGGAATTCCTGAAATTGTTTCGGGTCCTTTGAAAGAAATTCGAAATCCTCCGGAAGTCCTTGACTGGAAGAAATCAATAACATTAGATTGTCGTTTTTTTCGGCGCTTTGGAAAAACTTCCGCAAAATTTTGGAATGTTCTTCTTTTAATTCTTCCTGATTTTTAACCGCAGCCATTTTCTTTCCGGAAAAAAGCCCGTCATGGCGGCAAAAATCAAAAAGTTTCTGATAATCTTCTTCGTCTGATAAGTCAAAAAATCCTTCGGCTAAAAAGGGATATTTTCGGCGGTAATTTTCCGTTAATTCTTTTAGTTTCTGCTGGCGCCGGTAAGAGTCAAGACCAAAAAGATAAATGATCATTTTGAGGTTTGAAATTTTAATTTTAACCTAACCTTTCATAAAATTGCCCCAAGCCCAAAATATCCGCCTCGCGGAACGGCTTGCCAATCAGCTGAAAACCGACCGGCAAAGAAAAATCGGGGGAATGAATTTTTCCGTAGCGCCGGACAGGCAAGGAAAGAGCCGGCAAGGCCGCTAAATTAACGGGAATGGTAAAAATATCCGACAAATACATCTGCAAAGGATCGGATAATTTTTCTCCCAGCTTGAAAGCCGGAGTGGGAGAAACAGGAGTCAAAATGACATCCACCCCTCCATCCGACGGACTGAAAGCCTTGTCAAAATCTTCCTTAATCAAACGCCGCACTTTCTGCGCCTTGGCGTAATACGCGTCGTAATAGCCGGCGGACAAAACATAGGTTCCCAAAATTATTCTCCGCCTCGCCTCTGCGCCAAACCCTTCCCCTCTTTGTTTGAAATACAAATCTTTCAAATTGGCAATTCCTTTTTTTAAATTTGATATCCGCCCGTAACGAACGCCGTCATATCTTGCCAGATTAGCGCTCACTTCTGCCGTCATAATAATATAATAAACCGACAGCGCGTATTTGGTGTGCGGCAAAGAAATTTCTTTCACCTCCAACCCCAGACTTTTTATTTTTTTCACCGCGCTTTCAATTTCTTTCTGGGTAGTTTTGTCCATTCCGTCAATAAAATATTCTTTCGGCAATCCCACTTTTAATTTTTTTATTTTTTCCAAATGAGGATTCAGCAGTTCGTTTTTAGAATAATTTGCTTCCACGCTGGTGGAGTCAAGCAAGTCTTTTCCCTTGATAACATCAAAAACAATGGCCGCATCCTCAGCGGTTTTGGACAAAGGGCCGATTTGGTCCAAACTGGAAGCCATCGCAATGGCGCCAAAACGGGAAACCGCTCCGTAAGTCGGCTTCAATCCGACTATGCCGCAAAATCCCGCGGGCTGGCGGATAGAACCGCCCGTGTCCGTGCCCAAAGCCGCCACGGCCAAAGAAGCGGAAACAGCCGCGGCCGAGCCGCCGGACGAGCCGCCCGGCACTCTTTCCAAATCATAAGGATTCTTGGTTTTCTTGAAAGCCGAGTTTTCCGTGGAAGAACCCATGGCAAATTCGTCCAAATTAGTTTTACCCAAAAACACCGCTTTATTTTCTTTCAATTTTTTAATAACCGTGGCATCATAGGCGGCCGTGTAATTTTCTAAAATTTTAGAAGACGCGGTGCAGGGCAAATCTTTTACCAATATATTGTCTTTAATGGCCAAAGGCGCGCCGGCAATAAACGGGATTTCTTCGCCCCTTGCCAATGATAAATCGGTCTCTTCAGCTTCTCTTAAGGCTTTTTCTTCGTTCAAAGAAAGATAGGCGTCAACTTCCGGGTCCTTGTCGGCAATATAGCTGAAAAATTCCTGAGTAATTTCCAAAGCGGAAAATTCTTTCGCTAACAGTCCTTGATGGAATTTTTTAATGGTTAAATCGTGAAGAAATTTCATATAATTGAGCGGTTTCCCAAAATACCTATTCAAACACCGGAGGCACTTTCAAAAATTTTCCTTCTTTTTTCGGAAAAGCCGATATTAATTCGTCCGGCGAAGAATTAATTACCTCCCTTGTCTCGTCTTCGTCTTCGCGAAAAACATTTTTTTCCGTCGTGCCGCCGGTTAACGGTTCAATACCTTGGGTATCTACTTCCCGCAGCTGATTGAAGTATTCCAAAATCTCTTCCAAGTCGTGAAGCAATTTAGTTTCTTCTTCCGGTTTTAAATCAATTCTTGCCAATTCCGCCAAATAATTTAAAGTTTTTTTATCGATAAGAGGCATTGGAAATTAATTTTTAGCTTTTAGTTTTTAGTTATCCGTTCGGTTATCCGGTAATTTTTTTGTAAATACATCAGGTTGGCAACAATTTTTTCCAGCATTTTTCTGTCGCTGTCTTTCGCTTTTTGAGCCAACAAACTTAAGATGGTCGCCAAACTTCCGAAATAATCATTATTATCAATATGAAATTTCAAAGAAGCCAAAGAAGAAGATAGGCCATTTGCTTTTTCTCTTCTGCTTCCCTCCTCCTGGTCGCGAAAAACAGACGCCCGTCCCCACCCCCAATGACTGATTATAAAATCATTCTCAGCGATAAGATAATTGTTCATAAATGCCCCTATCCAAAATTTGCGGCTTTTAGTATAATACTAATAATAAAATGTTTTCCTATTTTCTCAAGGGTAATGAGCAAATAATGGACAATCCGGAAGGAAAATACGTTTTGCGTTTCAAGGACTTGCCGGATGAAGACAAACCGCGGGAAAAATTGATGAAACACGGCCCATCGGTTTTGTCGTCTGCCGAACTTTTGGCGATTATTTTAAACACCGGCACCAAAAAAGAAAATCTCCTGGAAATGTCCGGCCGCCTTTTGAAAGAATACGGGGAGAAAACCTTACTCAATCAGATTAATCCCAAAGCCCTGCAAAAAGATTTGGACATTCCGATAGTAAAAGCCTGCCAGATTGTGGCTTGCTTTGAACTGGGACGGAGATTTTTCAAAGAAAACAGAAATGGGCAAGTGGTTATCAGAACCGCCCGCCAGGCATTTGACTACTTGAAAGATATGAGAAATCTTCCCAAGGAACAACTGCGGGGAATTTATCTCAATAGCCACTACAAAGTAATCCGCGACGAAGTAATTTCCATCGGCAGCTTAACAGCCAACATTGTGCACCCGCGCGAAGTTTTTAAACCGGCTTTGGAAGTTTCCGCCGCCGCGGTTATCATCGCCCACAATCACCCGTCCGGCAGCGTCAAACCGACCCAATCTGACATTGAAATCACCAGGCAACTGGCAGAAGCCGGAAATATTCTGGGCATTGATTTATTAGACCACATCATCATCGCCGGCAACCGCTTCATCAGCGTACCGAAAAAATAAGGGGGGATGCTTTAATTTTTCAGTGGCATTCCCTGCTACACTCCTATCTCGGCCCCTGTCTCTTCACTCTTAAAACCCGCTTAAAACCGAACCGACTGGTTTGCTTGACATTATACCCCTAGGGGGTATGATGTCCCTATGAAATACATAAACGATAAAAATAAAAGTCGGGTCGTTCGCCGGCTTAAGCTCATTGAGGGCCAGGTGCGCGGACTTCAAAAAATGGTGGAAAATGACATTTACTGCATTGATGTAATTACGCAAACATCGGCAGTTAAACAAGGGCTTTCCAACGTGGAAGACCTCTTGCTTGAAAACCATCTTGGCGGCTGTATTTTGAATCAAATAAAATCCGGCCAAACCGCTAAAGCCAAAAAGGAGATATTAAAAGTTTACAAACTCAAAAGAAAATAGGGGGAAAATAAATTGACCGAGCTAATTACAATAAACTCGGTCCGCTCGCTATAAATAATTATGCGCACACAAACTTACAGAATAAAAGGAATGCACTGCGCCTCTTGCTCGGCTATTATTGAAAAAACTCTAAAAAACATGGAGGGCGTGCAGTTGGCGGAGGCGAATTTCGGCACCGAAACCGTCAAGTTGTCTTTTGATGAATCAAAAACCAATCTTCATAATCTCTCCAAAAAGATTGAACCGCTTGGATACTCTCTTATCGCGCCCGCGCATCTAAATCAAACAAACCAGACAGCGAAAGAAATGGAAATGTCACCAGAAGAGCACGCGGCGCATACGGGCTTAAGCCAATCCAAACAGGAAAAACTCGCCGAAGTTGCCGAACTGCAAACACAAATTATATCAATTATTCCACTCGCTGTTTTCAGTATTTTTTCAATGGCTTGGAATGCCCTCGCGCAATTTAGCATCGTATCATCCCCGCGTGTTTGGGAAGAATTTTCCCAGCATCTTCTTCCAATACTCGCCGCTTACGCGCTTTTTGTTGTCGGAAAACCATATTTGCTCGGCTTCTACCGCTTCCTGCGCTATGGCAAGGCGAATATGGACACCCTTATAGGCATCGGCACATCCACTGCTTTCTTATATTCTTTCATCATCACAGCTTTTGAAAACACTTTGCGTCCGTTTTTGAATGTTGAACATACTTATTATGACGTAACGATTGTCGTCATCGCCTTCATCACGCTTGGCAAATATCTGGAAGCCAAAGCGAAAATAAAAACCGGCGACGCCATAGAAAAACTGCTCAATCTTCAGGCCAAAACAGCGATAATCATTCGCAACGGCAAAGAACAGGAAATTTCCATTAGCCAAGTAATGCACGGCGACTATATTGTGATGAAACCAGGAGCAAGAGTGCCTGTTGACGGAATTTTATCAGACGGCTCGTCGTTTGTTGACGAGTCAATGATCACCGGCGAATCAATGCCTATTGAAAAACAAACCGGCGATACCGTTGTTGCCGGCACTATCAATACTACCGGTTCTTTTGTTTTCAAAGCCACGAAGGTTGGGACGGAAACTTTGCTGGCTCATATCATTAAAATGGTGGAAGGCGCGCAAGGAAGCCGGGCGCCGATTCAAGCTTTGGCAGACAAAATATCAGCGGTGTTCGTGCCGATTGTCATTGTCCTGTCATTTTTCGCTCTCGGCGCCTGGCTGGCTGTCGGCACCGGAATATTGGGCTTTTCTCAAGCGCTTTCTTACGGCTTGACGTCGTTCGTCGGCATTCTGGTTATTGCCTGTCCCTGCGCGCTCGGACTGGCCACTCCGACAGCAATCATTGTCGGCGTCGGCAAGGGCGCTCGCGAAGGCATTTTGATAAAAGACGCGGCTACTTTGGAAAAACTCCACAAAGTCAACATGGTCGTGGTTGATAAAACCGGCACAATCACCAAAGGCAAGCCGGAATTAGTGCGCGTTCAAAATTTATCCAAGATGGCTGACGAAAAATTAATCTCAATTTTAGCCGCTCTGGAAAGCAAATCAGAACACCCGATAGCCCATGCTGTTTTAGAATATGCCAAAATAAAAAGTGCTTCCCTCTTGCCGATTTCTCATTTTGAAACAATCAAAGGAAAAGGATTGAAGGCGAAAATTGAAGATATTGAATACTTTGCCGGCAATACCAAATTAATTTCCGACCTAAAACTTACGTTTGATTTACAACAAATAGAAAATGAAACGAAGCACGGCAAGACGCCGATTATTTTGGCGACAAAAAACGCAGTCCTCGGCCTGGTTATGGTCGCGGACGCGGTAAAACCGGAGGCGATAGAAGCGGTAAAAAATCTCCGCAAACTCGGCATTAAAACCGTTATGCTTACCGGCGACCATAAAAATACCGCCCTGGCCATTGCCCAAGAAGTCGGTATTGACGACGTAGCGGCCGAAGCGCTCCCGAGCGACAAGCTGAATAAAATTAAAGAACTTCAAAGTCAGGGACACATTGTGGCTATGGCAGGCGATGGAATAAACGACGCTCCGGCTCTCGCGCAAGCGGATATCGGCATTGCCATGGGAACAGGCACCGACGTCGCCATTGAAACAGCGGGAATCACCTTACTTCACGGCGACATCTCAAAATTGGTAAAAGCCGTTCGGCTTTCCAAGCTTACCATGCGCGGCATCAAACAAAATCTCTTTTGGGCGTTTATTTACAACGTCGTCGGCATTCCCCTCGCCGGCGGCGTGTTCTATCCCCTGTTCGGCTGGCTCTTAAATCCTATTTTTGCCGGTTTCGCGATGGCGTTTTCAAGCGTTTCCGTTGTCGGCAATTCATTAAGGCTTAAAACGAAAAAAATGTGAAAAACGAAAATAACAAAAACAATTTCTCCGGTTTATATCAATGCAAAAAATGCGGCTTCCATTACGCTGACAAAGAATGGGCGGGAAAATGCGAAGCTTGGTGCAAAAAACATCACAGCTGTAATTTAGAAATCACGAGCCGCGCCGAAGAAAATATCTCTCAGCAAAAAACCATCAACCAAAAAAATGTATAAAACATACACCTTCCACGTTAACGGCATGCATTGTAAATCCTGCGTAGCGCTCACCGAAAGCGAGCTCTCTGCTGTATCGGAAGTTTCCAAGGCAAAATCATCGCTGGCGGATTACAACGTAGAGGTAACCGGCGACTTCGGAGACAAAACGCCGGAACATATCGCGCAAGACCTTAGCGAAGTGCTAAAGCCGCACGGTTATACGCTTTCGCTTGAAAAACAAAGGCCTTCGGTAAAGTGGTCGGATTTTAATCTGGCTTTGCCTCTTGCCGGAGGATTCATTGCCTTGTTCATCATTCTGCAGAAGCTTGGAATCGTGAATTTAATAACAACTTCCCGAGTCGGCTACGGCACCGCTTTCCTCATCGGCCTCATCGCTTCTGTTTCCACCTGCATGGCAATAGTGGGCGGACTAGCTTTGTCTCTGTCGGCAAACTTCGCGAAAGAAAACGACAAGACAAAACCGCAGACTCTTTTCCACATCGGCCGATTAGCGTCGTTTTTCATTTTTGGCGGCGCCATCGGCGCGCTCGGAAAATCATTCCAACTCGGCGCAACCAGCGCGTTTATTCTCAGCTTGCTGGTCGCGTTAACGCTTCTCGCGCTCGGCATCAACCTTCTTGATATATTCCCATGGACAAAAAAGTTTCAGCCAACTATGCCAAAATTTATCGGCAAACAAGTTCATAATCTCAAAAATATAAACCACACCCTTACGCCCTTTTTAGTCGGCGTAGCAACATTTTTTCTTCCTTGCGGCTTTACCCAATCAATGCAAATTTATACTCTCACTACGGGAAGTTTTTTAACCGGCGCGCTGATTATGTTTACCTTCGCGCTCGGCACTTTGCCCGTACTCGCGCTTTTAAGTTTCAGTTCGCTGGGCATTCATAAAAAAACGCAATCCGGAGTGTTTTTCAAAACAGCCGGATTGATAGTGATATTTTTCGGAATTTTTAATTTAATCAACGCCCTGGCTGCCACGGGCGTAATTCCGCCGCTATTCAATTTTTAAGTTTTAAACGAAACTTAATAAAATATTTATTACTCTCTATGAAAACAAAGGCAACAGCTGTATCCATACTTATCACCGCGATCATCATCGGAGCGGCAATTATCTCTGCAAACAGCGGAAGAGAAAACACCGGCTTTTCAGCCGCGAACAACGTAAGTATACTTGACGGCAAACAAATCATCGCTATCAGCGCCAAAGGCGGATATTGGCCAAAAATAACGTCTGCCAAAGCCGGCCTTCCCACTGTCATTAAAATGGACACGCAAGGCACTTTTGACTGCTCCTCCGCTTTAATTATCCCGAGTTTGAGCTACCGCAAATATCTGCCGCCCTCCGGCGAAACCCTTATTGATATTCCTCCTCAAAAATCCGGCGCGACCATACGCGGCCTTTGCGCTATGGGGATGTATAATTTCACTATCAACTTTAACTGACCGCAAACCCCGCGCCGCAAATTTAAACTTCAAGCGAGCGAAGGGAATCGAACCCTCGTCTATAGCTTGGGAAGCTATCATACTGCCACTGTACTACGCTCGCATAAACTTTAGCGCGGAATAAAAAGGATACGCTGCCACTATACCAATTCCGCATTCTGTTCTTTTTCAATTTCAACTTTCCCCTCCCCGCGGGAAGAAATTACCTTTTCAATGAAATTGTAAATTTCTTCCTGGGAGTAAAATGATATCACGATATTGCTGCTTTGTCCTTTTTTATGAATCTTAACCGGCGCGTTCAAAAATTCTTTTAACTGCTCCTCTATGGCTTTCAGTTCAAAGTATTCCGCTTCGTCTAAAAACGATTTTTCTTGATTATCCCGATTGTCCGCAAGCGGCTTTGCGTCATCTTTTATTTTTTGCCGCAACTGGCGGACAGTCAAATTACGCGACAAAATTTCCCGAAACATTTCTTTCTGTCCTGACGGACTTTCCAAAGAAAGCAAAAGCCGAGCCTGGCTTTCGTTTATTTTTCCCTCGGAAACCGCGTCCTGAATTTCCGCCGGCAAATCCAGAAGCCGCAAGGCGTTTCCGACAACCTCCCGGCTCTTTCCCAAACGATTGGCAATTTCTCTTTGCGTCAAGCCAAACTCGTCCTGCAGGCGCGCGTAAGCCCGCGCAGTTTCCACGGGATTCAAATTTTCTCTTTGTAAATTTTCAATTATCGCCAACTCAAGGCGCTCTTTATTCCCCTCCACTCTTTTAACAATAACCGGCACTCTTTCCAATCCCGATATTTTAGCGGCCATTAAACGCCTCTCGCCGGCAATCAATTGATACTCCACCGCCGTTCCGCTCTCGGTTTCTTTCTCAATTTTGGAAACAACCAGCGGCTGTAAAATCCCGAATTCTCTTATAGAGCGGGCTAATTCCTCCAATGCCTCCTGAGAAAAAAATTTTCTCGGCTGATAAGGATTGGACTTTATTTTTTCCACTTCAATATGAAAAATCGCATCGCCTAACACTGATTTATGATGATGGCTCCGCTTGACAAAAGACGATTCCGAAGAAGAATCATCATGAGGTACAGGCGAAAAACGGCGGCGCGAAAAATCATCTTCGTCTTTTATGTCGGTAGAATAATCGCCTGCCGCAAAATTACTTTTGCCTGCGTCTTTATCAATATCGTTTCTTTTTTTGGGAATCAATGATTCCAGTCCTTTGCCCAGCATAAAAATTATTTTAGTTCTTGCTCCAAAATCTCTTTCGCCAGCGATTCGTACGCTTTGGCTCCTTCGGACATCGGGTCGTATAAAACAGCGGGACGGCCGAAGCCCGGCGCTTCAGCCAAAGAAGAGGCCCAAGGAATTTTTGCCTGAAAAATATAATGGGGAAAAATGTTTTTCAATTTTCCGATAATTCTCTCCATCATCAAATCGTTTTCCCGGCACATTGTCATAACCGCTCCCAATATCTTCAATCTATTGTCTAAATTTCCGTTAATCATTTCCACCGCTTCCAGCATTTGCGACAATCCTTCCAGACTTAGATACTGCGCCTGAACCGGAATAATCACCTCGTCTGCCGCCACCAAGCCGTTGATAGTAAGCAAACTCAAAGAAGGAGGAAGATCTATCAAAACATAGTCGTAATCGTTTCTTAATTTATCCAGAAAATTTTTCAGGAAAAATTCTCGGTTATCAACACCAACCAGCTCCACCAAAGCGCCGGCTAAATGCTGGCTGGAAGGAATAAAATGATAGTTATAAAGAAAAGTAGGGCGGATAATTCTCCGCGCCTCAACCAAATCAAAAATTCCGTGATAAATACTTTCGGAATTCAAATCCGGAGAAAAACCCAAAGAAACGCTGGCATTGGCTTGCGGGTCAAAATCAGCCAACAAAACTCTTTTGCCGGCCAAAGCCAAGTAAGCCGCCAAATTCACCGCCGTAGTCGTCTTGGCCACTCCCCCTTTCTGATTATAAATTGCGATAACGCGCGCCATTTAAAGAAAATAATAATATATTTTTGGACACAACGCAAAATATGCGAAAATAATTTCGCTTTTGTTCCACGGCAGGAAACTAATAAACAACTTAAAAAGAATAAGCAAAAGCCCCTCCGCCAGCCGCCAATATCAACAAATTAGCCGCCAAGAGAATCAAATCAAACTCCCAGCCGGTTTTATCATACGCGGAAAAAGGAACGCTCCATTTCATCATCTTCATTCCAATCGCTCCCAGCATCACAATAGCAAGAAGCAAGGCCGCAATCTTAATATAAACACCGATAATCATTCCTATTGACGACAAAAATTCCACCGCGCCCAACACAAAAACAGCGGCCGCCGGCGCGCCCATCCCTTGCGCCATCATTTTAGACTTTACTAACTTCGGCCAAGAGTGATACAGAAAAATCGCCGCAATGCACAATCTTAAAAACAGGAAGGCGATGTCTGAATATTGAGTTAAATCATATACCATATTGTTTACTCCGTTGATTAAATTGCGACCTTTGATTTATTTGGCAATGAAATGCAAAGCGAATTCAAACGCTATCATTATACACCAATCACGAATATTTTGAACGGAACTGACATCCTTGCTCCGCTCGGCGGAACGCTCGGGCGGGCAAAAAGGAAGGGGGTTGGGAGGAGGAATTTTTGCCCGCCCTCGCTTTCGCCACCGCCGAATTTCGCGCCAACGAAGTTGGCGCGCCGCCCTTAATATATTACAAAACCATTTTCTTTAAAGGATAAACTGATTTATGTGTAGTATAATAAACACCTTTAAAGCATGGTAAATTTTCAAATATTTTTAAAAACGAAAAATTTTTTACGAGATCATCTATTTTGGTACTTTCGTCAATCCCCTGAATTAAGAGGATAATATTTTTTGTATCTATTTTTCTTTCACAGTAATCACTACATTTGTGAACTACGGCACCCACAATGCAGTTACCAGAAATATCGACGTCTTTAATAGAAACTTTGGCTATTGGCCGCATATCGTATTCATTCGCGTGAGTAAGTTGAATATGAATATCCGGCTCACTTGTGATTTTTGAATGTAAAATAATATCCACTCCCTTATCTTCTAACCCATAATACTTACATATTTCTTCATATTGAAACCCGAAAGTTGTTTTAAGATAATCAACAAAAGATCTGCACCAAATAAATTCTTGTAGTTCCTTCCATCCCCTTTTTTCTTGCGAAGTTAAATCTTCTTCTTTCTTATGCTGATAACCCTGTATTGTCTTAAGTATGTCATTGAAACTCAAACATTTCATACCCTTATTTCCTATTCACTGAGTAATTGTTCCTTTCGTGTTTTGAATTCTTCTTCAGATGGACCGCCAGCAATTTTGTTGTTTATATAATAACTTCTTATCAACGTTTGATTTGTAAATATGTTATCTATTATCTCGTTAAAAGTAATCATATCTTTTCCTCCCGAAACTGGTGTAATCATGGTCGATGTATAATCAACTAAACAAGTATTTAATTTTTGATTATAATGCGTGGCCAAATAAGTATAGGATATATTATAGTAATTTGGTGTATTTAAAATTTTAACGTAGTCCTGGGCTAGTTTAGGACATTTTTCTGATTTTTCAAACAACTGCCTTTGAGAATCTATCCATTGATCCTGCTTTTTAGCTTCTTTATTTCGTTGAGGTATATAAACGATAAAATAATAAGCCATCGACAAAACAAGAATTAAAATTGCTGACAATATTCCCAATCTAAACCAATTTTCTTTGATAAATTTTTCCATAAAATTATCTGCGTTTATAGTTATAAGGATTTACATAACCCTTTTTGCCAGTAAAAGGATTGTGGTTTCCTTTTGTCGACCAATTATTAAACTTTGAGCTGTCCCGACTTGATTTATAGTGCGGCGCAACATAAGCGCCGTTCTTTTTTATATACCCTCTCACCCTCGTGGAGGCTTCCGCCAATGTCGCCAAAGCAGTAGCGAGAATGGCGAATATGAAAATGAAACCAATGAATTTTTTCATAAATTATTTTTATCGAATCTTCTATCGAAGAGCTCAATGCATCCGCGATTTTCTTAACTGTTTCAATTATGGAATTCCTAAGAAAATTATTATTAGTGCGCCCGCTTGGATTCGAACCAAGGACCCTCGAGGTATAAGCTCGATGCTCTAACCAGCTGAGCTACGGGCGCGGCCTGCCACAATAACAAAATTTAAACCGCTAACGGCTTTAATTTCAATTCCTTGACAAGAACGTCAAATTCTTCCTTTTCAATAATTTCTTTTTCTAATAATCTTTTGGCGATAATTGCCAAAGCGCTTTTGCGGGAAGTGATTATTTTTTTGGCGCCGCGATAAGCTTTTTCTATAAAATTTTTCACTTCTTTGTCAATCTCTGCCGCCACCTCCTCGGAATAATTCTTCTCCTGGGAAATTTCCTTGCCCAAAAATATCAGCTCCTGCGTGTTGCCGAAAGTAATGGGTCCCAATTTTTCGCTCATTCCGTATTTGGTAATAAGTTTCCGAGCCAAAGCCGAAGCGTTCTGCAAATCATTGGAAGCGCCAGTGGAAATATCGCCGAAAACAACCTGCTCCGCCACATAGCCGCCCAGCATCATTGCCAGGTCAGCCATAAACTGCGACTTGGTGCGCAAAAATTTCTCTTCCGTAGGCAACTTCAAGGTGTAGCCGCCGGCCATTCCGCGGGAAACAATGGAAACTTTATGCACCGGATCGGCGTCTTTTAAGGAAGACGCCACCAAAGCGTGTCCGGCTTCGTGATAAGCGGTGATTTCTTTTTCTCTTTGAGTCAAAATGCGGCTTTTCCTTTCCGGCCCCAGCAAAACTTTTTCAATTGATTCGTAAAGGTCGTTCTGGGTAATTTCTTTGCGGTTAAAACGGGCGGCGAATATCGCGCCTTCGTTCATAATATTTTCCAAATCCGCGCCGGAAAATCCGGGCGTGCGCACCGCAATCTGCCGCAAATTAACATTTTTATCCAAGGGCTTGTTGCGGGAATGTAGTTTCAAAATCGCTTCGCGGTCGTCAATGCCCGGCAAATCCAAAACAATCCTTCGGTCAAATCTTCCCGGGCGAAGGAGCGCTGGGTCCAAAACATCGGGACGATTAGTGGCGGCCAAAACTATCACATTAGTGTCTTTGTCAAACCCGTCCATTTCCACCAAAATTTGATTAAGGGTTTGTTCTCTTTCATCGTGTCCGCCTCCCAGCCCCGCTCCCCTTTCTCTTCCCACCGCGTCAATTTCGTCCACGAACAAAATCGCCGGAGCCGCTTTCTTGGCCGTGGCAAAAGCGTCGCGGGTGCGCGCCGCTCCCACGCCGACAAACAACTCCACGAATTCCGAAGCGGAAATATGGAAAAAAGGAACGCCCGCTTCTCCGGCCACCGCCCGCGCCAAGAGAGTTTTTCCCGTGCCCGGACTTCCCAGAAGCAAAACTCCCCGGGGGATTTTCGCTCCCATATCCTGGTATTTTTTCGGATTTTTCAGAAAATCAACCACCTCCATCAATTCCTGCTTGGCTTCTTTCAAGCCGGCCACATTGCCAAAAGAAACTTTGTTTTTGAAAGACGAAAAAAGTTTTATATTGGCGCGGGAAAAAGTAAAAGCCTGATTAACTCCTCCCTTGGCCTGGCGAAACATAAACCAGAAGAACACAAAAATCAAAATGAGGGGCAAAACCGCAGGCAAAATAATGCCCGCCCAGAATTTCAAACCCGACTCTTCCTCAATAGAAAAACTTACTTTCTGCAAGGCATCGGAATTAACGCCATAATTTTTCAATGTTTCGCTCAAACCGGCTTCGGATTCTTTTTTGGAAGTCGCCGACTCGCCGTTTTTTAATTCCACGGTCAAATCATTATTAACCACGACAATTTTGGACACTTCTCCCTTATTGATTTTATCAACCAGCTGGTCCAAGGAAAGAACTGTTTTCTTGGCGGATTGCTCGCTGTAAATAGCGGAAAAAACTATCGCCAAAACCAAAAGCGTGACAATAGCCCAAAAAATATTTTTACTTAACAATTTCATAACAATATTATAGGGCGAAAGAGCAGAATGTCAAAATTACCCGTCCACGCAAAGATTAAAAAGGAATTGCTTGCCGCAAAAAATTTGAAAAAAATGGGAAAATCTCGTACAATAATTTTTATCGTTAGATAGTAATTGGACCCGTAGTGTAGCCCGGTTAACACGTCTCCCTGTCACGGAGAAGATCGCCGGTTCAAATCCGGTCGGGTCCGCCCTCGCCAGCTCTCCCCTTTCAATTCGCTGGAATAAACCAAAAAAACAAGGCATTTCCGCCTTGTTTATATCTCGCTTATCTATTTTTCTTGTCTACTTCTAAAACGAATCTCGCTAATTCGTCTTTGTTATCTTTGCACGGCACTGATAAATAACCCTGATTTTGAACAAGCTCGTATAAATCCTTGGTAATTTTAACGTCATTAAGGCAATAATTTTTTAATTCCTCCAATTGTCCCTTGCGATAAAGCACAGGAGCCTGCAGTCCGTGATGCGATTTTTTCATTCCCAAATTAGTCATTGCCAATCTGTTCAAACTTATTCTCCAGCCCAATTGCTGTTCAATTTCATCCAGCAAATCAAAGCGGGCAATGGAAAACAAATCAAAATTAAGATGCCGACTTAAAACCGGAATATCAAAACGATTGATGCTGAATCCCACAATCAAACCGGCTCCTTTGATACATTCAACCGCTTCCTTTATCTGATTTTCGTCAAAAGAAAAAAAACTCTGGCTGGCGTAGGAATAAACGCCGATCATAGAAACTTCCAGGGCGTCCAGATTATCTTTTCCTACGTCAAAAAAAGTATTTTTCGTTTCAATGTCAATTACTATGGTGTCAAGCGCCATCTTCTAATAATTTTAATTTTTAATGCTATCAAACATGCCTATCCGCCACTTTGCTTGCCGCGTAGCTGTACGGCTTAATTCTCACCTCAAAATTATTGGCGCGCACCATTCCCACTACTTCATTGATAATACTGCGGGTCGCGCCGTTTTCTCCGACATCCACGTGAATTTCAAAAGCAAAACCCGGAGTGTCGTATTTTTTTAGATTTTCCAAAACTTTCCGCGCTATTTCAATAGAATCCAGCGCCTCCTGAATTATCCGGTCGCGGATGTTGTAAAATTTGCCCGACCGGCTTCTTTTCCAAAAATACCGGCCCCCGTTGCCTATCCGATGAATAACAACCGCGTTAACAAAATCAGCGGTTTTGTCTTCCAGATACTGCGAGTCGGTGCCGATGATTACCTTATATTTCCTGCTTTCATCCTGCCGCATAAAATTAACCAGTTCCCGCACCACTTTCTCCAAAGATAATTTGTTGCCGAAAGAATCGTTAAACATAAAAAATTCGCGGTGTTCGCATAAATTCGCCGGTTGACCTTTTATTTATTCACGGTGTTCGCATAAATTCGCCGGTTAGCATTATTTCATTAACAATAACAATTTTTTCTTCTCCTTTTCAAGCGTCTCATCATTCTCGGCTTCCATATTAAGGCGGACAAACGGTTCGGTGTTGGAAAACCTCAAATTAAACCACCAGCTATTGCCGCCGGCACTCCCAAGCCCTTGACCGTAAAGATTACTTTCAAATTCCATTGATAGCCCGTCTAAATGAGAAATCTTTGCCGCCGTATTTTTATATCTATCCTCTACCTTTTTTAGTATTTTTGATTTTGAATTGTGATTTTGGCTTTTGAATTTTGAATTCTGAATTCTGATGTTGATTTCCCCGCTTCTATAATATTTCGGAAGCAAATCGCTGAAATCCGCGAGCGAATAAGGCAGACGCGACACCGCGTTAATCATTTCCAAAGCCGCCAAGATTCCGTCATCGTAATAAAGCGTCCCTCCGCGCAAATTTGGAATTCTAAAATAATAATGGCCGGATTTTTCCACGCCCAAATCAGCGTCCTTTTGCCGCATTATTTTTTTTATAAAATAATGCCCTGCTTTTGATTTTGATATTGATAAGGGAAAATCAGAAATTGCCAATTTGCTTATCAGCCATCCTGTCCTGATATCTGCCACCGCCCTCTTGGGCTTTAAATGCCATATGAG
Source organism: uncultured Candidatus Saccharibacteria bacterium (assembly GCA_964453135.1). Classification (GTDB taxonomy): domain Bacteria; phylum Patescibacteriota; class Minisyncoccia; order UBA6257; family UBA9933; genus CAYVOL01. Next base: position 96,507 of record CAYVOL010000003.1, on the reverse strand, counting down.
CATATAAGCCGCTTCGTCCGGATCAAGCAAGCAGCCGCGATTATCCGCAAAAAAAACGCGGTCAGCATCCGCGTCAAAAATAATTCCCAAATCCGCCTTTTGCCGCAAAACCTCTTTTTTTAATTGGTCAGTCGCGTTATCAGCCCACGGATTAGGGCCGTGTCCCGGAAAATTTCCGTCGGGATTTTCGTTTATCAAAAAAACTTTCAGTTTTTTTGTCCGCCGGCTATTGAATAATAAATGCTTCAATACGATTCCCGCCGAGCCGTTGGAACAATCAAAAACTACTTTTAGCGGCTTCGCCGGTTTTAGAAATTTCCGGAGAAATTCAATGTAAGATCTTTGATATTGGTTCATTAAACCAAAATGCCGGTTAACGTTTATTCAACAAAGTCCTCTTGTAAAGATTTAAGTGATTAAGAATTAAACCTGTCCCTTTCGCCACGCAAAACAGCGGCTCTTCCGCCACATAGACATTCACGCCCAGCATTCTTTTGAAAAATTCCGGAAGGTGGGCGATTTGCGCTCCTCCGCCGGAAAGTATTATTCCTTTTTCCATAACGTCCGCCACCAGTTCCGGCGGCGTTTCGTTAAAAACATTCTGGATAGCCGCGGCAATATCCAGCAAATGCGCGTGAAGGGCTTCGGCTATTTCATTGGAGCTAATAGCGATATCTTTGGGCAAACCGGAAATCAAATCGCGTCCTCTCACTTCCATGGTTCTTTTCTCTTTGGACGGCAAAGCGGCGCCGATTTTAATTTTAATATTTTCCGCGGTTTGCTGGCCGATAGCCAAAGAATATTTTTTCTTTATATAATCGGCGATGGCTTGATCAAATTTATTGCCCGCCACCCGCAGACTGGACCAAGAAACAATTCCTCCCAAAGAAATTACCGCGGCTTCGCAAGTCCCGCCGCCGATGTTGATAATCATATTGCCCGAATGGGCGTTAATGGGAATGCCGGCTCCCAGAGCGGCTAAAATCGGCTCCCGCACGATATGCGCGGCTTTAGCGCCAGCTTCTTTGGCGGCGTTAACAACAGCCCGGCGCTCGGTCTGCGTAATGCCGGCTGGCACGGAAATCACCACATCGGGCTTAAAAAAATTAAACATGCCCAATGTTTTTTTAATAAAATACCCCAGCATGGCCTTAGTGATATAATAATCCGCAATCACTCCGTCTCTTAACGGCTGATAAGCTTTAATGTCGCTGGGGGTGCGTCCGATCATTTCCTTTGCTTCTTTTCCTACCGCCATCACGGAATTGTCGGGCGCGCTCAAAGCCACGATGGTCGGCTCGTTTATCACAAAACCTTTATCCGGAAGAAAAACAACAGTATTGGCTGTTCCCAAATCAATGCCGATTTTACGAATAAACATTTAGAAATCTTGTGTCTTGTAACACGCAACTTAAAAAAAACTAATTAACTTTACTAAGTATTTTTTTCACCATTTCACTCACCAAACGCGGCTCGGCTTTTCCTTTCACTTCTTTCATCACTTCTCCGATTGCCTTGCCCATCTCTTTGATATCTTTAACGCCGAGCCGTTCCAAAACAGCGCCAGCGATTCTCTTTAATTCTTCTTCGGATATCTGTTCCGGCAAGTATCGCTTGATAATTTCGTATTCTTCATTTTCTTTTTCAGCCAAATCACTTCTTCCCCCTTTGGAATAAATCTCCGCCGCTTCTTTTCTTTTTTTCGCTTCTTTCATTAAAATCTCCAGCGCTTCGTCATCGTTTAATTCTCCTTCCAACCCTTTCCCCCTTTTTTCAATAACCTTATTGTGAAGAGCGGCCGAGAGCATTCTTAAAACGGATATTTTTTTTGCGTCCTGCGTTTTAAGAGATTCCCTCAAATCAATCTGAAGTTGTTCCTTAAGCATCAAATAGTGAAATTTATAATGTTTATAAATATAACTGCAAGAACCACATTACCATGCTAACTCTATGAATATGGACTTAAATCCTTAACTAACTTTATGAACTTTACAAACTTTATGAACTCAAATCTACATTTTCCCCAGCTTTTTCATCCTCTCCACTTCCGCTTTTTTATTTTCTCTGTATATAGCCGAGGCCTTTCTTTTATTTTTGTTAATGGCGCGGCCGAGATGCCTTCTCTTTTTCGCCTCGCGCAAAACTCCGCTGTGCTGAATTTTTTTGGAAAAGCGGTAGAGAAAAGCGCTTGCCGATTCTCCGCCGCGACGTTTTAATTCCATAATAATAATGCTAACCAACGAATTTATGCGAATACCGCTAATTTATTCGGGGCATTCGGATGTATCCGTAATTTATAACTATGATTGTATTATTTTACTTTTTATTTCTTTAAGCGACTCTGATGGCGGATTATTAACAACGCCGTGGAGCGATCCGCCGCCGTCATTAAGCCAGCGGGGAATTATGTGAACATGCAAATGTTCCACCGCTTGTCCGCTTACCTTACCATGGTTAATGCCGATTGTAAAGCCGTCGGGCTTAAAAGCCTGGTCGATTAAAGACGTTATTTTTTTTACAGCCTTAAAAAGAGAGCCTACTTTTTCTTCGGGCAAATCCAAAATATTTTCCGAGTGTGTTTTGGAAATTATCACCGCGTGCCCCGGAGCGCGCGGATGAATATCTAAAAAAGACAAAGCCTCTTCGTCCTCATAAATAATTTCCGCTGGAATTTTTTTCTGAGCAATATCGCAAAATAAACACATGGCACGATAAATTAAGCAGTGTTTCGCGATTCAAGATTCATACAACGAGTCATAATCTTTTTTTAACTTCTTCTATGACTTTGGATAAGGCAATGGTTTCCTGGGCGCCGCTAGTCATATCTCTTATAATAACGCTTTCTTCAAAGACTTCTCTCTGTCCCAAAATCAATGCCAGCAAAGACCCTTCTTTGTCGGCAATTTTTAACTGCGCCTTGAGCGATTCCTTCCCGAATGATTCGCCTGTTTTCACGCCGGCCCGGCGCAAAGCGTCAACCAAAACAAGCCCCTTCTTTTTCGCCTCGTCGCCGATATGAATAAAAAAAACCTTGGACGGAGTCTTCGTTAAGTTCAGTTTTCCCGCGCTTTTAATCGCCTCCGCCACTCTTTCAATTCCCAAACACCCGCCCATGGCGTTTAACTTTTTCAATTTCAGCATTTCCGCCAGATAATCAAAACGTCCTCCGCTGGCAATGGCGAAAGAAAATCCCTCGGTAAAAATTTCAAACACTGTGCGGTTGTAATAGTCCAATCCTCTCACCAAATGCGAATTGATGGAATAAGCGATTTTCAATTCGTCTAAATATTCTAAAACGCTCTTAAAATGCCTTTTGCATGATTCGCAGATAAAATTAAGAATAATCGGCGCTTCAGTTTTAACAATCTGGCATCTTTCGTTTTTACAATCCAAAAGACGCAAAGGATTCTTTCCCAGCCGCTTTTGGCAATCTTTGCAAATTTCTTTGAGATATTTTCTATAATAGGCCTCCAATTTTTTGGAGTAAGCCGCGCGGCATTTTAAACAGCCAATGCTGTTGATGTGGACAGAGGCGTTTTTTATTTTCAGCTCCTCCAAAAAACGGATGATAACGGAAATAATTTGGGCGTCGTAAATAGGGTCGTTTTCTCCGCCTAAAATTTCAAAGCCCAACTGGTGATGCTGGCGGTATCTTCCGGCCTGCGGCTGTTCATAACGGAACATCGGCGCGAAATAATAAATTTTCAAAGGAAGCCCCATGCGCGCCAGGCCGTGTTCAAAATAAGAACGCACCGCCGGAGCAGTGCCTTCAGGACGCAGAACCAAACGTTCGTTTCCCTTGGATTTCACAAAATACATTTGTTTTTCGACGATATCGGAGTCAAGCCCGGCGCTTCTTTCAAAAAGATCGGCCGATTCCACCGCAGGCGTGTCCAAACGGGAAAAATTATAATCATTGGCTATATTTCGGGCAGTCTGCCTTATTTTTTCCCACAGCAACTGCTCGTCGGGAAGAATGTCATGCATCCCCTTCACGCTTTGAATAAGCATCTTCTTCTCGTTTTTAATTTTTTCTTTTTTAGATTTCATCTTAAGCAGGCGCCCCATGGGGGGATAAACGGAAAAATAAACAAGATTAAAATAGGGTTCGGGATTTAAGTTTCGCGATTCAAGATTTATGGTTTAATACGCCGGCTTATCAAAAGCCATCACCTTATTAAGCGGCCATAATCTTAACCACACCTCCCCGATGATTTCCGATTTTTTCGCCGGTCCCCACTGCCGCGAATCAGAACTGGCATTGCGATTGTCTCCCAGCATAAAATATTCGCTGTCTTTCAAGAGAACGTCTCTCTCGTCAATTTTCCGCATCGGAACTCCCAGATAATTTTCGCCTAACGCAAAACCATCAGGATGATTTTTATTAAATATCTTTACTTCTCCGTTTTTAATCACCACTCGTTCTCCGGGCAAACCAATAATTCTTTTTATGTAAAAAACGGATTCGTTTCCCGGGAAACGGAAAACAACAACCTCTCCCCTTTCCGGAGCGCGAAAACGATAAGATATTTCATTGATTAAAATATAATCGCCGCTTTGGAATGTCGGCTCCATGCTGGAGCCGCTTACCAAAAATGGCTGCACTAAAAAAGCGCGCACGCCCGCCACTACTATAATAGCGATTAGCACTACTTCCAATATTTCCCGCGCCGCGAAAAAAAATGATTTCATCTTGACTAACTTCCAACAGGTAAAAATTGAATTTTTATGAGGATATTCTAATATAATTAAGATGAATGTCAAATCGCGTTATTCGCTAATTATCGGTTTGGGCAATCCCGGAGCGCCTTACGAACGCTCTTATCATAACATCGGTTTTTTATTCGTTGACTATTTGATAAAAAATAGACTGGCAGAAGATAAACGGCAATTGAAAACCGCCAAAAAATTTGAATATCTGAAAAACAATAATATAACCGTCGTCAAGCCAAAAACTTTTATGAATGAATCAGGGAACGCGGTAAAAGAAGCGATAAAATACTTCGGAATAAAACCGGGGGAGATTTTAATCGCCCACGACGACGCGGATATTGAAATAGGAGAATATAAATTTTCTTTCGGGCGCGGGTCGGCGGGACACAAAGGAGCGGAATCAATAATAAAAATTTTGAACACAAAAAATTTATGGAGACTGAGGATAGGAATAGCCAAGTATAAGAGAAATAACGGCGCGGCGCGGAAGATAAAGGCGGAGGAGTACGTGCTGAAAACAATAACGGCAAGCGACGAACGCAAAATCCAAACTGCGTTTGAGAAAATTCTTGCGGAAATTTTTCCCGAACCGCGCTGTTAAAAAATTTTTAAACGGCTTTGGCTCTTGGCTCTATCGCGTGATGGAAATTGTCTGTCCCGCCTCAGCGTAAGGGGCGGTAATAGTTACGCGGCTGGTGGAAGCATTTTTGGAAACATAATAACCGGTGTCGTAATCAGCGCTGGAAGAATAATGAGCGCCCGGCGCCGTCGGGTCAAAAGGAAGGTTGGGCAAATAATTCGGCCCAACCAAACACTGGGCAATATCGTAATTTCCCGCGCCGCTTGCCATTTTTACGGAAGAAGTGGGAATATCTCCGATAACGCAGCCGAAGCTTCCCTTATTGTCTCCCATATTCTGGCCAATGGCGTTGATAATAACATTGATATTTGTGGAACGCTGATTATTGCGCGCGACGCCCAGCTGCTGGGCAGGATTAATCATTATCAAAACCGCCGCGGTTAAAACGCCGATAATCGCCAAAGTCAGCAAAATTTCCACCAAAGTAAACCCTGCTATTTTATTGCGTTGTTTATGTTTTTTAATATCTTCGCCCATTTATTATTGAAAAAGAATAAAAAATCTTTAATTTATAATCTATAAGAAATCCAGGCATTATTTACACTTTTTATAGTTGTTTTTTATGGTCATCCTGTTTTAATTGTCATCCTTCGTCCCCCGCCATGGCGGGGGACGAAGGATCTCTCATATTCGCAATCGCATAAATACGAGATTCTTCTCCGCCAGCTGGCGGATTCAGAATGACAGGATGGATTCTTCGCTTCGCTATGTCTGCGGCATTAATACAAGTTAACAAAATCAATATCATTGATGCTATAAGGAACATTAACGGACGCCTCGCCTAAAGATTTTCCGTTTTTTTCCTGAAATTCTTTCACTTCGCCGATTTTTAAGTTCAAAGGAAGGTCCTGCGACGCGGTAAAAATCGGATCGCCGGCTTTAACCGGCTTTTCTACCAGAATTACTTTCGGGTCATTGCCGCCTTGAAACAACCCGTTTATTTTATCTTCTCCTATCTTAACCGGCAACTGCCACTGGGGATCAAAAATAGTTTTAATTTCCGCGATGCTGTCGTAAACTTTATTCACTTGCCCGATTAAAATATTTTTTCCCTTGACCGCCGCCATTTTTTCTTTTACTCCGTCGCGGCTGCCTTTATTAATAATGATACTGCTCCGCAAGTTGGAAGGATAGGTCGAAAAAATATCTCCTCTCAAAACATTAACTTGATAATCTTCGTCCAACTGCTTAAAAGACGCTATTTGGCACTCCTGAATTTGCGCTCTCAAATCAAAATTCTCCTGTTTTAATAATTTATTCTCCTGATAAAGTCCGCTGAAATAGTGAGATAAAAAATCCTTCCCTAGCGACAAAAAACTTTTTCCCGTGAAAATATCCGAAGCAAACGTTAAAAATAAAAGAAAAATCGTCAGAAAAATTAAAATAACTTTTTTTATCATTATAAATAACGAATGCGCCGCGCGCCTTTACTCGTTAATATCCATCGGCTTTAAGGGAATGGTGAATAATTGGGAATGCTTATCTATATCTTCGGCGATAATTCCCGTGCCGCGCGCCACCGCAGTCAAAGGATCTTCAATTAAAATAACCGGCACAGAAATTTCTCTTTCAATCAAAGTTCCCACTCCTTTTAATAAACTTCCTCCGCCGCAGACATAAATCCCCTGCCGATAAATGTCGCCCACCAACTCCGGAGGAGTTTTTTCCACCACCTCTCTGATGGATTCTAAAATTAATTTCAAAGAACGGCTCAAAGCCGCCCGCACTTGAGCGCCCCTCACCACTATTTCCCTGGGCAAACCCGTAGACATATCTCTTCCTCTGGCGGCTAAATCCAGTTTTTCCTCCAAGGCAATAGCGGAGCCGATGGTTTTTTTTAATTCTTCCGCCGTGGGCTCTCCTATTAACAACTTAAATTCATCCCTGACAAAACGGATGATGTCGTCATTAAACTTATCGCCGGCGATCTTCAAGCTCTTGCTGAAAACTGTTCCGTTCATGGAAATAACGGCAATATCAGTTGTGCCTCCGCCGATGTCCACAATCATCGTCGCTACCGCTTCGTTAATAGGAAGACGGGCGCCCAAAGCCGCGGCAATGGGCTCTTCCACCAAATAAGCCCGCGAAGCGCCGGCGTTAATTACGGCATCTTCCACTGATTTTCTTTCCACCTCGGTCAAATTAGGAGGAACGCCGATAACAGCGCGGTAGTATTTGAGAATGTGGCGCTGGCTTGCTTTATTGAAAAAATGGCGGAGCATTTCCTGCGTCATTTCAAAATCGGAAATAACTCCGTTAACCAATGGCCTGATTACCGAAATATGGGACGGCGTGCGGCCCAGCATTTTTTTGGCGTCTTCGCCTATAGCCGCGATTTGCCCGGTTTTATTATTCACCGCCGCGATGGACGGCTCGTTAATAACAATGCCCCGCTCTTTGACATACAAAAGAGAATTGGCGGTTCCCAAATCAACCCCGATATCTTTGCGAAAATAATTGAGCATAGTTAATAAAAATCAAAATCCAACTTTTTATTACATTTATTAATAACAAATATGCCTGCTAATGTCCAACCTTGGCTGTTAATCTATTGTCATAATACCACTGAAAAACTGCTTTCGCCACCGGCACGGCATTCAAACTTCCTCCTTTCGCGTTTTCCACCAAAACCAAAACAGCGATTTGCCGATTGCCGTATTGCGGATCCAGCGGCCCGTAGCCCGCATAAAAAGCGTTGATTTTAGTGTTATCTTGAATCTGGGCGCTTCCAGTTTTACTCGCCACGATAAACGGCAAATCATGCAAAAAATAAGCAGTACCGTAATCTTTTTCGCTCACGTCAATCATTCCTTTCTCCACTTCGCCCATAGCGCTCTTCAGATAAGAGATATCGCGAATAACTTGAGGATTATTTTCCTTGATGACGTTTCCCTGTTCGTCAACTATTTTTTTTACGATAAAAGGTTTGTAAAAAATTCCCTTAGTGGATACGGAAGAAATATAGCTTATCAGCTCCATAGGAGTAATCATCAAATCTCCTTGTCCGATACTTACGTTGTAGGTATCCCCTAAACGCCACGGTTCGCCGGTATTTTTTTGTTTGATCTCGGGAGAAGGCAGAAAGCCGCTTTTTTCATTGGGCAAATCCACGCCTGTTTTTTCATTAAGGCCGAATTTTTCCCAATATCCCCTTAATTTCTCAATGCCCAATCCTTTAATGTCGCCGTATCCGCCGCCCACGGAATAAAAATAAATGTTGCTTGATTTTGCCAACGCGGAATAAATATTGATCCAGCCGTTGGGTTTCCAATCCACGAAACGGGAAGGCTGGTCGGGATGATACGGATTGGGGATGTCAATGTAGCCGGCGGAAAAAACCGATTTTTTAGTATCAATAACATTTTCCGTCAAAGCGGCAGTGCCGACCAACGGCTTGATGGTAGAAGCAGGATTGTATAGTCCGCTTATCGCCCGGTTAAACAAAGGCTGATTGCTGTCCGATAATATATCTTTGGTCAGATGATTGGCGTCAAAAGAAGGAAAACTAACCAAAGCCAGAACTTCTCCGCTTTGAGGATTTATCACGATGCCCGCGCCCGAAGTGCGTCCCAAGAACTTCAGCTGTTCGGACATTTTCCCGTAAAAGAATTCCTGCAAATCTTTGTCTATGGTCAAATGCAAATCATTGCCGTTTTTCGCCTGCAAAGAAAAATCCTGCCCCAAAGTTTCATTTTTGGCATTTTTGTATTCAAATTTTTCTCCGTTTTTTCCGCGCAGCTCTTTATCGTAAAAAAACTCCAACCCGTTTTTGCCGATGGAATCATTCAAGCTAAAATCCGAGTTTTCCGCCAAATCATCGGAAGATACCAATCCCGTATACCCCAAAATATGGCTGAGAGCGCCTTCTCCCTCATATTGGCGAAGAAAATCATTTTGCACTTCAACAAAAGGATACTGGAGATTTTTAATAGCCGCCATTTGTTCAATGGTCAAATCGCGGGCCAAAACCAAAGAACTTTGTTTTTCCAAATTTATATTGTCCAGCCATTCTTGTATCTGCCCGTCGCTTAAATTTAAAACAGTTTCCAGATTTTTCAGCGCTTCTTCCTGTCGGGAAGCATCATTTTTAAGAAAATCGGAAATTTTCAAAATGGCCTGAAAAGACGGGATGTTTTTCGCCAACGGCTTGTCAAAGCGGTCAAAAAAAATTCCTCGCTGCGCAGGAACAATACTGCCATCGCTCATATTCGCCCAAGCGCGTCTCTGGTAAAAATCTCCGTTTTTAACATTAAGAAAAAAAATTCTCGCTCCCACTATTAAAGCGGTTAAAAAAACAACGCCTGCCACTATCCTGAAAGATTTGGAAGGCAAAGGCATTTCTACTTCTTCCAAAGAAGAGAAATTGTCCAAAATTGATTCCTCTAAAAAAAGATCGCGCTTAGACATTGATTGAATGGTTAGAATTCACGATTCACGATTCAAGATTTACGATTCAGGATTCACGATTCTGGCATCGCGGGCAATAAAAGACGCTTCTCGCTCCGATTTTTACCCTCCTAATTTCCTTCTTACATACCAAACATTTCTCGCCTTCTCTGCGGTAAACCCTCAAAACATTTTGGAATTTTCCGGGAGTGCCGGAGGTGTCCCGATAATCGCTGTCGGAGGTGCCCCGCAATCTTATCGCTTTTTTCAAAATTTTTCCAATGGCACGATAAACATCTCCAATTTCTTCTTCTTCCAGTTCGCCGGCTTTCCTCCATGGCAAAACGCCGGCTTCAAATAAAATTTCGCTGCGGTATATGTTGCCGATGCCGCTTAAAATTTGCTGGTCCGCTAAAAAAACAACCAGAGAAAGTTTTCTTTTTTTCGCCAAAAGATTTTTAAACTTCTCCAATGTAAAACTTGGAGATAAAACGTCTTCCCCCAAATTTTTTATTTCCGGCAAATCCTCCGCCTGTGAAGTAGGCACTAAAATAATTTTCCCGAATTTTCTTAAATCGGAAAAGGTCATGATTTTCCCGCTTCTAAAATAAAAAATATGGTGAATATACTGATTAACTTTTTCGGCAAAATATTTTTTTTCCAAATCCGAAATTTTACCGGCCGGCTTAACTAAAAGATGGCCGGTCATTTTAAGGTGAAGATAAATAGTTTTCCCGCCGCTCAAGTCAATAAAAATATTTTTTCCCTTGCGGCGCGCTCTTAAAATTTTTTTATTCTTTACAGCGCGCCTAAATTGCTCCGGAGAAATCGCTTTAAGGGATTTTTTCCAGTCGCTCCAAAAATCAGCGATAATTTCGCCTTTAATTTTCTTATTCAAATCATCAATAATTGTTTGAACTTCCGGCAACTCGGGCATAGAATAAGTGTCGAGCGTCAAGTGTCAAGAGTCAAGAACAAGAGCGGAGATTAGTCCTCGTAGGCGAATTCTTTTTGCGGTATCAAACTGGGGTCAAGAGGAAGGGTAAAATAAAAAGTCGTGCCGCGGTTTAACTGCGAATCAAACCGAATTTCCCCTCCGTGCCGCCTGATAATGTTTTTAACAATGTAAAGCCCCAGGCCCGTTCCGTCGGGCACGGCTTTCTGGGCGTTATCAGAACGGAAGAATTTAGTAAAAACCTTTCCAGCGTCTTCTTCGGCAATGCCGATGCCGGTATCTTTCACGCTTACCTCAACATAAGGCTTATCTTCCAATTTCCTTACCCCCACCACCGCTTCTCCGTTTTCCACGTTATATTTAATAGAATTGGCAATCAAATTAGACAAAACAACGGATATTTTTTTAGCGTCAATCGTCAAAGGAGGCAAGGCCTCGGCCGGACGCTTAAAATAAAGTTTCACCCCCAAAGATTTTGCCAGAACATTCATTTCAATCAGCACCTCTTCCATGAAACGGACAAAGTCAACGCTTTCAAATTTATATCCGAATTTCCCTTCTTCTATCTGGGCGATATCTAAAAGGTCGTTAACGATCTTTAATAAACTGCCGGCCGCGATAGCGCCCATATCCACCATATTCTTTTGTTCCTCGCTCAATTTTTCCTTGACTAGCGATTCAAAAATCCAGTTGACGGACGTAAGGGGAGTTCTTAATTGGTGAGCCGCCACCTCAATAAACTCGCTTTTGGAACGAAGAAGCTCCGCTTCCCGCGTCCGGTCCTGGATAATCTTCATAAATCCCAATACCCTTCCATCGGAATCAATCACCCGATCGGTAGCCACCCTCAACTCCAAGCGCGGATTCTCAAAAGACATATCAATAATTTGCGGATATTTTCCTTCTTCGGTAATTCTTACCACTTGCGGCGCCAAAGAAGGAAACAAAACGCGGCAAAAAAAGGAAAAACGCGGGTCCCTGACTTTGTCCGGCGCAAAATAATTTCCCTCCATTTCTCCGGAGCGCAAATTAAAAATCCGTTCTGCCGCCGAATTAAAAATTAAAACTTTGAAATTATGGTCGTAAGCCACCACGCCGTTTCCCAAATTGGCAATCACGCTTTTTAATTCGTTGCGTTCAATTTTAACCTCTTGATTAAAAGCCGCTAATCGCAAACTGGTAATAAAAACGATAACGCCCACCGCGGTAAAAAATACGATGTTTATCAAAGCCATCCAGAAAAAATTAAGCTGAAGATACGCCCCTTCAAATTCAAAAAACAAAAAGAATAAAGTCAAAAGGACAATATACCAAAAAAGCCGCATCTCCGGCAGCTTCAAATAAAAAACCATCTTTTTTATAGCGTCGTTCATCAAAATCAATAAGAAAAGAAGAAGGAGCGGATTAACTATCCAAATTCCGCTAAAAACACGACTAAATCTCTAACTCATAAAGCTGCTTATCATACCGATTGATAAAATACAGCTTATTGCGGCCGTCAAAAGTAAGATTCGCCGCGTCTATGGCCGGATTTTCCCCTTCGTAAAGCGGAATAAATTTATTTTCCGCCAAGTCAACCTTGTAAATTCCGTCCTTAAAATAAATCTCCCTCTTCAAATATCTGTCAAAAATATCTGTCAAGGAAAACACTTCCTGATTTTTAGAAATAGCGCAGTAAAGCTGGGAAGCCGTGGCGATAAAACATTTATCGGGAAAAGTTTTGAATTTGAAATCCGCCTGTTTTTCTCCGGAAAAATTGACAAGGCTCAGTTCATAATTATCGCTGCCGAGCTGGGCCAGCTTCAATCCTTCCTGAACATTTTTCGCCCAGTTAATCGTCAAACTTTTCCCCGCAGCAACTTTTTTCAAAGTTTTATTTTTAATGTCCAAATTCCATATCTCCGACTCCCAATCAAAAGAGGGGGGCGACAACAATAGAACATTGTTGCCGGCAATCCACTGCAAAGAAAAATCTCCCTGGTTAAGAGAAATAATTTTCTGCGGCTTTTGCTTGACCGCGGTAAAATCATTGATAATCAAATCAGAACCGCCTTTATTGTTGGGCTGAAAATAAATCGCTTTATTGTCAGAAGGCGACCAAGCGAATGCGCTGACATTGCTTAAAAACGCCAGCTGAACTTTTTTCTTGGCATCAAAAATTATCCATTGCCCGGTTAACCCATTACTTAAATGATTGCCAACTTTCAAAGCCAGCAAATTCCCGTCAAAAGAGACCACGGCGCTTTGATAATCGTCCGCCGACAAAGAATCGCTTATCATCGTTTCTCCGCTAGCGGCAATTTCTCTGATTTTATGGTCGCTGGCGGCAATATAAAAAAGCGAGGAAGGCGCGCTCGGCGTCAACCCAACAGAAGCAGACGAGGAACCGGAAATAGAAACCGCTCCCTTGCTTAACCAATAAAACCACGCCGGTTCTTTGCTTATTTGTCTCATCCGCGACGCAGTGGAAGAAGAAAAATGATAATTAACAGAAGGGTTAGCGGTAGAAGGAGTGGCGGGAACCGAAACCTGTTCATTTGACTTGCTGTATTTCTGCCAAGCCAAATAAACTCCGGCGCCTACGGCTAAAATAGCGACAATGGAAATTATGATAATGATTTTTTTCATAAGAAAATTATTGGCAAGAAGTGCCTGGAGCAAATTCTACATGAACATGATCGGGCGTTCCTTGGCTTCCGTCACAACTAATTTTTTGTCTTCTATTTTCACATTGATAAAAAGTAACCCAGCCCTTTTGTTTATATCCGTCTATTTGACTTGGCAATGTTCTAGAATATCGAAAATCTGCCGTTGCCTTTCCCGGCCCATGATGCGTACTATCGGGGCTTACTCCGTCTCCATGTAACCACCATTCTGTTCCGCCGGTAACTTTTTGAGTAGCAGACGCGATTTGTTTTATGCAATTCAATGTTGGGTTCGGCATCCCGCGCAAACTTGTGCAATTCTGATCCCCTACCTTTTGACAGTCGGGATTATTAATATTAGCGTCCCCTCCTATCATAGCTCTTGCTTCCGCATCGGAAACAGGAGGCCAGGTACTGTCAGTCGGTGTTGATGAAGTTGGCGGCGCTTGAGACGCCGGAGGCAACTGACCTTGATTAAGATTCTGCTTCAAGCTGGCATCAATCGCTCCGGTATCCACGATATAGGGATTAATAGTATTGAATAAAACAGCCGCGCCCAGTAAAAGCAAAAGTCCCCACAAGGCTCCCTTAATCCATTCCTGAGCTTTCGCTTGATTGCCGGGAATACCGGCGGAAAAAATCCATAAGATTCCTCCGTAAATAATCGCTCCCAATGCCGCCAAACCGACAATGCCCAAGGCATATTGATAAATATTTTTAACCAACTCTCCGGGACTTTGAGAATTAGCGATTGTGCTAGGCAACCCTCCCACATTCACTCCATTTTGAGCAGTGCCGTTAGCGGCGTTAGATCCACTATACATACCGGGTCCCAAGCCGCCGTTTCCATCACCTTGCGCCGCCATAACTAAACCAACAAATACGCTCCCAAAACCCACCCCCAGTAGGATGAACATCAAAATAAATTTTTTATGCGATGAAAACATTTCTATAGTTTACGGCGTCTCTAATATTATCGCCTTGCCGGCAAACTCCATATTATTTTTCAAATTACTGAAACGCGCCAGCAAATTTATTTTCTTCCCCGACTCTGCTCCCGCGTCAACATTAACATAAAAACTCGGGTTAAGAGCGGTTGCTTTCGCCAAAGTTTTATCGTCCGCGCGCCACTCCAGCGACAGATTATTCAAGTCTGTGGCGCTGAAGAAAAATGGCCAGGCAAAAACCAGATTCTTTCCCTGCTTAAGAATTTGCCCGAAATAAGGCGCCTCAACGGCCACCTCCGGAGTTTTTACCGGAATATGAACAACTTTAATCAGCGATCCCGATTTGTATTCGGGAATGGAAATTTTTACTTCCAATTCTCCGCCGTAAAAATAGTTGTTGACAAAAGAAAAGTTTTTTATTCCCAAGCCATTTTTCTCGTTCAATATCAAATCATCATTGACATACCAGCGCACTTTTTCTTTGGACAAATCGGCGATTTTCCCATTGTCAATCAATTCAAAATTCACGTCAATGCGGCTGCCGTAAACCGGAAAGATTTTCCCTTCGTACCAGGAGGGAACGAAAGAATTTGCCTGCCAGCTTGCCAAAAATTCCGGCGCGGGTTGAAGTGATTGGCCTGACTGCGCCCGCGCTGATTGAAACGCCCCTGATACAATAATTAATGCCAAAAAAAAGATTTTCAATATATAAAGTTTCATTAAAAATTATTCCCCATCAATCACTTTTTAATTTTTGATTAAAATTTTGCCTTTTAGATTTTTCATTTTGAACTTCTTTTCTATATTGTATCAAAATTTTTCTATTTCCCCAATTCAGCTATTTGAGCTGCCGGTCCCATTTTTTCCATTGTTTTAGGATGATTTATCAAATACCAGGTAATAAGCCATAAAATTGTTTCCGTGGGAAAAAATCCTCCATCCATCTCGTCAATAAAAATACCCAATCCGAAAACAGCCAATTGCCTCGCGCCTCGCGCGCCTCTAAAAAATAAATATATTTCCACGGCTATTCCCACTGCTCCGTTAATAACTTCGGAAATAATCGCGCCGGCAAATGTCGCCCAACTCAATATTGCGCCAATGCCTTCAGTAGTAATCAACAACAAAGTGATAAAAATACCCTCGGCTAAATGAATCCTTATTCCTTCCTTTTCCTCATCTTCTTCTCCTTCCTGATATTCTATTTCGTCTTGCTCGTATTGTTCCATTTAATTATCCCTCCCCCATCTCCAATAATTCTTCCGGATTGGTGGTAATGATGCGCTCTTCAAAATAAGAAGCTAAAATTTTCAAAACCACGTGCTTTAACCCCACCAAGAATATTCCTTCACCTACTTCCGCCTGAAGCAAAAAGTTTTTTTCCGTTTCGCTCAAGCTGAAAGTGCGCGTGATAATGTCCGCCGCGGCCGGCGCCTGTTTCAACAACAACTGCAAAGAGGAGTTGGTGATAATCGGGTGGCCGTAAGGAGAATTGAGAAAATCCTCCACGTTCTGGGTGATGGTGGTCAGCCCCAGATAATACTTGCGGCATCTTTTCGCCAAGCTAAAAAGAAAAGCGGCGCTGTCCGGATATTTCATCATCCACCAAGCCTCGTCAATAATCATAATCCGTTTTTTCAGCTGCGAACGGATTAAATTCCACACGAAATTAAGCACGATATACATCGCCATCGGACGCAGTTCTTCTTCCAAATCGCGGATTTCAAAAACAACCATTCTGTTATTCACCTCTACATTGGTAGGACGGTTGGCAAAACCGGCGTAAGTTCCTTTGGTGTATTTATAAAGACGGGACGCCATGCTCTTTCCTCCTTCAATATTATTTAAAACCGTCTCTAAATCTTCCAAAAGCGGCGGCTCCAGCTTGGAAAAATCTTTCACGTCAGCGGTAATGCCCCGGGAAAAATAAGTTTCGGCAATAGCGCGGTCCAAAATAGCGTCCTCTTCGGGAGTAATCTCCCCCAGCATCAATTTCAAAAGGCCCACTAAATTCAAAATATGCGACTTAAAAACATCGGCCGGGTCTTCCCCTTTAGGAACAATAGGGATATCCAAAGGGTTAATGGATGTCTTGGAAGTAAGAGAAATTTTCACTACGCTTCCTCCCATGGAATCCGCCAAGCGCTGATATTCGTTTTCCGGATCAATAACCAAAACGTCTATGTCCGACATCAGAGACCTTAAAATTTCCACCTTCGCGGTAAATGATTTTCCCGCGCCGGCTTTAGCAAAAATAACCTGATTGTAATTTTCCAGAGAAAAACGGTCAAAAATCACCAGCGAATTATCATGCTCGTTGACGCCGTATAAAATTCCTTCCTCAGAAGTAAGGTCTGCCGAAACAAAAGGGAAAAAAGAAGAAAGCGGCTGGGTGTTAAAAGGAGTATGGATAAAAAGTTTGTCCTGCGCCAAAGGCAAAGTGGAAATAAATCCGTCAATATGCTGGAACATCGTGGGCTTGGCGTAAATCAGCTGGCTGTCCAGCAGATTCACCAATTTTTCTTCCGCGGCGTTAAGTTCTTCCAGCGAATTGGCGTAAATGGTGATATACACGCTAACATCAAACAATCTTTCCTGCGCCTGCTGAAGCTGGTCTCTTAAATTTTCCACGTCAGTGTAGGCTGTTTCCAATTGCGGGTCGCGCACCATTCCCTTATCCGCCCGTTCCGCCAACTGCGCCTCAATTTCCGTAACTTTTCTGCGCAGTTTTTTCAAAGCTTCCGCCGTATCAATAGGATGGACAAAAATTGCCAAATCAAGAAGCTCAGGCATATTCACCAAAGAATCAAACCAGCCGCTTGCCAGATAGCGCGGATAAGTGAAAAGAAAAAGAGTTTTGGAAAAAATATCCCCCAAGCGTAGGTAGTTGGGATTAATTTCTATAGCGGCCGGCGCGATAATATTTTCTACATCGCGCTCTCCGGGAGTATAGGCTTGCGGTATTTTAACTTGTTCCATTTATTGCTGTTTGGCGATTTTCAATTCTTTTTTCTCCGTAGACTGAGGATTGTATAAATTATAAAACAATTCAATAAGTTCTTCATCGTCCAGGATAATGGCTCTCAACCCGACGCTCACCAATCCGTTGATAACAGCCTCTGTCCGCTGGTCCAGCTGGATTGTTTTTTCCGCGATAGTTTCTCTCGCTTTCGCCGCTTCTTTTTTGGCATTCTTCTTATTGCCTAAAAACGGGATGTTTCCCAAAAATCCGGCGGCTTCTTTCAAAGAGATGGATTCGTAAGGCACTATCACAAAAAAATTCTTGGACATTATAGCGTTGTCCTGAACGAACGATTTGATGAAATTCAAATACTCCGTGGTCTGTTCTCTTATCAACTCGTGCCCCTCCTGTTCCAAGCGACTTTCCACATTTTTAATATACTTTTCTATATTAAACTTCCGGGAATGGACGACGATTTGCAAAGAAAAATCCAAAGAATTTAGAAAATTCTGGTAAGCGCCCAGAACGGCGTTTTTTTCTTCTTCCGATTTTAACTCAAAATTAATTCCCGAAACAAGCAGAACGCGGCGCAAACTTCCGTTTTTCAAAACGACTATTCCGTTTCGGATTTCTTCTATGTCTACAAATTGTTGCGTAGGCTGTGATTCTTTAGGCATAATAAAATTATTTACCCTATCAAACTATAATAACCAATCCAACGGATTCTTGCCACCAATCAACGATAATCAATTCTTCTCGCCACCTCTCTCTCTCCACTTAATTTCCTAAATAAAGAAAATCTGTCGGTGATGCGATCAATGTTGACGGCTTTTTCCCGCGCCGGAATGGGATTCTTAGCCGTCATCATCTGCATCCACAACTGCTTTACGGACGGCATTTCGCTGGCCAGTTCTTTCAAGGTCTTACGCTTGTTCAAAACGGAAAATTCCGGAATATCAATGGTTTTCTCCTGTATCTGCCTTTGCCACAAATAAAAACGCGGATGCCAAAAATAATAAAAAACGGAAAAGACGAGCCTATGAAAAGGCTGACCGTTATACCTGATTAGAGCGAAAGACAAACTTAAAGAAGCCGCCAGCGCGGTGGTAACGGCCGCCAGCCAGAATTTAAATAAATAAAAAGCAAATAAACTAACCGCCCCTCCGGCGATTAAATACAAAAGCTCCCTTAAAGAAAAAGGTCCCCAAATCTTATCTTCTATTTCAATAAATTGAGGAGTTTGAAACTGCATAAAATAACAAAACTAGAGAAAGAAAACCCAAAATCTCTATTAAAAAATATCTGTGACTGAATTTCCAAGTTTAGAGTTCTCGTTGTGATTTTAAAATTCAAGATTTGAGTTTTAAGATTCAAGTTTTATTTATTGCTCCAGCTTCCGCAAGTCAATAACATTGTCTCCCACCGGCAAATCTTCCAGTTTTATATTATTGACATCAGGGATATCTTTTTCAGCCGATCCTGCGGGAGCCGAAGAAGCATTAACTGGCGAAGTTTCCCGCGCCGCTTGCTGGCTCTTTAAATCTTCTTTATTTTCCTTTCTATCTTCCGGTGGAAAATTAACTGCTAAAATTTTCTCCGCTTTATTTTCTTGCTCAATTATCTCTTTCTTATTTTCTATTTCATTTTCTTCCGGAAAAACATTGTTCATTTTTTCCTGCTTTCCTTGTTCTCCTGATTCTTCCAGCAATGTCCTCAAATCGCTGTAATGCACTACGCGGATTTTCGGTTTATCATCTTGAGCTGTCAATTTTTCTTCCGAAACATTGGACAAGAATTGTTCTTTTGGCGCCGCTGGCTGTTCTTCTTTTTGAGACTCTTCTTGAATGGCTAATTTCTCTTCCGCCAAAATATCCGACGACGAAAGCGATGAGGGAGGAACTGGCGAAGGCGATGCTAAAAACTCATTTGCCGAAGGAATTTCAAAAGGAATTTCAACCGGCGTTTCCAGTGTTTTAGGAGATTGAGACGCCTGAGACAACTCTGCCGCCGCGCCGCTTGGTTGATTTTCCAATACCTGCTCTTCAATAATCTTTTCTTGTTCTTCCCTCTCTTTCGTCTCCTTTCTAGCGGAAATAATATCTTCTATGGAAAACAACTGATGTCCCTCCTCTTGATTCTTCCCTGCTTCTGTCTTTAATTGGCCGCTTTCATAAGAACTATCGGAGGGAATTGTTTTTTCTTTTTCTTCTTTTTCTGCCGGCAATTTCTGGGATATATTTTGCGGACTTTCTTCCTCCGGATTAATCGTGGCTGTTATTTTTACCTGTTCGGTGATTGTTGGACGCTTGCGTTTCAAAAATCCGAAAATTCCGCTGATATACGGCTTGGTATTTACAGTTTGTTTTATTTCAGCTTCTTCGTGAATAATAGTGGGCGCTTCTTCTATTTTTACCGGCTCCGCTTTTTCCGGCTTAAATTCTCTGATTGGCTCTTTGGCGACAAATTCTTCTACTTTCTCTATTGCCTCTAGTTTAGCGTCCGACACTACTCCCAGCTCAGATCTCAACTCTTCTCCTGTTTTTGGTTTAGTTTTTAGAAACCCTCCCGTTCCTTCCGGCGCTCTCTCATTAGAATCAGGAGACAAAGAAAAAACAGCCGGCGCGGAAACATCCAAAACTTTCGGTTTCTCCCCTGTCAATATTTCCTTCGGGCTCTCCGAAACAACGGGCGATTCTTCTTGCTCTTTCATTTCCCTTAGCGGAATTTTTAATGATAAATCAGACGCGGCGCCGGCTGAGGGCGACCGATAAATTTTTTCAACTTCCGAGCGAACCGGCGAAATTATTTTTTTATTAACCTCTTCCGACAACTGCTGAGCTAAGCGATTATCAATCATCAAGTCAGCGGCTATTTCTTTGGCTAAATCATCAGGGTGAATAAATCCCAAAATCACGTTGCCCACAATTCCGGCTAAATCTGATTTTTTGTCATCAGAAAGATGATTGCCATCGCCAATGTTCCACAACGAATCCGCGTTGTCAGTGGAAAAAAGCGCCTCCTTCAAAACAGCGGGAAGAGAATCATAACGATTATCAATTTGTTGCTGGGAAATTGTTAACATATTTTTTATTTTTTCTCTTCCTTTTTCCCCTTCTCCTCTTTCTCATCATCTTCATCCTCATCTTCTCCTCCTCCTTTTTTCTTTTTGGTCTCTGCAGCGCCAAGAAGCGCCCTGCCCAATGACCTATCTCTAGCTTTTTGCATTCGTTTAATCCTTTCTCTATATTCCTCCTCTTTCCTTACATCCTTCGCTTTCTTCGCTTGCTCCGCTAAAGCTTCAAGATTCTTGATGGTATTTTCCATAGCAACATTCAACTGGCGAACTTGGTGACTGTTCATATTGGAAGGCATTGAATTCAAAACGTCGATTTTATCCGCCTGGCTCAACGCATCCACAAACGCCTGCCGCATTCCGATAATAACATCGGTTCCCAACACAGCGCCAACCGCGGGTTTTTCCTTAAACAAATCTTGAACTGCTTTATTCTTGCTGATATCCGCGTTAGAAAACTTCTTCTGAATATCAGAGAGTTTGTTGTCATGTTCTTCAATTATCTGATCTACTTTCGTTGTATCAAACTTCGTCATATCTAATTCATCCATAATCATATTGCGCTTGGCCGTTTTAGCTCTGGCTTCTCCCAAATCTCCCCGCGATTCAGCTTCTACCGCTTCTTGCTCTAATTGCTGGGCTGCGCGATAATTCCTGGCTCTTTGATATTCAGGATCTTGTTCCAATTCCATCAAACTGGAATTTCTAAACCCCGCGGCTTGCAAAAGCATCTTGTCATCTAATTTAAACCTATTGAAATCACCCTCCATTCGCTTTAACAATTCAGGATCTTCCCGAAGTTTAACGGTAAATTTACCGTCGTAATCCAATTTGCCGGACTTACTTAACTCTTCCACGGCAATAGCCAGTTTCCTTCCGCTCATGCTTTGCAATTCAATCTGCTGCCGAGTTTTATCCAAACTGCTGACATATTTGCGATATTCTTTATCGTCAGTAGCTTTCTTCACGCCTGCTTCCGTGGCCGCTCCCATTCTGTTTAATCCCTTGGCTAACTGCTTTTGAACAAAAGCCCAAGGCTTTTTAATGCCCCTTCCTTCCGCTTGAGATAACTCACCCGCCTTTTTCTTAACCCATTCTCCACCTACGGCGCCTCGTCCGGCTCTCCATCCCCATTCTTTCGCCTTGCCTTTAGATTTATTAACGCTCCAATTCTTCATCGCCTCAGCTCGGTTATAGGCAATTTTTCCTCCCGCGATGCCCGTCTCATAAGCCGCTATCATACCCATTACGATAAACCCGCAAATCAACACTATTTTTGCGGCATAACTAAAGAAATCCGCTCCCAAAACAGCCTCGGTCGCCACGCTTGCCATTGTATCTGCCTGAGAACTTCCAAACCCTGATTTACTTATAGACAAATCATTAACATTATTTGCTACCAATTGCGCCACATAAATCCACAATAATACAGCGGGCAAAAAAATATTCCATTTCAACATATCACGCCACCATTTTTTCCAATGGCTATCAGTATAAGGGAAAATCCAACAAAACCAGGCAATGGGAGACCAAATCAACAATATAGCCAAATGTACAAATCGCACCAACAACATAACAAATAAAGTAAAAAAGGTTAAAAGCATAAGAATGACAAAAATGATCATAAAAATGGCGTTAAGGAGAACCCTGTGGGGATTTGTAAGTACATCAGCGATCATTTTCCCCGCATTCCAAATAGACGCAATGATACCAGGATCTTTGCTAATGGCATTTTCGGACAACCTGTTTACAGACATCATTGTTCCTAAACTATTCGCCAATCCTCCCTTATCTTTAGTGATATTACTAATCAAAAATCCGCTAACAGCGTTAGAAAGCTGGATGAAAGACATCCCGATGGTAAAACTGAAATTTACTAAAAGCGCCGCCACAATCAATTTCCATAGAGTATTCTTCATAGCGTAGTTTTCGTAGTGAATTATGGTAGCGAAAGCAATAACAATCAGAGCCACAATAAAACCTAGGTCAGCCAAATTCAAAAACACTCTCCAAGCGTCTTGGATAGCCGTAATTTTGTCTAAATTCTGACTTAAATCCATCGCCCACTGAACAAAAGACGCCACAACTCCTAATATTATTTGTAATATCCACTTAAAAAACGAAGCCTCCACCGCAAATGTAGTTGCTTTCTCGGCATTCGTCGTGCCATTAGGATTAAGCTGCTCATTTGTTGCGCTTGGATTTTGGATGTTTGGCGTAGGATTGCCGCTCCATGTGCCAGCGGCGGCGCCAGACCCGCTATACATCCCGGCCCCCAAACCGCCGTTGCCGTCGCCCGGCGCCGCCAACGTCAAACCAACTCCCGCGCTGCCAAAAACAACTCCAAAAACCGCCCCCATCAAAATAAGCGACAAAATAAATTTTTTATGCGATGAAAACATTTTTATTATATTCCGCACGTTTGCGCTCGTGTCTTTGCCGCGGCGTTATCCGCTTCGGCTTGGGACAAAGCCGCCTCTGATTGATAAGTATCTCCGAAAGTGGAAGCCTGAGAACTTAAATCATTGAACTGACTCTGCAAACTGGAAAACTGCTGAGTAAATTGACTGTCCGTAAGACTCTCTATGTACTGAATAAACTGGTTGATTTTTATTCTCAAATTTTCAATGCTCGCCAAGTCGTTGGTTAAAGTCTGAACTTTCTTCTGCGCGTCGGAAATATCGGCGGCGGAAACCGGCGGCTGGCAATTCCCCGCCTGAAGAGCTGTCAGAGTTTGTAAAGTAGAGCTGGCATAAGACAACGTTGACTGCTTGTCGCCCTTGATCACCGTCAAGTCATCAAAAACTTTCTGCATTCCGTCAGTCAAATCCGTTTTGGCTTGATACTGATAACCGACCATCGGATTATAATTTCCGCCTGACCCGTAATAGTAATTTCTTGGCGAGCTGTTGGTGAAATAAAATCCGCTGGAACTGCTTCCGCCTTTAATCTGCGCCAAACCCTCTTTCAAAAGACGGTTAAGAGCCGCGTTAACCAAAGCCGCTACCCAGGATTTGATATTGGCGGACCATTGGACGTCCGAGGTAATGGCGGCGCCAACAGTCTGCCCCACCGCGTCTCCGGGAGTAACAATTGATTCTTTAATACATTTGGTTTTGTCGTTAGGATCCCACTCTTCGCACTGCTTCACCGACAAAAATCCTTTTCCGGCCAAAGCTTCGTTTTCTTTGGCTCTTTGCTCCGCCCACGCGCGGCGCAAAGCCTCGTCTTGAATCATCATCATCACTCCGAAATAATCGTTTTCCGGCCGCGCCATCTGAACATACGTGACCCATCCTCCGTTTCGGAAGTCATCGTAAAAATTCTGGATATTGTTCGTTACCTGATCAAGCGTGCATCTTATCTGGTCGCCGAAGAAATGCTGAACCGGCAAAAGACTAAGCCGCACCTGATAAGAAAACGGGGAACAAAGAGATCGGAAATTCGCGTCGTCAAAAATAAGCTCCCCTATGCCGGCGTTAAAAGCGTCGTTGGAGAAATTTTTCCAGTTGGTGACAAACCCCGGCTTTCCTCCACCGGAAATCCAGTTAACGGTTTCGTTGGTTATCCAATCTAAAAGAATTTTCGCCAAAACATCGCGGATGCAGTCTTTGGATTTCATCAAAGCATTGGAGGTTTGGACTTTGCCAATTTCGCTTGGCAAATTAACACTAACACTCGGAACAGCGTAAGGATGACTAGGCATTTCTGAAGCATCTTCTCCGAATAGAGGGAGTTTAGTAATAAGCCCGACTGCCAAATCTTCTACTTTCGTGCTTAAAAAACAAGCCGTTCCCGCGGCAATAGCTTTCCCCGCTATGCTTCCCGTTGACGTCTGCGCTTGCGCCTGCTCAACAAAAACAATATTGCCCGCTACTTCGCTAACCAAAAAAATCGCCAAAAAAATCATTGACGACGCTGAAATTATGTTTTGCCTTTTTCCCAACATAAATTATTGTTTGCTTAATAATTTTACTTTTCCCGCCAGCTGCTGCTGGACCGCCAAACCTTCATCCGCCACTTGTTCAATAATTTCTAGAGCCGCGTAACCTTTTATCGGGTCGTTCTGATAATCGGCCATTGCCCGATAAACAACCTCCGAGTTTTTATAATAAACAATGGTTGCCTTATGAACATCCTGCCAATCCGAAGGAACGTTAGTATTCATAAAATCTCGCGCCAATTTCCCGTAAATATCCGCCGCTTTTTCAGCTGAAGAAGAATCAAGTTTTTGGTAAGTATCCACGATTATCTGCAAATAATTTTTATTGAAATTACTCAGATCATTTGTAAGAGTTGCGGTAATATCGCTTAAATATTTTCGTTTGGCGCTTGCGGAATTATCCGAGGAGATTTTTAGTTGATTATCTTTAATGTCGTCTGTTGAAACAAGCCGCAAATCCGCCTGCGCTTTGGACAAAACATCATTGATATTTACGTTCGGCAATGAACCGCCTGAGGGAGAAATTTTATTATTAATCTTGCTGACAACATCAGATGAATTAAGATTGTTGAAAACCGACTCGGCGATTGAGTTGGTCAAATTGTAATTCGCTTTTGCTGTTTTGCCGTTTGAAACGGAAAACCGGCTTGAGCTTGCGTTCGAAGAATCCAAGGGATTATCAGGGATAAGCTCCACTGCTTGATTTTCCGTTTTATTTTCTTCTCCGTTATGATTTTCTGTTAGAGAAGAATCCGAAGAATTTTGAATAATAAAATAAGTGGCCGTTATTCCGGCAATCAACACAAAAACCGCCAACCCGACCCTCAAATTTTTAGGCATTTCACTACCTATTATACCTGTTTTCGCAGGCTAAAAACAATGTGGATAACAAAAATCACGGGGTTAAGGATGTGCCGAAATACAAAACTATGGCCTCATAAGGAAACATTGGTATTATGCCTACCGGACAAATCCCCGGAGCGATAACAGACCTTCCCAAAACCGCGGAACCAATAGTGGGTTTTTTCCACAGAAAAGGATTGCCGGCTAAAACCGGATAAGTAAAAAGCAATTCTCCGCCACAGGGAGGAGATATGGTTTCCACTATTCCCCAATTACAAGGTTTCATTAGAATTACCCTTCCTCCAAAATGATAAAAGGGCGGCGGCACCATTGCTCCGCAAGTAAACGCTTCGGCCCGCGGTGGCAAAAACAGCCCGAAAATTTTTTCCATCAGCGAATCGGAGATTATCGGATTATCCAGATATTTTTTAAATTGTGAATTGTGAACAGCGGCTTTCTCCTGAAAATCAAAATAAATTTTATTTATCTGCGGCAAATCAATATCCCCGCTTAACTTCTCGGCAGTCGCCTGATGATACTTAAACCATTCTAAAAGTTCCTGATGGATTTCAGCGGCTCGCGAATCAACGGATAAACCTTCCATCTGCGCCAAAACTCTTTTATCCAAATCGCTCCAGGCAAGGAAAGACGATTTCAATCCGCCGAGCGGAGTTCCGTTTCTCGCCAAATCAATCAATTCCTCTAATGTAAGCGCCCGGCCGTTTTCCTCCTTTTTCATGCCTGCAAGCTGATTCGCGTCAAAACCAATAAAAAAAGTGCTTTCCAGAAATTTCTTATAGTATTCTCCGGTAATACTCGTTCTATCATCCTGAGATGAAACGCCGGAAGTTGAGTCAGAAGATGAGAAAAATGTCTGGTTAGAAGAAGTCGGTTGGAAAACATTTTTGTTTTCTTTTCTTTTTTGATTATTTCCCTGATTATTATTCTCGCTTATGGCGCCCCCCGCTGAATCGGAAAATTGAGTTTGGTTTTTAATTTCCCGTTTTATCCACTGCGCCGGCGCGTCAAGGCTCAAACTTTCCGTCTTCTCATGGAAAGAAGTCGTTGAAGAATAATTCGCTTTATTATCATTGGAGGAAGGCAAAATTTGAACCGCGCCGTTGTTATGAACAAAATAAAATCCGCCTATCGTCAAAACCGCTATTAATAACAATCCTACAATCCCTGTTTGAAACATTTGACTAATTATAACCAAAACTCTTTGCCAGCTCAATAATATTATCCAGACCTAAATCCTGCGGCCGATCCTGCGGATTTATTCCAATTTTTTTTAATTCCTTAATAATTTCTTCCTTATTTTTGAGATTTGAGATTTGAGATTTGAGATTATTCAATAAAGTTTTTCTCGGATGCTGGAATAAAATTTTTATGAACCGATAATAATGTTCGTCGCCAATTTGCGTGAAAGCCGCGCGCCGCGGGCGCAAAACAATAATAGCGCTGTCAACTTCGGGCGCCGGTAAAAAATCTTTACGGCTAATGTAATCTATTATTTCCGCCTCAGCCCAAAACTGAACGCTGGCCGCCAATAAATTCATTCTCGGAGGCGCCGCGCATATTCTTTCCGCCACTTCTTTTTGAATGGTCAAAACAATTCTCGCTGGCTTGTTCTTTAACTCGCCCAAAATCCGCAATAAATGTCCGGTAATATAGTAAGGAATGTTGCCAACAATTTTATAGCTTTTATCTTTTAGATTATGCCTTTGGAGTAATTCCGACAAAATTTTCAATGCGTCTCCTTCAACAATTTCTACCCGTAAATCATCTTTATATTTTCCTTTTAGAGCCGCTGCCAATTCCCGGTCTTTTTCAATCGCAATAATATTGACACCTGACACTTGATACTTGATGGCTTCTGTCAACTCCCCATGCCCGGGACCGATTTCAAAAACCAAATCCCCCTGCTCTAATTCCAAAGCGCCAACAATTTTTTGCAGTTTCTCTTTATTTATCAAAAAATGCTGTCCTAATTTTTGGCCCATAAATCCGTAGAAATAAATAGTAAAACAACGTCATTTCAATACTCGATCCACCTTTCCTCGTCGTTTAAATCTTTTAATTTTTTCTGGCCGGAAAACTCAACCAGCTCCGGCGGAATTTCATATAAAAACCGCGAAGGCAAATCGTAAAAATTCAGAAATAATTCTCTTTTCGCCCGGGTCATCGCCACATACATCAACCGCCGCTCTTCTTCTATTTCCTCATTACTCGCGTAAGACATCTGATGCGGCAAAAGCCCGTCGTTTAAACCCAAAACAAACACCCGGTCAAATTCCAGCCCTTTGGACAAATGAACGGTCATCAGACTCACTGAATCTCCTTTGTATTGAGAGATATTTTTCTTGCTGATGTTGTCTGTTGACTGCAATAAAGTTATTTTTTCCGTCAGCTCTTCTAGTTTTTGAAATTGAGAGGCAAATTCTATCAAAGCCGCGATGTTTTCCGTCCGCTCTTCATAATTAAGATAATGTTTCTTTAATGATTCAAAATAATTTGTTGATTTTAAAAAATATCCGATGAATTCCACGGGCGACAACTCTTGCGCTTTTGACGGAATGTCTTTTATCAAATCGCCGATAATCCCTTTAGGGAAATTTTTTTTCAGCCGCTCCCGCGAAAGAGTATCTTGCGGGTTTACTCCGTAACGCAAGGCCGCCACCGCGTCTTTAATTTCCTTTCTTTCATAAAATCTGATGCCGCCGAAAATAGCATAAGGTATTCCTTCCTCTATCAAGGCCTGCTCTATGGCGCGCGACTGCGCATTCGTCCTATAAAGAATAGCTGTTTTGAAATGAGAAGCGACAGCGCCCTGCTCATTCCACTGGCGAAAAATAGTTTTGGAATTTTGGATGTGCGCGGCTGTCCAGTTTGCTTCTTCTTCCGCGTCCTGATGCTCTCTGATTTTTATCAATTCACCCGGGCTATTTTTCGTCCATAAATTTTTCGGCTTCTGATATTTATTGTGGGCGATAACAGCCGAAGCGGCTTTGATAATATTAAAAGCAGAACGATAATTTTCTTCCAAAAAAACAACTTTAGCATCCTGCCAGTCTTTTTCAAAATTCAAAAAATTGCGGAAGTCCGAACCGCGAAACTTAAAAATACTCTGCGCATCGTCGCCCACCACGCTGATATTGCGGTGCTTCTCTGCCAAAAATTTTATGAAATAATACTGCGC
Source organism: uncultured Candidatus Saccharibacteria bacterium (assembly GCA_964453135.1). GTDB lineage: Bacteria > Patescibacteriota > Minisyncoccia > UBA6257 > UBA9933 > CAYVOL01. The sequence goes on along the minus strand of CAYVOL010000003.1, from coordinate 68,201 downwards.
CGTGTTAATATCCTGATATTCGTCCACTAAAATATATTGGAATAAACTCTGGTATTTTTCCAAAACAACGCTGTTGCCGTGAAAAAGTCTCACCGGTTTTTCAATAAGATCGTCAAAATCAAACGCGTTGTTTCTTTTTAATTCTTCCTCGTATTCCTCCAAAACTATTCTGATTTTTTCGTTATCAACCTCTTCCAATGAAAGCAATTCGTTTTTGAAACGGGAAACGGCCCGGGAGACAGCCGGCAAAGTAATTTTTTCCTTTTCGGAAAAATTAAATTTCTTGATTGTTTTCTTCAAAAGTGATTGCGAATCGTCCGCGTCAAAAATGGTAAAATTCGCCGAGCGGCCGAGAAAACGGCTTTCCTTCCGTAAAATGCGCGCGCCAAAAGAATGGAAAGTGCCGATAAACGGCTGGTTGTCTGAATTATTTTTCTTGCCGAAGGCAACAATAGAAACAGCGGATTGACTGGCTAAATAATCATCAACCCGCTCCCGCATTTCGTCAGCCGCCTTATTAGTGAAAGTAATGGCAATAATATTTCCCGGGTTTACTCCGTTTTGAAGCAAATAGATAAGCCGGCTGACCAAAGTTCGCGTTTTTCCAGAACCCGCGCCTGCCACAATCAAAAGCGGACCGCCTTGATGTTCTGCGGCTTCTTTTTGGTTTTCGTTCAAATCAAAACCTGTCATTCAGGTATTGTGTTGAAAAACAGCGAGGAAGTCAAAAATAAATCAATTCAAATTTCAAACCTCAAAATTGTTTACCCCTCCCTTATCCTATACTGAAACGCCTCTGTCAGATGAGAAATCAAAACACTCGCCGATTCTTCCAAATCGGCGATAGTGCGGCTGGTTTTCAAAAGCCGGTAATACCCGCGGGCGGACAAAAAAGTCTTGTCCAATATATTTTTCAAAAATTTCTGGCTATCAGAATCCAATTGAACGACTTCGTCAACTAAACGCGAAGACATTTCGGAATTCAAATAAATTGACTTTTCTAACCCGGCGAATCTTTTTCTTTGCCTCTCTCTCGTTTTCATTATTTTCTCGCGTATCTTTCCGGTAATATTTTCTTCTTTTTTCTGGATCAAATCCTCCGTCTTCACCCGCGGCACGTTAATCTGAATATCAATTCTGTCCATTAAAGGACCGGAGATTTTCTTTTGATAGCGGAAAATTTCCGCGGCGCTGCACTGGCAGACTTTTTCCGCGTCGCCGTAATACCCGCAAGGGCACGGGTTCATCGCCGCCACCAAAGAAAAACGCGCGGGAAAATTCAAAACACCCCTGGCGCGGGAAATACAAACCTCTCCGCTCTCCAATGGCTGCCTTAACGATTCCAAAATATCGCGGCGGAACTCAGGAATCTCATCCAGAAACAAAACTCCTCTGTGCGCCAAACTGACTTCTCCCGGCCGCGGATTTACGCCTCCGCCCACAATAGAAACCGCGGAAGCAGTGTGATGCGGCGCGCGAAAAGGCCGCCGGGAAATGAAAGACTGACCGGCTAAAAAATTAATACTGCTGTAAATTTGAATCACCTCCAAAGATTCTTCCAAAGACAAAGGAGGCAAAATGGAAGTCAAGGACTGCGCCAGCATAGTTTTTCCGCCGCCAGGAGATCCGCGCATTAAAATATTGTGTCCGCCGGCCGCCGCGATAATCAAAGCCCTTTTCGCATTTTCCTGGCCCTTGATTTCCGAAATGTCCAAACCTTCAGACGGCCAGTTAAAATCTAATTGCGTCTCTTTCTGAGAAATAACCTCTTCTTTTCCTTCTAGATGATTGATGAGTTCGTTCAAGTTAGATACGGGAATAACCGAGATGCCGCGCACGATCGCCGCTTCCCGCGCGTTTTCCTTGGGGACAAAAAGATGCTGAAAATTTAATTTTTTCGCTAAGCGGGCAATAGCTAAAACTCCGTTTATCGGACGAAGATTCCCCTCTAAAGAAAGTTCACCGATAAAAATTTTATCTTTCGCGTCAAAACTTTTAATCTGCCTGGTGGCCAAAAGATAGCCCAAGGCAATCGCCAAATCATATTGCGAACCGGCTTTTTTGATATCCGCCGGCGCCAAGTTCACCGTAATCCTACGATTCTCCCTGTTAGGCGGCTTGATGTTGGAATTTTTCAAAGCGGCGTTTACCCTTTCTTTCGCCTCATTAAGCGCCTTGTCCGCCAACCCGACAATGTTAAAAGCGTGAAGCCCGACGTTAATGTCGGTCTCCACTTCAATCAGCTTGGCTTCAATTCCTTCCAGCTCAGCGGAATAAACTTTGGAAAAATTATTCATAAAGCATCGCCAATAATGCCTTATAAATTAACTATTCCCTATTAAAATAAAAATAAAGAAATTATAAATGAGTTAGTTTACTTGATGTTTTATAAAAAGTTATCCCCATTTTATTGTTGCGGGGGGGGGAATTTCTGATAAAATCGTTATAATAAAATATCGCGCAATAAACTAATTTATTTTTATGAATCCCGAAAAAAAATCTTGCCAAAATTGCAAACAAAACTTTATCATAAAACCGGAGGATTTTGAGTTTTACAACAAAATCAAAGTTCCGGCGCCGACGTTCTGTCCGGAATGCCGGGCGGCTAGAAGAATGAATTTCCGCAACACCCGGACTTTATACAAACGGAAAATTGAAGGAGAAGACAAAGAAGTTATCGCCATGTATTCCCCTGACTCTCCAGTCAAAGTTTACCACGAAGACTATTTTTGGTCGGACAAATGGGACGCAATGGAATACGGGAAAGATTATGATTTCAACAGGTCATTTTTTGAACAAATAAAAGAGTCTATGTTAAAAATGCCCTGGCCGCACCGCGGCGCCTTAAATGACATCAACAGCGATTATTGCAATCAAGCGGTTAATATCAAAAATTGTTACCTTGCTTTCAATATAGGCAATTCGGAAAACATCGCTTATGGAGAAACCATAAGCGAAACAAAAGATTCCCTTGATATTGACGAGGTTCAAAGTTCAGAATTATGCTATTGGCTCTACGACTGCAAAAAATGCCACAATGTTTTCTTTTCTTCGGAATGCAGTGAGTGTCGTAATGTTTTCTTTTCCAAAAATCTGATTAATTGCCACGATTGTTTCGGTTGCGTTAGCTTAAAAAACAAAGAATACCACATTTTCAACCATCCCTACTCCCGGGAAGAATATTTCCAAAAATTGAAAACGTTTGACCTTGGCTCTTATAACGGCACTTTGAAATTCAACAATGACTTGCAAAAATTTCAACTGCAATTTCCTAAAAAATTCTATCACGGAAGAAACAACAACAATGTTTCCGGCGATTATCTTAAGCATTGTAAAAACACCAAACATTCATTTGTCTGCCAAAATTTGGAAGATTGTTCTTATTGCCAGCTTATTTTTTTCTATAAAAGTCGTGACTGCTTCGATACGGCGATAGCTGGAGGAGATCTTTTGTATGAACTCGTAGAAGGTCTTGGGTATAACACGCATTTTTGCTGGAATATGTGGGGAAGCAAGCCGCTTGTGCCCGATATTTATGACACACAATATTCAATGTGGTGTCAAAATTCCTCCCACCTCTTCGGCTGCGTAGGCCTCCGCAACAAGCAGTATTGTATCCTCAACAAGCAATACACCAAGGAAGAATATGAAAAACTAGTCCCCAGAATAATAGATCATATGAATACTCTTCCCTATATAGATAAACAAGGAAGAATATACAAGTACGGAGAATTCTTCCCTCCGGAATTGTCTCCCTTCTCCTACAACGAAACCATTGCTCAGGAATACTTCCCTCTAACCCAAGAACAAGCAGAAAGCCAGGGATATAGGTGGAAAGAAGAAGCCAATAGAGACCTCAAAATAGACCTCCCCTCAGAATCTCTCCCCGACCATATAAAGGATGTAGAAGACTCCATAGTAGGCCAAGTCATAGAATGTTCCCATAGCGCCTCCCATTGCAACGAACAATGCACCAAAGCCTTCAAAATCATCAAACCCGAGCTTGATTTCTACCGGAAGATGAATCTTCCCCTCCCCAGACTTTGCCCCAACTGCCGCCATTACCAGAGAATCAAACAAAGAAACCCTTTGAAACTCTGGGAAAGACAATGCGAATGCCAAGGCCAGACCTCTCAACTGAAAAACCAGAACCAATACCAGAATACATCAAAGCACTTCCACGGAACCAATCCCTGTCCCAATACCTTCCAAACCTCCTATTCCCCTGACCGACCCGAGATCATCTACTGCGATGAGTGCTACAAACAGGAGGTGGCGTGAAAGGGATGGGTGATAACAAAACTTTTAGTGACTTTCCACGTCTAAAATTTTTCCGAAAAAATCTCTCTGCGGCGCCTTAAAATTATCTAAAATAATTTTTTTCGCCAGCTCCGCGTAAACATGATGCCGACCAAAACGATTAATTTTAAGCGGAAAAATCTCTTTTTCCTTGCCGTTGACCTCAATCTTAAATCGCTGTCCGTCTATCTCTCTTATAATATCCATGGCCCGAAAATGAGCTCCGTCTTTCAATCCGTAAAAAATAGTTTTTCCGTCAAAAAATTGGCTTAAGTTTTTTATCCGTTCGTCGTCATTATTAAGAATCAAAATTCCATCCCAAGGCAGAGATTTCACCAATTGGCGGTATTCTCCGGAAATTTCGTCTAAGTCCTCAAAATTTTCCTGATAAATCATGGTGATGTTGGTTAAAATAACGGCGTTAGGCCTAACGATTTTCAGCAAATAATTCATATTTTCCGGCCGATCAATTGCCATCTCCAAAACCAGATAAAAAGACTTGCGCGTGCGCGAACGTCTGATAGTGTGAGTAATCACTGAAACCCCCTGCCGCAAAACGCTAATCCAGCCCCAAAAAGATCCGTTGCCCGAAGGCAAATCCAAAATAGAGAGCGGGAGCCCGAGTTCCGCGTTAAAATTTTTCTTGTTGGCCCTGACAAAATGACTGGTCTCCCCGAGAGCTTCCACGATTTTTTCTTTTATCCAAAATCTACCAGTTGTTCCGCTTATTACTATCACATGAGGCCGCGTTTCCCAAAGATAAACCTTCGCCATCCATTTCAGCAAAAATTGAATTATTCTTTTAAAAAATGAGTGAAACATTTGAATCATCTAACCATCTCAAAATACAAATAAGTTTTAAATTTATTTAGTACAAAAATCTGCTCGCGAAATATAAAATCAACCCCAAACCGGAAAACACGGCCGAGAGAATCCAAAATCTCATGGTAATCTGCGCCTCACTCCAGCCCTTGGCCTCAAAATGATGGTGGATGGGCGCGGCCAAAAAAACTTTTTTTCCTCCGCGCAATTGTTTGGAAATAAGCTGAATAATTACCGACATCGCCTCAATAACCAAAACCATTCCAATAATGGGCAAAAAGAAAATGGAATTAGTCAGCGCGGCAATCACCGCCAAGACAACAGTCAAGCCCATTATGCCGGTTTCTCCCATATAAAAGCGCGCCGGCGGAACGTTGAACCATAAATAAGTGGTGAGCGCTCCGATAATAATCGCGATAAAAGTCGCCAAATCATACTCTGCCCGCGAATAAGCGATGATCCCGAAAGAAGCAAAAATTGGCGCCAAAACCCCGGCTGATAAGCCGTCCAATCCGTCCACCACGCCGGTGGAAAAAGTAGCCAAGACAACAATTATAAAAAGCAACAAATACCAGCCGTCAATCATCACATTCCCATAAAAAGGAATGTAAATGGAATTCCAGCCCAGCTTAAAATGAAACCACCAGGCGCCCGCCAAAGCTATCGCCAAAACAAGCCCTATGCGCCACCTCGCTCTTATTCCCCCGCCGATATACCGGCCATTGTTGCCTATTGTCATTAAATCGTCAGCCAATCCTAATAAAGAAGACGCCACCAAACTGAACAAAGGCAGCCAGGTTTCTTTACGGCTTAGAAAATTTATTTTCCCCATAAAAGAATTCGGGAAAAAATAGGACGCTAAAAAAGCAATAACAGAAACAATCAGGACGGTTACCCAAATAAGAATGCCGCCCATCCGTGGAGTCTTCACTTCTTTCTCGGCGTGAAATTTTTGAAAAATAGGGGTTTCATAACCTCCGATTGTCCGCGAACGCGATTGTTTCTTCCAGGCCTTGTACTTATAAAGATAATGAATCAAAATCGGCGCCAAAACAGCGGCAATCAAAAAAGAGAAAATAAAAAACCCGATGAATTTAACCAATAAAAAAACTTGGGTGTGCATAGAACATAGTTAAAAGTTTATAAAATTCATAAAGTTAATTGAGGATATAATTATCTCCCGTTATAACCTTAAAAACTTCATAAACTTTACGAACTGCGAATCTGTTATCATTCAACGCAATTCAACAATTGTCTTGCTTCTTCAAACCTGTTTTGGCTTCCTAAAATGATAACCGCCAGCGGCTGTTTATGAAAAGAAAACAATGAGATGAGATTCTGTCCCGCGGCGTCGGTCGTTCCAGTTTTTCCTCCCAAATAATCCGGCTCTCCAACGAATTGATTGGCATTATTCAAAACAATTTTCCGCCGGCTGTTTAATTCCGTAATAACACTTTTCTGCGCGCGCGCATACTGAAGAATTTCCGGCCGAGCATTATAAATATAACTCAATAACTTGAATAAGTCATCGGTGGTTGATTGGTCGGAAGCCGAAATGCCGCTGGCGTCGTAAAAACTTGTTTCATTCATTCCCAAACTTGCCGCTTTCCTGTTCATCAGTTCAATAAATTGAGCCTTGCCGAAATCGTCGGCAATGGCTTCCCCCGCGCTATTGCTGGAAACTGCCAGCATCGCTTTCATTAAATCAGCCATCGTGTAAATTTCTCCTTCCCCGAATTTCAACGGAGTATTTTCTAAAATTATTCCGTTGGTAATTTTAATTTCTTTATCGCCCTTGATATTTTCCAAAGCCACAAGCGAGGTCATCAATTTAGCCAAAGAAGCCGTGGGCCAGCGAATACCTTTGTTCAATTCCAAAAAACTTCCCTCTCCGTTAAGATAACGAACCAAAACAGCGCGCGCTGTCAAAAAGCCGCCCAAAAAATCGCCAGCGCAGTGAAAATTAGAAACTTCTTCCGAAGAAGTAGCCAAGAAATTGCGCGAGATGATTTCCGAACCATCGCTTAAAGGGACATTAATGTCTAATTTGCTATCAGCCGCCTGCGTCTCTGCCTTGCTTTCCGCTATTTTAGAATCTTTTCTCGTCCCCCAGCTGAATAATGCCGCCGCTATCACAATAATAATAAATAAAAACAAAAATTTTCTGCGCATCGCTTTGTTCAATTAATACAATGTAACGATTAGTAATAAACTATGTGTAAGATTTCATAGCATTATTTACACTTTTCATCGCTGTTTTTTAATTGTCATCCTAAACGTTTTTATTGTCATCCTGAGTCCCGCCCCGCCATGGCGGGGCGGACGAAGGATCTCTTAAGATTCTTCTCCGCCGGCTGGCGGATCAGAATGGCAGGAGTGGGGCCGTCGGGCACACCCCAATAGTCAACATTCCAAAATGTAAACAACGCTCGGATTTCTTGCAAACCAAGTCATACCCCGGCAATATCCTTGCCTCTCATCCCTATGCCGCGCTACAACGAACATCAGGAAGTTTTTTCCGCCAACTCTTTATATTTCCCGTAATCCGGCAATTCGGAAATCCGGGAAATTCCCAAATGTTTCAGCAAATCAAAACTTGCCTGATACAAAAAAGCGTTTCCGCTTTTGCCGTCCGAAACGCGCTCAATCAGCCCCCTTAACATCAGATTGCGGACAGTATAAGATGAATTCACTCCCCTGATGTAATCAATTTTGGGTCGGGAAACCGGACCAAGGTAAACAACAACTGATAAAGTTTCCAAAGCCGCCGGAGTCAAATTTTCTTCAAATTCGCTTTTAATCAATGCTTCCGCCAAAGAATGAAATTCCTTTTTGGTCGCCAGTTGAACACGGTTGTTATTAAAAAGCAGGGTTAATCCCCTCTGAGAATCTTCCAAGCTTTTCCCCAGGTTCGCAACAGCGGCTTTTGCTTCTTCTTCGCTGATGCTCAAAAGACCGGCCATCCTTTTAATCTCCAGCGGCTCCCCGTAGACAAAAAGCATCGCCTCTGCCGCGGCTTGATGATTTTGATAATCCATTGATAGAATATTAACTCAATGAAGAAAAGTTCGCAACCAAAAAAATATTTTCTCTTACAAAAAGATTGTCAAGGGAAAAAAATTTCTTCCGATTTTTTTAATCGCCCCGCTGTTAAAACCGCTAAAAATATGCTGGGCAAAATTTTGATGCGCCGCTTTCCAGCCGCGGCTGTTTCCAAACAAAACACCTCCGCGCGCCGCGAAACAGCGCTTATCATTACAGAAGTGGAAATCTATGACGGCTTTCAAGATAAAGCCTCTCACGCCTCTATCGGAAAAACGGAGAGAAATAAAATCATGTTCGGCTCGGCCGGAATTTTTTATGTTTATTTCACCTACGGGATGCACTGGATGCTTAATGTCGTTGTTGGTCCTAAAAATTATCCGGCGGCGATTTTAATCAGAAGCGGCGTTGTCATTAATAAATCCCCGAACGCTCCTTATTCGGCGGTTAACGGTCCGGCGCGGCTGACAAAATTATTGAAAATAGACAAGAGTCTAAACGGCCTGCCGGCGGACAGAAAAACCGGACTTTGGCTGGAAGACTGGGGAATAAAAATAAAACCCTCGCAAATAACCGCCAAAAAAAGAGTAGGAATTGATAGGGTGCCCCGTTATTGGCGCGACAAAAAATACAATTTCAGCGTCTCGCTATAACTCTTGTATTATCTGATTAAACAATCCATTTAATCCTTTGCCTTTTTAATCTTTAAGGCGCTGCGAATTCCTGCTATACTTTAATCAATGACCGGCATTGCTGATTTAGTAATTATTATCTTAATCGCCGCTGTTTTAAGCGTTATCTTTCATTTTCTAAAACAGCCACTCCTGCTGGCGCTTATTATCACCGGCGTCATTATCGGCCATTTCGGACTGCTCAATTTAAACAATCAAGAGACCTTGAAAACTTTTTCCGATTTAGGACTGATGTTTCTGCTTTTTCTTGTCGGGATGGAAATAGATTACACTTCCCTGAAAATAGTGGGACGCTCGGCCTTAACAATAGGGGTGTTCCAAATAGTTTTCACCGCGGCTTTAGGCTATTTAACCGCTGTTTTGCTCCATATTGACCCGCTCGCTTCTTTATATATCGCCGCTGCTCTGACTTTTTCCAGCACCGTTATAGTAGTTAAACTGCTATCGGAAAAAAAAGACTTAAACAGCTTATACGGGAAAATTGACACCGGCATTCTTCTCCTGCAGGACTTTGCCGCGATTTTAATTCTCGTTTTCTTGGCTGGTTTTGCCGCTCGCAATCACATCACGCCGACAACAATAACGTTGATGACGCTTAAAGGAATTGTTCTTTCTCTTCTGACTGTTTTTATCGGAGCAAAAATCATCCCTCGACTGTTTAACAAAATCGCCAAATCGCAGGAACTTTTATTTTTAGTCAGTCTTGCCTGGGCTTTTCTTATTGTGGCCAGCGCCCAAAAAATCGGGCTTTCTTTGGAAATCGGAGGATTTTTAGCCGGCTTGTCACTCGCCAATTCCTCGGAGAGATATCAGATATCCGGCCAGGTCAAATCATTGCGCGATTTTTTCATTCTTATTTTTTTCATAACTCTGGGCTCATCGCTTGTCTTCTCCCAGCTTCAAGCGCTGATTGTTCCCGTTCTTATCTTTTCTCTTTTCACGCTCATCGGAAAACCGCTGATTATTTTCGTCATTATGGGTATTATGGGCTACCGCAAACACACCACGTTTATGTCCGGCCTTACATTAGCTCAAATTTCCGAGTTTAGTTTTGTGCTGGCGGCTTTGGGACTTAAAATCGGGCATATCAGCGCGGCAACCGCTTCGCTCATCACCGCCACCGGAGTATTGTCGTTTATCCTTTTCACTTATTTTTCGCTTTACGACGATAAAATTTATTCTCTGCTTTCCCGATCTTTAGTTATTTTTGAACGCCGAAAAACAAAAGAAAACTCCTATCCTCTTCGCTATTTTGAAAAACCCATTGTTTTAATCGGCGCCCATCGCTTAGGGCAAAGCATTGCTTTTAGTCTAGAAAAAGAAGATGTGCTGATTGTCGATTTTGATCCTGATGTCATCCATCAGCTTAAAAACAATCATCACGACTATCTTTTCGGCGATATCTCCGACGAAGAAATCATAGAAAAATCCGGGCTGGAAAAAGCCAAGCTGGTGATTTCCACCGCCCCCAATTTCAGAGACAATCTTCACCTGCTGGAAAAAATAAAAAATTATCGACAGCAAGGAAGCGGCATCAAAATCGTGGTGAGGGCCCGAAACGAATGGGAAATCCCCCGTCTTTATAAAGCCGGCGCCGATTACGTTATTCTCCCCCATTTTACCGCCGGATATTATTTGGGAAAATCAATCGCCATTGACCCGGAAATGAAAATTTTTGACCGCCTGCGCGAACACGATGTAGAAATATTAAAAAAGATAAAAGAAGAACTTTATTAAGTGCCAAGTATCAGGATTCAAGATCTAAGTTCCAAGATTCAAGTTGCGCGATTCAATTTTCAAGTTTCAAGATTCAAGTTTCTTATTTATAGTACGCCCTGTTTTCCACGGTAAAATTGACATACTGCAATTTATCCCATTGCCCTGATTTTTTCAAAGAATCTATGGCAGGCGCGACGAAAGATGGTTCGCGGTTCAAACTAAAAATAAGCCGCGGTCCGCTCTTTGGCTCCACGCTTATTTCTTCCAAAGCCAAATCTTTCAAAATAGCCGTTCTCGCATTGACTCCGGCAGTCTCCAGAATGTTGAATACCGCGACTAAATTGCCGATCATCTCCTCCGGCAAAACAAAATTTCCCATTTCCAGCTCTCTCCCCGAATAATCGTCTACTCGGTTAAAAATTTCGCTTTCCACAGACGGCGCTTCCAAAAAAATAATCCCTTTTTCATCAAACCACTGGCACTTTGACAGCGCGAGGTTATTTTTTTCTCCCGTCATTTCTGTTGTATCCGTAGCTGTTTTTGCCGCCGTTGTCCCGGCGCTCGCTTTCGCCGACTGGCACCAAAGTCCGAATTTTTTTCTTTCTTCTCCGGTAATAACTATTTGCCGCTTAAAATAATCCTTGTCTATTTTCAAAAATTGCCATTGGGGATGTTGATTTAAAAATTTAGATAAGTCATTATCCCAAACCAGGATATTGCGGCTTCCCAAAATAGAATCAAAAAACGTGCGGCTGTCAAAAAATTGTTTTAATTCCGCTGTCAACTCTTCTTTATTGACCGCCGAAGAATCGGACGCCACCGCCGCTTGAATATCTTTAATCCTAAACAGCGGAGAATAAACCGCGGCATAAATCGCCGCGCCGGCTATAATAACCGCCAAAAGAAAAACAAGTCTGTCTTTTCTCAAAAAGAAAAATTTTTCAGCGCTTGTTTTTTTATTTTTAGAATAAAATTTCATCTTTCATTGATATCATTGCATTAAATTGATATTTATAAATCTTATACACCTTGCAAACTATATAGACCTTACAACTTTACAAACTTTGTATGTAAAATCATAGCGTTATTTACGCTTTTCGTCGTAGTTTTTTATTGTCATCCTGAACATTTTGGTCATCCTGACCGTTTTTGTCATCCTGAGCCCTGCTGTGGCGGGGCGAAGGATCTCCGTAAGATTCTTCGTCCGCCAGCTGGCGGACTCAGAATGACAGTAAGGTCGGGAACGCCAGTGGTCAATATTCCGAAATGTAAACAACGCTCGGATTTCTTACATTAACTCTATAAACTATTTCATCTGCCTTTGTAAGTTTAAGATATGTTGCTATAATTAATCAATGATAAATCAGTCTCTTCCCAAGATAATCAAAAAAATTCTGCCCGCGGTGGTAACCATCGCTGTCGCTCAATCACCATCTCGCCTTGCCAAAGCAAAATCTTCTTCCAGCAAACCGCCTGCCAGCATTGACAGCGGATCAGGTTTTTTAGTTGACCCGTCGGGGATAGTGGTGAGCAACCGCCACATTGTTTCTTCTCCCAATAACCGCTACACCGTCATTACCAACGACAATAAAAGTTATCCTGCAAAAATTATGGCGCGCGACCCCATCAGCGACGTGGCTATTTTAAGAATAAAAGATCATCACCGCCTCCCCTTCCTTAAACTGGGCAACTCTTCCCGTCTGGAACTGGGAGAAAATGTTATTGCTGTCGGCAATGCTTTGGGCATTTTCCGCAATACCGTTTCCACCGGAATCATTTCCGGCCTTTCCCGTTCCATTAGCGCCCAAATTGACGACTTATCTCCCGAAGAAGAAATCCACGGGCTTATTCAGACAGACGCGGCGATCAATCCCGGCAATTCCGGCGGCCCTTTAATTAATCTTGAAGGCGAAGTAGTAGGAATAAATATGGCAATGATGTCCGATGCGGAAAATATCGGCTTCGCTTTGCCTATCAATATCGTCAAAAGAGATTTGGCCGACCTGAAAAAATTCGGGAAAATCCAACGTCCTTTTTTAGGAGTGCGTTATCTCATTATTGACGATAATGTCAAAAAAGAAATGCGTCTTCCGGTAAATTGCGGCGCCTTGATAAAATCAGAAAAACCTTTTGCCGAAAGCGTTATTGCTGGAAGTCCGGCGAAAAAGTCCGGCCTGCGCGAGAAAGATATCATTTTGTCTGTAAACGAAGAAAGCGTCACTGTCCGGAAAACCATAGGCGATATTTTGGAAAAATTATCCGCCGGCGATAAAATAAAATTAAAAATCCTGCGGCAAAACAAAAAAATAGATATTTCTGTGGTATTGGGAGAAAAACATATTTAACACTCAAAAAGTTATCCCCATCCCTTCGTTGACAGGAGTTGAGTGAATGATAAAATTAGAGTAATAATCACAGAACATAAAATATAAATCTTGAAACTGGGGATAAATAATTGAGACGAGTTCCAAGTTCCAAGGTTCAAGTTTTATGTTTTTAAGATTTTCTCCTATGTTTAAATCTCCTCTTTTTTATATTAATTTAGTTCTTTTAGTAATGATTGTCAGCTTGGCATTGAGCGTTAATGTCAGCAATTCCCATCTTCCCAATTTCCTCAAAAAAGCCATTGCCCAGGTGCAGTCAATAACCGGTAGCGGCACTCCCAACTATCTGGCTGTTTTCGGACAAACTTCCCCTTCCTATACCATCGGCAATTCCATAATTTACGATAACGGAACCAATGTGGGCATAGGTACGACTAATCCAAACCAGTATGCAAAACTTGATGTTGCTGGTCCAATACGGGTAAATTCTATTGGCATCATGGGAGGAGAGGGAAGTGGAGCGGTATATTTTCCAAACTCCGGAAATTTTTATTTACGTTCAGCTGATTTAACTAATAACCCTGGCACCAACAATACGGAACGACTGTTTATTTCCGGCAACACTGGCAATGTCGGAATCAATACAACCAGCCCTTCCCAAAAATTGGAAGTTGCCGGTATTGGAAAATTCGGTAGACTTTACGTGGGAGATAGTCAATACGGAACCTATTCTCCTGGAATTGGAACTGATGGCAATGTAATTGGCACATTAAGCAATGGTGGTCTTTATGTAATGAATGGTAATAATTCTGCCTATAATAATGTATATGCTCAAGATTATTGGATAAATTCTGTCGGTAAATGGGCAAGCCAGATGTCAAAGAGTTTTCAAACGCGAACGCTATTGGCATCCCAAGTATATAATGGCGACGGAACGCGTCCGACAGTATATAGTTCTACCGCGAGTGCCGATGGATTCGTTACCGCTAGTCTCGATACCTCTAGTGGCGGTACTCGGCCTCATTGTGGATTAGAAATATGGGCAAGCGGGGCGAAAATAACTCAAAATAATATTAACGGAAACGGTGTTGAATCGGAGTCCGTGACTGCCCCAATAAAAAATGGAGAATCTTATACCATAGCGTTAGGAATAGATCGGGGACCTTGCTATGTATGGGCGTACTGGATGCCGTTGCAATAAATTCTATGAATCAAACTCAATTAATAAAAACAGGCCTTTTGTTAATTATTGCCATTTTGATAATTGGCGGGGGTTATCTTCTTTATCATTTCGGCTATCTTGCCGGAAAAATATACGGGCAAAATCAGGAATTACTTTTAGCGCAACAACAGCAAAATCAACTTATTGAGGAAATTTTCGGCAATATGGCGGCTTCTTCTCTTATCGGCCGGGTAACCAAAATCAATATTGCTGAAAAATCTATAAATGTAATTGTTCCTTCCATAATGGGCGTCAATATCCCTAAAATTTATCAAAACAAAAATTTATTGATTAAAGACGGCGTTGCAATAACCCTAAAAGAAAACAAAACCGCCGAAGCTTTCAATAAAGAGCTTGCGGAATATCAGGCTAAAGCAAGAAAAACCAGAGGCATGATGTCCGTTTCTCCGCCCCTTCCTTTTTCGGAAAAAGGAATAACAATCAATGACTTAAAAACAGGAGATAATATAACTTTTACCTTTAATAATCCTGCAGGCAAATCAGCTATTCTGCTTTCAGAGATTACTCCTACTCAAATATCCGTGCAAAGATAATCGGGGTGACGGGTATTTAAATTTTAATTTTCAGTAAGTATCCGTCAGTTTTATCGCGCACTATCACTCCGTAATCTAAAATTTTTCTTCTTAAGCCATCTGCCAGCGGATAATCTCTATTTTTTCTGGCCAATTCCCTTTCTTTAAGCAGTTTTTTTAATTCCGGATTTTTTAATCTCTCTTTTAATTTCTCTTTATTCTCTGCGTAAAATTTTTCTATCAACCCCAACACGGAGTCAATCTCAAAAATAAATCTTTTTATCTCTATCGCTTCTCGGCTATCCAAAAACGAAAGAGCCTTATTGGCGGCGTTAATAAATTCAAAAAAAACGGCCAAGGCCTCACTGACATTCAAGTCGCTATCCAAAGATTGTTTAAATTTCCTGCGGCAATCTCCGATTAATTTCTCAATGTTTGTCAGTCGTTGCTTTGTCTGCGCCATTGCCCCTCTCCCGTGATTCTTAATAATAAAATCCAATTCCGACATAAAATCGTCAATTTTTGCCAATATATTTTCCGCCTCCTCAAATTCCTTAAAACTGAAATTTAGAGTTTGCCGATAATGGGTTTTCAGCAAAATCAAACGCAAAAATAAAGGGTGGTATCCCTTTTTTAATATATCCGCCAAAGTATAAAAATTTCCCAGCGACTTGGACATTTTTTCTCCTTCTACCAATAAATGCTCGTTGTGCAGGAAATAGCGGACGAATTTTTTACCCGTGGCCGCTTCCGACTGGGCTATTTCGTTGGTGTGATGCGGAAAAATCAAATCCACGCCTCCACAATGAATATCAATCGTGCTCCCCAATAATTTCATCGCCATAGCAGAACATTCAATGTGCCAGCCCGGACGGCCCTTGCCCAATTCCGTTTCCCAAAAAACTTTTCCGTCTTGCGGACGCCAAGCCTTCCACAAGGCAAAATCAAAAGCGTCTTCCTTGTTATAATTATCAACTAAATTAGAATGTTCCCCTGTCTGTTTCCTCATGCGGCTCTTCAAATCAGCCAACCGGCCGTAGTTTTTAAACTTGGCAATGCGAAAATAAACCGAGCCGTCTTTTGTTTTGTAAGCAAAATCTTTTTTGATTAACCGCTTAATTATTTTCGCCATATCATCAACGTAGTCGGTGGCCCGGGGCAAAACATCGGGCATTTGGATATTTAAATCCTTCAAATCATTCAAAAATGCCTTGAGATAAAAATCGGTAAATTCTTTTAAATTTTTTTTGTCTTCCCTGCTGCCAGCAATAGTTTTATCGTCCACATCAGTGATGTTCATCACATGCTTAACCGAATAACCGCGATACCGCAGATAACGTTTAAGCAAGTCAACAAAAACATAGGCGCGCAAATTTCCCAGATGAACAAAGTTATAAACCGTAGGCCCGCAACTGTACAAAGAAACCCGTGGCGAATTTCCTGGTTTGAACAACTTATTCTTTTTTGAAATAGTGTCGTAGAATTTCATGCGAATTACGCGATAACGAGATTGATCAACCTTCCGGGAACAAAAATAATTTTCCGCGCGGATTTTCCTTTTAACAGCTCTCTGATTTTAGGCAAAGCAAAAACCATTTCCTCCGCTTCTTTTTGGGAAATACCGGCATGGGCTTTAACTTTGTCTTTTACTTTACCATTAATTTGCACCACCAGTTCAAATAATTCTTCTTCAATCAATTTCTTGTTATATCCGGGCCATAACTCTGAATGAATGCTTTGGAAAACGGTGCGGCGCGCGTTTTTACCGCTATTATTGCGTCGCAAATTTTGCCATATTTCCTCTGCGATATGCGGAGCAAACGGCGCCAGTAATTTTAGAAATAACTCGCAATGTTTTATTTCTAATCCGCTGTTTTCTCGTTCCATTTCGTTAAATAAAATCATTAAAGAAGAAATCGCCGTGTTAAACCTAAAACCTTCGATATCTTCCGTCACTTTTTTAATAGTTTGATGCAGTAATCTCTCTAATTTTTGATTTTTAACTTTGAGTTTCGGGCTTTGACTTTTAGGTTTTGATATTGTTTTATAAATTCTGTCCAAAAATCTTTTCATTCCCCTTATCCCGTCCATATTCCAGGCAATATGCTGCGCAAAAGGACCTAAAAACATTTCGTACAAACGCAAAGAGTCCGCGCCGAATTGCTCAATCATATCGTCCGGATTTATCACATTTCCCCATCGTTTGGACATCTTGCGGCCGTCAGCCGCCAAAATCAACCCTTGATTGACGAGCTTTTTGAAAGGTTCTTTGGCGGAAACCGCTCCGATATCGTATAAAAATTTGTGCCAAAAACGGGCATAGAGCAAATGGCGGGTGGCGTGTTCCACCCCGCCCACGTATAAATCAACCGGCATCCATTCTTTTTCCTTTTTTTTATCAACCAATGCCTTATTATTTCTCGGATCAATGAAACGCAAATAATACCAGCAGGAACCGGCCCACTGCGGCATAGTATTGGTTTCCCGTTTGGCTTTTCCGCCACATTTAGGACATTTCACATTCACCCATTTTTTAATATTTACCAAAGGAGATTCGCCCGTGCCGGATGGCTCATAAGATTTCACCTCCGGCAGTTTTACGGGTAAATTTTTTTCTTCCACCCCTATCCAGCCGGGGTTTAACAATTCGCCCTGACTGAATCTTGAATCTTGGATCTTGGATCTTGGATCTTGGATTGATTCTTTGCACGCTGGACAAAAAATTAGCGGAATAGGCTCTCCCCAATATCTTTGGCGGCTGAAAACCCAATCGCGCATTTTATAATTTGTCTTTTCTTCCCCCAATTTATTTTTTTTCAGCCACTTTGCCATTTCTTGCCGCGCCCTAGCCGAAATCAAACCGGTGAAATCTCCCGAATCAACCAAAATCCCGTCATCTTCAAAAGCTTGTTTTAAATTTTGTGATTTGGAATTATCATTCTGAACTTGTGTATTATTTGAAACAATTACCCGTTTAATTGATAAACCGTATTTTAGAGCAAAATCGTAATCACGTTTGTCATGCGCCGGTACTGCCATTACCGCGCCGGTTCCATAATCCGCCAAAACGTAATCCGCGACAAAAACAGGCACCGCTTCGCCGTTAAACGGATTAATCGCTTCCACGCCCTTCAATTCAACTCCGGTTTTTTCTTTGGCCAAATCAGTTCTCTGCAAATCAGATTTTTTCTTCGCTTCCCCAATATATCTCTCTACTTCCCCGAAATTCTTAATTCTAAATGTTAAATTCTTAATAACCTCGTGTTCCGGCGCCACCACCACATAAGTGCATCCGAAAATCGTATCAACCCGCGTGGTAAATACATCAATCTTGAATCTTGAATCTTGAATCTTGAATTCTACGAGCGCTCCCTCCGATTTTCCTATCCAGTTTTTCTGCTGCTCAACAATAGAAAGTGGCCAATCAAGAAATTTCAAATCTTTAAGCAGGCGTTCGGCGTAAGCGGTCATTTTCAAAACCCATTGCCTTAACGGCTTTTTTTCCACAATACTGCCGCAACGCTCACAGCGTCCGTCTTCCAAGTCTTCATTGGCCAAACCGGTCTTGCACGAAGGACACCAATTAATCGGCTCAAAAGATTCGTAAGCCAAACCGGCGTGAAACATTTGAAGAAAAATCCATTGCGTCCATTTATAATATTTTTCATCCGTGGTGTTTATCTCGCGGCTCCAGTCATAAGTAAAACCGAACATTTTAAGCTGATTTTTAAACCTTTTGATATTTTTAGCAACAGCCAATCGCGGATGAATTTTGTTTTTTAAGGCGAAATTTTCGGCCGGAAGCCCGAAAGCGTCCCAGCCCATAGGATGTAAAACCTCATACCCCTTCATTGTTTTAAAACGCGCCGCCACATCAGTGGCAATGTAGCCGCGGGGATGCCCCACATGGAGCCCATCGCCGGACGGATAAGGAAACATATCCAGAACATAAAATTTCTTTTTATTTCTGTTTTTCTTAATTCTATAAATTCCGCTCTTCTCCCAAAACGCTTGCCACTTCTTTTCAATTTTCTGATGGTTGTAAATCATTGAATAACACTTGAATATATTAAATAACAAAAACAATTGGCTTAAAACTAATTTTATCCCATTTTCCTCACCAAATAAACTCCCCCGCTTTAGCGGGGGAGTTTATTATTTTCATCACAAATTACACCGGACTTATTACTCTCCGCCTCCGCCCACAACAACATTACGGCTTATAGAACAGGTTTTCCCCCCTGAGGTTGTAGGAATCAAGGTAATCGCCTTTGAACCAATACTGGAAAAAGTAGTGGTTGCCGGATTGCCGTAAACTGCAGACGGATTGCCGCTGATAAATTGCCAGTAGTAGGAAGCAATGGGAATAGTGCTGTTGGCAGTAAAAGTAACCGTGCTGTTGAATATAGGAGTTGTGGGGGACCAGGTGAAGTTAATCGCTTGTTGTTCTGTGATAGTGAAAGAAGACGGGGCTATAACCCAGGAAGACGAGGCATTATGGTTATCCCACACCATCATCTTCCAATAATAAGTTCCCGCGGATAAAGTTGAGGTAGAATAAGAGGAAACAGAAGAAGTAATTTTGTTTGTATCCAGCGCTAAATTAGTTAACGCGCCGTCAGAATAAACTTTTATTTGAAAAGCGCTTTGAGAATCTCCGGAGTCAGGGTCGGAGAAGCTCCAGTTGAAAACAGCGCTATCTCTGATTTTGCAATCCGCGGTTAAATTATCGCTCGTGCCGGCAGCGACGCTTATAGACAAACTTGATGCGCTGGGAGGCGTATTTGCCGGTATGCCGCTGTTGGTGGCCGAGCAAGAAGCGTTGGTCCCGCCGCCCGAGCCATTGCAAGTCCAGGTCCAAGTGGGAGTGCCGCTGCCGGAGACCGACGAAGCAGAGCCGTTGGAACATAAGTCGCCCGCCGGCGGAGTAGTGGCGTAAGTTCCGCCGTTAGCCGGACCGCAAACGCCATTAACAGGACCGGCGACTCCAACTGTCAAATCAGCAGCTGCGTTAAGAGACCCTATCGCGCTGCTATATCTGGCTTTAATCTGGGTTGTGCCGTTATTTTTACCGGTAGCAACGGTCCTTCTTCCCGAAGATGGACTGATTGTGGCAATAGTGGTGCTGGCCGATGACCAACTAGAAATAACATTGCTCCAGCTGGCTCCGTTATAGAACCAGGAATTAAAAGACGTAGTGGCACCAGTGATAATCGATGCCGAGAGTGGCCTGACCTCAAAAGCAACGACTCTCAAAACAGCGGTGGAAGTAAATGTCACACCGGAAGGATTAGTATAAGAAGCGCCAATTTGGGTCGTGCCAATGGCAATGCTGGTGGCTAAACCGGAACTGTCTATTGCAGCAACGGAAGAGCTGCTAGAAGACCAGTTGGACGAAGCGGTCACTTCTATTTCGGGGCCGGATAATAATCCGTCGGAATCGTAGTAAGCGCGAAATTGCGTAGTGGAACCGACAAGAGTGGTAGCTGACGCAGGAGCAATCCTGAAGGCAGGCCCGGTAACCGTCAAAGAAGCCGAGGCGCTTAAGCCGGAATACGTTGCGCTGATTTGGGCTGTTCCCATAGAGACGCTTGTCGCCAAACCGGAGCCGTTGACCGTGGCAACAGAAGTATTATCCGATGACCAGACAGAAGATGCCGTGACGTCTTGTTCAGCCGAAGGACCGCCCGGACCGTCCGGGTCGTAGTACGCGCGGAATTGCGTGGTGGAACCGACAAGAGTTATAGCCGAAGCAGGATCTATTCTTAAAGTCGGGGTATTAGTTGCCACCACCCACTTGGCCAGAAAGTGCGGCGTTCCGCTTCCAAAAACAGAGTTGGCTACCTGGGATTGGGCGGTATTTTTCCAATCTATGCTCGAAACAAACATCACCGCCATTACGGCAAAAAACAGCCCGCTCCAGAAAAGCGGTTTTTTCAATAATAATATCTTTTTATGGCACAACATATTTTTCACTTTCATTGTTTAAATACGGGCCGAGGATACGACGATTTTATTTACGTCGTAGAAATTATCCAGGATATTTTTTCCAGCATCCGCCACAATAAAACTTATCTGATCTCCGGCTTTCAATTCGTCAACGGAAATCGCCTTATTGACAACCGGCGACGGCGGAACAAAACCGAAACTCCCCGATTTCTTTTTAGAAGAAGATAGTTCTTTTTCAAACTCTTGCGCTGTTTTCTGCTCGGCCATGATGATTTCCACTGAAGCGGGAAGCGTCAATATCTTGTCTTGATAACTTTTAGGCAGAGGAAAACCGAAAACGCTCGGGATTTCCACGACGATTGATTTTTTATCCGCCGAAACAGAAACTATTCTCCCTTGCAAATTATTGGCGGACACTTTGCCGAATATCTCCGCCATCGCTTCTCTTACCGCGCCATCTACGCTGTCTTTATTTTTTCGCGCTTCGTTTTGCTTGCCCAAATAACTGCCCCAGCCAAAAGACAAAATAATTACCAAAAGCGCCACAACAATTTTTACCACTGGATTAAAATAATAATAAGAACGATGATTCATATTTATATCAACTGCCAGCAGGCAACCAATAAATAGTCCATCCGCAACCACCGGTGTCTGTTACCTGCCAGGTATCTCCCTTTCGCACCGGAACCATATAGGTCCCTTGTGCGCCATCATGATTTGATCTGCCATCTTGACGACGAACCCCCAACGGAGTGTCAATATAACCTCCGCAATAAACATCGCCCCCTGCGTAAGTATATCCGACAACAAATCCGTCAGTCGCCGCAGTATATGCGGTGTTCGTACTATACGGGCCGCTCCAAGAGCCAAATCCTCCCCCCATCTGACTCGCCCATTTGCCGACAGAGTTAATCCAATAATCATTTCCATAAGTATTGCCATAAGCGCCAGAAGGACCACTGAGGACGTAAAATCCTCCACCATTTGCGGCAACGCCGGTGTTGGTTCCATCTGTCCCGATGCCGGGAGCATAAGGACCGCCGCCATATTGAGTATCAACAACATAGAATCTTCCGAATTTGCCATTGCCAACAACTTCTAATCTCTGGGAAGGGCTGGTGGTATTGATACCGACGTTGCCGTTTCCCATAATCCACATCCGACCAAGATCCTGGGACGGGTTATCAGAAGCATTGAACTGTATGAATCCTTGGCGAGAAGCAATACGGGTAGCATAAGTACTTGCTATCACTGCTGTATTGGTATTGTAATCATAAGCAAAAAATCCTCCTGTTCCGCCTACATTAGGTCCGGCAATGGTGCCAACATGTAAACCTGCCCAACCGGGAGTAACAGTGCTCAAACCAGCAGAAACATAATGGCCCGATCCGTCTGATAGTTGAATGCCTCGTCCTCCGGCAATATCCAATCCCACAAGCGGATTAGTCGTCCCAATGCCCACATTAGTTCCATTGTCATAAATAATGGAATTGCCGATGGTATAGGAAGGGGAAGTTTGTCCGAAAACAGCCAGATAGTTGGTGGTGCCGCTGCCGGTTATTGACTGCACCTGGGCAATGGCTTTTTTGAGAAAATTGGGAAGATGGGAATTGCTGACATTAACGCTCAATGCCAAACTGACAATCATTACTAAAAGAACTAAATTAATATAGAAAAGAGGAGATTTGAACATAGGAGAAAATCTTAAAACATAAAACTTGAACCCTGAAACTCGGAGCTTGTCTCAATTGTTTGTCTCCAGTTTCAAGATTTACGTTTCATGTTTTGTGATTATTACTAATTTTATCATTCACTCAACTCCTGTCAACGAAGGGATGGGGATAACTTTTATTGGCAATCTTTATTAATGGGATAGCTGGAAGTGGCGATAGTGGAAGAGGCGAAAAATTCGTGCCAAATGCGGTTGTTGTTAATTCCGCTTCCTTTGGAAAAAAGAGTGAGCAAGCCGGAAGAATCATCGTATGTTACCTCGGTATGAAAACTCGCTCCGTTGGAGAAAGAAGGGCAAGGCACGCCTAACCCCGTTTTGGCGCGATAAAGCTCAAATTCCCGGCCAGCGTCCGCGGAGAAAATGGCCTTGGCCGAATCAGCCACGTCGGTTGCCTGACGGACTTTATACACAATCAATGAACTTACCACGGAAGTAACGCCGATAATAACCCCGCCCAAAAGCAAAACCGTTAAAATCATCAACTGCCCCCTCTTGTCCGTATAACGTATAACATATAACGTATAACGTTTTATTAGGTTTTGCAGTAAATAATTAGTCATATAGCACATGGCATGTAAATAACGCGTGTAACCTTGTAAGAGATTTTTTTGCGTTTCACGTTTCATGCTACAAGTTAAAAGATTAGATGTTTCTCGCGCTGACTGTGGTTTGAATGTAAGTCTTTACTCCCCGCAAAACGCCGTTCTTGGACGACACGGCGAAAAAAACAACGACCCGCGGCACGGAAAACCCTGAAATCTTCTGTATCTTGAAATCGCTGATTTGAATATCGTCGGAAGTAATTTTTAGAAAATCGAAGTTGCCGGTTGATGTATTAAAAACTCCTTTTTCAATTGCGTCGGAGCCGTTAAAACGATAACAGAATTTTTCTCCCGTATAAATAGTAAACTCCAATCCCGAGCCAAAGCCGTTATTGGAACAATTCGGGTCGCCTTCGTTAAAATCCGTGCCGTTCCTTATGTCGCGCGCTATTTCTTCCACTGCTAAAACCAGATTGTCATTGGCTCCTATCAGATGGAGGGTGGCTTTTTGCGTCTCTAAAGAACGCAAATAAATGCTGACTATAATAGAAAGAATAATAACAAACAAAGCCGTGGCCATTATAAGTTCCACTATGGAAAAACCTCTCGGACTAGCTTTGAGCTTTGAGCTTTGAGCTTTGGGTTGTAGATTTTTTTTCATCGAAGTTAAATTAGATACTGAAAGCTAGGAGCTAAAAGCTTAAAGCTTATTTATTGCCTCCAATTATAAAAATGGTCCTCCAAATTCACTCTCTGGCTTAGGCCGTGCGAATTCCAATTAACAGCGGAAATAACATCTATATGATCCGCCGAGATGTTTACGATGGTGATTTTCCGCCGGTAAGGCGTAGGGGTTCCGTTGTCGTATTGGAAAAAATGAGCGTTGCCGTCAAAATCTATAAAATTATTGTAATTATAAGTGTTGTCTAATTTCGCGCTGTTATATTGCGCGGCGTAATCCCCGTTGTTTATCCCGTCATTCCACGCTCTCCCCTGTTTAACATTTTCGTCAATAATATTTTTCACCACTTCAATGCCTTCGCTCGCCAGATAAGTGGCGGTGTATTGGTCGGCAATCACCGTATTAACCCCAGAGGAACGCGCCAAAAGCCCCACAAATATCAAAACCGCGGTGGTAATGAAAAAAATAGCAATCACCGCTTCCACAATTAGCTGTCCCCTATTGCTCGTAAACTTATAATATGTAGCGCGTAGCATTTTACAATGTTTTTTATGTTTTATGTTTAACGTCTCACATTGCGCCGGTTTACTGCGCCGACACTTGCCCAATTTTATTAATTCCCACAACTTTATTATACGCCCCGTCTTTGCTGATTAATGTAATCTTCCCCTCGTCTATTTCTACTCCTCCCCGGATAATAACGGTATTAACTCTGGGATAAATAAAAACGACATCGGAAATAAATCCCGCAGAGTCAAACTGCAAAGAGGACGGCAGGGAAAATTTGTATTTTTTGCTTAAATCATCGTCTCTTGTCTGGTCGTAAGCGTCCGGCCGGCTCAAATCCATACAATTTTCCGTTGAAATAGTTTTTTTGCTTTTGAAAATAAAATAGGAATTTCCCGAGGCGTCAAAATGGACTC
Source organism: uncultured Candidatus Saccharibacteria bacterium (assembly GCA_964453135.1). Taxonomy (GTDB): domain Bacteria; phylum Patescibacteriota; class Minisyncoccia; order UBA6257; family UBA9933; genus CAYVOL01. The sequence continues at coordinate 43,720 of CAYVOL010000003.1, read as the reverse complement.
CATAGCCGCAGTCCCGCCGGGAATCCCCATTATAAAACTGCAGGGTAAACGACTTGGCTTGATTCAAAACACTTGCTACCTGATTTTGCGCCTGAAACAATTCTAATTGTTCTCGCCCCGCGTTGTTGTAAAGAATAACCACGCCGGACAAAATGGCAATCACGGAAAAAGTAACCAGCATCTCTATCAGGGTAAAGCCCCGCGCCCTTCGCGGCTTGTATCTTGTATCAGGTTGCCCGAAAATCATTCTTAATATTATAGCAAAAAAATCCTAAAATAAATCTGCAAAATATTATAGCCGAAAAAGAAAACCAAAGCCGCCCCTATTACTAAAAACGGACCGAAAGGAACCGCGTCTTTCATTTTTTTCTTTCCTTTTGTCAATAAGAAAACTCCTGCCAGAGCGCCGACAATAAAAGCCAAAGCCAAAACCGCTAAAATATCCGGCCAGCCGAAAATAATTCCTAAGGCGCCCCCTAATTTAAAATCTCCCCAGCCCATTCCCCTCCCCTTGGTTATTAAAATTACGGCGCCAAAGAAAAACATTGCCAGAAAAGCGGCGGACAAATGATTAAGCCAAACATTATTGATTTGCGGAAAAAGCGAAGAGTAATAGCCAAGGAAAGAAAGTGAGTAATTAGAATTCGGGATATAAGGTTTAGAATTTAAAACAATCAAAGACGCGCCCAAGATTGCCAATGATAAATTTACGGAATCGGGAATAATATAAAGCCGAAAATCAATGGCGGAAAGAAGAAGAAAAAGCAAAAAAATAAAAATCCAAACAATAGAATACAAGACTACGAATACATCCGAACTCCCCGAAAAACCCAAAAGATGATTCAAAGAAAACGGGACAAAAACAAAAATTAATCCGGCTAAAATCTCCACAATCGGATACTGCCAGGATAATTTTTCTCCGCAATTCCGACAACGTCTTTTTTGAACGACAAAACTAAAAAGCGGTATGAGTTCATACCACTTTAAAGTTTTTTGACAATGAGGGCATCGCGACCGGCCGCCAATAATAGCTTTTAGGTTATAGCTTCTGGCTTCTGGATTATTTTCCGAATTTAACTCGCAGTATCGCAGCGAAATAACGTTCAAAAAACTGCCGGCCGCCAAACCAGAAATAAAAAGAAAAAAATAAACTGCCATATCAAAACTCTATACAATAAGAGTAATGCTCATTGGCACTGTCGGCTGTATCACAATTTATAAGGCTTTTAAAAGCATCTTTTATACCATTGTTTTTGGCGCTATCTTTCAGAACCTGGTTGTCTTTTTTCAAATCAGCCCGCAAAACATAATTGGAGCCATCGCTTATATATTGATAACTCCTATTAGCATCGGGATCTTTCGGTATATTATCTTTAGACACAATGCCTATTCCCGCGTTAACGAGATTTGTTCTAAGATTATCCCATGTAAGTTCTCCAGGGGTTGCATTCTGCGGTGCCGAAGTACAGGTCGCCGGGTCAACTCCGTTAGCGGGATAAAGATTACACTTGTTGTAAAAAAGCTCCAGTAATGTCTGGACATGCCGCAAGTCAGCCAACCTTCTGGCATCCTCCGCTTGCTTTCGGAAATCTCCTATTTTGTTCAAAAATATGCCGGCCAAAATGCCGATAATAGAAATAACCACCAAAAGCTCTATGAGAGTAAAACCCCGCGACCCGCTGTTAAATATTTTCATATGTCTTTATTATTAGCGACCTTGATTAATTTTGACTTTATTAATCTTAAAAACTTTACGAACTTTTATGAACTAGATTAATTGCTTGTTTCTCCGTTGGAATTAATAGTGATGGTACTGGAAGTATTAGCATCATTAACTAAAGAAATTATAACGGAAGAAGTGGAGCTAGGCAAACCGGTAATTTTGGCGAAGACAATATCTTGACCGGAAGCCGGAGCGACAAATTGAACATCGGAACTCAACCTAATATATTGATAAACTATTCCTGAATTATAACTGCTCCCCTGGAATAAAGCAAAGCTGCTGGAAGAATTATCAAAATGGACGCCCCACCCGCTGGCGTTTTCCTGATTAATAGACTTGTCACGCGCCGCCCGCAAAATATAAACAATTTTCAAAGAATAATTGTTTAAATTCCGCTGGTGATAAATGCCCACCAGATTCAAACCGGTAAACGAAGCCAGAACAGCGATCACTCCCAAAACAATAAGAATTTCCACCAAAGTGAACCCCATGCGCAAAATTTTATGCATGGAATAAATCCGTTTATCACAAAGATGTTTTAATTCTTGAAACATAAACATTCGCGCCTGACACTTAATACTTGACGCTTAACACGATTTCACTTAAAACTTCCGAACAACTGGTAAATGGGGACCAAAATGGACGCGGCGATCAAAGCGACAATAGCGCCGATAAAAACCAAAAGCGCCGGCTCCAAAAAAGTAAGCATCGTCTTAAGGGAAGTTTTTATTTCTCCTTCGTAAAAATCGGATAAAGTGATAAGTATCGCGGACAAACTTCCTCCTTTCTCCGAAATGGCGATTAAATTGACAAGCACCCGGGGGAAAACCGCCTCTCTTTTAAAAGCGTCACCCAAAACCACCCCTTTCAAGACTCCTTCCTGGGAAATCCTTAAAAGCGCCTGCTTCATTTCTTCGTCGCCCACCACTTGCGCCGTTATATTCAAACAATCAACCAAAGGGATTCCCGAAGCCAATAAAGCCCCGAGCGTGGAGCAGAATCTTTGCAGGGATATTCTTCTTAAAACCGGACCAACCAAAGGAACGCGAAAAAATAAAGTGTGGGCGATCTGCCTGAACACCGCCGACTGGCGCCAAGCCAAAAACAATCCCGCTCCCGAGACAAAGAAAAAAGTTAAAAATACCAGAAGATAATCGTTAAAAAAGCGGCCCACGCCAAACACTATGCGGGAAAAAGGAGGAGGGTTAAAATTGCCGCTGCTGAACAAATCAGAAATTTTCGGCAAAACAAAACTGACCAGAATAAAAACAATTCCCAAAGAAAGCATCACTAAAATTATCGGGTAGATTAAAGAAGAACTGATTTCACGGCGAAGGCTATCTTCTTTTTGAAGACTTTTGCTTAAATCTTCAAAAGTTTTATCCAAAGTTCCAGTAGTCTCTCCCGCTTTTACCAAATTAACGAAGACAGTGGAAAAGTACCGCGGATAACGGGCAAAAATCCGGTAAAAAGCCTGGCCGCGCTCCAGATTCTCGCGAATCTCGTAAAGAAAAGAACGCATTGACGGCTTGTCAAAATCGGCGATTAAAATATCAATGGCGCGGAAAAGGTCGCTGCCGGTTTTCAACATCAATGCAAGATATTTGGTGAGAAAAATCTTGTCTTCAATCGTGATGGCGGAACGAAAAAGATAGCGCCAATCGTTTTTGACTTCAAAAGATTTCTCCTTTTTTAAAGAAATGGGTTTTAACCCGCGGGAAACCAGATAACTCAAAACTTCCGCCGCATCGCTGGCTGTCGTTTCTCCTTCAATTGTCTTGCCGTCGTTTTGAGCGGCAACATAGTGAAACCTCATAAAATTTCAAACTATTCCCTGATAACCCTTAACACCTCTTCAACGGTTGTCATTCCCAAGCCCACCTTGCGTAAGCCATCTTCAAACATTGTAATCATTCCCTTCTTTTTTGCCAATTGCTCCATCTTATCCAAAGCGAATTGCGGGGAATTGATGAGGTCCCTGATTTCGTTGTCAATATTAAGAAGTTCAAAGATGCCAACGCGCCCCTGATATCCGCTGAAGTTGCAGGCCGAACACCCCTTGCCGTGAAAAGATATCTTCGGCAATTCAAAATCGGCGTGCCCCTCTATTTCTTTCAGCTGATTTGTGATGATGCTAATTTGTTCTTCGCTCAAAGAGAAAGATTCTATACAGCTGGGACAGATTTTTCTCGCGAGACGTTGCGCCAAAACAGCGTTAAGAACCGCCGATACCAGAAAAGGAGGAACTTTCATGTCTATCAAACGGGGCACAGCCGCGGCGGCGGTGTTAGTGTGAAGAGACGACAACACCAAATGTCCGGTCAAAGCGGCATGAACGGAAATTTCCGCCGTCTCTTCATCGCGCACCTCGCCGACCATAATAATATTAGGATCCTGCCGCAGAAAAGCGCGCAAAGCATTGGCAAAAGTAATCCCGGCTGTCGTATTAACCTGCGTTTGATTAACGTATTTTATGTAATATTCAATGGGGTCTTCAATGGTCACAATATTGACTTCGGGCTTGTTAAGAATATTCAACACCGCGTAAAGAGTGGTGGTTTTTCCCGCTCCTGTCGGCCCGCAAACTAAAACGATGCCGAAAGTTTTTTCCAAATTTTCCTTAAATAATTTAATCGTGTCTTCCATCATTCCCAATTCCTCAAAAGACAGCGGCTTTTGCGTGGCAGGCAAAAGACGCATTTCAATCTTCTCTCCAAAAATTGTGGGCATAATGGAAACGCGGATATCCACCTTCTCCTCTCCGACTTTAATATTGAAACGTCCGTCCTGCGGTTTATAGTGTTCGTCAATTTTCAAGTTGGATAAAAGTTTCAACCGGGCCAAAATAGGAAGATGAGCTTCCTTGGGAATGCGGATTATTTCGCGAAGAATTCCGTCAATCCTGAAGCGGACGACAATTTCGTTTTCCAAAGTCTCAATATGAACATCGGAAGCGCGCGATGTTGCGGCGTAAGCGAGAAAATTTTCCACCAAAGCCACCACCGGAACGGCATTGGCCGCTTTTTCTATATTCTGCTCCCTTATCTGCAAACTGTGCTGAACATTTTCCTGAATCGTTTTTTTAAAATCCTCTGTTTGCTGGCGGCTGTAAATGGCAAACCCCTTTTCCATATCAACAGGCCGCACTAAAAACGGCTTCACTTTCGCTTTCAAAAATCTTTCCAGAAATTCAATGGTCTTCAAATCACTGGGATCTTCCATTGCCGCGTCCAAAATTCCATCCGCTTCCTTTTTGAAAAGAATGACCCTCTTTTGATTAGCCAAATCCGGCGACAAAAGACGCAAAACCTGCCGGTCTATTTTGGCTTCGTCCAAATCTATAAGCTCCACGTTTAAATAACGGGCTAAAAATTTATAAAGATAATCAGGGGAAACAATTCCGCGGGAAATTAAAATGTCTTCAATTCTCTGGTTAAGCCGCTCGCCCTCTTGGGAAATTTCTTCAAAATTTTCCGCCGTAATAAGCTGATCGGCGATTAAAGTTTCTTTTAGTTTGTGGACAGGAAGATGAAGCATGCGAAAAACTTAAAACTTGAACCGTGAAACTAATTTATAATTTACGGGTATTACTGAACCCCGGCGGCTAATTTCAACCGGGCTTGATCCAGGGCGTCTGATTGGCTCGCCTTGCCGGTCAGCACAGCTTCTATCATATCGGAGATAACGGAATCAAATTTATTTTTATCGGAATAGGAAATGGCGTAAGCGCTTAGCGCTTGCCGGCTGAAAACACTCAAATTAGCATCGTTTTGGTATTGATTGATCAAAGTCCTTAAAGCCGGCGGCAAACCGCTGGACTGTAAATACATTGAGTTAGTATTGGCGTTGGTAGTAAGGTCAATGGCAAAATTCCACGCTTCCTCGGGATGAAGACTTTGTTTAGACACCGCCAACCCCCAATAGTCGGCGTAATTTTTCGGCTGGGAAGGATTAAATTGCGGCAAGTGAGCAACGGCAAAATTAAGAAAAGGATTTTTCCGTTTAATATCCGCCAAAGAACGGGCGTAGTTGAAAATTACGGCGGTTTTCGCGGCAGAAAAAGAATCCAGAGAATTGCCCAGCCCGTCATTCCAAGTGTAGTAAGCATTTCCGGCGTTGGCGAATTGAAGATAAAAATCAAACGCCTTAACAGCCGGAGCGTCAAAATTATTTATCCGCGAACTATCCGCTATGGACGAACCGCTTTGAATCATCAGGGCACTTAAAAGGTCGCTGACTTTGCTGATTGATTTTCCCGACCCGCCGACAGCGGCGGCGGATTTAACAATCTGATGGTTAACGTCGTATTCGGTCAAATAGGGAATTAAAAGACGGAAATCGTCCCAGGTTTTCGGCAAAACCGCGATGGCCTTATTATTAAAAATATCCTTGTTGTAAAACATCGCCACCGTGTCTAAATACAAAGGCAGGGCATAAATTTTCCCGTCGGAAACAAAATCTCTTTCCGCAATATCGGGGAAAAGCTGGCGAAAAACAGGCAAAGAAATCTGAGTGGCTGACGGTATGGCTACTTTGTCGCCGTGTTTTTTTAGCCAACTGCGGTGAAACATAAAAATATCCGGCCCTTGTCCGGTCGCTAAGGCGTTTAAGAGAGCGTTCTCGTAAGAAGCCTCGTCAAAAGACCGGTAGCTTATGGATATATTTCTGTTAGATTGGTTAAATTTATCCAAAACTCCTTCAAAAAAAGATTTATCGTCAATTCCCCAAATGGAAAGACTGATTTCTTGAACCGGCTTGCGGTCCTGCGGTGTCTTAAAAACAGGAATAATTCCCAAAAGCCCCAAAATGAAAAACAAAACAACGGCAACGCCGATTAAAATAATAACGCTTTGCGATTTAGTGAAATTCATAAAGATTTCAATATTGAAATTTCAAATTTCAAGTTCCACGTTTCAAAATTCCGGATCAATCTACAACACGGCTATTCCGGCGATTTTGTCTCCTGAATTCAGTTTCATTATTTTCACTCCGCTGGTGGCTCTGCCCGCAGTGCGCACGGAAGAAAGGGTTGTGCGGATGATTTGTCCTTTGACAGAAATAGCCAATATCTCTTCCTCGTCTGAGATGGCGCGCGCCGCGGCAATCAGCCCGGTCTTGGCCGTAATTTTAGCAGTTTTTATCCCCGATCCTCCTCTTCTTTGCAAACGGTATTCTTTCAATGGAGTTTGCTTGGCAAACCCGTTTTCCGTGATTATCAATAAATTTTTCATCTTATTTATTATATCAAATCCCGCCACTGAATCTCCGGATTTTAGTTTAATGGCGCGTACTCCGGCGGCGCTTCGCCCTAAAGATTTTAATTGATTTTCCTTAAAACGCACTGATTGCCCTCTGGCTGTGGTGATTAAAATTTCATCCGCGCCGCCCGATAACTTCGCCCCTTTCAAAGCATCCCCTTTCTGGAGGTTAATGGCGATAATGCCGGTACGCCGGATATTGGCAAAATCTTCCAAGGAAGTTTTCTTGATAGTGCCGTTTCTGGTGGCCATTACCAAATAAGCGCCGTCTCGGGAAGAAGTATTGCCATAAGAAATAACGGCGCTGATTTTTTCTTCCGGAGGAATATCCAAAAAATTCTGGATTATTTTCCCCTTGGAGGTGCGGCTAGCAGCCGGAATTTCGTAAACCTTGGTCTGGAAAACTTTCCCCTGGTCGGTAAAAAATAAAATGTTGTCATGGGTATTGGCGGAAATAAAATGAAGCAAGGCGTCTTCTTCGTTGATATCCGAACCAATCAGCCCCTTTCCCCCTCTTTTCTGCGCCTTAAAAATAGACGGCGGCACTCTTTTAATATAACCCCTTTGCGACATAGTGATGATGGTTTCTTCTTCCGGCACTAAATCCTCTTCTTTAAATTCCTTGATCCCTCCGGCCACCACTTTCGTTTTTCTTTCATCGCCAAATTTATTTTTCAATTCCAAAAGTTCGTCTTTGACGACTTTCAAAATTTTTTCCGGACTCTTCAGCAAAATTTCCAATTCTTTAATAAGCTGTTTTTTCTCCGCCAGTTCTTCTTCTATTTTCTCCCTTTCCAAAGCCGCCAAAGTCGCCAGCTTCATATCTAAAATGGCGTTGGCTTGAATTTCGGTAAGCGAAAAATTCTTCATCAAATTCAAACGGGCCTCTTCGCGGTCGCGCGATTTTTTAATAGTGGCGATTATCTGGTCAATAACAGAAAGCGCCTTGGCTAATCCTTCCAAAATATGCGCCCTTTCTTTCGCTTTTTTCAGTTCAAACTCCGCCCGGCGCCGCACCACTTCTTTGCGATGCTCAACGTGAAATTCCAGAATTTCTTTCAGCGACAAAAGCTGGGGCTGAATACCTCCGGAAGTCAACGCGATCATATTAAAGTTAAAATTCTTCTGTAAGTCGGTATGCTTGTAAAGCTGGTTAAGTATTTTTTGAGCTGAAGCGTCGCTTTTCAACTCAACAACGATGCGCAATCCTTCGCGGTCGCTTTCGTCGCGCAAGTCGCGGATGCCTTCTATTTTTTTCTCCTGCGCCAGCTGGGCCATTTTGGCAATCATTTCCGCTTTATTCACTTGATAAGGAATTTCGGTGATAACAATGTTGTATTGCCCGTTTTTTCTTTCCTGAATTTCCGAAACCGCCCGGGTGGTAACGCTGCCCCGCCCGGTGGCGTACGCTTCCAAAATCGCTTTTTTATCGTAGATAATTCCGCCGGTCGGGAAATCAGGGCCTTTGATGAAATTCAGCAAATCTTCGGTGGAAGATTTGGGATGCTCTATTAAATGCGTTGTTGCCTCAATCACCTCGCTTAAATTGTGAGGCGGGATATTGGTGGCCATGCCGACGGCAATGCCCGAAGCGCCGTTGATTAAAAGGTTAGGTAGCTTAGCGGGCAAAACTCTCGGCTCATCGGTAGTAGCGTCGTAATTAGGCTGCCAGTCAACAGTTTCTTTTTCAATGTCATACATCAGCTCCTCGGAAATCTTAGACATTCTGCATTCCGTGTACCGCATCGCCGCCTGATTGTCTCCGTCAATAGATCCCCAGTTGCCCTGCCCGTCAATCAAAGGATAGCGCAGGGAAAAATCCTGCGTCATTCTCGCTAAAGCGTCGTAAACCGCGATATCGCCGTGCGGATGGTACGATTTCAAAGTCTCGCCCACCACCGCGGCTGATTTCCTGAATTTTGTTCCGGCTTTTAGTCCGGTTTCCCACATTGCCCATAAAATCCTCCGCTGCACCGGCTTTAATCCGTCACGCACGTCCGGCAAGGCGCGCGAAACAATAACCGACATCGCGTATTCCAAATAAGATTCTTTCAGCTCATCGGATATTTCCCGCCTTTCTACTCCCGCCTTGCGCTCGGGCAATCCCTCATTTTTAATTTTTTCTTTGCTATTCATCGTGGATTAACCTTACAAACTATTCGCTGTTTTTTATCTCAATAGATTTCTGTCCGCCGATAATTTTGGAAAATCTGAACAAAATTTCCGAAACACCGAAGCCTATTTTTCCGCTGACATCACGAGCGATCGTTTTCATTCCGGCTTTAAACACGGGCCAAAATTCAACATTAACCGATTCCAGTTTAGTTCCGCTTTCTTCGTTAGGATTATTAGCCTGAAACACAAAGATATTCATATAAAAAATCCAAGCCGTTATTATTATTGCCATGGAAATCCCGCTGAGAATAATTAACCATTTTTTCTTTTCTCCATCATCGGAATTTTGAATTCTCTTTAATTGTTCTTTGAAAAATTCCATTATTTAAAAACTTTTCTGATCCTCCCTTCGTCATCCTGAACAACATAAATTCCTCGCTATGCTCAATAATGACAATCGTGTGAAAAATTAAAACTTAAATGTCTTTAACTGCATAGTTTTCGCGGAAGCTAAATCTCTTTTTTTGACAGTGAGTTTTTCCAACTGCTCCGCTTCTCCGTGATTGAACTCGTCGGCAAAAATTTTTAAATCTTCCGCCGGCCGTTTCAAACCCGGCACTTTGTAAAAAACGGGGATAATAATTTTGGGCTGAACTTGCCGGATAATCTTTATCGCCGTTTTTTGGTCTATAAATGGTTTACCTCCGGCCGGAATAAATAAAATGTCAATTTCCTCCCAATGCTCCATTAAAGACGCCGGCGGCGTCTCCGCCAAATGTCCGGAAAAAACAATTTTCATTTCCTCTGCTAAAACAAGATAAGCGGTCTTGATTATTTTTCCCGCGCTTTCTTCTTCCACCGGCCAGCCGTTAACAGTAATGCCTTTGAAATTATATTCCCCGGGGCCGCTGATGGTTAGAATGTCTTTGTCTATCGCCGGCGGAAAAACGGAAAGTGTTCTGATCACTGCGTCGTGTTTAAAACGGGGGGGAGTTAATCCGCTGGACAACTCAAAAGGGTCGGTTAAAATAACCGTTTCTCCGCTTTGAATTTTAAAACAATTTTCTCCGTAATAAGAAATGGTCATAAAAAAAGATGGTAAAACACCCCGCGCAATGTATCTATTATGCGCGATTTTCCGGTTTTAGGCAAATAGCCGAATGACAAGAAAAAACGAAATTGATAAAATAAAGTGTAGAAATAAGTTGCGTTGTTTACACTTTTTATCGTTGTCTTTTTACTGTCATCCTGAGCCCCACTTAGCGGGGCGAAGGATCCCGTAGAGATTCTTCGGGCTTCGCCCTCAGAATGACATGATGGATTCTTCTCCGCCGGCTGGCGGATTCAGAATGACATGGCGAGGACATCGAAAACGCACACGATCAATCTTCTAAAATGGAAACAATGCTCAGATTTCTTACAAATGAGATAATGGAAAATTACGATATCAATCTAAAAACAATCCTTAACTCGCGCAACGAAAAAACTTTGGAAGCGGAAATAAAAAGCATAGACGGAAATTTTTCGGTTAAAGCGAGCGCGCCGAGCGGAAAAAGCCGAGGAAGCCGTGAAGCGTTTGTCTTGGAAACTAACAAGGCGCTGAAAAAATTTGAGGAATTAAAACCGGAAATCTTAAAGTTTCTGGCCGGCGGCGAAGACAAATCGCAAAAACAATTTGATGAATTTCTTATTGAATTGGACGGCGCGGAAAATAAAAGTAATTTGGGCGGAAATTTAATTTTAGTTTTGTCTCTCGCTTTCGCCCGCCTAAAAGCAAAAAACGAAAATCAGGAACTTTTTCAATACATCCGTCGGTTGGCATTCCGGGAAAAAAATCAAAGCAAAAATAATTTTTCTAATTTTCCTAAGCCGATTTTTAATGTCATCAACGGCGGTGCTCATTCTTATTTTTCGCGGCAATCCATCCCCGCCTCGCCTTCTTCATCTTTAACATTCCAAGAATTCCAGATTGTCCCGCAAGGAAACGACTTCGAACTTTCTTTCAGTTTAGGATTGGAATTTTACCGAAAATTGGGCGAGGAGCTGGCGAAAAAATTCAGCAAAGAAAATATACATCTTGGCGAAGAAGCCGGGTACTCTGTTAATTTCCGCGGCAATGAGGAAGCGCTGGGAATAATCGCCGACTTGATTGAAATAAAAAAATATCCCCTTAACATCGGCTTGGACGCGGCGGCTACCCAGTTTTTCCGAAAAGAAAAAAATGTTTACGAAATAGAGAAAAAAGAATATTCCGCCGAAAAGTTAACGGAATATTATCTTAAACTAATCCGCTCTTTCAACATTGTATCCCTTGAAGACCCTTTCCAGGAAGAAGATTTTGATTCTTTTGCTTTGCTTGCCTCTAAACTCGGCGGAGAAAACACTGAACAATCCCCGCTGATCATTGCCGACGATTTAACCGCCACTAATATCAAGTGGCTGAAAACTGCCGTGGAAGAAAAATCCGGCAATGCCGTCTTAATCAAGCCCAATCAAATTGGAACCCTGACGGAGACTCTGGAAACCGCAAGATTCGCCAAGGAAAATAACTGGCAAGTCATTGCCAGCCACCGCAGCGGAGAAACTTTGGACGGCTTCATCGCGGATTTAGCCGTGGGAATAAACGCTTGGGGAATTAAAGCCGGAGCGCCCGCCAAGCCCGAACGATTAGCCAAATACGAAAGACTCTTGAAAATTTACCAATCCAGCAAACAACGAAAGTATTAGGAAATAAAAAAACTTGGTATAATTATTTCTCCGTCGGAAACCCATGCGCCTCCCAGGAGTTAAATCCGCCTTCCAAAACATAAATTTCTTTAAAGCCCGTATTCTCCATCAGCTTTCCGGCGGCGCGGCTGCGATTGTCGCCGAACTGGCAATAAAGAAAATAACTTTTATTTTTATCCAGCCGAAAAACTTCCTCTTCAAAACTTGGGCTATCAATATCTAAATGAAGGGTGTCTTCAAGATGCCCTTGGACGTATTCCGCCGGCGTTCTCACATCAATGATGGTAAATTTCGGATTATCGCGGCGGCTTTTTATAAAATTATATCCTTCCACTGATTTGATTTCTGTTATCATTAAATAAAATTATAACTTAAAATATATTGTTTCGCCAAAAATGGTAATCTTTATTAAAACAAAAACAAAAAGCGCTTTTAATAAAGTGGAAAAAGCGGACGAAAATCATTTCGCAGTTTTCACCACAGAAGCTCCGGAAAAAAACAGGGCCAACCAGGCCGTCATCGAATTGCTGGTCGATTATTTTAACACTCCTTATCGTAATGTGAAAATTATCCGCGGCTTAACCAGCAAAAACAAAGTAATAAAAATTGAAATTAACGAAGAAAAATAAAAAATGCCCGTCCCGATTGGCGCCGGTGAGGCGGATCGGGACGGGACTTGGGAAGGACTTTCAAAAACAGGAAGGCATTGGGAAGACGCGAGGTCTATTAGCCCGCCAAGACTAAACGCAAGGTCTATTAGCCTCGCTGGATAAAGACCACCTCCTTTCAAGAGACATATCGAGGCCGCGTTCTCCTCAGCCAAAACAGCCAGATACACCGCCGCAACGGATTATATCTCAAATTGCTCACCTCCTTTCTATTGAAGATAGAGAGAGATTGAAAAAAAAGGTGAACACCGCCGATGGTTTATTGAAATGAAGTCGTTGCCGGGAACAACGGCTCTGCTATCGGCAATAACAACTGGCCATCCGAAACATCGGCATTCGCCGGAAGAGAAATGGACGGGCTATCTTTCTCCGCGAACGCGAGGTCGACAAATGCCGCATCAGCGTAATCTTGGCTAATTCCCTTACTGACACGCTCCTCGCGCGCCCCGCAATCATTACAAATTCTCTGGGGGATAATGACGATTTGATGCTTCTGACACAAATCCATAACTTCGCCGGCAGAAAGCATCGCCAATTGCCCATCTCCCTTGTCAACTCTACAGCAGACACAGCACTGATAAATAACAACTTCATCCGCCATCATCATCCTCCCCTCAATGCCTGTTATTGATCTCCGCCCACTCGGCTTCCCTCTTCTGTTGAAAAGACTTTTGAATATCTTCGGGGCACTTCATATCCTCTCCGCATTCCGGAGGGGCCTGCTGATTCCGAACAAAATGGCACATCTTATAATCACAAACATGCTCCCTTCCGTTAATCAAAGACATCCGGCGCCTCCTTTCATTATAAAAACAGTTAATCAAAACGCTCACGCATCCTTTGCCGCTCGGCTACTTCCTGCTCTTTTGTCCTCTTATAAAATTGGAAATGTTCTAACGCGAACAGTCTGATTAGAAACCGCTTGCGCCAGAACACTTGTTTCCTTCTTGTTCCGCTAAAAAATTTCTGCGCCGGCTTAACAAAAAAACTTCGCTCCCTTTCGGGTAAGCGAAGTTTTAAACTTTGACTATTTCCACTTCCGCATACGGCTGACGGTGCCCTTTCTTCCTTCTGTGGCGCGTTTTGGAGTGGTAGCGGAAAATAGTTTTTTTCTCCCCGCGCGCCTGGCTTAATATCCTGCCCTCCACTTTTGCGCCAGCGATATAAGGAGCGCCGATTTGCGTTTGCGCCGGAGCAGCGCTGTCCCCCACCAATAAAACATTCTCAAAAACAAAATTGGCGCCGGCCGAAGCGTCCACTTTTTCAATTTTCACTTTCTGGCCCGCGGAAACTTTATATTGCTTCCCGCCGGTTTCTATAACGGCAAATTTACTCATTAAAATTATAATAACATACGCCCAAAAAAAAGCAAACAAAAAAAAATTCCTATTCAATCGTGGTTGTTCCCTTGGAAGTCGCGAAGGCGTACTGCCAAATTTTGGCGTCAATATTGTAGAAAAAATTTATTGACGAAACCGTGGCGCCGGAAAAATTAGGCGTCTGCCGCAAAATCATCAAAGCCGCGTCCGAATCACGCCAAGCTGACGGCAAATCCGCGCCTGTGGCAACAGAATCGATTTCTTTTTGGGAGATAATTTTGTCGCCTCCAAAAATCATCTCGTATCCTTTTCCTTTTTTCATTTTTGAACCAAACACTATTTGCCAGCCGTCGGACTTTCCGTTAAGCGCCAGCGCGCCGATTGATTTTATAAAAACCAGCTTGGCGGAAGAAGACCATTTTTGCGCTTCAGGCAATGCCGCGTTATAAACTCCTTTGGCGGTTAAAATCGCCTGCGGAATAATCACTTCCTCCCCGCTATTTTTAGGAATAATCGGCGTTTCTACCGGTCCCGCGGAAATCATCCGGCCAGTGGTGGAAAGAATTTTCCGCGGCTGTGGAGGCACAATATTTTCTTCAACAACTTTCGGCTGAAGATTTTCTAAATTAACTTTTTTGCCGGTTAAAAAATCCGCCAGCCGCGAAAATTTTTCCGGAAAAATAAACCGGAACAAGACCGCCAAAATAAGAATAGCGATTGCGAAAATAATTATTCTTTTGCGCCTTCCGCTTACGCCGTTAAAAATTCCCGCGTCCATTCAATTTATATTATCACATTATTTTCCGCTGACAAAAAATCTAAAATAGAGTTCCCGAAAAACATTATTGACCCATCGCTTTGAGCGACAAACCTATTTTGCCGTTTTCCGCTTTAACAACTTTAACCCTGACAACATCTCCCACTTTCACGACATCTTCCACTTTCTTGACAAAGCCGTTTCTCAATTCAGAAACATGGATCATCCCGTCCTGTCCTCCGCCCAAGTCCACTATGGCGCCGAATTCCAAAATTTTCACCACCGGGCCCTCCACAATTTCGCCGACTTTATATTCTTTCGTCAAAGAATGAATAAAACGAATGGCCGCTTCCACCTTCTCTTCTCCAATCGCCGCCACGAAAACGCGGCCGCTTTCCTCAATATCAATCGTGGAAACGCCCGTGTCTTTGATAATAGAGTTGATTATTTTCCCGCCCGGGCCGATAACCGCCCCGATTTGCTCTGGATTGATATCAATAGTCCTGATAACCGGCGCGAATTCGGAAACTTTCTCCCGCGGAGACGCCAAAGTTTTTCCCATCACCGCCAAAATTTCTCCCCGCGCTTTTTTAGCTTGAGCTAAAATTTCTTTCAGCATAGCAACCGTTATGCCGTCAATTTTAACATCCATTTGCATGGCATTGACTCCGTTTTTAGTTCCGGCCACCTTGCAGTCCATATCGCCATAATAGTCTTCCGGTCCCTGAATGTCGGTTAAAATTTTATATCGCGAATCAGAACCCGCCACCAATCCCATCGCTATTCCCGCCACCGCTTCTTTCAAAGGAACGCCGGCGTCCATTAAAGAAAGCGAGGAAGAACAAACTGTGGCCATAGAAGAAGAGCCATTGGAGGCCAAGATTTCCGAAACCACTCTGATGGTGTAAGGAAATTCCTCTTGCGTCGGAATCATCTGTCGCAAGGATTTTTCCGCCAAAGCGCCGTGACCTATCTCCCGCCGGCCCGGCATGCCCATCCTTCCTATTTCTCCGGTAGAGAAAGGAGGGAAATTGTAATGCAGCATAAAGCGCCGCTTGGCAGTGGTTTCCATTGTTTCCACCAATTGCTCCGCGCCCGGAGCCGCCAGAGTGGTTGCCGCCAAAGCTTGCGTGCCGCCGCGAATAAAAAGAG
The DNA here is from genome assembly GCA_964453135.1 of uncultured Candidatus Saccharibacteria bacterium. Taxonomy (GTDB): domain Bacteria; phylum Patescibacteriota; class Minisyncoccia; order UBA6257; family UBA9933; genus CAYVOL01. Next base: position 28,001 of record CAYVOL010000003.1, on the reverse strand, counting down.
CGGAGCCATGCAAACGCTTAAACAATCCAACCTCGGAGTACAACTCCCTTACCTCGTCCAGTTTCCTTCCGTCCGGTCTTAATTCTTTTTCCAAGATATTTTTGTGAACCAATTTATCAATTTCTTCTTCAAAAATCGCTTCCCATCCCTCCGCGCTGCCGGCATTTTCCCCTGCTAAATAATCCTCCAAAGATTTTTTTAATTCATTCAAACTATTGTGCTGGGAAGTTTTATCTTTTTGATAAACAGCGGCTTCCAACTTGCCGTTCAAAAAACCGCGAACCCGCTCCGCCAAAGCCGCGTCCGGCTCGGATAAAAGCACCTTGGCTTTCGGCTTGCCGATTTGCCCCGCAACATCTTTTTGAAAATCAATAAGCTGCTGAACGGCTTTATGCGCCAGAGAAAAACTTTCTATAATATCGCTTTCCAACGCCTGATTGCCGGACATCTCAATCATATTCAAACGCTCGCTGGTGCCGCTGACAAAAGCCTCAAAAGAAATCTCTTTCGCTTCGGACAACTGAGAATTAACAGGGTTGGTGATAGTTTCTCCGTCTTTAAGGCGGGCGATTTTCACTCCCGCCACCGGCCCCTGCCAAGGAATTTCCGAAATGGCCAAAGCCGCGGAAGCAGTCAAAAGAGCCACGAAATCCGGATCGTTTTCTTCGTCATAAGAAAGAACGGTCAAAACAATCTGCACATCCCGGCGCAAATGTTGATCAAAAAGCGGACGAATAGCTCGGTCAACCAAACGGCCGGAAAGAACCGCTTCCTGCGAAGGCCGGCCTTCGCGGCGCACGAAACGGCTGCCGATAATTTTCCCGGCCGCGTAAAATCTTTCTTCGTAGTCAACCGTCAAGGGAAAATAATCAATCTTGCGATCTTCTTTTCCCATTACCGCGGTGGCTAAAACAATAGTGTCGCCATATTGACCTATTACTGCCGCGTTGGCTTGTTCCGCCATTTTAGAAACCGTCAGTTTCAACGGCTTACCGGCAAAATCAATCTGAAATTCTTTTTTGTTTAAGTTCACTTTTTAATTGGCTCCCGTCTCCCAAGTAATGAACAAATGGCAATTACCCGATGGCTATTTTCCGGTAATTGATAATCTGTCCACTATTTGAAAATCCGGTTTACGCCTTAACTTTTAGTATTAGATACCTGCTTTTTCATCGTCACTTTGGGAATTTCTCCCAAATCAACAAAAAAATCGGCCGCTTCTTTCAGCCGGCTGGAAGCGCTACGGCTGAAAGCCGCCACTTCCACCACTCTGCCCTTGCCCCATTTAAGATACTCCACCAGCGGAACAAAATCTCCGTCTCCCGTAACTAAAATAACCGCGTCCAAAAAATCAGCCATGCGTATGGCGTCAACCGCCATTCCCACATCCCAATCCGCTTTTTTCGCTCCTCCCACGAACACCTGCAAATCTTTGATTCTCAAATCAATGCCAGATTTTTCCAACGCTTCAAAAAAAGATTCCTCTGCCGTCGCTTCGTCCCGTTCCCCGCTTTCCGCCTTAACCACATAGCCGAGAGCACGGATTAAATGGCGCCCGGCAATTAAATTTTTTATCAGCTCGCGGTAATTCACCCGGGCGTGGTAAAGATTTTTCGCCGAATGATAAAGATTCTGGACGTCTATAAAAATACCGATTCGCTGGTCTTTGTAGCGCATTATTTCTTCAATCCCAATTTTTTAATAACTTTTTCGTAGCTCTTTTCGTTGGTGCGCGACAGATAGTTCAAAAGCGCCCGGCGCTTACCCACCATCTTTAGCAAACCGCGGCGCGAATGATTGTCTTTGGGATTTTTTTTGAGATGCGCCGACAGTTCATTCATCTGCTTGGTAAGAAGCCCGATTTGCACTTCCGCCGAACCGCTGTCTTTCTCGTGGACGCGCAGGTCGGAAATAACATTTTGTTTTTGACGCTTAGTTAACATTGGCTTTATTCTACTAAAAACATTGAAAAAATACAAGAGCGATGGTAAATTAGTTAAACAACCGATATTTAAGTAATGGGCGAGTGGTGGAATGGTATACACGCACGACTCAAAATCGTGTGAGGCAACTCATGAGGGTTCGACTCCCTCCTCGCCCACCAACAAGAGTTTTCTAAAATCATGAATATCAAAGAGTAACCCAAAAAATAAATCAATGCTTGCCAAAGATATTCAAGAAAAAATAGGACGGATTAAAAGAGAGGCCGAGGAACGGGCGGCGCAGCGATTAGCCGAAAAACTGAACCTTAAATACATCAATTTAGCCACTGCCCCCATAGGCATTGAAGCAGTTTCCCTCATCAAAGAAGACGACGCCCGAAAAGCGCAAATCTTGGGCGTGGAAAAAAAATACCGCCGCGTTGCAGTGGCGGCTGTCAATCCGCATGAAGAGAAAACTAAAGAAGTTGTCCAAGATTTGGAGAAACGCGGATTCACGGTTTCTGTTTTTGTTATTTCTCCGGCCAGTTTGGCATACGGACTTGATTTCTACAAATTCGTCGCCGAAGAAACGGAAAAAATCACCGGCAAAATAACCATCCACAAAAAAACAGAAAAAGAATCATCTCTAAACACCATAAGCGGCTTGCGAGATGCCCTGAATAAAATAGAATTTATCGGCAGCCAGACATCCCTTGTTCTGGAAACCATTCTCAAAGGCGCGATGGAAAATCGCGCTTCCGACATCCACCTTGAACCGACGGACAAAAACGTCAATCTTCGCCTGCGCATTGACGGGAACTTAAACGACGCCTTTGTTTTAGAAAAGAATTTTTATCCTTACCTGATATCGCGCCTGAAACTACTCGCCAATCTAAAACTCAATGTTACGGACGAACCGCAGGATGGTCGCTTCACCATTAACTTTCCCAGCAAAAAAGACTTAGAAGTGCGCTTAGCCGTGGCGCCGGCGCAATTCGGAGAAGTGGCGGTGATGCGTCTTCTTGACCCCGACACCATCAATCTTAACCTGACCGACCTTGGTTTGCGGGAAGACGACTTAAAAATTATTGAGGAAGAACTAAAACGTCCCAATGGAATGATATTAAACACCGGCCCCACCGGCTCCGGTAAAACTACCACGCTTTACGCTTTTCTAAAATATAAAAAATCGCCATCACTAAAAATTATCACCATTGAAGACCCCATTGAATACCGCCTGGAAGGCATCGAGCAAACGCAAACCGACGAAGATGCCGGCTACACTTTTGCCAACGGCTTGCGCTCTTTAATGCGCCAGGACCCTGATATTATCCTGGTGGGCGAAATCCGCGACAAAGAAACCGCCGAAATAGGCGTCCAAGCCGCCTTGACCGGCCATCTGGTTTTTTCCACTGTTCACGCCAATTCCGCCTCCGGCGCCATTCCCCGCCTCTTGGATTTAAACGTGAAACCGACCAGTATCGGTCCGGCTTTGAATTTAGTCATTGGCCAGCGGCTGGTGCGCCGTTTGTGCCTGAAATGCCGCGCTCCGCAAGAAACGGACGAATCTTTTAAAAATAAAATTGAGAAATTTCTGCAAGCGCTTCCTGAACGGGTCAATAAAAAAAATTATCAGCGTCTTGCCTTATTCCAAGCCAAAGGGTGCGTTGAATGCAATCAAAGTGGCTATAAAGGAAGAGTGGCTATTTACGAGCTCTTAAAATTCATTCCCGAAATGGAACAATTAATCTTAAGCCAGCAGGGAGAATACGTATTTGAACAATTCGCCTTAAAACACGCAATGACCACTCTCCAGCAGGACGGCATTCTAAAAGCTATTTCCGGGCTTACCACCATTGAAGAAGTAGAAAGCATAACCGGCCCTATCAAGTGGCAATAAAAAAACACCTCTTAATTCTGTGGGTAAAATGGATAAATCTTGCCCTAAGCAAGAAATAAGAATTTTTCCGAGGAGAGACCCAGCCAAAACCAAGTCATCCGAAATACTAAGAAAAATTCCTGAAGTTTCCCACAGAACCAAAAGGTGTTTTCCTTTTTAAAACCTTTACGGAAAACAAAAAAGATGACTTTATTTCATCTTTTTTGTATCTGTATTATAACACGCCTATTTAATTTGTCAACCCCCCTCCGCATGCCGAAAGACTGCTTGCTTACTTCATCTTGATTTCAATATCCACTCCCGAAGGAAGATTCAAAGCGCTGAGCGATTCAATTATCTTAGGGCTAGGATTCAAAATATCAATCAAACGATTGTGAGTCCTGAATTCAAACTGCTCCCGCGAATCTTTATGGACAAAAGTTGAGCGATTAACGGTATAGCGCCTGACATCGGTCGGCAAAGGAATGGGGCCGACAATTTCCGCTCCGTTGCGCACGGCCGTTTCCACGATTTGCTTGATAGAATTGTCAATTAGTTTATGGTCGTATGACCGCACTTTCAAGCGCAAACGAGGCTGTTGTTCTTCTTTTGTCTTTTTAATGCTCATACTCTTGTCAAAGAACTGGGATTTATTGTTTGATAATCTATTTGATAATCTTGGTAACTAATCCCGCGCCTACGGTTTTTCCTCCTTCCCGAATGGCAAATCTCTGCTTTTCTTCCAAGGCCACCGGAGCGATAAGTTTGACAGTTATCTTAATGTTGTCGCCCGGCATTACCATTTCCATTCCTTCCGGAAGTATCACTTCTCCGGTAACATCAGTGGTGCGGATATAAAACTGCGGTTTGTATCCCTTAAAGAACGGCGTATGCCTTCCTCCTTCTTCTTTGGTTAAGACGTAAACCTCGGTTTCAAATTCAGTATGCGGAGTAACGCTTCCCGGCTTGGCAATAACCTGCCCTCTTTCCACGTCTTCCTTCTTTAGCCCTCTTAAAAGAATGCCGACATTGTCTCCGGCTCGTCCTTCGTCTAATAATTTATTAAACATTTCAATGCCGGTGACCACGGTTTTCTGCGTGGGACGGATGCCGATTATTTCAATTTCTTCGTTGACTTTCAGAATTCCTCTTTCCGCCCGGCCAGTAACCACGGTGCCGCGGCCTTCAATGGAAAAAATGTCTTCCACCGGCATCAAAAACGGCTTTTCGGTTTCTCTGACCGGCTCAGGGATATATTCGTCTAAAGCTTTGACTAATTCCAAAATGGACTTACAAGCTTCGTCATCCGCAGATTTAGCTTCCAAAGCTTTTAATCCCGAACCCCTGATAATCGGGGTATTGTCTCCGTCAAATCCGTATTTTTTAAGCAACTCTCTGACTTCCGCTTCCACCAAGTCAATCAAATCTTTATCGTCCACCATATCAACTTTGTTCAAGAAAACAACGATTGACGGCACTCCCACCTGGCGCGCCAAAAGAATGTGCTCGCGCGTCTGAGGCATCGGTCCGTCAGTAGCGGCCACAACGAGAACAGCGCCGTCCATCTGCGCCGCGCCGGTAATCATGTTTTTGATATAGTCGGCGTGTCCTGGAGCGTCAACGTGAGCATAATGTCTTTTTTCCGATTCATACTCGGAGTGATGGAGAGCAATGGTAATGCCGCGGGCTTTTTCTTCCGGAGCATTGTCAATTTGGTCAACGCCCTCTTCTTTCTTGGTAAGACCCTTCATAAAAAGCACGTGAGTAATGGCGGCGGTTAAAGTAGTCTTGCCATGGTCAACGTGGCCGATAGTCCCGACGTTAACATGCGGTTTGCTTCGTTCAAATTTTTCTTTTTCTGCCATTTTATTTTTTAGGTGTTATTTTTAGGTTTTAGCTTTCAGGTCTTTTCGCGCCTGAAAACCAACCCCTGTCACCTGATTATTTAATATTAAAATTTAGACGACTTTTTGAGTTTAATTAATATACTTATTTTTGTCAATAAACCTCAACTGGATAAAGTGTGGATTTCTCATGTCCCGCGCGGCAAGCTAACCATGCGAAGAGTTAAACAAATTCTACTGTTGCCATTTTACTGCCGTCTTTCTGGCGCGGACGGACAGATTTCACCACTCTCAAATACCCGCCTCTTCTTTTCGTGTAGCGCGGAGCAATTTCGTAAAATAATTTCAACGCCGATTTCTTGGGAAGGCGCGAGAGCAAGAGCCGCTGGCTGGCTAAATTTTGTTTTTTAGCCAAGGTGATTAATTTCTCCACCTTGCCCTTGATCGTCTTAACTTTCGCAATGGTAGTGGTCATCTTTCCTTCCAAAATCAAATTATTGGCCAGGTGCTTAAAAAGGGCTTTGCGCTGCCCTTTCTCCCGGTGAAACTTTTTAGTTTTAACCAAGTGCCTCATTTTAAAAACTTATTCTTTTTCTTTCTTGTTCTTTTTCGCCGCTTTCTTTTTTTCTGTTTCTTTCTCCTCTTTAATTTCTTCTTTTTGTTCCTCCGGCTCAAGAGTCAGGGCAATTTTATCAAAATGGTCTTTAAGAATATTAACCGATTTATGAAAAGCCGCGGAAGGCAAAATCGTTCCGTCTGTATCAATAAAAAATCTCAAGCGATTATAATCAGTTTTTTCCCCCAGGCGCATGTTTTCCACTACGAAATTAACATTTGTCACCGGCGTAAAAATAGCGTCAATGGCCAAAACTCCCACTGATAACTTTTCCGCTTTGCGAGCTTCTACCGAAGAATAGCCCAGACCTTTTTCCACCGTGATTTCCATCTTCAACTCGCTCTTTTTATCGGTCAAGGTGGCTATGTGGGCGTCGGGGTTGACAATTTCCACTTGGGCATTGGTTTTAATATCGCCGGCTTTCACCTTTTTCTCTCCTTTGGCTTCCAAAGTTAAAACCTGCGGCTCGCTGGCGTAAAATTTAAATCTTGTTTTTTTCAGGTTGAGGGTAATTTCCAGAACATCTTCTAAAATCCCTTCAATGGTGGAAAATTCGTGCTTCACCCCGATTATTTTTACCTGGGTAATCGCCGCTCCGGGCAGAGATGACAGCAAAACCCTTCTTAATGCGTTGCCTATGGTTATTCCATAACCGGCAAAAAGCCCTTCCACTTCAAAAACTCCCTTGGTAGGAGTTTCCGAGACTGTTTTCATTTTGACTAAATCACTGAGTTTGGCGTATTCCATAATTTAAAAACGTGATAGTTATTTATCGGCGATAAGTCATTCTATTGAGTTATTCTACTTAGAATAAAAGTCAACGACCAAATTAATATCAAAAGGAATTTCCACGTTGCGCGGCAAAGATTTCGCCTGGCCCTCCAGACTTTCTTTATTCAAAGAAAGCCAGTCAGGCGTTTCGTGCTTTTTAATAGTAGCGGCAATGTCCTTAAAAATCAAGCGGCTACGCGACTCGTTTCTTATGGCAACTACGTCGTCTTTCTTCACCTGATAAGAAGGAACGGTAACTTTCCTTTTGTTAACAGTAATATGCCCGTGGCTGACATATTGCCGAGCCGCGACGCGGGAAGGCGCCAACCCCAGACGAAAAACGACATTGTCCAGCCTCCTCTCCAGTAAATTCATCACCGATTCGTTTATCGCTTCTTTTTTTCTGAGCGCCTCCTGAAAAATTTTCCTCATTTGCGTTTCTTTCAATCCGTAAGAAAACATGAATTTTTGTTTTTCATTCAATTGCTGCCCGTATTCCGAAAGGGCGCCCCTCCTTCTTTTTCCGTGCGCTCCGGGGCGGTACGGCTTCCTGATCATCGCGCATTTGGGAGAATTACAACGCTCCGCTTTCAAAAAAAGCTTCACTCCCAGCGCTCGTTCTTTTTTTTCTTTGATTCTTGGCATGATAATTGAAATCGTGTGGATTAATATTTTACGAGGTTTTACACTCTTCGTGCCTTGGGCGGACGCGGTCCGTTATGAGGAATAGGCGTTACATCCCTTACAGAAAGAATGTTAAATCCCTGATTGACAAAGGAACGCACGGCGGAATCCCGGCCCGCTCCCACTCCTTTCACCACTATCTCTATATCGCTTAAACCGGTTTTTTTCATTTTCTCCGCCAATGCCGCCACTGCTTTGGAAGCGGCAAATGGGGTGGCTTTTTTCGGACCGGAAAAACCAAGACTGCCCGCGGTTATCCAAGCGATTACTTCTCCTTTTGAAGTAGTGGCGGTAATCAAAGTATTGTTATAGGTGGCGCTGATGTAAACGCAGCCACTGGTAATTTTTTTGGCAGCCGAAACCCCGCGAGAAGCCTGAGAAATACTTTTCTCCAATTTCTCGCTTTCCTTCAACGCTTCGTTTTCAGTTTGTACGACGATTTTCTTTTTCCCCATGTTGCTTATGTGATATTATTATTTCAAGTCCACCTTCCTCTTGCCGCTACCGGCTGTTTTCCTTACATTGCCGCGCACAGTGCGGGAATTAGTCTTAGTGCGCTGTCCTCTTACCGGCAATCTTCTCGCGTGCCTTGTGCCGCGATAGGAATTTATTTCTTTCAGACGCTGGATGTTTGACCGGACAATCTGCCGTAACTCTCCTTCCGCTTTATAATTTTTTTCTATAAAATTCTGAATCTTTCTCAGCTCTTCCACGTTCAAATCTTTAATTCTTTTATCAGAACTGATTTTTGTCTCGCTTACGATTTTAGCAGCCAAAGGACGGCCGATGCCGTACAAATAGCTCAAGCCTATTTCCACTTTTTTATTATCCGGAATGTTGATGCCTAATAAACGCATATGCTAAATTCTACATTCTAAATTCCCATTTATTACCCTTGTCTTTGTTTGTGCTTAGGCGTTTTTTTGCAGATTATAAAAACTCGCCCTTGGCGGCGAATTGCTTTGCAATCCTTACAAATTTTTTTCACCGAAGCTCTTACTTTCATAGTAAATAATAATATGGCAGTAAAGTCAATGTCTTATAATCGCTTTACAATTCTCCCCCGCCGGCCGTCAGGGCTTAATTCAATCAACACGCTGTCGCCGGGAAGAATTTTGATGTAATTAATCCGCATCTTTCCCGACAAATAAGCCAAAATCTCTTCGCCGCTCTCTAATTTAATTTTAAAAGTAGCGGCGGGCAAAGCTTCTATTACCATGCCTCTAACCGGCTTCGGCTTATTTGATTGACCATTCAACATATTAAGAAATTAGATAATAATACAAAAAAAATAAAAAGGCAATAGTCCGCTATCAAGATATAAATCGCTTCCCATAAAACTGCTCTTTTAATTTACTTCAATCTTTATTCTTTCTTTATCGTTCGGGACGCCGGAAACCCAAAAAGGCCAAAAGCCGACATCCGCTTTTTCTATATTGGAAGAAGAAAAAATTATCGCTTTTAAATCCGCCTCCGACTTCCCTAAAATTTGAGCCTTGAAGTCATCGCCATTAATCGGCTTCCAAAAAACGCTGGCAAACGACAAAGATATGGTGCTTGTGCCGTTTGCTCCGGAATTAATCTCCCCGTACTTCGCTTCGTAAGTTTTAATTTCATATCCATCCCCCAAAACCTGCTGCGCCAGCTCAGACATCAATTTCACTAAATCGCTTTCTTTGAAAGTCAGAATGGATTCTTTCGCTTCAATGGCAACGGAGAAATGTCCGTCTTTATCCACATTCTTGTTGACTATTTCGCTCGCCACGGAAAACTGGCGGCTCTTGTCAATTATTTTCATCTCCTTCGGTATCTGGATTAAAAGCAAGGCATCCAAATTTTCTTTTATGCTTTTTTCCGCGCTGTCCTTAGCTTTGGCAATATCGTCTTCTGTCGGTTCTTTTGTTGTGCCGATAAACCCTCCGGTCATCGGATTTTTCGACTCGCCGTAAATTTGCTCATATTTAGGAGTGCCAGCCAAGCCGGGAAGAAAAAAACGGCTTGTCGGCCCAAGATTATAAGCATCTCCCGCTTCGGCCGCCGCGACTTGAGCGGAAATTGCGGAAGGAACAGCATTACCGTTTTCCGTTTTAGCCGCGGGAATGATAATCTTGTTTTTCAGTTTGAAAATTTTCCCGTCGGGCGATTCAAAACGAGTGCCGGCTACAAGAGGCTGGATGCTGGCGGAGCTGTTATAAACAATGATTTCTCCCTCCGCTTTCCTCTCAACGGATCGCTCCTGGCCAGTGGCCGGCGCGGAAAAAATCATATTCTTGTCCTGGGAAAATACCGCGGCCGGAATTTGCCTGTTAGCGGCGTCAATCTGAGCGATCTTAGAATTAAAAACAACCGGATTGTCGTAGTTCCAATTAGATTTTTTGGAAACAATTTTTATTTCCGCGCGCGGCAAAATTTTTATTGCTGCATAAGCTGCAAAAACCAAAAAAAACAAAAGCGCGCCGACGCCCAAATAAAACCACACGCTCCTTTTTTCTCTCCTTGGAAAATACTGCTCTTTAACAACAGGGTTCGGAACTTCATCAATTCTCTTCGTTCTCTTAAATTTTGCCGCCGAAGCGCTGAAAAAATTATCCGCCGCTTTCTCTTCTTTTTCCGCTTCTTCTTCAATCTTCTTTTCGCGTCCCAAAATCGCCGCTTCTTCCCTGAATTCCGCCGCCCTTTCTTCAAATTTCTCCGATAACATTTTTTCTTCTTCCGACAAAATTTCCTGAACGGAAATTTTAGAATAGTTTTTCAGAGAATCCTCGGAGGAAATTTTATCCGCCGCTCCCGAAGAATTGCCTCTAACAATATTAACCACGTCCGGATCCGGCTGAGCAACATTTTTCTTGGAAGATTTTTTCGCTACGATATCAATAACTTTATTTTTTTTCACAGGCATAATTTTATCATAACAAGGTTTGTAAATTATTCAACATTTATCGGTTCTATGTTAAGATAAACCATTCAATGCCATTATGGAAAAACGTCGCTCGGTCATTTTAATAGTTTTAGACGGCTGGGGCATAGGAAGGCCGGACTTTACCAATCCTATCCACGTTGTTAATCCTCCCAATATAAAATACCTCAAGGAAAATTTCCCCAGCGGAGCTTTGCAAGCTTCCGGAATTTCCGTCGGCTTGCCCTGGGGAGAGGAAGGCAATTCCGAAGTGGGGCATCTTAATATGGGAGCCGGAAGAATTATTTATCAAAATTACCCCCGCATTACCTTATCCATAAGAGACGACACTTTTTTTGACAACGCGGTAATTAAAAAAGCGATTGGACACGTCAAGCAAAACAATTCCCGCTTAAATTTATTCGGCCTTCTAACCGAAGCCAACGTGCACGCCTCCTTAGAACACTTAAAAGCGCTGATTAAATTCGCCGAAAAAGAAAATTTATCTCCGGACAAAATCAATCTCCACGTAATCACGGACGGACGCGACAGCCCTCCTCAGTCGGCGCTCTCCCTTATCAGCCAGCTCCCTTATCCCCAGCAAGTAGCCAGCGTTTCCGGACGCTATTATTCTATGGACCGGGACAAATACTGGGAAAGAACCGCGGAAGCTTACGGAACGCTTGTCGGAAGCGGCAAGACAATTGAAAATATCGCCGAGCATTTACAGCAAACTTACAAAAAAAATCTTAATGATGAATACGTCAAACCGGCTTTGGTGGCGCCCGGCCGGCCCGTTCAAGAAAACGACGCTCTGATATTTTTTAATTTTCGGGAAGACCGCATGCGCCAGATGTCTTCCGTTTTTCTGGATAAAAATTTCAATAAATTCCCGATAAAAAAATTTTCCAATCTGTTCGTCGCCACAATGATTCAATACAGCGACAGCCTGCCCTCCGACAACGTCATTTTCCCGCCGGAAAAAATAGACACCTGCTTAAGCAGGGTGCTGTCGGAAAACAATAAAGTCCAGTGGCGCATTGCCGAAACGGAAAAATACGCCCACATCACCTACTTTTTCAACGGGTTAAAAGAAGCGCCATTCCCCAATGAATTCCGTGTTCTCATTCCTTCCCAGCCCCCTCCGCATAACGAACATCCGGAAATGCAGGCGCGCGAAATAAGCCGGCGCCTCACCGAAGCCATTCAGGAACAAGGATATGATTTCATTCTGGCGAACTTCGCCAATGCCGATATGGTGGCGCACAGCGGAGATTTCAACGCCACCGCCGAAGCCATAACAATCCTTGACGAAGAACTGGGAAAAATCATCAAAACCGCGCTTGCCTTCAATTCTTTTCTGATTATCACTTCAGACCACGGCAACGCCGAACGGCTCTTAAACCCCCAAACCGGAGAAAAAGAAACCAAACACGACCCCAATCAAGTGCCCATTTATTTAGTGGCTAACGAATTTCAAAGAAAGCGCTCCGCTTTGGATATTAAATCTTCGGAAAAAAATTCTATCGGCGTATTATCAGACATCGCTCCCACTATTCTGGAGCTGATGAACATCAAAAAACCGGGAACAATGACCGCCCAGGGTCTTTTGGACGTATTGTTATACCAAATATAAAAATGAAAAAAATCAACCTTTCCCCCATAAAACAAATTGAATTTTTGGCCGCTCAAATACCGGACGTAGTTTCTTTGGCGCAGGGTATTCCTTCTTTTGACACGCCCGAAGTGGTCAAGAAAGCGGTGATTAAAGCGTTAAACCGCGGAGCAGTCGCTAAATATTCTCTATCTTCCGGCCTTCCGGAACTGCGAGAAACCATAGAGCAAATCTTGGCCCGCGACAAAATGTATTATGATTTTGAAAAAGAGATTATCGTAACCGCCGGCTCCATTGAAGCCATCACCGCCGCGCTTATCGCTGTCATAAGCGAAAAACGAAAAGAAGTTATCCTGTTTTCGCCCAGCTATGTTTCTTACGCCGAAGCAGTGAAGGTGGCCGGCGGAAAACCGGTTTTCGTCAATCTACAAGAAGAAGGGTGGCGAATTGATTTCCCATCTCTGGGAAAAAAAATAACCGCGCGAACCGCCGCCATTCTTTTCTGTAATCCCAACAATCCCACCGGCTCAATTTTCTCCCAACAAGATTTATTATCAATCGGCCGCTTGGCCCAAAAGAAAAAGTTTTTTATTTTAAGCGACGAAGTTTATAAAGATTTTATTTACTGCGCGCCGGAAACATCGGAAGAGCAAGGATCGGCCTTTTTCTCTCTGGCGCAGATACCGGAATTGAGAAGCCGGGTGATAAGAATTTTCAGTTTGTCCAAAGCGTACGCTATGACCGGCTGGCGCTTGGGATTTATCCATAGCGACGAAACAATAGTAAAAGAGATTTTGAAAATTCACGATTCGCTTGTCACCTGCGCGCCGGTAATTTCCCAATACGCCGCTTTAGCCGCTCTGGATTACGGGGACGAAGAAGTGGAAAAATTCAGAAAAGAATTTGAGCGCCGCCGCGATTTAATGATTGGCCACTTAAACGAACTCTCGGATTTCTTTTCCTATCAAGAGCCGCGGGGCGCTTACTTTATTTTTCCTAAAATATCCCGCGCCTATGCCGATTTTATAAAAAACGATATTCATCAATCGTTAAAAGATGCCGACAGCGCGCGCCCAAATTTATCAATTCATTTGTCAATTCCCGAACACTCCATATCCTGGAAATTCTCCCTTAATCTGCTGGAAAAAGCGCGCGTGGCAACCGTGCCGGGAGCAGCTTTCGGCCCCAGCGGAGAAGGACATATCAGATTGTCTTTCGGCCGCAGTGAAAAAGACATCAGCGAGGCCTTCAAGAGAATGAAAAAGTATCTTCGGGAAGGATAGAACCCATAAATACCCAAAAAACCACGCGTTAATAAATAAAACCTCTCCCGTAAAAATTTTATTTTCCTACTATACGATGTCAACAACGCGACCACTGCATTAAAAATATGTTTGGATTTCTAATAATTCTCGGCGGAACATTTTTTGAAGAGATTTGCGCCTCTATCGGAAAAACCGAAATAAATCAAAAAAAGGAAAGCGTGTACACGATGGGCTTTCTGAATACGCTATGGGGCGCCTTATTTTTCCTTGTATCCGCTCTCTTGGTTAAAAAAGCTTTATATTCTCTCTTGATTCTTTGCCGACATTCGGCATTAGAGTTATCTTGGAATTAGCGCAAATGCAATCATCAATTATGGCGGTCAAACAAGCGGAACGAAGCGCGTTTGAATTTATCCGCGTCGGAACCATTCCCCTGTTACTTGCCATTGATCTTTTCCTCGGATATGTCTTGGGCTTAAATCAAATTATCGGCATTATCCTTATCACGATAGCATTCATATTTTTAACGATGAACCATGGCTTGAGCCGACGCGGGTTAGGCTACGTTATATTTTCCACCGTAAATGCCGCAGCTACTATTTCCTTGTATAAATACGACATTGCGCATTTTAATTCCGTTACGGCGGAACAAAGCATCATATTGGCGGTTCTCATGGCATATCTTTTTCTGATGGCACGCTTTGCCGGAAAGGAAAATCCGGTATCCTTTCTTAAGCAGCCGATTTTTCTTATCCAATCCCTGGGCGCTGGAATGGGAAACGTACTTTTAAGTTTTGCCTATCTTTTTGCCGCCGCATCAATTATCACATCCGCCAAGCGGGGACTTGGGGTATTCTGGTCAATTCTTTCCGGAAAATTTTACTTCCACGAGAAACGCGCGATCGCAAAATTAACGGCACTCGCCGTAATAGGAGTCGGCTTAATACTTTTAGCAATTTAAGCAATTGCACTCAAAATCATCGCATTATTTTCTCTTATTGCCGAACGGACTTTGGTTTTGGATTTGAAAAATGCTTGGAAAATCCGCGAAAAATTCAATACCGAGCGGCGAAACCGCGGGGCGCTTACTCTATTTTTCCTAAAATATCCCGCGCCTATGCCGATTTTATAAAAAACGACATTCATCAATCATTAAAAGATGCCGATAAGAGAATGAAAAAGTATCTTAAAGGATGATATTCTATTCTTTTTTGTCCTCGCTTTCTTCGTCTCGACGCCATTTATTATAGGCATAATCAATTTGGTCCATATGAACCTCGTCAACCTTATATAATTCGGGAAAAACATTCCTGGCCTTCTCTTCTGCCATCAAAATTATATTATTTTTTGTTTTTTCATCCGGATAAGATATTTTATGGACAATTAAATAAATGCATTCTTTTGCTAAAGCAGGATCTATCCAATTTGGGTCATCCAGGACTTCCACAATCTGACGAGCCATTTCCCAGTCTTGAAGTTCCGGCGGCTCTTTTTCATGAATGCTCAAATAGGCCTTTTTCAAAGTGCCGTTATTTTTCTGTTCAAAATTATTTATTCCGTCCAAATTTCCTTCGCTCATTTTTTGAAATTGCGAAAAATTATTCTGTTAAATTGCCTGCCCCGGTCAAATTCGTTTTTGAATTTTTCAAAACTGGCGCTCGCAGGAGAAAAAAGCAAAGTGCCGCGGAGCGATTTTCTTTTCATTAAATTAGAAACAATAGCGCCGAGCGAATGGAAAACTTTTAACTCTTCCTCTTCGTTTTTATAATAACCGATTTTATTAAGTTCATCTACCAACTTGCGCGTGGCGCTTCCTTCCAGCAAAAAAAGATCTTTCGGCTTCACGCATAATTTTATCTTTTTAGCCAAATGAGAAAAATCCAGCGCTTTGTCCGTCCCGCCGGTTATCAATAGTAGGTTGTCTTTTCTGCCAAATCTTTCCAAAGCCGCGATTGTCCCATCAGGGCTTGTTCCAGCCGAATCATTAACAACCTCAAGCCGGCTGTTTGTAAAAATAATCTCCTGCCGAAAAAGAGGCTGAGGCAAAGATTTTATTTTTTTTATCAATTCCTTCCACGGCTTCCCGCAAAGATGAGCTGACAAAAGCGCGGCTGAAAGATTGTTTTTTTGATGGGGCGCCAAATTTTTTACCTCGCCTATTTTGCTTCTCCTTGCGCTTTCCTTGAAATAAATGCTGTTGCCCAAAAAATACAAACCGCGTTTGCCTATTGGTAATTTTTTCAAAGAAAAATAGTAAACCACCGCCTTAGGCTTGCGCGTTAAAAATTCTTTCGTAAATTTGTTATCCGCGTTCAAAATTAAAAAATCGTCTTTTCCTTGATTAAGAAAAATTTTTGCTTTTTGCTCCAGATATTTCTTAAAACTTCCGTAGCGGTTCAAATGGTCGTTGTATAGATTAGTAATAACCGCTATCTTCGGCGGCTTGGCTCTTTTTTTTAAAAACTCCAGCTGGAAGGACGACAATTCCAAAATAAACAAGCTCGCTCGTTTTCTAATCACGCTAAACAATCCCCTGTTGGGCATATTGCCGCCCAGAACAGACCCGCCCAAAAAATGGTTTAGCCAGAGCGAAGTTGTAGTTTTTCCCCGCGTGCCTGTTATGGCAATGTACTCGGCGTTCGGATTTTTCGCCTCAAAAAATTCTAAAAACAGCGTCAAGTCGTTTTCCGCGGACTTGCCGTATTTTCGGGCTAATTTAGCCCAAAAACTAAAAACGCTCACTGCTGGATTAAAAACAATGAGGTCGTTTTTCTTAAAATCTTCTTCCCGATGCTTCCCTAAAACATACTTAATTTTCTCCTTTCTCAATCTTTTAATAACCGGCAGCAAAATTTTTCGCTTTCTCAGATCAGTAATGGTTAATTTTGCTTTTTGCAACAAAAGAAACTTAGCCAGCGACTCGCCTCCTCCCAAAATCCCCAAACCCACCAACAAAATTTTTTTATTTTTCAAATCAAGAGACATATCATTAAAGTGTTCGCGCAAAATGTAACTTGGCGGTGCCTGTTGGAAAATAAAGGACGCTTTCAAGTTTTTCTTTGGCGGCAAATTTCAGTTTTAATCATTAGATTAACTCCAACTTTCTTTGAGATAATCCAGAAGCAGTTTTTGAAGAACGTCTTGTGGAATTAATTCCACACCATTGGTCTTTGCTAATTCCGTGGCTTCTCTCGTAAAATAACTGTTTGTAATCACTGCCGCCTTGTTGCAATCGTAATAATTCCGCGCCGCAACCGCTTCTTGCACCGCGCCATTTCCAACAGAACCGCTATAACGCTTGGCTTGAATTAAAATTCTTTCTTGTCCCTTTGTGGCTATTAAATCTCCACCCTGGTCGCCAGGTTTTGCGCTCAATTGCACTGAAAATCCCATTGCTTCGTAGAGACGATAAAGTAGTTGTTCAAAATCAGAACCGGTCAACCCGGAAAAGTTTCGGGTTATTACAGCGATACTATTATAAGTTGTTTCGCGCTCTCGTTCTTCAATGTAGTAAGCTAAAATAACTCCGATATCCGAGAGTGAAAATTTAATTTCTTTTTGAGACAGAAAATCTTGCAAATCGTGGATGCGATTCCAGTCAATTTTGTAATTGCGCCGTATCCAAACATTTTTACTTTTTTCCTGACCAAGCCCAAATCTAGAAATAAAATTTTTAATATGCTCGTCCAGTCCAGCTTGGCGAATTGTATTCAAAAGATAATTAAGTTTTCTTTGCCGCGCTTTTTCCTTCAACTTATTCCAGCCGAAAGTAGCGGCGAGAAGTAAAATAATTATACCCAAACCGTAGCCAAGCCATCGCCAAAAATTCGCCCTGTCCGTAAGCCATTCAACAAGTAAATAGAGAACATAAAGCCCGATAATCCCCGAAATGAATTCCGCCCAATTATTTTCTTCACTATACCGTTTTCCGTAGTGTCGCATCATAGTTTTTATTTAACTACATATCCGTCAGGAACCCTTGCGGGGCGCGGCCGCCGCGCGGGGCCGCGCGAAGCAATCCTTTTAAATCGCGAAGTTTCTATTGGCGGTGTGTATTTGAAAAAATCCGAACTGATTTTGCGCGCGACTCGCTCGGCGGGCGGAATTCCCACCAACCCCCCCTTCCGCCCGCCTCGCCTTAAAGCGGAAGCGAAAAGGACGATTTCAAGTTTTTCGCGGGCGTTAGCCCGCTAACAAAATCTTACAGATTTTGTTCTTTGGCGGCAAATTCTTTTTTTACAATAATTTTCTTGGTTGCACTAGTACACCGAAAAAAGAAATGATCGCTAAAATACTCATGGCGATAAACAACCATTGAAAGCCCAATTTTGTTGCGATAATACCACCAATTATTGTTCCCACACCTGTTGTGACATTCAAAACCAATTTCCAGTCAGAATATTCTTCTACATGTTTACCACTGTCTAAATGTTCGGCAAAAATTGCATCAAAGGCGGGCGTTCCAAACGCTTCTCCTAAACCCAAAAGTATCTGTAGAAAAATTAAGTGATATATATTAGTCGCATAAATAAATAGCAACCATGCCAGTGCGCGAACTAGAAAGCCGGCCATCAATAAATATTCTTTTTCTTTTATACGGTCGCCAATTCTTGAAATAATAAAAGTAAAAATAACTGTGGCTATGAGGAAAACTGACCATGTGAGACTGACGGAAAGAATATTTTTATCAAGCAGTCCAACATATACAGCATAAAGAGGCCCGAACAAACTACCGGCAAAAACAAAAACTCCGTTGTAGATGAATAAAATTTTAAGTGATTTGTTATTCATATTTCTATTTTAATAAGTCATCGATAGCAGTGCTTAACGCTTTAGCGATTTTCGCAATAACCTGAACGCATTTCTTAATTGGCGGAGAGGCAGGGATTCGAACCCTGGATGCCTTTCGGCATACTCGCTTTCCAAGCGAGCGCACTAGACCACTATGCGACCTCTCCTTGTATTAATTTTTTAAATTCATTTCCGCCTTTGTACGACTTAATTTTTCTTTCTCGCTGTATCGCTTCTTTTTTAGTTGAAAACTTTTCGCTATAAACTAACTTTAACGGCCTTCTATATTTAGTCGACGTATTCTTACCTTCATTATGCCACATCAATCTAGTTTCTAAATCGGCGGTATAACCAACATAATATTTGTCGTCTTTCCCGCTTTGCAATATATAAATGTAAAACATACCCCTTTCCAACCCCGCCAAGGCGGGGACTAGACCACTATGCGACCTCTCCTTGTATATAAAAGGCTACCTTTATTTCGAGGCAATTACAACTCGCATACGAAAATTTTCACAACCAAAATCTACCGCCGCACAAAAGGTAAAAGGCCCATAATCCGCGAAAGCTTAATTGCCCGCGACAGCATTCTTTGATGGCGGGCGCAAACAGCAGTGTGCCGCGGGTCAATAATTTTCGCCTGGCTGGAAACAAACCTTTTCAAAAGATCTGTGTCTTTGTAGTTAATCGTTTTTAAGTTTTGAGAACAAAAAAAGCATTGCATATATTTTTGTTGCGAGCGTCAAACACGCTTATACCTGACGCTTGACACTTGATACCTGACACTTTTCAAAACGGCAAATCTTCCGCTTTTATTTCTCCTTCGTCAATATTGATTTCGGGCAATTCTTCTTTCACAGACGCGCTGGCGCCGGAAGATGCTGCTGCTGAAGGCCGGGAAAATCCCGCTCCTCCCGCGCCCGCTCCTGCCGACCGGGGGCCCAATTGCATTTTCTCGCAGATAATTTCCGTTGTCTTAACATTTTGACCCTGCTGATTCTGCCAGGTGCGCGTTCTTAATCTTCCTTCCACTAAAACCAAAGCACCTTTGGTTAAAAATTGCGAAGCCACCTCCGCTTGCCTTCCCCAAACAACAACATTATGATATTCCACCTCTTCCTGCCGCGCCCCGCTTTTATCATTCCAGACTCTATTGGTTGCCACGGAAAAACTGCCCACCTGCTGTCCCGAAGGGATACTGCGCAATTGCGGATCAGCCGTCAATCTCCCTAAAATGAAAACTTTATTTAGATTCATATATTTGTATCGCCAAACGTTGCATGCTTCATGACTTACTTCAATATCTCTTCTAATTTCTTCTCCAATAATTCATTGTCAACTGTCTGGGCAGTGTGTTTTGGGGTAATTTCCGGCGCGCGGCGCTCCGATTTTTCCCCTGTTTTTTCCCGGGAAAACTCTCTTCGGGGACGAATACTAAAATCTTTTTTCTTCTCAGGTCCCGCTAGCATCTGAGGAGTAAGCGCAATAACGACAAAACGCAAAACTCGGGTATTTAATTTCAACTGGCCGCTCAATTCTTTAATCGCCGAGGGAATTAAAGAAAAATGAACCCAGCCGAAGTAAGCGAAAATTTCCTTGTTTATCGGATAAGCCAGCCGGATTTTCTTTTCTTTTTCCTCTGCAAAAATTTCCGCTCCGTATTTTTTTAAGGACGCTAAAATTGTTTCTTTATCGCTTTCTTCGCGGATTAAAAACCCTATTTCGTATTTTTTCGGCTCCTTTTCATCTGTCGCAATCATCGTAGTATAGTAATAAATTAAATCTCAAAAATCAAATTCCGTGTCATTGCTTCGCCGCCTCCCCGCCACAGCGGGACTCCTCGCAATGACAATTCTATGCTCGCATTTCACAGCCTTTATTCCGGTCTCTCCCGGTACCCTGTTCCAGCCGGAATTATCCGCCCGATAATGACATTTTCTTTCAAACCGCGCAGTTTGTCTTCTTTTCCGTCTATCGCCGAGGAAACCAAAACACGGTTTGTTTCCTGGAAAGAAACGGCTGACAAGAAGCTGTCTGTGGAAAGCGAGGTCTGCGTGATGCCGGTTAAAAGCTGCTTGGCTTTAGCCGGCTGTTTATCTTTATTCTTCATTTGGCGGTTCACTTCCAAAAATTTTGATTTTTCTATTATTTCTCCCACCACAAAATCGGTGTCGCCGGAATCTTTCACCTGCACGCGCGAAAACATCTGTCTGACGATAATTTCAATATGCTTGTCGTTAATAACATTGCCTTCGGGAATATAAATTTTCTGAATTTCGTTAATGGCGTAGCGCTCCACCGCCTCTTTTCCGCGATATTCAAAAAGTTCTTCTAAGTCCAAACTTCCTTCGCAAATCTGGTCTCCCTTGGAAACCTTGTCTTTAGCATTAACGAAAACTTTGGTGCTGCGGGAAACAAGGTATTCAATAACTTTTGCTTTCTTGTTTTTATGGATTTTCAGCTTCACCGCCTTCAAGCCGTCTCTCTCTTCAATGTCCTCAATGGCTCCGTCTTCTTCGGCTAAAATCGCCTTGCCCTTGGGAACGCGCACCTCAAAAATTTCTTCCACCCGTGGCAAGCCGTGAGTGATATCAACTCCAGCCACGCCTCCGCTGTGGAAAGTGCGCAAAGTAAGCTGCGTTCCCGGCTCGCCGATAGACTGCGCCGCGACAATGCCCGCCGCCTCGCCTTCCTTGATTTTTCCTCCCCAGCCCAAATCCAAGCCGTAACAGGAAGAACAAATTCCGTATAAAGTCTTACAGCGCAAAGGAGAGCGCACTTTCACTGATTCTATTTTCGTTTCTTTGTCTATAAATTCCGCCGTTTCTTTGCTGATAATCTCTCCGGCTTTTACCAAAATTTTATGCCCCGCCTTAATGTCTTCCAAAGCCGTGCGGCTGAAAATGCGAAGCCCGAAAGAATAGCTGTATTCTTCTCCGTCCGCCCGGAAAATCTCTATTCCCTCGCTGGTGCCGCAGTCATTTTCGCGAATAATAACATCTTGAGCCACGTCCACCAACCGGCGCGTTAAATAACCGGCCGAAGCAGTTCTTAAAGCCGTATCAGTCAGCCCCTTGCGGGATCCGTGAGTAGAAATGAAAAACTCTAAAACGCTCAATCCCTCTTTGTAGGATGACTTAATAGGAAGTTCAATAGTTTCTCCGCGCGGATTTTGCACCAAACCCTTCATGCCGATAATCTGAACCGCGGACGCCCAGGTTCCGCGCGCTCCCGAATCAATACAAGCGTAAACAGGATTAAGCTCTCCGACAGCGTTAAGCGCCTTCGGCACAATAGCGGAAATCTCCGAGCGGGCTTTCTCCCAGACAATGGCGATTTTCTGCTTGCGTTCCAAATCAGTAAGCAATCCTTCGCCATATTGATTTTCAATTTCTTCCACTTCTTTGTCCGCCTGCTCCACTATTTTTTGTTTTTCTTTGGGCAATATCAAATCGGAAGACGCCCAGCTGATGCCGGAAAGAGTGGCGTAAGTAAATCCAAGCATTTTTATTTTGTCCAAAATCTTCCAGCTTTCCTCGATGCCGTATTGATTGACGACTTTAATAATCACTTTGGACAAATTCTTTTTGCTCATCAAATTATTAACAAAATCTAATTCCTCCGGGAAAATGCCGTTGAAAATAATCCGGCCAACCGTGGTTTCCAGCAATTCCCCGTCTTTCCCGCGAACTTTAATGGAAGCGTGCAAGGAAACCGCCTTATGATTATACGCTAAAATCGCTTCTTCAAAAGAAGAAAATGCCTTCCCGCTCCCGAAAGAATCGGCAATAATTTTGGTTAAATAATAAAGACCCAAAACAATGTCCTGGCTGGGATTGGCGATAGGGTCGCCGCTGGCCGGCTTTAAGATATTTCTGCTGGCAATCATCAATTCCTGGGCTTCCTTTTGAGATTCCTCGGAAATAGGAAGATGCACAGCCATCTGGTCTCCGTCAAAGTCGGCGTTAAACGCCGCGCAGACCATCGGAGGAATCTTAATACACAAGTCCTCAATCAAAACCGGCTTAAACGCCTGAATACCCAAACGATGCAAAGTAGGCGCGCGGTTAAGCAATACCTTTTTATCCTTAATAACTTCCTCCAAAATAGTCCAAATTTCGGCGGGAGCGGCCTCAATCAAACGCAGGGCGTTTTTAATGGTGTGCGCCAATCCATCCTGCAAAATACGCGAAATAACAAACGGCTTAAATAATTCCAAAGCCATTTTTTTAGGCAAACCGCAGCTGTCCAAGGGAAGTTCCGGCCCCACGACAATCACCGAGCGGCCGGAATAATCAACTCTTTTTCCCAAAAGATTCTGGCGGAAGCGCCCCTGCTTTCCTTTTAAAATATCCGCCAAAGAACGAAGCGGTTTTTTCTGAGAAGACATCTGCACGGCGCTGGTGCCCCGGGCGGAATTATCAATCAAGGCGTCCACCACTTCCTGCAGCATTCTTTTTTCGTTTTTAATAATGACCTCCGGCGCTCTTAACTCCATCAATTTTTTCAAACGATTATTGCGGTTGATTACCCGGCGATAAAGGTCGTTCAAATCGGAAGTGGCGTAGCGGCCTCCGTCTAAAAGAACCATGGGGCGGAGTTCGGGCGGCAAAACCGGCAAGACCGTCAAAATCATCCACTCGGGCCGGGACTTGTTGCGCAAAAAAGAATTAACCATTTTCAATTTGGCGAGCAGCTTCTTTTTCCTCAGCTCATCGCGCACTTCTTCCAATTCTTTTTCTATCGCCGTATGCGTTTTTTTCAAGTCTATTTTTTCCAAAAGCCTTCTTATCGCTTCGGCGCCGTTCGCCGCTTCAAAAACATCGCCGAACTTGCGGGATAAATTAAAGTATTCCAGTTCCGTCAAGATAAGCCCCTCTTTCAAATTTTCCAGTTGCCCGCGGACATCCTCGGCTACTTCCTCTAATTCTTTTGTTTTTTCCTTTTCCGCCGCTTCTTTTTTGCGCGACTTAAATTCCTCGCCCAATTCTTTCAAGACTCTCTTGCGCGCTTCTTCGTTAACATTAACCACAATGTAAGCGGCGTAATAAATCACTTTTTCCAATCTCTGAACGGGAATATCCAAAAAGAGAGAAATGCGCGAAGGAATAACTTTCAAAAACCAAAGATGGCTCACCGGCGCGGCTAACTTAATATGCCCCATTCTTTCCCGCCTCACGCTGGAATGCGTCACTTCCACACCGCAGCGGTCGCAGACAATTCCGCTGTAGCGCACCCGGCGGTATTTTCCACAATAACATTCGTAATCCTTGGTAGGGCCGAAAATACGCTCGGAAAAAAGTCCGTCTTTTTCCGGTCTCTGCGTGCGGTAATTAATGGTTTCCGGCTTGATAACTTCCCCGAAAGACCAGGAAAGAATTTCTTCGGGCGAAGCCACTTTGATTTTGATTGATTTTAAATCCATAATTTACGTTTCAAGTTTTATGTTTCAAGATTCAAGTTTTATGTTTCAAGTTTCGTGATTCAAGTTTCAAGATTCAAGTTTTTCCTTCTTTTCTTCCTCTTTAACAATTTCCACTCCCAGTCCCAGCGCTTTTATTTCATTTAACAGAACGGTAAAAGCCGAGGGCAGATTGGGGCTTTTAATTTTTTCTCCGCGAATGATTGATTCCAAAGCAGAAGACCGTCCAAAAACATCATCCGATTTAATAGTAAGCATTTCCTGCAAAGTGTAAGCCGCGCCGTATCCTTCCAAAGCCCAAACCTCCATTTCCCCGAAACGCTGTCCGCCGAATTGCGCTTTCCCTCCCAAGGGCTGCTGGGTAATAAGCGAATAAGGGCCGGTGGCGCGCATATGAATTTTATCTTCCACCAAATGATTGAGCTTCATCATGTAAATATATCCGGCCGTTATGGGCTGGGATATTTTTTCTCCGGTTCTTCCATCGTAGAGAACAAGCTTGGCGTTTTCCGGATAACCGGCGCGCTTTAATTCCTCTTTTATCACTTCTTCCGTGGCGCCGCTGAAAACCGGAGTAATCGCTCGATAGCCTAATTTATGCGCCGCTAATCCCAAATGCGTTTCCAAAATCTGCCCCAAATTCATACGAGACGCCACCCCCAAAGGATTAAGAATAATATCCACCGGCGTGCCGTCTTCTAAATAAGGCATATCTTCCGCGGGGCGGATCTGGGAAATAACCCCTTTATTGCCGTGCCGTCCCGCCATTTTATCTCCGGCTCTTATTTTTCTTACCTGCGCCACATCCACCTGAATTCTTTTAATAACTCCCGGATCAAGTTTGTCCCCTCTTTCGCGCGAAAAAATCTTCACGCCGATAACTCGTCCTTCTTTTCCGTAAGGCAAAACCAAAGAAGTGTCTTTGATATCCCGAGCTTTTTCTTCAAAAATTGCGCGCAACAGTTTTTCTTCCGCCGTTAATTCCGTTTCTCCTTTAGGGGAAACTTTACCCACTAAAATATCGCCCGACCGCACCTCGGCGCCGATTCTAATAATTCCCTCTTCGTCCAAATTTTTTAATTTCTCTTCGGATACATTGGGAATGTCATTGGTGGTTATTTCGGGCCCCAGTTTCGTTTCTCTCACATCGCAATAAAAATCTTCAATATGAATAGAGGAAAACAAATCACTTTTCACCACGCGGTCGGAAAGAATAATGGCGTCTTCAAAATTTCCTCCTTCCCAGGACATAAAAGCCACCAAGAGATTCTGTCCCAAAGCCAAAACTCCGTTGTCCATAGCCGGACCGTCCGCCAAAATATCTCCCTTCTTTATTTTGTCTCCTTTCATCACCAAGGGCTTTTGGGAAATACAAGTGTAATCATTGGAGCGCTGAAAATTGTAAAGGACGATTTCTTTTTTCTTTCCGCTGCGAGAGCCTAAAACAACAATGCGCTCGGCGTCCGCTGCTAAAATTTCTCCGTCTTCTTCGGCAATAACCGCCCGCAAAGAGTCCCGGGCGATTTTTTCTTCAACGCCCGTGCCGACCAAAGGAACCGCCGGCTTTAAAACAGGCACCGCCTGCCTTTGCATGTTGGAACCCATCAAGGCGCGGCTGGCGTCGTCATTTTCCAAAAAAGGAATGAGAGAGGTGGCGGTGCTGACCAGTTGATTATTCGCCACATCGATAAGCTGGACTTCATTTCTTTGGCAAACGCGCGGTTCTCCTTTAATTCTCGCTTCCACCGTCTTGCCGATAATCTTTTTCTGGCTGTCCAATTTAGTTCCTCCGTGGGTAATAATGTATTTTTCCTCTTCAATCGCGTCCAGCCACACTATTTCATCAAGAACCTGTCCATTTTTTACCTTCGCGTAAGCTGTTTCCAAAAATCCCAATTCATTTAACCGGGCATAACTGGCCAAATGGTTGACCAAACCGATGGGCGATCCTTCGGGAGTTTCAATAGGACAGATTCTTCCGTAATGAGAAGAGTGAACGTCGCGCACCTCAAAGCCAGCGTGTTCCCGCGTCAAACCGTTGGGCCCCAAAAGAGAAAGCCGGCGCTTATGTTCCACCTCGGACAAAGGATTTTTCTGGTCCATAAACTGCGACAGCTGAGATGAGCTCAAAAATTCTTTCATTATCGCCACCAGCGGGCGGCCGTTGATTAACTGAATGGGGGTAATGGTATTAATGTCGGAAGTGGAAATGCGGTCCTGGATATTTCTTCTCATTCGGGCAAAACCCACGTAAAGCCGAGTTTGCAAAAGTTCTCCCACAGCCCGCACCCGGCGATTTCCCAAATGGTCAATGTCGTCGTCTTCGGCCACGGGATCGTTATTCAAGCGAATAATTTCTTTAACAATAGCCGAAATATCGTTTAAATCCAAAAGATGAGAATCGGAACTCTTGACTTCGCCGTATTGGGAAAGCCGCTGATTTATTTTAAATCTTCCCACGCGCGACAAAGAGTAGCGGTCTTTTCTCTTGAACATCGCGTCAATTAAATTCTTGGCGTTTTCCGGCGTTGCCAAATCTCCGGACCTCAGCCGCTTGTAAATTTCCGAGTAAGATTCCAAAGGAGTTTTCGCCGGACTTTTTTTCAAAGTGGCCGCGATATATTTTACCGGACCGCTGTCAACACCTTCAAAAGCGGAAATAATTTTTTCATTGGTATCCAAAACATTTCCTTTGGAGTCTGAGAAAATTCTTATTAGGTCAGTAACGGCTGTTTTGCGGTGGCGGTCAATTTTCACTCCGATAAATCCGTCCACTTCGGTTTCAAATTCCAGCCAGCTCCCGCGGCTGGGAATTATCTTGGCTCCAAAAAGCCTCTTGCCGCGAAACATTTCGGAAGAGAAATAAACGCCGCTGGAACGTATTAACTGGGACACCACCACTCTTTCCACGCCGTTTAAGATAAAAGTATAGCGGCTGGTCATTACGGGAAAATCTCCCAAATAAACCTCCTGCTCCTTAACCTCATTGATCTTATGGTTGACTAATTTTACTTTTACCCTTAGCGGCGCCTCATATGTCAGCCCCTTCAAACGAGCCACCTCTTCGTTATAACGCGGTTCGCCGAATTGATAATCAAGAAAATAAATATCTACATCTGTGCCGTTATAATCTTTAATGGGAGAAATTTCGTCAAAAAGCTCGCGCAATCCGTGCTTCACAAACCAATTCCAGGAATTAAGTTGAGATTCTGCCAGAAAAGATTGCTTGACAAAAGCGCCCGGATGCGAAGAAAAATTTTTCAGCGATAAAAGTTTGGCAGGCATAAAAAATATTTCTAAAATATTTCCCTAAAACATTTCTTCCTAAAGCGTTAAAGGTTGATAAACCCCATACATTCCGCCACGGCAGACTGTATGGGGTTAAATTATGAAGTTAGTTCGGAATGGAATATAAAAACTTGCGAACTAAAACGAAAAACAAAGACAACAAAATAAAATTTCCGTGTGCTCTACGGATTTTTTAATTTGCTATTTTAATCTTTAAGCCCGGGAAGTTATTAAAAACATCGCCAAAGACATTATAATTAACCTTAATTTATTATGCGTTGTTTGTCAAGGAAAATGTGAATAAAAAGTGGATACTCGTTTTTTTGCTCAAGAATTAAAACTTTTTTAGTTGCCCCACGGCCGAAACTTAAGGTTCCTCGGCTAACACCCTTTGTTAGCGCAAAGCGCTAACACTCGATCATTTTTATAGTTTAATTGATCCACGCACAGCTTCCGCTACGCGTGCCTTGTTACGACTTCACCCGTGTCACCGAGCTAACTCTGATACGCGCGAAACGCACTTTAAGCTCTCCCGGCTCCCTTGGTGTGACGGGCGGTGAGTACAGGACTCGAGAACGTATTCACCGCGGCCTGCTGATCCGCGATTACTAGCGATTCCGACTTCATGAGGGCAAGTTGCAGCCCTCAATCTGAACTGGGGCCGGTTTTTTGGGATTGGCTCCGCCTTACGGCTTGGCAACCCTTTGTACCGACCATTGTAGCATGAGTGTAGCCCAGGGCATCAAAGGGCCACGCTGATCTGACGTCATCCTCGCCTTCCTCCCTCCATTTTGTTCACGAACGAACAAAATGGCACGGACAAACGCGAACTTAACGCGGAAATACGCGGAAAATTTCTGCGTAAATCTACGTTTGTTCTGCGTGCTTCTGCGCCATTTTGCGCTCCTGCGCAAAATGGAGGGCGGTCTCGTGTGACACTTGTAACACACGACGAGGGTTGCGCTCGTTTCCCCACTTAAGGGAACAGCTCACGCCACGAGCTGACGA
>CAYVOL010000002.1:13930-134163 GCA_964453135.1 uncultured Candidatus Saccharibacteria bacterium | reverse complement strand
TGCTTGTTGAGGATGCAATACTGCTTGTTGCGGAGGCCTACGCAGCCGAAGAGGTGGGAGGAGGAGTGGCAAAAAATAGAATATTGAGCATGGCGAACATCTGGCGCAAGTGGATTTTTACTCCATATATTCCAGCAAAATCTTATATCATATCCGCCGCTTTCCCCTATTTCATAAAGGATTTCTCCTCCGGCTACCGTCGCATCGAAACAATCACGACTCGGTAACATAATGATAAGCTGGCAATAAGAACAATCTTCCAAATTTTGGCAGACAAATGAATGTTTGGTGTTTTTACAATGCTTAAGATAATCGCCGGAAACATTGTTGTTGTTTCTTCCGTGATAGAATTTTTTAGGAAATTGCAGTTGAAATTTTTGCAAGTCATTGTTGAATTTCAAAGTGCCGTTATAAGAGCCAAGGTCAAACGTTTTCAATTTTTGGAAATATTCTTCCCGGGAGTAGGGATGGTTGAAAATGTGATATTCTTTGTTTTTTAAGCTAACGCAACCGAAGCAATCGTGGCAATTAATCAGATTTTTGGAAAAGAAAACATTGTGGCACTCTACGCATTCCGAAGAAAAGAAAACATTGTGGCATTTTTTGCAGTCGTATGACGAATAACATAATTCTGAACTTTGAACCTCGTCAATATCAAGGGAATCTTTTGTTTCAAAAATGTTTTCTCCGTAAAGAACATTTTCCGAATTGCCTATATTAAAGGCGAGGTAACAATTTTTGATATTGACCGCTTGATTGCAATAATCGCTGTTGATGTCATTTAAGGCGCCGCGGTGCGGCCAGGGCATTTTCAGCATCAGTTCTTTTATTTGTTCAAAAAATGGCTTGCTAAAATCATAATCCTTTCCGTATTCCATCGCGTCCCATTTGTCCGACCAAAAATAACTTTCGTGATAAACTTTGACAGGGCAGTCGGGAGAATACATCGCGATAACTTCCTTATCTTCTCCTTCAATTTTTCTCTTGTATAAAGTTCTGGTATTTCGGAAGTTCATTCTTCTTGCCGCCCGGCACTCCGGACAGAACGTCGGCGCTGGAACTTTGATTTTATTGTAAAATTCAAAATCTTCCGGTTCTACGACGAAGAATTGTTTACAATTTTGGCAGGATTTGGTTTCAGATTGAGACATAAATGTTGATTAGGACATTTAACTATTTCGGAATTTTGAATTGATTTGATTTGAATATTCGTAATCCGTGTTTCATGGTCAAAATTCATAAATTAAGCCATTGCTCACTTCGCCACATTATCGCTCAACTTCAAGACTTCGGCTTTATTAGTTAATTCTATATTGGTGAAATCGTCAACCGCTGAAATATTAGTTTCTCCGGTTAAATTCAATGGCTGCTGAAATTGAGTAATATTGGGAACAATTTCAATGTTAAATACGCCTTCCACCGGCTTGGAAATAACACCCTTGGTGGCAAGAATTTTGGGAATCTGCCAGGAAACTTCGCCGGTTCTCTCATTGTAAATCGGCAGAGCGTCAACATTGCTTTTCACGACATTCAGCCAGCTGGCGCCGGACTGAAGAAAACTATTCACTTTCACGTCTTTAATGTCCGTGGAATAATTTCTAATCTGCCAATGCACGGCAAAATCCGTCGGCTCGTTTACCTTGGCTGGATACGGCCCTTTAAGACGTTCCCAGGAAACAATAATTTCCGCTTTGCCGGACACTTTCAGAATTAAATTAGCCACCGCTGCTGTTTTGTCGCTGGAAACATTGGCCGGCACAGTAGGAGAATCTATCGCGGCTTGAACTTTCAAAGTAAAATTCTTGTCAAAAAGACGCTTAATGGGATAAGATTTTTTAGTCTTAATGGAAAATTCTACCTGTCCCTGAACAGAAGGAGGGATGGCGCGCAAACTTGGTTCACTTCCGGCGTTCCAGGTGATGGTATTGGAAACAGAATCAAAATTTCCCTTTGACCGAAGCGACGCCAAATCAAACATCTCTCCGATTAAGCGCGCCTTAATAACCGCGTCGTTCAGAACAACATCGGTGTTATTTTTATAAATAATTTTGTAAGTTAAATCGTTATCTAGGCCCACCACCAGAGAAGAATTTTCGTTTGCCAGAATGGTCAAACTTAAAGGCGACGCGGCCACGTTTAAAGTGGCAGATTTTTCGCTGATAAGATACTCTTGATTATTAAAAACCGCGAAAGCCTGCGCTTTGATGTCAAAAAAACTCTGGTCGGTCGCAGTCAAATATCCTTTTATAAAAAAATTATTTTCCGCGCCTCCCGACAATTTGTCCCAACTCCAAATATTATTATTCAAAGTAGAAGAAGCGGACGCGTTCTGGAAAGCGAAATTATCCGGATAAACCATTTTTATCTTAAAAGGAGCAAAATCATAGGAAGAAACATTTTTATAATTCACGTTTATGTCAAATCCTTCGCGGCTGAAAACTTTTTGCGGAAGGGTCAAATTAAGCGCCACGGCCGGCTGATCCGCTCTTATCTCGTAAGACGTTCTTTTTTCAAAGCGAGTATTGAGATTGGGCGGCAAATAAGAAAAAACAGCTTCAATTCTTTCAATCGGCTGGTCTCCCCTTATAATCGCCAGGCGGTATTTCCCTTCCGCGCCGGAACCAACCGCAATATTATCCAATCCCTCTTCAATGGTCTGCAGGGAATTATTATTTCTGTCCAAGGCAATTACCCCTTCGGGCAGAGTAATTAAAATTTTAGCCGCCTCCAGCGCCCCTTGCGATTTATTATCAATCTTAAAAGAAACCTCAAACGGCTGGCCTATCATCACTTCATCCGGCGCCTGAAAACTGAAATCAAAATCTTTCGTTTTGCCGTACTGCCTTACCAAATAATAAGCCGTGCCGGCGCCCACCAAAAATAAAACAAAAAGAAGCCAGAAGGCTGTTTTAGAAAAAATCTCCATTTGCCTGGTTTTGTATCCGTAAACAACTTTTTCCGCGTTTTCCTGCTCGGGCTTTTCTTCCCAGTTTGTTTTCACCGGCTCTTGTTCCTCGAAGGCTTGCTGTTTACCCGTCAACGTTTCTTTTTTCGAAACATCGCCGCCGCTTATCCCGTATAATTTTTTCTCCGCGTCCCGCAAAGACATAAAATTTGTGCCAAGTATTATGTTTCACGCTATACGTTTCACGATTCATATCAATAATACCTCACTTTTATTCAATTGGGAAACGCATTTTCGGCAAGCGAAAATATGTTCGGCTTTGGAAAAAAACGCCGCGCCGCTTCTGCCGCAAAAATGGCACATTGCAAATTGAGGATCAAAACCCAAAATTTTCAGCATTTGCCTGTTGATTTTATTTTCCGGCTCATTTCTTTCCACGGCTGTTTTTAGCGCCTGCCACAAACTAAAATCCGGCTGAAATTCAAAAGTAAAGTCATTGATAAAATCAGCAAGCCGCAGAAACTTAGCCAAATCATCGGGAGATTTTTTAATGGCGTAGGAAAAAAATTGCCGTTCGGACGGCAAAACATCTATCAGTTGGAAATATCCGTTCCTGCCGGAAACCAAACGCACATCCACAAAATTAAGCGGCTCCAAATGAGAGTTGGACTTGGAAAGAATTTTCTTTAATCCTTTGGCTTTGACAACGGCCTTTCCTAATTTTTCCGTGTAAAAATAAACCAAGCCGTCGCTTTCTCCGAAATTATCTTTTTTCAAAACTAATGCTTCAGTTAAAAATTCTGGCATATTAAAATTTATAACTCATTTTATTTTTTCCAGGATTTCTCTTGCCACTTCTCTGTCGTCCCAAGGTATTTTTTTATTTCCCGCGATCATTGACTGCTCCGCCCCTTTGCCCGTCAATAAAATTACGTCTCCTTCTTTTGCCAATTCAATGGCTTTTTCAATGCCCTGCCTCCGAGATTCAATAAGAAACAAATTCTTATTTCTTGTTTTGCCGGATTTTTCCGCCGCCCTAGCGATATCTTCCATAATTTCCTGCGGATCGTCATCGTAAGGGTCGACATTGGAAACAATTACATAATCCGCCATTTTCGCTGCCAGCTCTCCCATCAACGGCCTTTTCTTTTTATCCCGCCCCCCTCCTTCCGCCCCCAATAAAACAATGACTGTATTATCAATAGATTTTTTTATTTTCTGCCCCGCCTTCAATAACGCCTCCAAACTCACGGCGTCATGGGCGTAATCCACTATTAAAGAAAATTTCTGGCCTGCGTCGATTTTTTCCATCCGCCCGGGAACATTGTTCAAAGACGCTAATCCTTTTTTAATATCCTCCTGTGATATTCCCAAATTTTTCGCCAAAGCAATCGCCGCCAAACCATTATCAACATTAAATTCGCCCGGAATCTTTATTTCGTACTCCTCCGCTCCAACGGAAAATTTAACACCATCATCCGCCGCTTCTATATTTTGCGTCCGAAAATCGGCCGGAGAATTTATAGCGTAAGTGATAATTTTATCCGCCCGACACAAAGAAAATAAATCTTTTTCTTTATTGTCATTGTTAAGGACAATAATTTTAGGAATTTTTTTTCCGTTAATAATTTTCCTTTTCTGTCCGTTTAGCTCTTGAAAAATTTTCAAGTGCATTTTCTTGCATCTTTCATAACTCCATCCGTGCGTTTCCAGGTATTCCGGATAGAGCGCGGTTAAAACCGCGGCGTCAAAATTAATTCCTTTATGCCGCCACTGCTCCACCCCCTCGGAAGGAACTTCCATCACTGCCGCCTGACAGCCGCTGTCTTTCATTTCTTTTAATAATTTTTGTAAAACAAAAGGGCCGGGCATGGTCATATGATAAAAATTCATTCTTTCTTGCTCGCCCACGCGAATATTGGCCGTGCCGATGAGTCCGGTTTTATATCCCGCGGCGGTTAAAATTGACCAGATAAAATTGGCGACCGTGGTTTTTCCGCGCGTGCCCGCCACCGCCACAACAATCATCTCGCGGCCGGGAAATCCGCAAATAAACGCCGCCAAATAAGCTTTAACCCAATGATGACCGCTTAAAACCCGTCGTAAAACAAAATGCGGAATCAAATTTTTAATTATTTTTTTCATTTTTCAAAAAAATCCCGCAATTTTTTCCCCCACTTATACATTAAATAAAATTTTCCGTCTAAAACATAATCCCGCGCGCCGGGATAAACATACTCTTTCCCGCCAAAACTTTTTTTGAAAGCCGTAAGTCCCGCCCAATTTTCATTGTCTTCGTCAACCCCCCAAAAATCAAAATAATCGGCGCCTCTTTTTTTCGCTTCTTTAATGGCTTCCCACAAAATGAAAGAAGGAGCGTTAAATTTTCCGTAGCCGCTTTTGTAAGCCGCGTAAAGATAGACCGCCCGCTTATGATAAAAAAGAATAAGCGCCCCCGCAATCGGCTTTTCCTCCAATCCCGCCAAAAAGATTTCCACTTTTATATCTCCTTGGCCGCTGAAAAGATACTGAAAATATTCTCGGGAATAAATTTTTATTTTTTGGCGCGCCGATGTCTCCTGCAGTAAATCATAAAGGGCGTCAGTATCGATGTCTTTTACTATTTCCACTCCCCGCTTTTGCGCCGCTCTGATAGCGTAGCGGGTGTCATGTTCCATGGACGCCAAAATTTTTTCTTCACTCAACGATAAATCTATCAATCTTGTTTTCACCGGCTGGACCTTATCGCTTTTCACGAATCCTCTCTGATTAAAAAAATCTGCCAGTTTTTGATTATTATCAAGCGGCTCAATTTTCAAAAAAACCGCTTTCTCTTGGCGAGCGATTTTTTTAATTTTCTCCAGAAATTCTCCGATTATTTCCGGCGCTTCCAAAAAAACATCCAAGTCTTTTATATAAGGCCCGCGGGGAATATAAAGATAACTTTTCCCCATGGGCAAATTTTTTTTTAGAACCAAAGCTTGTAAATTATTTGCCGCATTCAAACGCCAAATCTTAACGCCCATTTTTTTCTGGAATTCTCCCCAACTCCAGGACTGCAAAAACTCCGGGCAATCTTTTAAATTTTCTTCCCAAGATTTTTCAGTAATTTCCATAGTTTAAGTTTCATATTTCACGCTTCACTACTCATATTTCACGATTCACGATTTATGCTTTGTGATTCATATTACACGCTTATATATTTCATCGGGTCCAAATCTCCGCCAATAGGCATCAAACCGCAATAACGGGACTGCTTGATTTCAAACGTGGGTCGGGCGAAAACCGTAAAATGAAGATGGGGGCCGGTGGCCCAGCCCGTGTTTCCGCTGTAGCCGATTAACTGCCCGCGCTCCACGCCGTCTCCTTCTTTCACCACCTGCAAGGAAAGGTGGCCGTATAAAGTAGTTAGATTGTTTTCATGGTTGATGACGATAAATTTTCCATAAGCCGCCCGGGGGCAATACAAATCCTGATTGCCCGTCATCGCCACTTTCCCTTTCTCCGCCGCGTAAACCGGCGTGCCAATGGGCGCCCCCAAATCAACTCCGTTATGCCAGCGGCCCTTATAAGTTTTCTTGGCAAAACTAGTATCGCCGTATCCTTGAGTTAAATGTGCTTCCTCTCCTATGGGATACGCCAAAAGCCCTGTTTTAGGAGTCGGCAGAACATTGGGATTAATCTGTTTCCTCAATTCTTCTTCCATTTTCTCGATTTCCGCCGCGATCTCCTCCCGCCTTTTTCCCAAATCGCTCAGCATTTTCTGGTACGCCGCTTCTTTATTCTTGCTTTGCGTTAAAATAACCTGCTTCTCCTGCTTCACGCTTTCCACAATAACTTTTTTATTTTTCAAATCCTCGGCTTCCGTTTCCTGGGAAACTTTTTTCTGCTTGGTCTGATTCAATTCGTCGGCCAGCTGATTTTTCAAATCTTTATATGCCTTCAACTCTTCAAACAAATTATTGTCAACGTCTACCAGCCCTTGCGTTTCAAAAACGCTGTCCGACAAACTTCTGTTTTTCAAGAAAGTGAGCAAAACGGAATCATCGCCGCGCTGCTGAATTTCTTTCAACAAACCGGCGATTATTTTCTTTTTTGTCTGAATATCAGTTTCTGTTTGCGATATATCATAACCCAAGCCCCTTATTTCCAGGCCGAATTTCTCAATTTTCGTTTCGCTTGCTTTCAGCCCCAGATTCAATTGGCCAATTTGCCTGTCAATCGTCTTCACTTCTTTCTGCAAACTTTGGCTTTCCTGCTGGGTAGACTGCAATGATCTTTGGGTTTCCTGAATTTGTTTATTCAAAGTCTGAAGCTCCTGATTTTTTTGGTCAATGGCGGATTTAATTTCCGCCGGCGCCGGATTGGCATTGGCGAAAAACGGCGCTGTAAGCGTAAAAATCGCGATGAAAATAAAAAAATTGAATGACCGCCTAATCATTTAATGCTTGTTAGCCGAAAGACAGTATCTTTAACGCCTTTTTCAAACGTTCTTCTTTTTTCACAATTTTATCCGGCAAATTATCAACCGCCTTTTTAATTTCTTTTTGTTTATATCCTAAATTGGCGAGAATCTTGGAAATTTCTTCATCGGTTTCCGATGCCGCTTCTTCACCCTCGCTTCTTGACTGTCGAATTTTACTCTTTAATTCCAAAATTATTCTCTCCGCTTTCTTCTGCCCTACTCCCCAGACCCTCGCGATTAAATCAGCTTTTCCCGTTGCCACGGCGGAAAAAAGCGATTCAATTTTTGTCTTGCTTAAAATTTTCAAAGCGGATTTCGGTCCCACGCCGGAAACAGAAGTAAGCATTTCAAAAATTTCTTTTTCTTTTTCTTCCAAAAATCCGTAAATCTCTCCCCCGTCCTGCCGCGCCAAAAAAATACAAAAAAGGCGGATTTGGGTTCCCGTTTTAGGGAAGCGCCGCAAAGATTTTTCTGAAACAAAAATCTTGAAACCCAAGCCGTTTGTTTCCACCACGACAAAGTCCTGCTTTTTCGCAATCAGCTTACCGCTTAAAGAATAGAGCATGAAGAAATGAATCTTGGAGCCTGACGCTCGATACCTAACTAAAAAATTATATCCTGAAAAAAATTGACTTTCAACTTGTAATTTGATAAATTAAATTCTATTCACAATAACCTGCGGTAAATCCCGTTAGGCCATTTGCGAAAGATCTAAAATAAAAATATATGCCCAGAACTCAATCAGCCAAGAAAGCTCTGCGCCAAAACACCCGGCGCAAAAAACAAAATATCCAAAGAAAAACCGACTTAAAATCGGCCGT
The DNA here is from genome assembly GCA_964453135.1 of uncultured Candidatus Saccharibacteria bacterium. Lineage (GTDB taxonomy): Bacteria > Patescibacteriota > Minisyncoccia > UBA6257 > UBA9933 > CAYVOL01. The sequence continues at coordinate 125,972 of CAYVOL010000002.1, read as the reverse complement.
TAAACTTTACAAAAAATTTATTGCCGAAAATAAAAAAGAAGAGGCGCAAAAACAGCTTTCCCAGGTTTATAAAAAATTAGACAAATCCGCCAAAGTAAATCTTATCAGAAAAAATAAAGCTTCCCGCCTGAAATCGCGGCTGAGTAAAAAACTGGACAAAAAATTATCAAAGTAAAACCCCCGCTAAAGCGGGGGTTTTACTTTAGCGAGACTCGGCAATCGCGACAATTTCATCACTGCGACAATCTCAAACAAGTAGAAACGCCGGAGCAGGCAGAATTGGAAATATCAATGGAAGAACTGGCGCAGTAACCGGCAGTAGTTGCCGTGGCGCTAACAGGGCCGCATTGGCTGGCATTCCAATCCGCCTGATTGGCCGACTCGTCCAAATAGCGGGTAAAATATTGGGAAAAAGTGCTGGTTGAAGCGCTACCTGTGCCGTTGGCCCTGGAAATCCAGACGGTTATTTTTTGCGTTTGCGGATCGTCGTTGGCGGAGTTATAAGTAGAATCAATAGCGCCGCCCGTACGCGAAACATTATCAATAGTAAAATAGCGGGCAAAAGTTTTATCTCCCAAAGTAATGGTTTCTTGGCCCGAAGAAATTTTCCAGGCGCCGGCGTTAATTACCGTCTTATATTTATTACTCGCGCCCTTGGAAGTTGACGGGTCGCCTGTGCCGTCCGGAGGAAGATAAATATTATTCCACCCTTGCGTGGAAGCAGTGTTGCTGAAAACCACAGCGCGCAAAGCTTCAAAAACTTCGTCCGCCAAGCGGTTAATACTCTGCCTGTCGCCAGAAGAAGTGGCGGAATACATACCGACATTAATCATCTGGCTTCCGACAAGCGCGATAATCGCCACCAAGGCAATGGCAATAAGAAGCTCGGTAAGAATTTGCCCATTATTAAATTTTGAATCAAATGCCATAAATCTTAAATCTTGAATTATAAAACTTTAAACCTGAATCTTGAATCTTGAACCATAAAACTGAAACTGGAAATTAAATCCCTGGATTCAGGTTTCAAGTTTCAAGATTCAAGTTTTCATTGCCGGCTGACAACTCCCTTGGTGGTAATAAGAATGCTTTTGGTGGAACTCGCCGAAACGCCGTTAATAGAAACTGTGATATTGGAACTGCTGGCGCTCGCGCCGGAACGGCTGTTAAAAATGACATCCAAAGTGGAGCTAACTGACGGATTGACGAAAGTAGCGCCGCTTGGCAGGTAAAACGTTTCCGTGGTGGTGCCGCTGGAAAAACTTGTTCCTTCAAAAAGAGAGTAGTATTGACTGGCACTGGAAGTGGGATAAACAAACCGCACGCCCCAAGAAGTCAAATCAACTCCGGCTACGGCGTTTTGCCGCGCCTCGCGCAAAACTTCTGTTATTCTGTTGGCCTCCTCGTCAACTTTGATAGTTGATTGAAAATTATAATACGAACCAAAACCAATGGCGCCCAAAACCGCCAGAATAGCAATGGCAAGCATAATTTCCAAAAGAGTAAATCCCCGCGCCTTTTGCGAACTGCGCCCTGCATAAAGTTCTTTAGAAATCATTGGTTCCTTATTTTCGGTTTCTATAAGTATTTTGTCTTAAAATAATTTGCCCCTTTAACAGCCCAAAGCCATTCATCACTCTACTGCCACTCTTAACACTTCTTCCAAAGTAGTCAGTCCGCGCTCCACCTTCAATAATCCGTCTTCAAACATCAGCCGCATTCCTTCTTCCATTGCCGCTTTTTTAATCGCTCCCACCGAAGCCTTGGCAATAATTAAATCGCGAAGAGTGTCGGACAAATAAAAAACCTCAAAAATCCCGACTTGTCCGCGATAGCCCGAAAATCCGCAAGCGTTGCAACCGGCGCCTCCGTAAATAGTTTCCGGAATTCCCGTCTTAATTCCCGCGCTCTTTAAGTAATTTTTCAGGGACGCAACCACGTCTTTGTTCGGTTTTATGGAACGGACGCAAGTGGGGCAAATGCGGCGCGCCAGTCTCTGCGCTATAACGACATTCAAAGTGGAAGCAATCAAAAACGGAGGCACTTCTAAATCGATAAGCCGGGGAATGGCAGTGGCGGCGTCGTTGGTGTGGAGCGTGGAAAGAAGCCGATGGCCGGTTAAAGCGGCGTTTACCGCGATATCCGCGGTTTCCTTGTCCCGTATTTCTCCCACCATAATAATGTCCGGATTCTGGCGCACCAAAGAACGCAAACCCGTGGCGAAAGTCAAACCGGCCTTAACATTAACCTGCGTCTGATTAACTCCCACAATATCATACTCCACCGGGTCTTCAATAGTGGTAATGTTAACTTTGGGAGTATTTAAAATTCCTAAAATCGCGTAGAGTGTGGTGGTTTTTCCGGCGCCGGTAGGACCGGTTACCAAAATCATTCCTCTCGGCTTTTGGATAGCTGTTTCCAATTTCCCCAGCTCGCTCCCGTCAAACCCGAGCTCGTAAAGAGTTAAAGGACGCAAAGAGCCTTTTAAGAGGCGCATTTCCGCTTTTTCGCCGTGAAAAGTCGGGATAACGGATACGCGGATGTCAATAAACTGGTCTTCCAAAGGAAAGCGGAACCGTCCGTCCTGCGGCGCGTTGTGAATGTCAATCTGAAGATTGGCCATAACCTTCACCCGCGCCACTAAAATATCGGCAATGGTATTGGGCAAGTTAACTATTTCGTTTAAAATGCCGTCAATGCGGTAGCGCACGGTCAGCTTATTTTCAAACGGCTCAAAGTGAATGTCCGACGCGCCCATTGTCGCCGCGTGTTCAATAATAGTATTGACGATGTTGATAATGGGCACCGCCTCAACCATCCGGGAAGAATCAGCCAGCCCTTTTATGCCGGCGGATTCTTTCAGATTTTCTTCTATAATCTGGCTGAATTCTTCGTTGATTTTTTTCTTGTACTGCCTTAACCCGTATTTCATCTCTGTTGCCGACGCCAGATAAACATCCAGCCAAACGTCTAATTTTGTTTTCAAATACTCAAGAGTGTAATAGTCCTCCGGGTCGGTCATCGCCAATTTACCACGCCTATTTTGCGAGTCAAAATCAAAAAGAACAACGCCCCGGCTTTTAGCAAAAGCCTCGGGCACCATTTCCAAAACGTCGTGAGAAATATCAAAGGACGACAATCTTACGCTCGGCACTCCGAAAAACTTGGCAGTGCTGTCGGAAAGATATTTTTCGTCCAAGAAGCCCTTGCCGACAATGATGTCCAGCAAGTGGCGGTTGCTGCGCTCGGCCTCAAGAGAAGCGCCGGCAAAATCGCTTTCACTCACCAAGCCGGTGGATTCAATAATATCTTTAATATCTTCGGGTAAAAGATGCATATTTAATAGTTCGTAAAGTTTATAAAGTTCTTAAAAATAGTCGGGGATATTATTTACTATGATAAATTAATCAATCAATTTTACAAACTTCATAAACTCTTTTCATATCCCTTCTTACCTGAAACTGCTCATTAACTGATAAATCGGCAGCAATATTGACAAAGCGATGCTGGCGATGATCAAACCCATAATAACCAGTAATATCGGCTCAAGAAGCGTCACTAAGTTTTTCAAAACACGCTCCACTTCGTCGTTGTAATAATTGGAAATAATCAGCAAGGATTTTTCCAAGGTGCCGGTGCGTTCGCCCACCGCGATGACCCTCGCAACCATTTGGGGGAAAAGCTCCGGACGCTTCTTGAAAACCTCATGCAAAGGCGCGCCATGCTGAAGCTCGTGGTTAATCGCCAAAAGAGCGCTTTCGTATTCAATGTTGCCCACTGTTTTAGCGGTAATATCCAGCGCCTCAACAGCCGGCATTCCGCTTCTCAAAAGATTTCGGAAAGTAATGGCAAAACGCGATAAAGCAAATTTCTTGGTTAAAGTTCCGACCAAAGGCATTTTCCCGACAAAATGAAAAGTAATGCGCCGCCCGAATTTGCTTTTGAAAAGAACAAGCAAAAACAAAACCGAAAATAAAAACGCGGAAATCGTTGCCAGCGGATTGGCGGAAAAAACGTCGCTAGCAAAAAGCATAATTCTGGTTATAAGCGGCAGTTGAATTTTCGCCTGCACCAGAGCCTTCATCATCCGCGGCATCACGAAAGTCAGAAGCAAAACGATAATCAAAGAAGCGGCGAATAAAAGAATAACCGGATAAATCATCGCGGACTGGACTTTCTTTCTGATATCATACTCGCGCTGAAGCTGTTCGCCCAAATTTTCCAAGGTGTCTTCCAATGTGCCGGAGATTTCTCCGGATTTCACCAGCCCCACGAAAACCGGCGAAAAATACCGGCTATAAGAAGCGAAAGTGGAGGAAAGAGGCACCCCGCGCTCCAGATTTATTTTGGCGTCTTTCAAAACTTTCTGCATTGCCGCCTTTTGAGCGTCTTCTTGTAGAATTTCCAGCGCCTCCAGAAGGTTTATACCCGACTTCAAAATCGCCGACAAATGCCGCGTCAGAAAAACCTTATCTAAAATATTAATGCCTCCGCCGAAAAGATTGGCGGATAATTGAAACTGGCGCCGTGTCCCCTTTTCTTCCAAGTAAAGCGGGGTTAAACTGTCGCGCCTCAAATAATCAAGAGCCGTCTCTTTGTTTAGCGCCTGCACTTCTCCCCGCTGCTGAACGCCTTCTTTATCTAAAGCTTTGAAAATAAAAATGGGCATAAATAAAAACGCAGATCTTGGAACTTGTATCTCGAAATAGGAATCTAAAGATTTAATTTCTGGTTTGAATTTTACGATTCAAGTTTTATGATTCAAGTTTCAAGATTTATGATTCAAGATTCAGGTTTCAAGATACATTATATCATCTCCTCCGAGAAGGAGAAATGGCGCGCGAAGTAGAAGTAGCAGCAAAATTAGCCGCAGACGTTGCATTGGCCGTTGCAGTTGAAGAAGCGGACGTTGAAGACGCCTCCGGCGCCTGAAACGCAGGCGGCAGAATGACATTCAGCCGTCCGGAAATCTTATTTAGCCCCGCCAAGTCAAAAGAAGAAGTTTCTGTCATAGCTTTATCCTGAACAGCGCTGGAAAAAACGGAATTTACGACATCTAAAACAATATTCACGGACCAGATAAAAACCGAGATTGTCGCAACAAGAACGACAATCGTCGCCGCGCCGTAAAAAATATCCAGTTTATTTTCTTTCAGCCAAATTTTTATTTTATCGGATTGTGTTGTCATTTGTTTCTTTATCTAAATACGCAAATTAACGTTTCCTGTTCCGCAATTCATAATTAACGACTCTATTTCAAAAAAATCTTTCCGCTGATACTGGCGGAAGAAACGTTGTCAATCGTGCCGTTGCCCGCCAGACTGACGCTGTCCACCTCTGCGAAAATAAAATTATTGCTCAAGTTTCTCAAGTAGCGGCGCAAGGATTGGTATGTGCCGTTAAGAGAACCGCTAAAAGACACGAAGCGGCTACCGGAGGTTTGGTCTGTCAGTATTTGCGAAGCATTCACTTGAATAGCAACTTGATTGCCGGTGTCGCGGCCCAGACTTTCCATTTTATCAACAACTAAATAGATATTGTTTTCATCCGGCAAAGCATTTTCCATCGCGTCAAAATAATTTTTCGCCTTGTCAAAATCGCTTTTCAAAGAAACAATGCTGAAGCGCTGGGCGCGGACAGCCGCCAAAGATTCCCGCTTCTCGCTGACGCTGGCGGTTTCTTTCTCTAAATAATTCACGAGGGAAAAAATTGCCGCCGCTTCCGCCGCTAAAATAAAAATAGTTATGCCGCCCATTATTGAAATTTTTTTCCAAAAATCCTTTTTATTGCTCATCTCTTATGTATCGATTTCCGGAGATAATAATTTTACAAACCGGCGATTATTGTTTTCAAATCTTTTAGTTTGGCTTTGATGGTAAACGGGATATTCCCTTTGCTTAAAAAAATGGAAAGCGGCAACGGGTCGGACAAAAAAACTTCCGAATTGCCAAGGTTCTCTTTTAATTTTATCAGACTTTCGCGATTGGACGATACGCCGGAGAAAGATACGCTGCCGTCGCTGGAAACGTTTATCTGGTTTAAAGTCAGCCCGCCTCCGGCCGCCGCGCTCTTGGTGACAACTTGGTCAATTGCCGCGAAAACATTTTCCCATTGCGGAGTCGCCTGATTAATTTTGGAAAACTGGGCGATTCGCGCGTTGAAAGTCTCTTTCTTTTCCATGATTTCCGCGACATCGGTTGAAAAAGAACCCTCCTTCTTTAATGACTCCTCAATGCCGGGGAAAAGCATTCTGACCATTATAACGTTTCCCAAGAAAACAAGGAGAAAAAAACCGGCGAAACCAACGGAAAATTTCTGGAGAAAATCCGCAAAAGAAAAAAGGCGGTATTGCTCATAAGCCGTTTCGGTATTAAGCGGCAGAAGACTGACAATTTTATCGTTTTTTCTGGGAATAAGTCCCCGCTTCATTGCTCCCAAAGCCGCCAAGAAAGCTAAATCATTAGACCGCATTCCTTCTCCCAAATCCAGTCCCTGCTGAATTTTCCTCTGCCGGATATCCTTTTTTTCTCCTTTTTGAAGAGCGGGCGCTGATAATTCTTTCTGCCAATAATCAATCAATTTATCCCCGGCAATGGCGATGATATTGCCAACTTTCCGTATCCGGCTGTTGTCTGTTTCCGTAAAATGACTGACGCTCTTAAGATAATGCGCCGAAGCGGTTAAAAATTCTTCCTCATTGCTAAATTTTTCTTTCGGCAAGTTGAACTGGAAATAAGGAACGCAGCCGTCATAAAGCGCGAAAAGAATATTTTTCGGCTGCCTTATGATCAGCATCGTAATATCATCTCCTTCTTTCAAAAAACGGCCCAAGCTCCAGATAAAAGTTTCTGCCGCAATGACGCTTAACTTATTTTCTTCAAAAATTTTCAGATAAGAATCTATCAATTCCTTTTTCGCCATTTCCAAAACCGCCTCTTTTTTTCTGGCGCTTCGGTTTTCCAAAAACATCCAGTCGGAATAAATCCTCTCTTCCGGCAAAGGCAAAGACGACGACGCCAGACTCATTGCTTCTTTAATTTGCTCTTCTTCGGCGGACAAGGGAAATTCAAACATCGTCAAATAAGAATAATCCGGCGGCAAAGATACCACCACCGAAGAAAAACTGGCGCCGAATTTTTTTTTCAAATTTTTCAAGCCGTTTTTAACAGACTCGCCGCTGGAAATGTCAATGTTTATTTTTTCTCCCAATCTTCTATTCCTATATTCGTCAAAAATAATGACGTTCAAGCTGTCATCGGCAATAGCCAAGCCGGCAATCGGCTTTCGGTGCCGCAAAAAAGAAAAAAATTTCTTTTTTAGATTATCAATTTTTTTCTCTAAAAAACTTTTCATTGAGTCTCCTTATAAAACTAATTAGTTGTTTAGCTGCTGCCACGATGTCTGGGTAACTTTATTATCGGCGTCAACGGAAACGCCCACCTGAATTTTCACCTGAACATTGCTGACTTTCCCGATGGAAAGAATTGTTTTGGAACTGCCGCCGCTTACTGTTATAGTCGCTGTAGCATCGGCAACTGATAGCGTATAACTGGAGCAATCCGGCGAACCTCCCGTGTTGCAGCTGGTGTTTTTGGTAATCCTTTTGTAAGCGTCGTGGGCGCCCGCTTCCGCCGCAAACGACGCTTTTTTGTTTTCCGCCTCCGTATATGTTCCCCAATTTTCAATATAACTGCTGGAAGAAATGCCGACGGCAATCACCAATACAATCAAAGAAATCACCACGATAACCGGCAGCGCTGCCACCCCTCTGCTAGTTTTTAGTTTATAGCTTTTAGCTTTCCGAGGTAGGATTTCCATAATGCTCGGTATATTCTTAATTTTTCTCAAATTATTTATCTCTTTTTCTGGCTAAAAACTAGAAGCTAACAGCTAAAAGCTCATTCAACGAAGCGAAGTGGTAAATTGCTGCGTATCGGCAACTTGGCTTAAATCCGTGCGGCTTTGATTATTATAAACTATTTTCAAAGATGTTTGAACAGTGGGCTTAGCGGGCGCGGGATTGGAAATGATCGTAAAAAGGCACGTGGCGGTGGTCGTGGCAATAACTTGGCCGGTGGTTAAATCAACTGTGCCACTGGCGTCGCTGAACTCTAATGTGCCGCTGGCATTGACAAAAATAGACGAGGTGGCATTACTAGTGGAAGTAGCATTCAAGGTGTTTAACGGACAGCTTCCCGAAGTGGAAACAGCCGAAGCGTCAAAAACAGTTTGTTTGATTTTCTCCGTGGCAAATCTTATATTTTGCGAAACTTCATATTTGGCGTTTGCCAAATCGAGGCCTCTCAAACTCGCCAAGAAAAACTGCACCATCACCACCGCGACCACGGAGAAAACACCGATATAGATAATGAGCTCCATCAAAGAAACGCCTTTGTTTGATTTTACGATTCTTAAACCCGACATTTAATTCTTAATTATACTATTTTCTGCGGTGTTCAACAAACAAAAAACAACGTCTTGCCAGAAAAAGCAAATGTCGTCCGTCATTCCGAGCCCCCGCCACGGCGGGGGGCGAGGAATCTTGCGCCATTTCGAAAAACTTACCGACAAGCGACGCGTCTTTCTTGAGATTCCTCATCCGCCTTCGGCGGATTCGGAATGACACTGCTGTGCGTTCAGAATGACTGCCGCAAACAAAATCCCGTCACGCCAATGGCGGGACGGGATTTTTTCTAAAAAAGATAAAAAGATATTTTTAGAATCCGCTTTTCGGCAAAAGATTTTTTACCTGAGTGCCCACTTCGTAAAGCTGGGAATTATCTCCGCCGTCAGTGGAAGCCATTCCGCTGTAAGCGGAACTTTCCAGCTCGGCGTCCACTTCGAATCCGGTAATAGATTTATTGGCGGCATTGTCAACCGCGCAGCCGTACCGGTAAACCAAATCAGTGCTGGTGGAATTATTTGCCCCGGCTATTGTATTGGTCGGATCAACCGGCAAATTGGAAATGGGGGAACCGCCGGTCAAAGCGTCAAGATTGGCATGAACCCATCCTGTTCCGTCGGTCAGATAAAGATTGGTGGAAGTTGCGTGAGCCCAGACGCTGGCGCCTACTCCGTTATCAGGATAAGTAGTTGTAGCTTTCGCTAAAGTAGTGTTAACGCTGTACCAAACCGTTCCGCTGGCTGAACCGAGCGAAGCGCCGCCATTAAGACAACCTCCGTTTGTCGTAATGGGACTTGTGGAAGTCGCGCCTATATAAGCGGTGGAGGTGCTGGTTAAATACAAAGCCAGCGCCGATTTAATTGTTCCCAAATCGGTAATTCTCTGCGAATCCCTTGTTTTCTTCAAAGTTTCCGCCGGATTCAAGACAAACAAAGTAATGGCGCCCAACACCGCCAAAATCGCCACCACAATCAAAAGTTCAAGCAAAGTAAAATTTTCTGTTTTGATGAAAATTCATTGATGGATTATTTCTATCCCCACACCTAATGCGAATATAAAACTTGCGAAGCCAAAATGATACGGAAAAATAAAACAATAGCTATAATTACGGAATGCGAAGTTTAACGATAAAGTTTTGTTTGCTTCGCAATTCGCATTAGGTGTGGGGATTTATTATTTAATTATTTATACGACCTGTTTAATATTTCGCTCCCGTGGCCGGCAACAGCGTCGGGTCGCTGCCGACTTCGTAAAGATCCGCGTTGTTGCCTCCGTCAATTTTTCTCACGTCCGTGCTGGAAGCGGAAGAATCAGATCCGGTATAATAAGCGCTTTCCATCTGCGCTGAAACCCCAAAACCCAAAGGACTGCCGTTACAAACATAACGATAAATCAAACTGCTGGTGGCAACCGAACTATTTGTAGTATTAGTCGGGTCAACCGGAAGCTGAGAAATCGGCGTGCCTCCGGAAATTGAAGCCAGATTCACCGGAACCCATCCCGTGCCATTGGTCAATGACGAACTGGCCAAGGTAGAAGTGGTAAAAGCGCTGTAAGCAGGACTCATACCCGTTGTCGTGGCAATACCGCTGGTCGCGACGCTTAAGAAAATTGTCTTCGTACCGCTTCCGTCTTTACATTTTGCATTGGCCGTTCCGCTTGTTCCGTCAAGCTGAGGAGAAGAAACATTGGAAGTGTAAAGCGCTAAAGCCGATTTGATTGTTCCCAAATCGCTAATTCTTTGCGAATCGCGAGCTTTTCTTAAAGTTTCCGCCGGGTTAATCAGGAAAAACAACACCATACCCAAAATGCCGATAATAGCGATAACAATTAAAAGTTCCAAAAGCGTGAAACCGAGCTTATTTTTTGATTTTTTATGAATTAACATTTTTTATTTTAATACGCATTAGAGCTGCTAGCGGCCAGTAAAATTGTCAGGTCTGTGCCTACTTCATAAAGACCGGACTCGTTGCCTGAATCATTTTTCCTCCAATCAGCGGCGCCGCTGGAAACGCCCGTGTAGAAATCAGACTCCAACTGAGAATTAATTTCAAATCCCAAGGGAGACTTCCTGCAAGCATAACGATAAACCAAGCTGGAGGTGGCAACCGAACTGGTGGTGTTTGACGGGTCAATAGGCATGGCGGATATAGGAGAACCGCCGGAAAGACTGCTTAAGTTTACCGGAACCCAGCCGCTGCCGGTGATAACCCCGGAAGTAGAAACGGAAAAAGCGTCAAAACCGGAATTGGTTGTTGATGTGTTTGCGCCGGAAGTAGCATTGCTCCAATAAATAGTTTTTGTCCCTCCGCCGCCCAAACATTTATCATTGGCTGTTCCGCTCGTGCCGTCAATCTGAGGAGAAGCCGCGCTGGACATATAAATTCCCAAGGCAGACTTTAACGTCGCCAAATCGCTCAACCTTTGCGAATCGCGCGCTTTCCTTAAAGTTTCCGCCGGGTTTAAAATAAAAATCATCACTCCGGCTAAAACCGCCAAAATGCCGATAACAATTAAAAGCTCCAACAAAGTAAAACCTCTTTTCTTATTTTTATTTAACATATAAAAAATTTGGTATAGTAGACGACCTTTCGCTTAATTATTTCACTTAATAATTTTCAACGCCTCAAAATTTATTTTAATTTATTTATTTATCCGCCGCAAGACTTTACAATGTGGATAACTTTCCCAGGCGCGCTCGCTCATTTCAGATATTTTTTTATTTTCGCTATCACCTCTTCAATGCCGGCGTCGGCTTTGGTGATATAATCGCTGGCGCCCAGTTTTTTCCCTTTCTCCTTGTCCTCTTCGCTGCCAAGATTGGAAAGAATTATCACCGGAATATCTTTCCATAAATCGCTTTGCTTAATCTCTTTTAAAACATCGAAGCCGCTTTGCCTAGGCAACATCAAATCCAAAATAATCAAATCGGGCGGCTTGTTTTTTTTCAAGAAATCAACCGCTGTTTCGCCGTCATTAACCGCCTCCGCGGCAATGCCTTCCTTGGCCAATTTTAAAGTGTAGGCCCGGACAATATAAGGGTCGTCTTCAATGATTAAAATTTTTTTTGTTGCTTTTTCAGTTCCTGTCATTCTCTTTAGTATACAAACAGCGCCTTTAAATATCAATTCCGAAAAAGTTAGTTGTGGTGCCCGGGAGAGGACTCGAACCTCCACGGCCTTGCGGCCACATGCACCTCAAGCATGCTCGGCTACCAATTACGACACCCGGGCTAACCTATTGATGATACTCATCAATTTTTAAAGCTTTTTTTATTTTTTCCTTCTTCCTTGATAAACAAGATACTTTGTTATCATAATACATTTTAGTCAATAAACTCAATGATTCTTTTTTGGCGTATTTCAACTCATAAACCGTTTTCTTAAAATTATGGTTGATGTGCCCTTTAATTTTTAAAAATCCGTATATTTTATTTTGAAGCCATTGAATATGTTTTTCGCTCGCCGAAACAAAAACAGTATAGAACATAAAACTTGATTTCCAACGCGGATCCCAATACGAATAAAAAGTTCCGTCGCCATCAAAATGACCTCGCAAAAAATCGAAAAAATATTTATCTGGAATATTGATTGAAGTTAACTTCTTGGATTTACATGGCATCAAGCCGATAGAGCATAAAAATGAATAAAACAAAACATCTCCAAATTGAATAACAAAATATTTTTTCTCCTGCTCGCTCACTCTCGCTTTTTTACCAATGTGATTATCGATCATTAAAGAATCTTTTAGTAAAATAACTAACTCCCTATCTTTTGAGGTAAAATTAATATGTCGCCCATCATTCGATAAACTGCCGTCGGTAACCAAGAGCCCAATCGCGTAAGCAAATTTTGACGACCACTTTATTTTAACTTTCCCCTTTGGCTTGGCCCCCCTCTTACTCATTTTTAATTTATTTCATCATTATTTTATCATTTTCTCAAGTTTATAGCGTATACCATAATCAATAAAAACAAAAAAATATTGCTTCTTCTTATTCTCTACGCCGCCACGCCGATTTTCTCGCGCGATTTCTTTTTGGAGAGATCCCTGACAAAATAAAGTTTGGAGCGATGAATCTTTTTAGGAGAAGATAAAATTTCTATTTTGGAAATTATCGGCGAATAAAAAGGATAAACCTTCTCCACGCCCACGCCTCCAACTGTAGAGCGAACGGTGAAAGTGGCGCCGGTTTCTTTGCCGTGTTTGCGCGCCAAAACTATTCCCTGAAATTTGGAAATTCTCTCTTTGCCGCTTTCTTTTTTCCCTTTTCCGCCAGCCGCGCCTTTTTCGGCAACAATTCTTTCCCAAACGCGCACCTGCGCGCCGGACTTTATTTGTTGAATAATTTTTTCATCCATAGTTCCTGATAAAAATTATTTCGTAAGACTACCAAATCATCGCCGTTTAGTCAAATAAAAATAAAGGCGAATCATTCTATCGCCAGGCCAATCAGAGGAAAAGAATCTCGCGAGATCCTTCGTCGCCCCGCCACAGCGGGGCTCCTCAGGATGACAACCGCATCACCTAGCCGCTTGCGCCGCGCGGAATTTTTTCAAAACGTTTTTTAATTCCGGCGGCAAATCCGCCTCAATTTTAACCCGCCTCCCTTCTTCGGTGTTAAACTCCACGGATTGCGCGTGAAGAAATTGCCGGTTCAATCCCAAGGAAGTGTAGTCAAAATTTTTAGGCCCGTATAAATTGTCGCCCGCAACCGGATGGCTAATTGACGCCAAATGAACCCTTATCTGATGGGTTCTGCCTGTCTTGGGGCTAACTTCCAGCAAAGAAAATTTCTCTTTCAAATCTTTTCCTTCCGGCGATTTTCTTAAAATTAAATTTTTCAATGTCCGATATTCGGTAATGGCCGGCTTTTCTTCTTTGCCCTTATGAACCGTTCTTTTTACCGAGCCGCTCTTCAAACTGATAACTCTCTCAATCACTCCTTTCTTTTCTTTTAATTCCCCTTGTACCAAAGCTAAATATGTTTTTTTTATCCTGCGAGTTTGAAAAAGATTTTTCAGATAATCAAAATAGGGCTGATTGCGGGCTATTAAAATAACGCCCGAGGTATCCTTATCTAAACGATGTACTATTCCCGGGCGGAGAAAAGGGTCGTCTCCCACTTCTTTTATCTCCGGAAATTTTTTGACTAAAAAATCTGTCAGGGCTTCTTGTCCGCGCTCGCCGCCCAAATTTTTGCCTTGTCTTTTTTCTTGCGCCCTTAAAACCGGGTGCGTCAGCATTCCCGCCGGTTTGTTTACGGCAATGAAATTTTTGTCTTGATAGATAATTTCAACAGACATACTTCTTAAACTTATTATACGGCGGGCGCGAAAGTAATCAATAAAAAAAGGGCTGTACCGATTTAACGGGACAGCCCTTTTTTCTCCGCCATGTCAATCAAGATTCATTGTTCGTCCCCGCCGCTTTCAAGGAAATCCTCTTATCGGACGGCTTGAAAACGCTGATGGTAAATTCATAATCCTTGCCCAGCTCCAGATGTTTTTTCATTTCTTCCACAGAGCCAAACTCGGAAACGTGGACCGAGCCGAAAAGATCGCTTCCCAAATCAACGTAAGCGCCGAAGGGGCTGAATTTGTAAACGCGGCCGGAAACTTTTTGCCCTTCCGCAAATTTTCCGCCCGCCGCTTCCCAAGGATTGGGCTTCAGCGCTTTCAAAGAAAGAAACACCTTGTCGTTTTTAATCTCAATAATTTTTGCTTTCACCACCTCGTCCATCTTGAAAATTTCTTTGGGATTATCAATCAGGCGCCAGTCTAATTCCGAAATATGAATGAGTCCTTCAATAGCCGGCGTATTCACAAATTTGACGAAGACGCCGAAATCAACCACGCCGGAAATTATCCCTTCCACTTCGTCGCCCGCTTTATAAGCCGCCAGAAGCGCTTTAATGTTTTCTCCCACTGCTTCTTTTTCCGAGATTATCAATTTTTCCGCCCGCGGGTTGACGTCTATAATTTTCACCGACAATTCCTCTCCCACCAATTTTTTGAGCTCCGTCAAAATTCTCTTCGGGTCTTCCTTGCCCACAGACGGATAATGCTCGCTGGACAATTGCGAAGCCGGCAAAAACGCTTTCAATCCTTCCACGTCAGTAGTCAATCCTCCGCTGTTGGCGCCTTTAATTTTTACGCTCATCACCTTGTCGCTCTCTTTCATTTCTTTTACCACTTCCCAGCTTCTCTGTTCCTGGACATTCACCAAAGAAAGTTCCAGACAGCCGTTTTCGCTTTCTAAATTAACAACCTCGACATTAACTTCGTCTCCCGGCTGAAGATTTCTCACAATCTCCCGGGCGTTCATCAATTCCCGTCCGTATACAATACCGGTGCCGTATTTTCCCAAATCAAAAAAAACAACCGAAGCAGAGCGGTTTAAAAATCGCGCCGGCACCAAATCACCTTCTTTAACAAAAGCAATCGCGCCGGCATCCGCCTTAATCAATTGCTCCATTAAGGAAACATTGGAAGATGTGTTCGCTTCGCTGTTCATATAGTTAATGATGTTATTATAAGTCGCTGGAAAAATCAACCCCGCTCCCGCATTTTTCAATTTATCTTCAAAAGCTCCACCTCAAAAATAAGGGTGGCTTTGGGAGGAATGGCGTTAGGAATACCCGCCTCGCCGTAGGCTAAATTATAAGGAATGGTTAATTTTCTTTTCTCTCCGGCTTTCATCCCCGCAACTCCCAAATCCCAGCCTTTAATCACCCGGCCGGCGCCCACGATAAATTCAAACGGCTGGCCCCTATCAAGACTGGAATCAAATTTTTTTTCGTTTTCCAAAGTCCCGACATAATGCACCGTGGCTTTGTCTCCATTTTTAATTTCCACTCCCTGGCCTTGCTTCAAGATTTCTACTTTCAAATCCCCTTGGCCGCCAACCGGAAGAGAAATTTTGTTCTCATTCCTCGCGGATGTCTCTTGCTTGGCAGTCTCACTGGTTGTGTTTTCATTCCTAAGCGGAGAAAACATTGGATTAAATTTATCCTTAAAATAATACCCGCCGGCAAGAACAACGGCCAATACTAAAATCGTTAAAATTATGTTGAGCATAAGTATTCAGACAAAAAAATAAACAATTTGCGACCTTAATCATATCACTCTTGTGAAAAATGAAAAGGGCTCCGACGAAAATCCGCCGGAGCCCGTAAAGCTCGAAAGAACCTCCCCAAAATCATATTCTCCGTTCCGGAAAATACAATTCCGGTTGATGCCGCAATCTCCTGTCTCTGCCGCAAAATCTCTTTCCTTCCGCGCAACGGCCGGTAAAGAAACAATGCGGCGGAAAAAGATCGGCCAAGTTTTCGTATCCTTGCTTGAGCAACCCCTGCCTCATCTCGCGCCCGAGATGATAAATTTCTTCCTGCGCGCTCCAGCATAAACGTTTGGCTTGCTCGTGGATCATCGCGTTCAAGCTGGCGCGCTTTTCGTAGGAAACCACTGCTCCGTATGGCGCGAGAATCATCCAAAGCGTCGGTGGCAGGCGGTCTTTGAAAGATAGCCACCAACACATCTGCTCCCATATCCGACGCTCAGCCCCGAGTCCCGCCATTATCGGAGGAATATAAAATTCTCCGGTAAATTGCGGAATGCCCCGCTCAATTGTCCGATGGCGCTGGTCTTGTCCCATTGTAGCCAAGGAAATCGAAATTCTTGTTTCTATTGTCGCCACCGAATTATCCATAAACTCTGGGCGAAACCGAAGCAGATCAATTGGATGTTTGTCGACTGGAGCAGGCGCTATAAATTTATTCTCCTTAATCTTGACTTCAAGAGAATCAAGTCGAGGAGTATACAAAAACATCTCTCCGCGATTTTCCATTTTTTCCGGCGCCCACTCGTAATCCTCGTCGCGCGGACCGAACATAAATCCGACCTCCGGATATTTCGTGATAAGCGCATCGGCCATTTGGCCGGTTACGCACCGCAATGGCGGACTCCATGCCGCGCGATACATTGAAGCGAGCGTAATGGGGTCAATCGTATATATCAGCCCAGTAGGAAAAATGACCGGAATAAACATCCGCAACTGCTCTTGCGCGAATTTTGCCGCGCTCGCCCGAACAAATTTGCTCGCGAAAGGCCGGTCTTCTGCTATCCAGCGCTCCGCGACTTCTGTCGCGCGCGGAAGATAAGAATTGAATAACTGAACGCCCTCGCATACATAATTCATTACTTCGCGATGACGCGAGTAATCCAACAGCGGCCAATAGTTGCTGAGATAGCTTGCGATTTGCGTATAAGCGCGGTCAGGATTTGTAAACATCTTTCCGCAAAATCTTCCTGATCGCTGATCGCTGTTATAGAAAGGATGGGCCAGATGCAAACCGAATGTTACATCTCCCACCGCAATCCCCTCTATCGCATACGACATATAGAAATGTTCGCAGGTCGTATGATGACCCGTGTCGAATAATCGCCCCTCAACGTCAAGCATCTTTCCATCATCTGCGTCTGGTATCTCGTCGCTGTAACAGGTGCGCCCGGCTTGCGACGCGCTTTTCAAAGGCGGAACTTCCGATTTATTGACCAGATTAACCGAAATCATCCTGTCCTCCTTATCCTCCGGCTAAAAGCGTTTTGGCTTCTTGAAACACGAGCGCGCGCATTCTTTCTATGTCGTAAAGTCCGGTATCTATGCGCACCCAATTATCGCTGTTTCCGTCGTAATACTGGTCGGTATATCCCCAGAAAACGCGCTTATGAAACATAAGCTTCTCCTGGTCAAACCGCGTTAATTCTCCCTTTCTTCGTTGGATTCTTTCCAGGCCGATCTCTGGTTCAACATCTAAAAATATGACGAGATCCGGCTCCAATCCGCCGCCCTTCCCGTTTCCTCCGATTGCGTAAGAATTAATCCGTTCAAAAACCGGCCGCAACTCCTTCCTGTCTCTTCCGTAAATCTGGTAAGCAATAGTGGAATGGTAAAACCTGTCGCAGACCACGATCTTTCCGGCATCAAGAGCTGGGCGAATAAGTAGGTCGCAGTGATTTGCCCGGATGGCGCAAAATGTCAAAAGCTCCGAGAGCGCAGTAACTTTCCCTTTGTTGGCCGGGGAAAGTAATGCTCCGCGCAGTTCTTCGCCGTACTCCGTTCCTCCAGGCTCTCGGGTAAAGACAAACTCTTTTCCCGGAAACTCCGTGGCGCAACGTTCTTTCAAAAAATCAATCGCCGTGCCCTTGCCGCTTCCTTCGCCGCCTTCCAACACGATAAACTTGCCCCGTCGTCCATGTTTCTTTTCCATGCTTTCCTCCTTCTATGAAATTGTTAAACATCTGAAATGCTGAAATAATCTCTGCCTAAAAAGTAAA
The DNA here is from genome assembly GCA_964453135.1 of uncultured Candidatus Saccharibacteria bacterium. Lineage (GTDB taxonomy): Bacteria > Patescibacteriota > Minisyncoccia > UBA6257 > UBA9933 > CAYVOL01. Next base: position 108,233 of record CAYVOL010000002.1, on the reverse strand, counting down.
TTAAATTAGGAATTCCGTCAACCACAACTAACGCCATTCAAAAAAAACCTCGGCAAAACATCCTGCCTTGGTCATTCTGAGCCCCGCCCCGCCACGGCGGGGGACTCAGGATGACAGATTGCAAACAGCGCCGCCATAACTGCATACGGACTCGCTATACGCGGGCCAAACTATCCCGGATCTAAAAAAGATTTCTTGTTTTTGCTTCGGTCGGCCCCTTTTGTTTCAAATAAAGAGATTTTTTTCTTTTGTTATACGGCGTCTCGGCGGGCGAAGACATCATCTCAACCGCTATCTGGCAAATGTACATTTTCGGATATAAAGTTACAGCCAGATTTGACTGATTGCTGATTTCCAGTGTTATCGCGCCTTCGAACCCAGGATCAACAAAACCGGCAGTATGCACTAAAATCCCCATTCTTGCCAAAGAACTTTTGCCCTCAACCCTGACCACCATATCGCTCGGCACTTTTATATATTCAATGGTGCTGGCAAGAATAAAAGACATTGGATGCAAAATAAAAAATTCATCGTTTTTCAATTTATAGGTCTTATAAAAATCCTTGGGCAATTCTTTTTTCGTATCTAATAAGCTGTTTCTTTCGGCGTGGAAAACTTTGAATATCGGGCTCAATTTTAAATCAATAGACGCCGGCCCTATTTGCTCTGATTCCAATTTCGGCTGAAATATCAATTTTTTCTCGCTGATAGCTTTTTTCAGGTCTTTGTCTGATAAAATCATAAGGAAAATTATAGGACATCAAACAAAAATTTCCAAATTAAACTCAAATTGTCCCAAAGAAAAATCATTGACATCAACCGCAGAAAAAAGTATTCTTGTTTTGTTGAAAATTTGACCATCAAACTTCTATCTTCTATGAACGAAAAGCAATCACTTCTTTTGATATTGGTATTTATCGTAGCCGTAGCGGCTTTGTTTTTTATCTGGCCATTGTCTAAGCCGCTCAACTGGGGGCAGAAATTTTTGCCCTGGCGTTTGGGCCTTGATTTGGTGGGCGGCACTCATTTGGTTTACGAAGCGGATATGAGCCAGGTAAAATCAGGGGACCGCGACTCGGTCCTGGCCGGACTGAAAGACGTGATAGAAAAAAGAGTAAATCTTTTTGGCGTCAGCGAACCGCAAGTGTTGACCGCCCGAGAGGGCGACGCTTATCGCTTGGTGGTGGAGTTGGCCGGCATCAAAGACGCCAGCCAAGCCATCAGCGAAATCGGCCAAACCCCGCTTTTAGATTTCCGCGAACAAGTACAAGTGGGCACAAGCACGGCTTTTGCTCCCACCGCTTTGTCGGGCCGCTATATTATCGGCGCCCAGCTTGATTTTGACCAAAACACCAACGCGCCGAAAATAAATTTTCAGCTCAATGACGAAGGCGCGAAATTATTTGAAGACATCACCAGCCGCAACATCGGAAAACCTCTGGCTATTTTTCTGGACAATCAATTAATAGACTCTCCGCGCGTGCAGGATAAAATTTCCGGCGGCAAGGCGGAAATCACCGGCCGCTTTTCCCGGGAAGAAGCCCGCGGCTTAGTGGAAAGATTTAACGCCGGCGCTCTGCCCGCGCCCTTAAAATTAGTCAGCCAGCAAACCATCGGAGCGGGACTGGGTCAGGAGTCGTTGCAAAAGGCGATTTACGCCGGCCTGCTGGGCACACTTCTGGTAATTTTATTCATGATGCTTTATTATCGGGCTTTGGGAATTTTTGCCGTCATCGCTTTATTAGTTTACATCGTCCTCACTATGGCGATTTTCAAAATTGCCATCACGATGACTTTGGCCGGCATTGCCGGTTATATCCTTTCCATCGGCATGGCGGTAGACGCCAACATTCTGATTTTTGAAAGAACCAAGGAAGAAATTAAAAAAGGCCTGTCAAAAACCGGCGCCATAGACGAAGGATTCCGCCGCGCCTGGCCTTCTATCAGAGATTCCAACATTTCCACTATCATTTCCTCTTTAATTCTTTATGAATTCACCTCCAGCTTTGTCAAAGGATTCGCCTTGACGCTTCTCATCGGTGTTTTAGTCAGCATGTTTTCCGCCATCACCGTAACAAGATTATTGCTGAAAAATTTTTATAAGAAATAATACCGGAAATAAATTATGAACATCATCGGCTATCGCAAAATTTTTTTCTTCTTTTCCGGAATAATGGTTTTGGCCAGCCTCGGAGCGATTTTATTCTTTGGATTTAGAATAGGTGCTGATTTTCAAGGCGGCGCTTTGTGGCAAATACGCCTATCGCAAACTAACGCCGAAGAAATAAAAACATTTTTACAGCAAGAGGGCTTAAAAAATGTTTCCGTTTTTCCGGTTTCCGACAATAGCCTTTTGATTAAATTGGACAACTTATCAGAGACAGAACATCAAAAGTACCTGAAAAGTTTGCAAGGCAAATTCGGCAATGTGGAGGAACTGCGTTTTGAATCCATCGGCCCTTCTGTAGGCAATGAACTAAAAAACAAAGCCATCTGGGCCGTGGTCTTGGTGCTGATAGGAATCTCTCTTTTCGTGGCTTACGCTTTCCGCAAGGTTTCTCATCCGGTGAAATCATGGAAATACGGATTTATCACTTTGATCACCCTGTTTCACGATGTTATTGTTCCAGCGGGGTTAATAGCCTTTTTAGGAAACACCTTGGGGGTAGAAGCGGACATAAACTTCGTGGTGGCTCTTTTAGTGGTAATGGGATTTTCCGTGCACGACACCATTGTCGTTTTTGACCGCATCAGGGAAAATCTTATGGTGCGCCGCGCTCAAGAAAGTTTTGAAAGCATCGTCAACAACAGCGTCAATCAAACATTAGCGCGCTCCATCAACACTTCCCTGACTTTAATTTTAGTTTTAATCTCGCTATTTTTCTTCGGACCCATTACCTTAAAGTATTTCATACTCACTATTTTAACCGGAACAATAGTGGGGGCCTACTCGTCTATCTTCATCGCCAGCCCTTTGCTGGTGACAATGAAATAAAATTGATTTCCCTGCCAATCTCTGATAAGATTAAAAAGTTTCAAAATCTACTATGCTTACCATTAAACTGAAAAAAATCGGCAAAAAACACCAACCCACATTCCGCGCCATTGTCACGGAAAAACGTTCCAAACTGAACGGAAAATTTGTGGAAGATATCGGCTACTGGAATCCCCACTCCGACCAATTCAACCTCAAAACAGAACGTATTCAGTATTGGCTGAAAAACGGCGCCCAGCCAACGCCGTCTATTCATAATCTATTAGTGAAAGCCCAGATAATTAAAGGCGTAAAAATTCCCGTTCATTCTTTCTCCAAAAAATCCGGCGAAGAGAGTGAAAAATTATCCTCCTAAATCCCGCGCCCTACCCTTCTTCGCGAAGTAGTCATTTCCCTGCCGCTGATTGTGTGATAAGATTAAGATATGCAGGAAATATCAGCGGGCTTAATTATTTACAAAAAAGATCCCGGACCCGGAGGATTAAAATTTTTACTGCTATATCACGGCCGGAATTACTGGAATTTCCCCAAGGGAAAATTGGAGCCGACGGAAAAAAGCTTTGTCGCCGCCTTGCGGGAAGTAAAAGAAGAAACCGGACTGGGGCGCAACGACTTGAAATTCAACCAGTACTTCAAAACCAACGAAAAATTTTCCTTTTGGCGGGGAAAGGAAAAAGTTTTCAAAGTAGTGACATTCTATTTAGCCGAAAGCCGGAAAAAAGAAATAAAGATTTCCGACGAACATGAAGGCTTCGGATGGTTCTCCGCCTCCGAAGCGGCAAGGATATTAAAACACGAAGGAAGCAGGAGGGTATTAAAACAAGCCGGAGACTTCCTGAAAAAACGTCCGTCTTCACGATAAAAAGCGAGCGCTTAATCAACAACAAAAAAAACCGCCATAGCGCACTATAGCGGTTTTTTGTTTACTGGCTGATTTGCTGAACTATTCTCTCGAAAACAGCCGGATTATTTTGAGCCAAGTCGGCCAATATTTTTCTGTCCAGCAAAATATTTTGCTTTTTTAATTTATTTATCAATTGGCTGTAAGTCAAATTTGCTCCGCGGCTGGCCGCGCTAATTTTAACAATCCAAAGGGAACGAAAATTTCTTTTCTTCTCTTTTCGGCCGCGGAAAGAATGATCTCCGGCGTGAAGCAAGGCTTCTTTCGCCGCTCTTTCTTTGGATTTTCTCCCCCACTTAAACCCCTTGGTTCTTTTTAATATTTTCTCGCGCTTTTTGTGCGCTATTTTACCTCGCTTTACTCTGGGCATATTTTTTGATTATTGATGCAAAAATGATAAAGCAAATTACTAAGAAAAAGCGCCGTTGTCAAGGGAGCGATATGCTTTCTTCCGCTTCAATTGCGCAGTGCTCTTGCGGGAACGAAAATGCCCCAGCCCCATGGCTTTTCTTAAAACTTTTCCTTTTTTGGTTATTTTTATTCTGTCCGAAATTGACTTGCGCATGATATTTTCGCCGATTCGCCCGGATACGCCGGGATAAAAACTATTTTTTAATTATTTGTGTCATTAGTCCTCTTCCCGCGAACTTCGGCTCCATGGTAAATTTGTATTCCTCATCAATCATTTGTAAAAATTCGTCCATTTTCAACCGCGCCCAAGGCTGATTATATTTTTCTCTTCCTCGTAAGGTCAAAGTAATTTCTATTTTGTCTCCTTCCTCAAAAAATTCTTTTATTTTATTTATTTTATTTTCTAGATCGTTTTTGGCTTCCCGCGGAGAAATGCGTATTTTTTTCAGTTGTCCCGCCTTCTGGGCTGTTTTTTGTTTTTTTTCTTCCTTTTCTTTCTGATAACGGAATTTATCAAAACTGATTATTTTCACCACCGGCGGCTGGGCCGTAGAAGCTATTTCCACCAAATCCACCCCTTTTTCTTGAGCCAATTTTAATGCCGCGTTTAACGGCATTATTTCCAAATTATTACCCTCTTCGTCAATCACGCGCACTTGCGCCGCGGTTATTTGATTGTTGACTTTGTAATGGTGAAAAATGTCTGCTTAATATAAAAGTTGTCGCGGTGGAAGCGAAGGGAATTGAACCCTTGTCCAAAAGACTTTCCCTAAAATCACTACAGGCTTATCCGGATTAAGTTAGGAACTTCAAGTACTATCCGGCAAAATCTTTGAAATTCCCTGCCGAAAATTAATTAGTTCCTTGCCTTCGGCAAACAAAGAATATATCTTGAATTTATAACACCGCTTTTGATTTATCAAGCGTCAATCAAGCGATGCCCGCCGCCGCTAAAGCTTTAGCGGGTAAACCCGCTTAGGCAAAAGCGAAAGCAGGAGCCAATGTTTTGTTGGCAGTTGTTTTTTGGCCCGAAAGATTGTTGAGGATAACGGGCCGTCCTCAGCCTGCAATTTTATGGGCGCAGTCTTCTGTCGAAGCCTGACGCTCCCCTTTTAAACAACGCGAGCTATTTCCCGTTCTGTTTCTCTCTTTTTAATCAGCTCCCTCTTGTCAAACTTTTTGCGGCTCTTCGCCAAGCCGATTTCTGCCTTTATCAATCCTTTCCTGCCTTTAGTATAAACTTTTAGAGGCAGTAAAGTCAAGCCTTTTTCTTCTATCCGGTATTGTAAATTTTTTATTTCCTTTTTCTTCAAGAGCAGGCGGCGAGTGCGTTTTGAATCATAATTATCTCTGGCATTAGATTGATACGGCGGAATATCGGCGTTCAAAAGCCACGGCTCATTCCCGCGGATAATCACGTAGGCTCCGGTCAAATTTATCCGGCCGTTTTTAATTGACTTCACTTCTTGGCCCAAAAGTTCAACTCCCGCCTCGTAAGTTTCCAAAATTTCATAGTCAAAATACGCCCGCTTGTTGGTGGAAATAATCATAATTATCAGTATAATCATAATTGTGTTGAAAATAAAAATAGAAAAATATCTTAAAAAATCAGTTGCCGCGGAGCTAAAAAACTCAAACGCGCCGGCAGAATACGGCGAAGTGGAAATTTTTGTTCCCGAGAACGATCAACACGGCCATTATTCCTCCAATGTCGCCCTAAGATTGGCCAGAATCCTGAAAAAAAATCCGCTGGAAATTGCCGAGAATATCAAAAATCGGCTGGCAAATATCCAGTCTGATTTTTTTGAAAAAATTGAGGTTGCCCCGCCGGGATTTATCAATTTCTGGCTGGCCGAAAAAACTCTGCAAAAAGAACTGGCGGATATTTTAAGCAAAGAAGAAAATTGGGGAAAGTCAGAGAAAAAAACCAAAAAACAAACCGTTGTTATTGATTATTCCCATCCCAACATCGCCAAGCCAATGCACGTGGGGCACTTCCGCTCCACTTTAATCGGCCAGGCGCTTTACAATATTTTCCAATTCAGCGGCTGGAAAACCATCGGCGACAATCACTTGGGAGACTGGGGAAAACAATTCGGCGTTTTAATAGCCGCCTATAAAGAAAAAACTGCCCAGGGAAAACAGCTGACAAATTATTCCATAAACGACCTGGTGAAATTATACGTTGACTACACGGCGAGAATGAAAACTAATCCGTCTTTAGAGGAAAAAGCGAGGCAAGAAATCAAAAAACTTCAGAACGGCGACAAAAACAACACAAGAATCTGGAAAAAATTTTATAAAATAAGCTTGGATGAATTTAAGAAAGTCTACCGGATTCTCGGCGTTAAATTTGACTGTTACTTGGGAGAAAGCTTTTACGCTCCGGCTTTGGAAAAAATAGTTCAAAACGCTCTAAAAAGCGGAGTGGCCCAAAAAAGCCAAGGCGCCGCGGTTATTTTCTTAAAAGAAAATCAGCCGCCGTTTATTATCCAGAAAAGCGACGAGGCCTATCTTTATTCCACCACCGACTTGGCTGCTATTGAATACCGCCTGAAAAAATTTAAGGCCGACTCAATTATCTATGTAGTGGACAACGGACAATCGCTTCACTTTGAACAGCTGTTTGAATCCGCCAGGCGCTTAGGATATCTCAAATCGCAAAAACTAGCTCACGTAAAATTCGGCTTGATGCTGGGAGACGACTTGAAAAAATTCTCCACCCGCGCCGGCAAAACTATTTCTCTTTTTAAGGTCATTGAGGAAGGGATAAGCCGGGCAAAAAAAATTATAAAAAAGAAAAATCCCGGCTGGCCGGAGAATAAAAAACAAGCAACGGCGAAAGCAATCGGCATTGCCGCCATTAAATACAACGACTTGTCTCAAAACCGCCAATCCGACATCGCTTTTCAATGGGACAAAATGCTCAATCTTGAGGGCAATTCCGCTCCTTATCTTTTGTACGCTTACGCCCGCTTGGAAAGCATTCTCAGTAAAACAAAAATTGCCAGTAAAAAATTGAAAAATATCAGTTCTACCGCCCTCGTCAACTTAAACGAAGAAAGCGAACTAAAATTAATCCGCCGGCTGGAAGAATTTCCCGATGTTATTGAGCAAATCACCGAAGACTATTATCCCCATCACTTAGCCGATTATCTTTATAAATTAGCCAAAGAAACCAACGCTTATTATCAAAAAGTTCCGGTCTTGAAAGCGGAAAATAAAATCCGCCTCAGCCGCTTGGCTTTAATATCCGCCATCTCTCAAACGCTGAAAACCGGACTGAATCTCTTAGGCATTAAAACTTTAAAAGAAATGTGAAAGGCAATTTACAAAATCCCTCCCACGTCTTTAATGGTAATAAGAATCATCAAAAAAATAAGCAAAGCAAAGCCAATGGCGTTGGCGTAATTTTCCAGACGATGAGGCAAGGGCGAACCTTTTATTTTTTCAATCAGCACGAACAAAACTCTTCCGCCATCCAAAGCCGGAAAAGGAAAAATATTAACCGCGGCCAAGTTAATGGAAATAAGCGCCATCAAATTAAAAAGGTAAACCCAGCCCAAATGGCTTGCCTGGGAAGTAACTCGCACAATGCCGACCGGACCGGTTATTCCTTCCAAATGGGCCTGGCCAAAAATCGCCATTTTCACCAAATTAAATATGGTGACGAAAATTAAGCCGAATATCTGGCCTGAAACTATTAAAGCGTTCCAAAAACTGCGCAGTATCCCCTGCCTTTCTTGTCCTGATTCTACCAAGCCAATGCCCAGCGCCCCTTCTCCGGCCGGCGGATTAACTCTCGGCACTGCTTTTAATTCTATTTCCTCTCCTGCTCTTTCCACTTTTATCGCTATTTCTTTCCCCTTACTGCTGTTTATAAAGTTAATCAAACCGCTTACCCGGGAAAAACCGACTACTTTGTCGTTGACCTGAAAACCGGCTTGAGCCGCCGGGCTGTTGGGAGACACTTCTGTGATAAAAACAGCGGGCGGAATTCCGGCGATAAAAACCGCGGACAAAAGAAGCCAGCCCAGCAGAAAATTCATCGCCACCCCGCCAATCAATATCAGGCACCTTTTCCATATTTTTAGGTTATAAAAAATTCTTTCCGGCAAAAGCTGGCTGTCTGCCGCTTCTTCTTCCCTGTTTTCTCCGGCAATTTTAACAAACCCGCCAAGGGGCAAAAGATTAACGCTGTAAATCGTTTCTCCCTTTTTTCTTCCCCAGATTCGCGGCGGAAGTCCTAATCCGAATTCTTCAACGAATAATCCGAATTTTTTCGCCAGTAAAAAATGACCCAGTTCATGGACGACAATCAAAAGCGAAAAAAATAATATTATAATAAGGGCGGCAAGCATTGGCCTACTCTTCAATCTCTTTAATCTTTTTTTCCATTACACTCTCCAATTCCTGATTGGCTTTATCAACTATTTCCTGAATTTTGTCTTTTAACATAAACTTTTCATCCTCGGTGATATCGCCGTTTTCCAAATCTTTGCCGACTTTTTTCATCGCCTCGTCCCGCGCAAAACGAATCTTGATACGCGTGTCTTCCACTTCTCTTTTTATGGTTTTAACCAGCTCCTGGCGCCGCTCATTGGACAAGGGTGGCAAATTTATCCTTATCAGATTTCCTTCCACACTGGCGGCAATTTTCAAATTGGAGGACTCCACGGCTTTCGCCACTGCTCCGGCCACGCTTTGGTCCCAAACAGAAATTTGGATCTGCGCCGGAGGAACAATGCTGATTGCTCCTAGTTGCTTGATAGCCATTTTCTGGCCGTAAGCTTCCGCCAAAATATCCTCCACCATCACCGGACTGGGACGATTGGAGCGCAAACTTTTCAATTGCTGTTTGCTCTGCTCGATAATTTCCTTTGTTTTATTTTCCAAATCTTTTAATAGCTCCATAAAAAATAATGCGGAAAAATTACTAAAACTTATTTTCGCGTTCCAATAACATCAAAATTGTCCTGGGAGGCGACCGAGGAAACCGAACGGCCAGCAGACATTCTTTTCATCGTCTCGGCGTCAATCTCGTAATCCTTAAAAACAGAATTTAAATTGTCGCGGCTGCGGTAAACAGCGCTGCTTCCTCCGGAAGAAGCCAAGAAAGAAATCTCTCCGCTTCGCTGAGGATTGATGAAAAATTTCTCCACCAAAGTCCCATCTCCGATTTCTTTAGAAAGAGCGTCCAGACGGCGCCAGCTCCCGCCGCCGTCAGCGGAAACAAAAATACCCAAATCTGTTCCGGCAAAAAACATATTGCCGTCCCAGGGAGAGGCGATAACATCGTAAACATTGGGACGCTTGTCCGCATATAAAGAAGCGCCGCGAAAAACATTGTTCTGGCGGAGAAAAATCACGTCGTTAAAAACCACTGTTGTTTTATTCAATCCCGCCAGCGACAAAAGAAAATTTCTCACCTTGCTGTTGGCCAGCAAAATTCCCAGAATAAATCCCCAGATTATCAGCAATATAACGATATCTTTAACAATATTGTTTCCGCCCGAAGTTTCTTGCGCCATAAATCTGATTATTTTGCCGAAGGAGGTTTTTTGCTTAACAAATTCAAAAATTTCAGCTGCAGCGGCTTATTCAAATTAAACTGCCTTATGACCTTCAGCCGCTCCAGCATCTCTTGGGCAATATAAGAATTTTGAACTAAATTATCTTGATCGTCAATCGCCGAACTAAAAAACTTGTCAAAAAAATCTTCCAATTTTTTATCCGTTTCCGATTGGCTGCGATTTTCTTTTTTGGAAAAAACTTCTGTCTTGCTATTTCCTCTTTTATTATGTCTCAGCGAATGAGGGAAATAAACGCGGTGCAGACGGGAAAGAAGCGTAGGCAGCAAACTTTCCTCGCGGCGGGCGATTAAGATTAAAAGAGTGTCGCCGGGAGGCTCTTCCACAATTTTCAAAAGCGCGTTTTGCGCCGCCTCGGTCAAGGAATCGGCCTGGTAAACAATGGCCGTCCTTCTTGAAGCAACAACAGGCTTTTGATAGAGAAAATTCTTCAATCGGCGCGCCTCGTCAATGCCGATGTTTTCTTCTGTTCCTTTTTCTATGATTAAGCAATCGCTCAAAAAACGAGGGGGCGTTTCCCACTGTTGATTTTCCAAAAAATTTGCCAATTTCTCGCTCAACTCAAAAATTGCCCTTTCGTTTTCGCCGAAAAACAAATACGCGTGGAATAAATTTCCCTTCTCGGCAACCCTTTGTAAAATACCTTCCAATTTTTCCAGCATATCAATAAAAGCTTATAATGTGTATAAAGTTTGTAAAGCGGCTACATAATCAAACTTTCTAACTTTATAAACCTTATAACATTGTAAACTTTATTCTTCGGTGGATAAGCATATCTTGAAATGAAAATCTACGTTTCTTATAATAAGAATAAATAATCAGGCGGTCGTAATCTTTCTCCATACGAAATTATCGAGAAAATAATTATGACTAAGCTTCATTTTTATGAAGATTGAACAAAAAAAATGGACCGCCGAAGGCGGATGGTCGACGGTTTCGCTTCAAAAATTAACAGAGGTTCCTCAATTGGTCATCGTCTTCGGAGGAAGGCATTTGCTGGAAGACCAGAAGTATTACGATGATGTGCGCTCGCAATACCCCAACCCTTCCACCCATATTCTCATCTGCTCAACAGCCGGAGAAATCATCGACACCGAAGTGCGCGACGATTCCCTGTCTTTAACCGCTGTCTTTTTTGAAAAAACAAACCTACGGTTCGCGCAAACCGAAATAGGAAACGCTTCGGAAAGTTTTGAAGCAGGTAAAAAACTGGCTCAAGAGCTGTCTTCTGGAAACGATTTAACGCACGTCATGGTGTTCTCCGACGGCTTAAAAGTCAACGGCACTCCTTTGGTTGAAGGACTAAATCAAAATTTACCCGGCAATGTTTCGGTTACCGGCGGGCTCGTGGGAGACGGCACTGATTTCAAGAAAACCCTGGTTGGCTTTGACGGCGTAGGCAAAGAAGGAAAAATAGTGGCCATAGGCTTCTATGGAAACAACTTGCGCGTCGGCTACGGATCTTTGGGAGGCTGGGACGCTTTCGGGGTTGAGAGAACCATCACCAAAGCGGAAAATAACGTTCTTTACGAACTCGACAACCAGCCGGCTCTCGCGCTTTACAAAACCTATTTAGGCGAACAAGCCCAAGGACTGCCCAATACCGGACTGCTCTTCCCTCTTAAACTGCACTTAAAAGAAAAAAGCGGCAAAGACGCCGAAGTGGTGCGCACTATTTTAGCGGTGGATGAAAAAACCCAGAGCATGACTTTCGCGGGCGATATGCCAGTGGGCACCAAAGTTACTTTTATGAAGGCGAATTTTGACCGCTTGATTGACGGAGCCGGAGGCGCCAGCAGTATGAGCATCCAATCGTTTGAAGACAATATCCCCCAGCTGGCAATACTCATCAGCTGCATCGGAAGAAAATTAGTGCTGAAAGAACGCATTGAAGAAGAAATTGAAGCAGTCAGAAATGTCGTGGGCAAGCAAGCAGCCATCACCGGATTTTATTCTTACGGAGAGCTTTGCCCCGTGGCGGCAACGGAAAAACAATGCCAGCTCCACAACCAAACAATGACCGTTACCGTCTTTAGCGAAGTATAACAATGCTCCACCGGACGCTTGAAAGACAAATCCGCCGTTTTTTGGGCGATAATATTCCTGCTGACTGGGAAAATTTCCTCAAAGCGATAAGCGATACTTATGTCCACTTTGACGAAGATCGCGCTCTTTTGGACCGCTCTTTGGAAGTAAGCTCCAAAGAATTCAACGATCTGATTCTGCGGGAACAAAAACTGAAAAACGAACTGGCTGATCTTAACACTCATCTGCAGGAAAAAATTGACGAACAAACCAAAGAAATCAAAAACGCCTACGAAGTGGAAAAAAGGGCGAGAATAGATTTAGAGGAATTAGATAAGACAAAAACGCAATTTATTCTGACAACCCAGCATCATTTAAGGACGCCTATCACCATCGCCAAGGGCTACATTGAGTTTTTGCTTGCCAAAAAAGCCGATGAAATCAACCCGACCGTAAAAGGTTATTTGGATAAAATTTTGGTTTCCACCGAACAGATGGCGAAATTAGTAAACGACTTTCTTGACATCTCCGCTTTGCGCGTCGGGAAAGAAATGCTCAATAAAACGCTGGTGGATATGGAAAGTGTTTTTGACGAAATAATACAAGAACTAAATCCAGAAATTGAAGCCAAGCGCATCGCGATTGCCAAAAATTTTTCCGAAAATTCCATGGCTATCGCTGACAGAACAAAAATAAAAGAAGCGCTGTATAACATCCTGAACAATTCCGTTAAATACAACAAAGACGGCGGATCAATAACAATTTCTTCAAAAATCGTCGTCCACCCAATTGAAAAAGACAAACAATTCCTGCAATTTTACATAGAAGATACCGGCATCGGACTGAACCAAAAAGAGCTGGACGGGCTTTTTGACAAGTATTTTGAAAGAGGGGAGGAAGCGAAAAACATATACACCACCGGCAAAGGAATAGGAATGGCGCTTACCAAGGCCATAATTCAGGCGCATGACGGAAGGATTTGGGCCGAATCCCGCGGCAGAGACATGGGATCAAAATTCACTATTTTACTGCCCACTCCTCAATAAACTTCCTAAAAATCCGCGGTTATCCACCTTGCCTATTGCTTTTTATTGATATTGCCGATAAAATAAACACAAATTATGGACGAAAATAAATCCCCCAGAATATTGCTCTTCGTGGAAGACGAGGCCGATATAGCCGAACTTTACAAAACCGCCTTTGAAGAGGAGGGTTTTACTGTGGAAGACGTCAGAACCGGCAAGGAAGCCCTGGAAAAACTTAACGGCTTCACCCCGGAAGATGTTCAAAAACATACGGTGATGATTTTAGATATTCTTCTGCCTGATATTTCCGGAATGGATGTCATGCGCGAAACCCGCAAACATCCAATGTTTAATTCCGTACCTATTATAATGTTTACCAATTACAGCAGCGATGAAATCAGGGCGGAAATAGAAAAATATCCTAACACAAAATATCTTTTAAAAATGGACACTACTCCTATGCAATTAGTTGAGACTGTGAAAGGAATGCTGGGAGCGTCAACAACAGCGGCATAACACTATGCTCTTATTTGGCTGTTTGCGGGGACACTCCGATTCGAACGGAGAAATCCTCTTTTGGAGAGAGGCAGTTTGCCGTTGAGCCTATGTCCCCTTTTGTAGTGAAAGGCGCGTGTTAGAATTTATCTCTGCGTCAAAAAAATTTCGCCGTCAAGATTAAGCGTAGAAATAATTTTCCACGCTGTTTTTTATTTCAATTTACTTTTTGGCTTCTTTATGCGCGGTGTGCTTGCGGCACCAGCGGCAATACTTGCGAAACTCCAGTTTCTTTTCCACTTTCTTGCGGTTTTTCTTAGTATGGTAATTAACCCGTTTGCAAACGGCGCAGCGCATTCGGGTGAGTTGTTCTTTTAATTTTGACTTAGCCACGATTGATAAAACCAAATAACCAAAGGCTTAAATTCTTAATCAAAGATTTCGGCCTTTAAGTTTTTTTAGTATTTTAATTAGCCTGCATTACTCTTGCTCCTTTCCATGCATACCCGCCAAAATGCCGAGCCGAGACCGGGGATCGAACCCGGGACCTCATCCTTACCATGGATGCGCTCTGCCGACTGAGCTATCTCGGCATGTAGACAGGAAATTGCTCCGCCTTCATTCGCTACGGCGAAGCGCAACAGACAAATCTGCCGATGAGCTACGTCGGTAAAAACTGTAGCCCGCCATTTTTCTTACGCGTAGGCTATAATTTTATACACGATTTTTCCGGTAATTGCAACAAATATGGGTTATTGCGGCGAAAACAATTTTTGAGCCACCTCCGAGATTTGAACTCGGGACCTTCTCTTTACAAAAGAGTTGCTCTGCCGCTGAGCTAAGGTGGCGCTTAATTTTCTCTACGCAGTTTATGCGGTGCGCAGGGAGGGATTCGAACCCCCGTAGCCATAAAGGCGTCAGATTTACAGTCTGATGCAATTGACCGCTCTGCCACCTGCGCTTATTGATTACTCGACAGCCTCGCCGTCGCCATTGCTATTTTCTTCGCGCTTCGCTTCGCCGTTGCCATTGTTATTTTCAAACAACCCCAGTTTTTTCTCTCTTGACTGAAGGTGCGCATCTTTTAACGTTTTGATTTTCCCCAAATGATGTATAAGGCGGTTATCAACGCGCATCACAAAAACTCTTACTCGCCGCAATAATTTTTCCAGAAACTGGCTGACAAAAAAATCAACCTTGTTCCACGGCAAAGAATCAAAAAAATGTCCGATTTTACCGAAAAAACCCCCTGCTCCCTGATGCGCCGAATTTAAAGTGTCGTCTAATTGGGGAATTTTTCTGGCCGCCAAATAAACCATCGCCGCCAAAGAGCACATTATAACGATTTGAAGAAAAAAGTTAAGCACGCTTCAATGAGTAAAAAGAAAATTTTCCAGTAAGCCGGCGGCGAAATATAAAAAGATTAAACTTCGTAGCGGCAAAATCTTTCCACTTTGACGTTCTCTCCCGACCGTCCGATAAAATCTTTTATCAAATCGCCGATTGTTTGAGAATCGTTTTTAATAAAAGGCTGTTCTAAAAGATTTTCCGCGTCTTGAGGATTCATCGCGGCAATATGCATGGCGACGTTATGAGCCAATTCTTTGAAATTTTCATTGCGCGCCACAAAATCCGTCTCGCAGCGAAGCTCCAAAAGCACGCCCACGCGTCCGTTGTGAATATAGGTTTCCAGCAATCCCGCTCCGGTGGTTCTTTCTTTTTTCCGTTCGGCGCGCGCCAAACCTCTTTCGTAGATAATGCTCTTAGCTTTTTCAATGTCCCCCCCGGATTCTTCCAGCGCCTTTTTGCATTCTATCACGCCGGCGCCAGTTGTTTCCCGCAAATTTTTAATTGTGTCGCCATTAACCATATTGAAATCTTCCCGCGCTGGAAATTTTATTCTTTTTCTATGACTAATCTTTTCCGGCCAGCAGTTGCTGGTCAATTTTATTAACAATCCACTGAATACTCATCTTAGAGTGGTCATTGGCTATTATGGGATAATCAACCAAATCAGGATTATCGTCGCTATCCAATATAGCCACTACCGGAATTTTATTCAGCCGCGCCTCTCTTAAAGCGGTTTTGTGTCCTTTAATCGCCAAGTCCACCAAAAAAATAACATCCGGCATTTTGGTCAAATTATCCAGTCCCGCAAACATTTTTCCTAAACGGTCGATATTCTTGCTAATCATCGCTCTTTCTTTCTTGGTATACTTATCCAGCGCTCCTTTCTCCAAATCGCTTTTTATTTTCCGATAATATTCCAAGCGCTGATAAACAACCTTGAAATTGGTCAACAGGCCTCCGATCCATTTATTTTTAATAAACGGAAACTTGTACTTTTCAGCTAAGATATCAACCGCTTCCCAGGCCGCCGGCTGGGTAGCCACCAAAAGAACGATCCTGCCTTCGGAAATTTTCTTTTTCAAAAAGTCCGCCGCTTTTATCGCGGAACCGAAAGATTTGCTCAAATCAATGATTTCTATGCCGTTGCGGTTAAGATAAACAAACGGCTTGAAGCGCGGGTGGGTTTTGGTTTTCTTGTGGCCATACATCACTCCGGCTTGCGCCATTTCTTTCAAGCTGTCCAAATCGCCTCCGCTAAAATCTTCTTTTGGGGTTTCTTCGTCTGACGAAATATTTGTTTGATTATTATTAATTTCCGACATAAAAAATAAAATAACACTATTTTTTAGCGCATAAACATTATAGCCAAGAAAATCAAAAAAGCAAGCAGTTTTTCAAAAGATGAATGGCGAGCCAGAATTATTTAACGCGCCCGCAAATGTTTCTTGGCTTCCTCGGTTGTTTTTCGTCCCGCCGAAGTTATTTGTAAAAAACCCAATCTAATCAAAAACGGCTCATAAATTTCTTCTATGATTGAACTGTCCTCCCCCATCACGGCCGCCAAAGTATTAAGGCCTACCGGCCCTCCTTTAAATTTATCGATTATTATTTCCAAAATCTGGCGGTCGCCTTTTTCCAAACCGCGCTGGTCAATGTCAAACATTTTCAAAACCAGCTCCGCGGTTTCTTTGTTTATTAACTCTAGATTGCTTACTTCGGCGTAGTCGCGCAAACGCCTTAAGAGACGGTTGGCGATGCGCGGAGTAAACCGCGACGCTTGGGCGACAATGCTAACCGCTTCCTTGTCTAAATTTATTTTTAAAATTTCCGCTGATCTCAAGATTATACTCTCCATTTCCGGCAAAGCGTAATAATTCAAACCGAAAACCGCCCCGAAGCGCGAGCGCAGCGGCGCAGACAACAAATTTAATCGTGTAGTGGCGGCGATTAGGGTAAACGGAGGCAAATCCAAAGCCATCATTCGCGCCGCCGGTCCTTTGCCCACGGTCAAATACAACTTTCTCATCTCCATTGCCGGATAAAGCATTTCCTCAATCAGCCGGTTTAAACGATGTGCCTCGTCAATAAAAAGCAGATCGCCCTCCTCTAAATTAGCTAAGACCGCGGCTAAATCTCCGGCTCTTTCCAAATTAACGCCGGAAATTACCCGCAAATTCGCCCCGGCCTCTTTGGCTATCAAATGAGCCAGAGTGGTCTTCCCTAATCCTTGAGGCCCGTAAAACAACAAATGGTCCGGCAGTTCCCCTCGTTTCCCGGCGGCTTTAATCATAATCTGCAGATTATTTTTAATTTTTTCCTGGCCGATGTAGTCGCTCCATCGGCTCGGTCTTAACAAATTTTCCAAAAAAGAATCTTCTTTAGAATTTTTCAAAGTTATCCGCTTCATAAGTTATAAAGTTATTCGTAAAATACCGCAGCGTTGTTTACGCTTTTCGTCTTTATTGTCATCCTGAACGTTTTTGTCATCCTGAGCCCCGCTTAGCGGGGCGAAGGATCTAACAAGATTCTTCTCCGCCAGCTGGCGGATTCAGAATGACAAGGATGGACGTCGGGAATGCCAATAGCCGATGTTCCGAAATACAAACCACACTCGGGATTTCCTACAATTTACTCTATCACAATTGACTTTTTAACGCCAAATCATTACAATGGCATAAAATCGCGTATTTTGAAATTTATTCCATAAAATTTATGGCTTACATTTCACGATACACGATACAAGAAAATGGGTGGCGTTCCCGTAAAACATCATTCTAAATCAAAAGTCGGACGGCGTCGTTCTCACTTAGCCCTTAACCCGGCTAAAATTTTTGTCTGCCCTCATTGCGGACATCCTATTCTTCCTCACCGCTACTGCGCCAACTGCGGAAAATACCAGGGAAGGACTGTTAAAGAAAAGAAGCTCAAAGTCAAGAAGTGATGCTGATTTAACAATACATCCGTTGATGTTCGCGGCGTTCGCATAAATTCGCCGGTTGGCATTATTAATGGCTACTCGACATCTTATCCGCTCCATAATTATACAATCGCTCTACGAGTGGGATTTTTATCAGCAGAAAGAAGACTTAATTAAAATAGTGGAGAGAAACTTAAAAGAAATGGGCGAGGGCATCGACGAACCGGAATTCGCCTGGCGCCTTATCCACGGAATCATTTCCCACTTGCCGGGATTAAACGAACTTATTAAAAAATCCGCTCCCCAATGGCCCATAGAACAAATTCCCGTTATAGACAGGAATGTCTTGCGCCTCGGATTGTACGAATTGCTTTATTCCGATATAAACGAAGTACCAAGAAAGGTAGCCATCAATGAAGCCATTGAGCTGGCGAAAAATTTCGGCGGCCCCAATTCCCCAAAATTCGTCAACGGCGTTTTGGGAACATTGTATAAAGAAATGGAATCAAAATAAGATTTAGTAATTTAGAAGTTAGAATACAGAATTATTTATAGTTAGGAATTAGAATTTAGAATTTAGGAGTTGGCTTTCTCGCGGAAATAATGGCCTAAATTCTATATCCTAAATCCTAAATTATTTAATTTGGTGGAATTATCGAATTTAGAAAACAAAATCGGCATTGAGTTTAATAGCAAACAACTGCTCAAAGAAGCGCTCACTCACCGCTCTTATCTTAATGAAAACCCCGACTGGGAAACTCCCCATAATGAAAGACTGGAATTTTTGGGAGACGCTGTTTTAGAGCTGACAACCACGGAAAATCTTTTTCAAAGCTACCCGCAATACTCCGAAGGGGAGCTTACCGGCATTCGCGCCGCGATTGTTAATTATCAGACTCTGGCAAAAGTGGCGAAAAGCATCAATTTAGAAACCTTCATTTACCTTTCCCGCGGAGAAGAAAAAGATTCCGGCCGGGCGAAAGAAGTCATTTTAGCCAATGCCCTGGAAGCGGTTATCGGCGCCGCTTACTTGGACGCCGGCTACGAAAAAACATCTTGCTTCATCAAAAACCACATCCTCTCTCTTGTGCCGGAAGTAATCAAAAACAAAACCTACAAAGACCCGAAAAGCTTACTGCAGGAAATTATTCAGGAAAAATTAAAACTAACCCCTTCGTATTCTGTCTTAAAAGAAGAAGGGCCAGACCATCAAAAAATTTTCACCGTGGCGGTTTACTTCGGAGACAAAATCAGCGGCACGGGCAAAGGATTTTCCAAACAGGAAGCAGAAACCGAGGCAGCCCAGGACGCCTTACAAAAAATCAGCGGGGGGTAACCATTTTATTAACTTCAAATGCCATTCCTCGACTTTTTTATTGCCTCATCACGTGGCCATTTTAATGCGTTTTCAATTTTCCCGCGCGCGTCAAATTATTATATCCTCTCGAACTAAATCATTCTTATAGTATTCTAGTGTTCTTTTGACGCTTTCTGGCGCGTTGGACAGAAGTCCTTCATATTCTATATCCAACCCAGATCCTTCATCCAGCTTGGCTTTATCCTGAGACATGACTAGAATATATTTTCTATCCTTAGAGATAAATAATTCTGATTCTGCTTCAAAATGTTTGCCATCTCTATCCATACCACCTCCTAAATGATAGTAGTCTGCTTGATTACCATCATGCCAATTAATCCCTAATTCTTTTTTTTGATTTGGTTGTTCTAGTGATTCGTACATATTTTTTATATAAACATCCCTTTTTATTCACTCCTACAATATCGACTGATGAGAAAAGTAAAATTCTAAATACACCCTTTCGTTGGGTGACGATCTTTCTTTTTTAAGTTCTTCAATACCTTTTCTTGTCAAGGGAAGTCTGTGCTCTTTAAAATATCGGATTTTTGCTTCTAAATCGGATAGATACCACCAATTTGGATAACATTCCTTGAGTTCTATTTCTAAATCTTTTCTCATGCTTTTATAATCGGTTTCCTTAATTCTACCCATTTTATAATCTTCCTCCAAATCAACAATTTGTTCTTCAATGTGTTTTTGGTTCATATGTAGGGACTGACTATCTATAACTTCAATATCGGAATTGCTTTCAATACGCTCTCGATCTCTTTTATAATCTCCTCCCAACCCTGTTTGATAACAGCCGGTACTTCCATCCTTGGTATTGTACCAAAAGGCATTGCTGAAGCCATAACTAAAAATCCTATCAGGATCATGCTCAAAGTATCTTGCTACAACCCTCGGAAGACCTTCTTTTAACTCTTCCATTCTTTCTTTAATATCCCCCTCCTGGGCTTCTAATCTTTTTGCCCTTTCCAATGCTTCTTCGTTTAATTTGTCTTCATGTTTTAAAGATTCTTCATGTTCCAACGCCTCTCCATGCGCCTTATCAATAAATTCTTTCTTTTCTTTTTCGTGTTGCGTAGTCAATTCCTCAAAACTTTCCCTATCAAACTTTTCCATATTTTTTAAGTTATTTTTTCGCGACCCTTTTTGTAAACTCTGCGACCTTTAATTTTTATTAATTACATCTTACTCTCTCTCTCTCTTGTCAACCATTAAAAAATGCTCTAAATTTGACCTAATGCATCTCAAATCTTTAGAGCTCAACGGCTTTAAATCATTCGCTCAAAAAACAATTTTGGAATTTCCCAAAGGCATCACGGCGATTGTCGGCCCCAACGGAAGCGGGAAATCCAATCTAACCGACTCCATCCGCTGGATTTTAGGCGAGCGGGAAACGAAAAACTTGCGGGGGAGCAAGGCGGAAGATTTGATTTTCGCCGGCACGCCCCAAAAAACGCGCGCCAGCCTGGCGCAAGTGGCGATTTCTTTTGACAACCGCTCCAAAACCTTCCCGTTAGAATTTGAGGAAGTAACTGTCAGCCGCGAAGTTTCCCGCGACGGCAATTCCAATTATTTTATCAACAAATCAGAATCCCGCGCCAAAGACGTGATTGATTTTTTCGCCCGCTCTAGATTGGGAGCCAAAGGCATCGCTATCATCAATCAAGGCTCCAGCGACTTATTCGTGAAAGCCGCGCCGGAAGAACGCCGACAGATGGTGGAAGAAATTTTAGGATTAAAAGAATACCAGCTGAAAAGAGCCGAGGCGGAAAGAAAATTAAAAGCCACCGCGCTCAATTTGGAAAAAGTGAAATTGATGCTGGAAGAGGTTTTACCGCGCTTAAAAACGCTCAAAAAACAAGTGGCGCGCTACGAACTGCGCGACCAAAAAAAAGAAGAGCTTCTCCAGGCGGAAAACATTTATTTCAGCCATAAAATTGCCGGCATAAAAAAAGACATCAGCGGCAATAACCGCTCGGCGCAAGAATACGAACAAATTATCGCCGAACAAAATAAAAAGTTGACCACTTTGTCCGCTGAGCTAAAAAAAATAGAATCTCAAGCAATTGTCAAAAACGAACATTCTATTTTAAGAAATGAAAAAGAAGAATTAGCCGGACGGCAATCATCTCTCCAGCGCGAATTGGGAAAAATTGAAGCGCGCATAGAAATAATAACTCAAAAAACTCCTGAAAAAGAACAACAATTCCCCGCCGGCGATTTAATCAATCTTTTGAAAGACATCCGCCAGCAGATGGAAGACAAATTAAACGCAAACGACCATTCCCAAATCATTTCCTCCTTAAAATCGCTCATTAAAAAAATAGACGATTTCTTCCGGCGTCCGACAACTGACGCTTCTCCAAAGCCAGAACTAGAAAACCTCAACAAAGAAAAAATAAAAATTTCCGAACAACTCTCGTTGATAGAAAAAGATATCCAAGAAATTAAAACGCGCGAAGAATCCCTGGAAAAAAATCTGGAAAATTTCAACGAACAATTCCGGAAAGCTTTTGAACTAAAAGAGGAGCAAAAAGAAGAAATCCGAGCGCAGGAAAACAAAAAAAATTATCTTTTGTTTGAAAATAAAAAATTGGAAGAACGCATTGGAGATATCAAAAACGATTGGCTGGCCAATGGAAGAACCGAAGAAGATTTCTCCAAATTGGGCCCCGCCTTTATTGACAATACCGCTGACTGGCAAGAACTGGAAAGAAAGATTCTTCGCTTAAAAAACGAGCTGATGAGCATCGGCGAAATAGACGACGCGCTTATCCGGGAAGCAAAAGAGGTGGAAGCGCACTGTGATTATTTAACAAATCAATCAGCCGACTTGGAAAAGGCCTTGGCGGATTTACATAATCTCATCGCGGAATTAAAAAATGAAATCTCTTCCCGTTTTAATGATTCTTTTAAAATCATTAACGAAGAATTCAACAAATTTTTCCGGCTGATGTTCGGCGGAGGAAGCGCCAAAATGAAAATCCAAAATCCGATCCGATCCGCCGCGGCGGGGGCGGACAAAAGTCAAAATGCAATGGATAGTGAAGAAAACGCACCGACCTCCATTGAAACTACCGGGGAGGAAAAAAAGGAAGAAAATACCGGCATAGACATTGAGCTTAATTTGCCCAAAAAACGGATTCACAGCCTGGATGCTTTGTCCGGCGGAGAAAAAAGCCTTGTTTCCATTGCCGCTTTATTCTCTTTGATTTCCGTCAGTCCCCCGCCCTTTTTGGTCTTAGACGAAATTGACGCGCCTCTGGACGAAAAAAACTCCCGCCGCTTTGCCGAATTGATAAAAGAATTTTGCCGCGAGATTCAGTTTATCGTCATCACCCACAACCGCGTGATAATGGAAACAGCGGACGTGCTTTACGGCGTCACTATGAACAACGACGGCACCTCAAAAATTCTCTCACTGAAACTGGAGTAGGGCAAAAAATAGAAGTTATTTCTCGGCATTATAGATGGCGGCAATTTCAGCGGCGGAAAGAGCGCGATTATAAATGCGGACGTCATCTATTTGACCATTAAAATAACGATTACCATTAGGATTTAAGCCTAAATTCATCAAATTGCTACCTTCTGGCACTCCGCAAAAAAATTTAGAACTATCTAATATGCCATCATAATATATAGAGACTTTATTTGCAGAATCTATAGTAGCATAAATAAAATGCCAACCCGATCCGACTAACATTTTACTATTAGCCCACAATTCATCATAACCACAACTAATAGCGCCACCAGCAAATACCTCGATTGCTCCATTAGCGGCATTGGAGAATAATGAAAAACGTGCATTTTTATCAACTAATCCCGCCATATAATTCCCGCCCCCAAGAACATTAAACCATCCTCCTATAGTAAGCGGCTCATGAGAAGACGACGGCCACGTATTTATGCTTACATAATCGTCGCTGCCATTAAATTGGCCTGCAAAAAGGCCGACTTTCCCTGTAGCAAAATGGTTGCCAGATCCATTCCATGTTCCATTGTGGCCATTGCCACTCAAATCACTTGCAATTGTTCCGCTATTTTCATCTAATTGCCAATAGCCCAATAAGCCGTGTACAAACGGGGAAAGAGAAAGATTAGTCCCTATTTCATACATTGCCGAATCTGGTCCGCCGTCTTGCGCGGCCTTATCAATATATTTTTGGGATTCAAAGATGGTAGTTAATTCCCAACTCCCTCCTTGCGTATAGGTATAATAATTCCCAGAAGAAGTGGTGTTTATCGGATCAATGGGCAAGGCGGATAAAGGAGAACCAGAAGACAGGGATTGGAAGTTGACAGGTATCCAGCCCGTGCCGTCTGTTTTTCTGAGATTAGCTTGGGAAACGCAGTAGTAGGAGTAGTTGGAGGGAAGGGAGGGAAGACCCATATTGGAACAGGAAGAAGTGGAGTTTCCAGTAATATTGGGGTCGGCAATAGAGACGTAGACAGTGGTGGAGGATTGCTGGCTGATGATGTTTACATTGCTGGCATCGTATATCTGGAGGGCTTGGTTTAAGGCATTGAGTTCCGCCATTCTTTTGGCATCTCTGGTTTGTTTGAAGTATTCTATGGGGTTGATGGCTAAAGTAATTACCGTGGCTAATATAGCCAAGATGGCAATAACTATCAGAAGTTCTATGAGGGTGAAAGCCTTATTCATATTTTAATTATACCAGTAAGCCCCCCCCCGCAAGACAATAGACGGAGATAAATAGCAAACAACTCCCGAAAGTATCTCTCTACTCCTTCAACCTGCCAAACAATTCTCCCATTTCATAAATAATGTTTTCTTTCAATAAATAAAGCAGTCCCAAATAGATTCCCGCCGAGAGAACGATATTAACAGCAACCGGCGAACCGAAAACATTAAGTCCGTAGCTGAAAATCCCCATAAGAGCCGCGCTCGCAATCATTTTTTTTAAGTAGACAAGTGTTTGAAAATTATTTTTCTTTTTCATCATAAACCAGACCGGGATAAAATAAACCGCCTGCGACAGAAAAGTCGCTACTGCCGAACCGGCAATGCCGTAAGGCGGGATTAAAATAATGTCAAATAATACATTGGTAAGCGCGCCCAAAGCCAGATACTTAAACGACGACCGCTGTTGGTTGTGCGCCAAAATAAGATTGCCAATTACGGCTCCGGGAAAATTTATCAGCAAAGTAGCGCAGAATATCTGAAAAGTGGGCGCGCCCGGAAGATATTCTTTGCCAAAGAGAAATTCTATTATCGGCGCTCCCAATACAACTCCGCCCACGGCCAGCGGCAGGGCGACAAAATACAAAACCGCCATTGATTTTTCATTAAGCCGGCGCGCTTTTTCTATATCGTTTTGGCTGACAAAGCGCGAGAGAGCGGGAAAAGCGGCGCTGGCCAGAATGGAGGGCAAAGTATAAAGTATTTGCACCACCCGCTGGCTGGCCGCGTAATAGCCGATTTCCGCCGCGCCGCGCCACCAGCCGAGAATCACCAGGTCAATGTTCAGCATAAAAACGCCGAAGAGTCCCGCGAAAGCCAATGGCCAGGAATCATTAAAAAATTGGACGAAGATTTTTTTGTGAAAATTTTGAAAAACATTTTTCAATTCGTCTTTGATAAAATAAAAAGCAATCGCGCTTAAAATACCCACGCTGGCAATATAAGAAAAAAGCAAAGCGCCGGCGGTTTTGGAAAAATATAAAATAACAAATCCGGCCGCGGCAATCGCCACATTCATAATAACCGTCAGAAAACCTTCTACCTCCATTTTTTCCGTTCCCCGAAAATAAGAGAATGTAAAATCGCGGAAATTATCAAATATAGTAAGAAGCGCCACGAAAGGAATAAGAAAGGACGCCTCTTCAATTTTGGAAAATTTAGGCGCCGCGAAAACAATGAGTATAGCCGTCAAGGAAAGAAGTATGGTTTTTAGCCAAAAAGCGTTGGCGAAATAAACCGTTCGCTTTTCCGGCCGGCCCGCCACTTCCCGCGTCATCAAAGGGCTTACCCCCAGATCGGCGAAGATGGTAAAAAATCCGGCCAATCCCAAAACATAGGAAAAAACTCCGTACTGCTCCGCGCCCAAAACGCGCGCCGCGTAAATCAAAATGCTGGCGCGGATAAAACGGCTGCCCACCTGCGACACGCTCAGCCAAAAAATATTTTTAGCGATGGTTTGCCTGGTAGAACGATTTTGAAAAAGAAGATTTTTAAGGCGGCTGATCATTTCTTAAGTCAGGACGCGAATAAATGTTTGATTGTTTTCACTAAAATCAAGAAGTCCAAAAACAGCGAGCGATTCTCAATATAATAAACATCGTATTGCAGTTTTTCGTAAGCCTCTTCCAAAGAAACGCTCGGCTGATAATTTATTTGCGCCCAGCCGGTAAGTCCCGGTTTGATAATATGGCGGATTTCGTAAAAAGGAAGCTGTTTGTATTGTTCGGAAAGTTCCACCCGCTCCGGCCGCGGCCCCACAAAAGAAATGTCGCCTTTTAAGATATTCCACAACTGGGGCAGTTCGTCTAAATGGCTGTAACGCAAAATTTTCCCCGCGAAAGTAAGGCGGCGATCGTTTTTGTCAGTCCACAAAGGCCCTTCTTGGTCAATCCTCATAGTGCGAAATTTGTAAAGCGTGAAAATTTTTTCTTTTTGTCCGGTTCTTTTTTGCCGATAAATCGCCGGGCCGCGGGAAGTAATTTTTATTAAAATAAAAATCAAAACAAAAAGAGGCGATAAAATAATAATTAAAATGGACGACAAAATTGCTTCGGTTATCCCCTTAACCGCGTCGTAAATTTGGTGGCGAAAAGCGATATTTTCCAAAAACCAGCTTTCTTCCAGCTCGGCCAAAGGAATTTTTTTAAAAATAATCTCGTAAAATTCCACCCAGCTTATCAAAGCAATTCCCAAGGCCAAATTGTCGTAAATCGCCCGGGACAATTTTTTCTCCTTCAAATGCGCCGGGATAATAATTAAATTTATCTGATGATTCCGGATGATGTCGGGAATCTTATCCATCTGGCTAATGTCGCCTTCCGGCAGCTGATATTTTATCTCGTAGCCAAGGTGAGGATGATTTTTGAGATAACCGCTTAATTCGCCGACTGATTTTTGATAACGCTGTTCAGAAGGAAGAATAAATAAAATTTTCTCCCCTGCTCCGACGATGTTATTGAAATAATTGAAAAAATAGCGCCACAAAAATCCAAGCAGCCCGAAAATCAAAACAAAAAGAAAGAAAATTGTCTTAGGGGAAACATTTTGAAACTGAGCGGCGAAAAAATACAGGAAAATAACGGCGGCGGCCGCGTTAAAAACGAGAGAAAGGATAAAATTTTTGAAAAGCGCGAGGTCGTTCTTAAAATTTTTCGGCTCGTATAGATTAAACAAATAAAAAACCAGCGTCCAAAACACAAAAATAAAAGAAAAGGGCAAAAAGTGCTCCCGAAAAACCGCGGGAAAATTTACGGGCTGGCGCAGATAAATAGCCAGCGCCAAAGAAAGAAAAAAAATCGCCGCGTCGCCCGCGAAAACCGCCAAAAATTTAAAATTATTCATAATAACAGGCAAAAATAATGGATAAAATTCCAGCAAAATTTGACATTGCTTCGCCTGAACCCTATCATTGTAGCATATGGAAAATCAAACTTCTAACAGCGCTATCAATGAGCAGTCCGAGGAACAATCTATCGCGCAACCCCAAGGAAAAAAGGGGAAAGATTGGCTTCTGCCAGCCAGCATTATCTTCGCCGGAGTGTTAATCGCCGGAGCGGTTATTTACTCCACGGGCTTAAAAAATTATGCCCCTTCTCAAAATAGCCAACAAGCAGTAGCACTTAAAACATTGAATAACGGCGCCCAGACCGGACAAACCGCTTCCCCTCAAATTTCCGAAAGCGACGCTATTTTAGGCAATACCGACGCTCCTATAACCCTGATAGAATTCGGCGATTTTCAATGCCCGTTTTGCGCCAAATTCCATAAAGAAATAGAAGAGTCCTTACGCGAAGAATATATTAAAACCGGAAAAGTAAAAATGGTTTATAAGCCCTTGGCCTTTTTGGATGCGCGTTCAACCGTCAAAGAATCGCAAAACGCCGTAATTGCCGCCAAATGCTCCCAAGAGCAGGGAAAATTCTGGGAAATGCGCGACGCGATCTTCAGCGCGGAATACGCCGAGGTGCAAAAAGTAATGTCTGGACAATTGGCTTCCAATGAGGGTAGCGGGAATCTGGTTAAGGATTTTTTCCAGAAAACCGCCGCCGCTTTAAGAATGAATGTTGCCGCTTTCGGCGCCTGTTATGATTCCGAGAAATACAAAAATACTTACTCCGACGCGATGAGCGAAGCGGAAAAAGCCCTGCCCGAAGGCGTGGGAACGCCGGCTGTATTTCTTAACGGCCAGAAAGTAAGTCTGCAAATGAACGAAAAAAGAGAATTTGATTATCTGGCAATGAAGGCGGCGATTGACGCTTTGTTAAAATAAAACAACTCAAAAAATCCGTTCAAAAAATCATTTAACAAACTATGCCTAAAATAAAAATTTATTCCACGCCGGTTTGCCCTTATTGCCAGATGGCCAAAGATTATTTTCGCCAAAAAAATGTCGCTTACGAAGAATTTGACGTCAGCGTTGACGAAAAAGCCCGCGACGAAATGATTAAAAAATCACAGCAATTGGGCGTGCCGGTTATTGATATAAACAGCGAGATTATCATCGGATTTAATCGGGCAGAAATAGACAAAGCGTTAAAAACATAGGACGCTGAATTCCGCGGTATTCTGCGCGGCGTAAACGCATTCTGTTCACGCGTTACGCGCTACATACCACACATTACATGCTGTATGACCTTATCATTATCGGCGGCGGACCGGCAGGTATAGCCGCCGGCATTTACGCCTCCCGAAAAAAAATAAACACCCTGCTTATCACCGAATCTTTCGGCGGCCAATCCGTGGTTGCCTCTCAAATAAACAACTTCATCGGCTTCCAATCCATCAGCGGACTGGAATTGAAAAACACCCTGGAAGAACACTTGCGTTCGCATGACGGAATTGAGATAAAAGAGGGACGCCGGATTGAAAAAATTGGGGTGACCGACGCCGGCTTTTCTGTGGCGGCTGACGGCGAAATTTTTGAATCTAAAACAATTCTTATCGCTTCGGGAAGCAATCATCGCAAGCTGAATATTCCCGGAGAAAAAAAATTTGAAGGCAAGGGCGTTTTTTATTGCTCTATTTGCGACGCTCCTTTAATGAAAAATAAAACAGCGGCGGTCGTCGGAGGAGGAAACTCCGCCTTGTACGCTGTTTTGGATTTGCTGCCCTACGCTTCCAAAATTTTTATTTTAAGTCATAATAATACTTTCCGCGCCGACCCGGTTTATTTAGATAAAGCCAGAGAATCCGGAAAGGTTGAATTTATCAGCCAGGCGGAAACATCGGAAATCATTGGCGGCAATTTCGTTTCCGCCATTAAATATGAAGACCGCGCCAAGGGAGGCGTTAAAGAATTAGAAACCGACGGCGTTTTCGTGGCTATCGGCAACCAGCCAAACAGCGGCTTGTTTAAAAACCTGATAGACGTCAGTCCCGCGGGAAAAATTATTGTTGACGGCAAAACCCAAAAAACATCCCGCGAAGGCATTTGGGCCGCCGGAGACATTACCGATGTTTTGTACGGCCAAATCAACATCGCCATCGGAGACGCCGTCAAGGCAGTCTTAAACATCAATGACTACCTGAAAGTTAAGAGTACTTGAGCCGCGAATTCTATTTTCATCCACATTAAACGCTATGCGCTAATAAAATTTTATGATTGATTTTTTCAAACAATATCTCTACGAACCGCTGTTGAATTTTTTGATTTACCTCTACCAGCATTTCTCCTTCGGAGATTTCGGCGTGGCGGTGATTCTTTTAACCCTTATTATCCGTTTCGTCCTCTTCCCTTTATTCTATAAAAGCGCCAAAGACCAGGCCATTATGCAAAAAATCGCGCCGCGCCTGAAAGAAATCCAGCGGCTTCATAAAGAAGACAAAGAAAAACAAGTGCAAGCCACGATGGAGCTTTATCGCGAACACAAAGTCAATCCTTTCAGCTCTTTTTTTCTTTTATTGCTTCAGATGCCGGTGATGATTTCTTTATTTTTCATTTTCTCCCGCGGATTCAAAAATATCGGCGGCATTGATACTCATTTTTTGGGATTTTTTAATCTTGCTCAGCCCAGCCCTTTTTTAGCCATAGCGGCCTGCCTCGCGCAATACTGGCAATCGCGGCTGACTCTTCCCAAATCCAAAAAAAAGTTCTATAATCTCTCTGCCGAAGAACAAATGGCGAAGATGATGCTGTTTCTTGGGCCAATTTTAACCATCTCCCTGCTTTGGCGCTTTCCTTCAGCTGTGGCGCTTTACTGGCTCACCACCACCGCGTTTTCCGTTGTCCAACAAATGATAATAAATAATAAATTGAATATAAAAAAGGAGATTGAAAAAGAAGAAGAGAAATTGGAAACGGCGCGCTAATTCAATGTTCAGCAGCCGACACCCCTTGACGTCCAACGCTTGATACCCGATACTTGACGCTTGACGCCTAAAATATGGAACTAAAACAAATTATTGAAAACTTAATAACCAAAATAGGATTTGAGGATTTTTCCGTCACTGAAAATTCCGACGGTCATCGTTTTCACATTATCATTTCCGATGTTTTAATTGAAAAAAGTCTTCCGGGTTTTATGGATGATTTTAACCATATTGTCAAAATGATTGCCAAAAAAAATGACGGCTCTTTGATAATTGTTGACGTAAACAATTACCGCAAGAAAAGAGAGGAGCTGATTTTAGAACTGGCCCGCGCCGCGGCGCGCAAAGCCGCTACCGCCAAAGAACCGATAACTCTTCCGGCAATGAACTCCTACGAACGCCGTTTAATACATGCCGAGCTGGCAAACCGCCCGGATCTAACCACGGAAAGCTCCGGAGAAGGCAGCGAAAGATACGTTGTAATTAAACCCTTATAAATCTTTCCAGCTATCCCCTGCGGCCGACTTTACCGATAGCGGCGCTTTTAAAACATAAACATTCTCCATTGTTTCCTTAATTAAAGCGGCGATTCCGGGAAGTGATTCGTCGTCTTTAATTTCAAACACCAATTCGTCGTGAATGGTCAGAAGCATATGCGCTTTAACGCTCCAATAATTTTTTTCGGTTAATTTTTCCTTAGTTCCTATCATCGCCATTTTAATAATGTCCGCCGCCAAACTTTGCACCGGAAAATTAACCGCCATTCTTTCCGCCTCAGCCTGAATCCGGGGGTTAAAAGAAATTATTTCCGGCAAATACCGGCGCCGTCCGTTTAAATTTTCCACATAACCGTTCTGGCGCGCGTCTTTCAAAACATTCTCCTGCCAAATTTTAATAGCCGGGAAGCCGGCAAAATATTCCGCGATAAATTTTTTCGCCTCTGCCAAACTCAGCCCGCTTCCCTCGCTGAAGCTGCGGCTGCCCATTCCGTAAATAATGCCGAAGTTCAATGTCTTGGCGATTTGGCGCATAGAAGAATTGACGTCTTCGGATTTCACCCGAAAGATTTTCGAGGCAGTCATTTGATGAATATCCTTGCCGCTTAAAAAAACATTTATCATTTCCGCGTCTTCGCACAAAGAAGCAATGATGCGCAGTTCAATTTGGGAATAATCAAAAGCCGCCAGTTTATAGCCTTTTTCAGGCACGAAAACATCGCGCGCGCTCTTGGGGATGTTCTGCAAATTAGGATTTTCGCAAGTGATGCGGCCCGTGGCGGCTTTCAGCTGCACAAAAGTAGGGTGAATGCGGCTTTTGGCATCTTGCGATGCCCGTTCAATAAGAGGAATAAAATATGTTGAATTCAGTTTAAAAAGTTCGCGGTACTCAAGAATTAATTTCGCCAAAGAAACGTTTTTTAACTTGATCAATTTCTCATAAGCAGTAGAGCGCAAAGACAGCTTAAATTTTTTGTTAAGAATATCCAGGGTTTGTTTGGGAGAGTTAATATTAAAAACTTCCCCGGCTTCCTGATAAATTTCTTTGGTTAATTTATCCAGCCCTTTTTCTACCGCGCTCCGCTTTTCTTTCAATTTTGCGATATCAACCTTTATGCCGATGTTTTCCATTTCCTTTAAAATGGCGGTGAGAGGCGCTTCCACTTCTTCCGCTATCTTCAAAGACAAGGTGGGCTGGTGTTTCAAAAATTCTATTTCCTTGGCGGGCAAATGGTCATGCGCCAATAAATTTTTCTGGGAGATTTCCTGAAATTCGCGCAGCCGTTTTATCAGACTCTGAAAGCCCAAACTTTCAAAGTATTTGATAATATGCTCCAAAGGAAGCTTCCCGTATTTTATTTCTTCCAAATTATCAATGGCCAAAGACGCTTCCTGATTAATAACAGCCAATCTTTTGGAAAGCAAAGCAATTTCTTTTTCGCTGATAATTTTCTGAATGGCGCTTTCTGATTTTTTTCCTAATTTTTCTTCGGCTGTTTTCTCTTGCTCGCGTCCAGCTCCCTGATGTTTTTGGAAAAAATTTTCCAAAGTTTTGTATTTTTGAATAAAAGCGGCGGCGGTTTTCGGGCCCACTCCTTTCACGCCCGGAATATTGTCGGATTGGTCGCCCACCAACCCTTTATAATCGGGAATTTGT
Organism: uncultured Candidatus Saccharibacteria bacterium; assembly: GCA_964453135.1. Lineage (GTDB taxonomy): Bacteria > Patescibacteriota > Minisyncoccia > UBA6257 > UBA9933 > CAYVOL01. Next base: position 76,493 of record CAYVOL010000002.1, on the reverse strand, counting down.
TCGGGAGAAATTCCGTATTTTTCTTTCACTGCTGTCTCGTTGTAAATTATGGTCTCGGAGATTCCTTTTTTCAGCGCCTCCACCACAATTTTATTACCCTCCACCAGCTGCAAGGTATCCAAGTCGCCGGTAAGAATAACTATTTGAGATTGATTGGCGTCTTTAAATTTTTTCACCGCCGCGCCGATTAAATCATCGGCCTCAAAACCAGGAATTTCAAAAACTTTGACGCCAAACTGCTCAAAAAGCCGGCGAGCTTCCTTAATTTGGGAGATAAGCTCGTCCGGAGCTTTAGGACGATGCGCCTTGTATTCCGAATAAAGTTCTTTGCGAAAAGTAGGCTCGGGCCGGTCAAAAAAAGCGGCTAAATAATCCGGCGGATCTTTTTTAAGAATTTTCAAGAGGATATTGGATAAGCCGTAAAGCGCGCCCGTGGCTTGTCCGGTGGAAGAAGCAAAAGACGGCAAAGCGTGAAAACTCCGGTGAATAAGAGCGTTAGCGTCAATCAAAAGAATTTTCTTCATTATAAACATTATAACAGATAAACATATTATTATTCATAATAATTTTTGTGTATTCGTAACCTAATCATAACTTGTTGTTGAAAACAAATATGCTATACTAAAAAATAACACAGCAGCCAGTTAATTAAATCCTGTTTTTAAAATTTATGGAAGAAAAAAAGGACGTTCTAAGAGTAATGAAACACGACCTGAAAGGTCCTCTTACCATTGTTAAAGGGTATTTGAGTTTCTGGGAAAACAACACTTACGTCAAATTCCCGCCGGAAAAACAGCGGGATTTCGTCTTGAAAGCGCTGGAAGGGGCGAATAAAATGGAAAATCTCATTGAGGAAACATTCAAAAAACTGCAGGAATTTAAGGCAACGGGGCAATTAAAGATACCCGACTAGGAAAATCATTGAACGAGGCAGTCCGCGCCCTCCGTTTATCCCCGCTTTTCAATTGACTGGAAAATATAATGCTTTAAAATAATAGTAATGGCAGACAACGCGAGAAATGCCAAAATATTGTTTATAGAAGACGAGAGTTTGTTGTGTTCTCTGTTCAGCGACCTTTTTTCCGCCGATAAAGATTACGATTACGAAATACTCAATGCTCTTGATTTAAAATCCGCCTTTGAACTTCTCGAGAAAAACACTCCAGACTTAATCGTCTTGGACCTTATCCTGCCTTACGACAAATCAGTCTCCGACAATAAAGAAGATTTGTCCGAAAAAATGGGCTTTTCTTTCCTGAAAGAAACCAAGGCCAATGAAAAATATAAAGATATTCCCATTATCGTATTCTCCAATATGAACGACACTGACACCATCCAAAAAGCCAAAGACATCGGCGCTTACGACTACGCCGTCAAAACCACCATCGGCACCGAGCAATTCCTGGAAACCATCAAAAAAGCGCTGGCTTCCAGAATAAAGTAAAAAGTGCAAAAACACCCATTTTAAAAATCATCGGGAGAAATCAATCTTTCAAATTTATCCAAAGCCGCCTCCAGGCTCAAATTATCTTCAGCGTATCTCATCCCGTTTTCTCCCAACTCCTTAAGGACGGCCTTATTCCCCTGCAGTGTTTTTCTTATTAAATTCTCCGCGCGCTCAAGGTCGCCCGCCACTATCGCATAGCCGCAATGCGCCTTCTCAACTAGGGCAAACCCATCGCTCTCTTTATTAAGAAAAGCCAGAATAGGCTTACCTGCCGCCAGATATCCCAAAAATTTTCCCGGAACAAAAGGGGTTTTATTTCGCGCGCTTAAACAAACCAACCCCACATTAGCTTCTTTAACTAAATAAGGATACTCGTCCATGGAAACAGACGACTTAATGATAATGTTTTTTAATCCACGCTCTTTGATTAATTTATCAACTTTCTCTTTTTCCGTTCCGTCGCCTACCAAAAGAAAAACGACATTTTTTATGTCGGATATTTTTTCGGCAACATCCGCGATAAATTCCATTCCTTGCGCTGGCCCCATAATCCCCGCAAATAAAATGATAAACTTATTCTCCAGCCCCCATCGCTTTCTGAAAGAAATTTTCTTAGTTAAGTTCTGATACGGCGCCAGGTCAATCCAATTATAAACAACGAAGATCTTTTCTTCGGGCACGCGTTTTTTTTCAATCAAAAAGTTCCTGCCGCCCTCTGAATGAAAAGAAATTTTGTCGGCCTCTTGATAAGCCCTCTTCTCAATCTGTTCAAAAATCCAAATCGCGAGCCAATGCGGCCATTTTCTTAAAACTCCGAGGTCAATGGCATTCTGAGGAAAAATGTCCTGGATATTCAAAATGAATTTGGCCCCGTAGCGTTTTTTTATCATTCCGCCAATTAAAGCCAAGGGCAGCGGCGGGCTGTAAACTATCACTGCGTCTATTTTTACACCAATAAATTTTCTCGCCTGACGAAAAAAAATAAAAGGTAAAAGCAACTGAGAAATACCGCGAATGATGAAATTGACCTTATGAAGAGGCAAGGTCTTTACCCTGATAATTTTTACGCCGTTTTCTTCGGAAAAAATCTCAAAATTATTGCCCCGTAATTCTTGGGGCAAATAATGTTTCGGGTAAGAAGTTAAAACCCAGACATTGTACCCCCGATTTTTAAGACCACCAGAAAGTTCCCGCATTAAATTCGCGGCTGAAGAAATCTCTGGTGGATAGACATCCGCCACAATTAAAATATTTTTCATACCTGCCTACGTCAAAGCGCGCCGCTTTTTCACGATTTTCGCTAAACCGACAATTAAACGCAAAACCTTGCCGGAAGCGTTTATATCCCGATAAGCGCGCGGGACGTTGAATTTTTCGCCTCCTGCCAATTGCTTAACCGTAATTTCAATGGCCTGCAAAATAATATCTCTGTCCAAACCCGACAAAATTAAAACCCCCTCGTCAAAACCTTCTGGCCGCTCAGAACTGACTCTCGCTTGTACGGCCGGAAATCCCATAATAGACGACTCTTCCAAAATCGTTCCGCTATCAGACAAAACGCAAAAAGCGTTCAGCTGAAGATTGTTATAATCAAAATAACCCATCGGCTTATGAAAATTAATTAACTTATCAACCCTGAACTTATGCTCCGCAAGACGATTGGCTGTCCGAGGATGAGTGCTTACCGCAACAGGCATTTTATATATTTCGGCGATGGCATTCAAAGAGTCTATTAATTTCGTCAACGCCTCTTTGCTTTCCACGTTTTCCTCCCGATGAATGCTGGCTACAAAATACTGGCCCTTTTTCAAATTAAATTTCTTAAGCGCATTTGATTTTAGAATGCTTTTTTTGTATGCCTCCCAGATTTCCGCCATCGGCGAACCGGTTACGTAAATGGTCCCCGGATGGACCCCTTCACGTATCAAATACAATCGGGCATTCTCGCTGTAAGGCAAATTGATATCGCTAATATGGTCCACAATGCGGCGATTGGTCTCTTCCGGCACATTTTCGTCAAAAGAACGGTTTCCGGCCTCCATATGGAAAATCGGGATTTTCATCCTTTTGGCGACTATCGCCGCCAAAGCGCTGTTGGTATCGCCCAAAATCAAAAGAGCGTCCGGCATTTCTTTTTTCAAAACCTCTTCGCTCCGCTCAATAATCTTCGCAATTTGTCCGCCTAACGTTTCTGATTTCACTTCTAAAAAATAATCCGGCTTCCTGACTCTCAAATCATCGAGAAACACTTGGTTCATCTCGTAATCAAAGCTTTGGCCCGTATGGACCATTATATGATTAACGTATTTATCTAAAATTGCAAAAATCCGCGAAAGCCGGATAATTTCCGGCCGCGTCCCGAAAATCGTCATCACTTTAAGTTTGTCGACGTCAGACTTCTTCATAAAAAGTATCCGTGTCCGCGGGATTATAAACCTCGCTTATCCAAATTAATAATTTCATTTCTTTATTGCCGATATTCTGTATATTATGCGTCCAATTCGGTTTCATTTCAACCAGCTCCGGCGCGGCGCCGGAAACAATTTTCTCCTCAACTTCTCCGGTTTTGATATCCCTCTGCCGCACCTTCGCCTCTCCTTCAATAACGCAAAAAATTTCCTTTTTCCGCGCGTGATAATGATTACCGCGAATAACTCCTGGATTTGTCGTAGAATATGAAACCTGTCCAAATCCGGGGATTTTAAAAACTTCCACGAAGTCTCCCCGCTCATCGCTTTTCATTTCTAATTTTTTATTTTCCATTTTTATATGACAAACACGTTGTATACAAATCTCTATAAAATTTAGATTTTAAATTCTTCGGTGCGCTCTTTCGGAATGATTCCACAGCTTCTGCCAAATCGCCGATAGAAATTATATTTTTTGAATCCACTCTTTTGAAAGAAAATTTTTGCGCTCGTTCCTTATGCGCTTCATCGGCGATAATCCGCGCCGCGTCGCCGACATAAATCAAATTGATTTTTTTATTTTTGCTTTGCGGATGTACTGTTAATTTTTCTCCATGCGCCGCTTGATGGCAAAATGTCGCCACCACAGAATTATAAAATGGCCTGCATCCTTCGCCGAAAACATTGGCCAAGCGAAAGATTGAAACTGCCGAATTATTCTTTCTGGAAAAATCCTCCAGGATTATTTCCGTTAATCTTTTGCTTTGGCCATATAAAGTATCTGTTTCCGCCTGAATTGATGACAAAAAAATTAATTTCGCGCGGCTCTTATATTTTTCCATCGCGGCGATTAAATTGTAAGTTGCCGCTATGCTACCAGCAATGATTTCCGTATTGTTGCCGCGATTAACCGCCGCCGCATGAATTATGACATCGTTATTTTTAACGAATTTTTTCAGAGCGGCCGAGACGCTTTCTAATAAATCGTTTTGAGGCCTATCGAAAAAAGAAAGTTTTGCGCCTTTTCTACTCAAAGCCGCCGCGATGTGTCTGCCGATAAATCCGCGGCTACCGGTAATGCCAATTTTTAAGTTCTTCTTTGACTTCATTTAAAGACAACAGCAATTTCTTAATTTCTTTTATTGACAATCTTTGGGTATTAGCTGAAGTATATCCTTCTGACAACAAAACATGTCCACTTTTTATGCCCTCAAAATAATAATTTCGATAATCTATCTCCCGTGATTCCGGATTAATTTGAAAATAAACATTTTTATCTCGTGTCCGCACAGCTTCTTCTCGGGAAATCAATTCCTCATGACCTTTTTCTCCTGGCCGAACGCCGATTTCTTTAATGCCGCCTCTGTAATTAAAAATTTCAACCAACGCCTCTGCCAAATCGCCGACTGTGCTAGCTGGCGATTTCCTGACATAAATATTGCCATTTTCTCCGCTAGTTAAAGCATATAAAACCAAATCAACCGAATGATCTATCGGCATTAAAAACCTGGTCATATTTTTATCCGTAACCGTAAGCGGTTTTCCCGCTTTCATTAAACCGATAAAGTAAGGAAGCACCGAGCCGCGCGTGTACATTACGTTGCCATAACGGGTGCCGCATAAAATTGTTTTCCCTCTTTTTTCGCGCGAAGCGGCAACCATTATTTTTTCCATCAACGCCTTGCTCATACCCATCGCGTTAATCGGATGAACCGCTTTGTCAGTGCTCAAAACCACAACTCTTTTTGCGCCGTTTTCTATAGCCGCGTCAATAACATTATGCGCGCCCAATGAATTTGTCTTAACGGCATCGACGGGGAAAAATTCGCAATTCGGCACCTGCTTCAAAGCCGCCGCATGGAAAACGTAATCAACGTCATACATCGCATGCTGCGCCGAATCTCTATCCCGCACGTCGCCGATAAAAAATTCCAATTTATCGCTGTTAAATTTATTACCCATATCAAATTGCTTCTTCTCGTCGCGGCTGAAAATAACTATCCTTTTAGGATTCAGTGGCAGAAGTTTTTCGACCACCGCATTGCCAAAAGAACCGGTCCCGCCGGTTATTAAAATTGTCTTGTTTTTAACAGCGTTTTTCGCGTCCATATAGAAATTATACGCTATTTTGCGGATTCTTCAATATTTTTTTCGTCCAGTATAATTGTTTTTCGCGACCATCCGCGCTTCATAAATTTTCGCGTCCACCAAAAATCTATACCAAAAAGCATGAAGAAAATGAAATATCATTCCTTCTTGGCTATCCAAAAATCCCAGACGAATGAAATAACGATAGCAAAAATATAGACAGGCGCGCAAGAAAAGCGGCAGCCGGTAATAAAAATTATTTTTCAGCCAGCGCTTTCTCCCGGCTTGACCGCCTAAATCAGTTTCCGACTTATGGCTTTTAAATTTTAGCGCCTCTTCCGCTTCGCGACTCGCGTAATTATTATGCTTATCAACCCAGTCTCTTAATCCTTTCAAATTTTCATCCACAAAATCATTCTTTAACTTTTCCGCCTTGCCTTCAAGTAAAACAATATGCTCGTCCATTGCCCTTTGTTCCGAACGCGCCCCGCCTTTTCTGAATAACCTCAAAAACCAAACCGGATAATACGCGCCGTGCCTTATCCAGCGGCCCATAAAATAAACACGCCTCTTGATGTAAAAACCGCCGACACCTTCGAGAGTTTTCGGCAAAATTGTCCCGATTTCTTTTTTCAAGTCTTCGATCAGATATTCGTCCGCGTCCAACCGCAAAATCCAGTCATTTTTAATTTCCAAATTGTCCAGTGCCCAATTAAATTGAGACGCCTGATTTTCAAATTTATGCTGGACTATTTTTACCCCGTATGACCGCGCGATTTCCAAAGTTTTATCCGTAGAAAAAGAATCCGCGATAAAAATCTCATCCGCCCAATCAGAGATATTTTTCAACAATCTGCCAATGTGGATTTCTTCGTTATAAGTTAAAACAACAACGCTTACCGGCGCTTTTGCCATAATGCTTCATTATAAAATAAAAAGGCAGTAAAACAACCGCGCACCAAAAATACGCGGCCAAAAGTTAAAAATTCGCTGTCAGCGGGCTACCCAAGCCAGTAATATAGTCATAATGTTTGCGCGCCTCGCAATAATATCCGCAATCGCCGTTGGAGCCGCTTTTAATGTCGCGGAAATATTTTCCGTTGTTCTCGCCTGATTTATCAGCGTAAAATCGGACATTGGAAATTCCGCTTCCTAATGCCGCGATAGCCGCCCACTGCGGCGCCCCGGCAGAAGTGCCGCCGACAATCCGCCAAACGCCATTATGAACAACAGAAAATCCCGACTTCGGATCCGCGTTGTAAGAAACATCCGGAATAGCGCGCTTGTTATGACTTTTGGGGATATCGTAGCCAACTTGAAAATCCGGCGACTTCTCATAAGCGCTGACACCCCCTCCGCTCCCGCTCCAAGCAATCTCTTTTGTAAAAGATCTATTTTTATTTAATTCGAGCGATGTGCCGCCAACGGCAATAACATTAGGAGAAGAAGCGGGCCAAGAAGCGCCATAGCCATTATCACCAGAGGAAGCAAAGAAAACTGCCCCGTATTTACTGGCAAAGTGTTTATCCAAAGAAGTTTTACTTGCCGCGCCGTAAATATGTATAGGCGGCTGGCCGCGATAATTGGAAAAATGATAGGCCGCTTTAGCGGAAAGCAAAATATCCGACACTGCTAAAATAGCCAAGATGGAAACAATAATAAAAATCTTTGCGCAATCATCGCCGCTCAACATAGCGCCACCTTAACAAGCGCAAGATAAAATTTTTCTAAAAACCGGCGCCAGCTAACAGCGATAATTGGCTTAAAAATTCTGCTTGCTCCATTCTTTTATTATCTTTTCATATTCTTCTATCCATCTTTTTGCCATCTTTTCACCGGAAAATTCCTGAGCCACCAATCGCCGACCGTTTTCGCCCATCTTTTTCGCGAGCGCCGGATCTCTTAAAACTTTCAAAATCGCCTCCGCCACGGCAGACTCCGTTTTTTCCACGACAATGCCGGCATCAACCCGTAAAATATCCGAAGCATTGCCGACATTCTTCGTCGCGATAGCCGGCAAGCCGAAATACATCGCCTCCAGCACAGCCACGCTCATCGCCTCGGTGTAAGACGGCAAAACAAAAACATCACTCTCCCGCAAAGCCGCATTTTTTTCTTCTCCAACAATCATCCCCGTAAAAACAACCTTGCCGCCAATGTTAAATTTCGAGATTTGAGATTTAAGATTTTCGCCGTAATCGTTTTCATCCGGACCTGCTAAAACCAAAAAAGAATCCGGTTCTTTCTTAATAACCTCGGCAAAAGCCGAAATCAAAGTATCCAACCCCTTTATCGGATGCAGACGTCCTAAAAAAAGGATGATTTTGCATTCGGATGGAATGCTGAATTTTTTCCGGAAAGAAATCCGCCGCGAAACATTTTGAAATTTATCCGCATCAATTCCATTCGGGACAATAATCTCTTTTTTGAGCGACAAGCCCGCCGTCAAATAATCGCTTTCTTCTTTATCGTTTAAAAAATGGACTGCCGCCGCATTTTCTAAATTTCTTTTTTCAAGAAGCGAGAGGTAAATATTCTTTTTCAAATATCCGCGGCCTAACGGCTCCTTCATCAAACTGCCGTGCGGAGAAATGATATAAGGCTTGCCTGATTTTTTCGCGTAGTAAGCGCCAAGAGTAGATGCCGATAAAAAAACCGAAGTGATATGAATTAAATCAAAATTTTTGAAATTGCACGCCAAAGCGCGATGCAGCTCCCAGGAGTATTGCCAAAACCGGCAAGTGATTGGAAAATAAAAAACCTTTACGCCGTCAAGATTAATTTCTTGATTTAAGGGAGCATCTAAAATTCTGTCGCCATCTAAATTAGTCGTATAAACAACAACCTCAACGCCATTTTTCGATAATTCTTTATTCAAACTATGCGTTGGAATAATCGGCCCGCTCGCGAATCTAGCCGGCAAATACGATGGAATAATGTGCAGAATTTTCATTTTTTGAATTCTTGATAGAGCCTTAAAATTTCTTTTGCCCTGTCCAGCGCCTCGTGGCCGCCTTGCAGTAATCTCTGGTAGCCCGCCTCGGCAATCCTCTCTCTTTCCTCCTTGTGAGCTAAATAATAATTTATTTTTTCCAGCATTTCTTCTTTATTGCGAAAATAGTCCGCTTCGCGGCCCGCGGCGAATAAATCATTCAAATCATCGCTATATTCGCTCAGCATAAAAGTTTTCGTTGCCGGAATTTCAAAATTACGGCGGGTGTAGGTGTCGTTGTTCAACTTAGACAAAAAACACAGTGCGATTTTCGCGCTATTGAGCGCCAAATTATAATCATCGCCTTTCAACGGCTCTGCCTCATACCCGAGTTTCTCCTTTAAAAAATTATAATATTTTGAACGGTGCCATTCTGGGCCGTAAAGCTTAAAATTTATTCCTTCATCAATAATCGCCGCTATATATTCATCGCGACCGTCGTCCTCGTAATGTCCTACAAAAATAACATCGCATTGAAATCTATCCGTCGGCAAGTTCACAATGGGAAAATTTTCCTCCACCAAATAATAAGACATCAGCAAACTTGTTTTGCCATAACCGATCTTTGTATAATCGTCCAAATTTTTAGAACGATAAACAAAAATATGGTCGTAATAAGGAACTGCCCGAAACCAGTGCCGCCACATATACGAAGGATGCCTCTCGCTAAATGGATCGTCATTATTATAACCGAAAACAGTCGCGCTAGACTCTCTAATCTCTTGAACTGTCTCCGCGAAAATCATATTCCCGCGATAAATAAAAATTAAATCAGGTTTTTCCATTTCCACGCAAGCAATCAAATCTTTATTGATTTTTCGCAGAATAGGGCCGAATAAAAATTTATTCTGTAATTTCTGAAAAAATTTTTTTTCCTTGAAATAATCCCCGATAGAAAATTTGGAAACATTGTGCCCCAATTTCAAAAAAGCGCTATAAAACGCCGGTTCGTACATATCAGCCAAGAAGTCGCCCGCAACAATAATCCTCATTAATTATTAATAAAATCTATAATATTTTTATCAACGATTTTATATGAATAATCGCATCGAACGCAATGTACGTCCGATTCTCCCCTCTCTAACTTTTTGCCGCCACATTTAAGACATTTGAGATAATCCAGCAAATCAAGGCGTTCATTTCTTTTATTTTGAGAAAGAAAATCTCTCAATAAAAAAATAATAAATGTTCTTATTTTATTTTTACAGCTTTTCGGCGGAATTAATTCTTTTTGGGGCAACGGCGCATTCCAATCAAATTTGTAACCGGGATTAAGAATCTTGTATTTTATTCCGCCAATATCTTTGTTCCAGTAATAGCGGACATGGAAATTAAACGGATGACTAGAAACCCATTCAGAAAAAATTGCGCTAACCTCCAAAAATAATCTGCTTAAATATTTATCTTCAATCTGGCCCGTTTTTTTATAAATTAATAATTCGTTATTTTTATTTTCGATCTCAAGACGATGCATTGGATAATGGCATAACCTCTCAAAAAAAGCGCTTGGCGTTTCTATGTAGCCCGCTTTCCCGACTCGCTGTATTTCTGCTAAAAATTTATCCGGATTGGATGAATGCTCTAAAACATGTGACGCGATTACAAAGTCAAAAACATTATCTTTAAAGGGCAAATTTTCCGTAAAAGCCAGAATCGTCGGGCGGTCATGTACCAAGGGATCAAAATGACGCTCCATAGTTTCTAAATAAGCGTCGCAAAGAATATTCGCCCGCGGATAAGGATTGCCGCCACTGCCGATTTCCAAAACTAAATCATTTTTTTTAACAGGGCAGTGGAGCCGCCGCAGGGACCAAGCCAACGAATCAATTCCTAATTCCCTTAAAAATTTCATTAAATAACTTTCTTGTTTCATAGAAAATAACATTATAATTCAGGGGTTTTACCTAAAATTTTCTTAATAAAAAAAATTGAATAATCGCAAAATTTTTTTCCAAATAAAATCAAAGCGATAATGTAAATATAATAATAAATCGTAATGTTAAAACCCAATTTGTTTAATTCTTTTACATATCTTAAAAATTCTTTCAAGCCTTTATCGCGCTGAATTGATAAAACCGGATAGGAATACTTTGAGATGTCCCATTGAATAATTTCCGCCGAATTGAAATTATACTTTTTATCGATATAATCGGCTATCTTTAAAAATCCCTTCATAAAATTTATTGAATTTTCAATTGTTATCGCGCCGGGGGTGTAGAATTTCTTTTCCGCCTCGGATGAACCGAACTCCGGCTTTAATTCTTTTTCGTAAGCATTGGTTAATGGCTCGTCGAAATATGCCGAAGGAAATTTTAAAACGACTTCTGCCGCCAAATACAACTGGAAAAGCAGGGTTCCGTCAAAATCGCCGATCAAAAAACGCTTCGCCAATTCTCGTTTGATTGTAAAACCGGAAATAAAAACGCTTTTCCTAAATAAAGAAAGATACGCGTAAAATCCCGGATCAAAAAATTTGTTTCCTTCAAAATACCGAAATTTTTCCGTTTCGCCACCATAATGAATAACATTATACGACCTCAAAACATACCCCAAATCATTGTGTTCTTTCAAAAAAAGAATAAATTTATCCAGGACGCCGGGAACAAAAATGTCGTCATCGCCCATATAAATAATCCACTCGCCAGCGGCATTGTTAATTAACTCCCGCAGATTTTTATCATAACCAAAATTATTTTCATTTTCCTTGTAAACAATTCTGTATTTTGTTTCTTTTTTGAATTTCTCAACCTCGCTTCTAATCTCATCTCTTTTCACGCTTTTATCTTCCGCAACGACAATCTCGATATCGTCGAATTTTAACGCATCAACGCTTTTTAACAGCCGCAAAAGTTCTTTCGGCCGGTTATAACTCGGGATGCAAATTGAAATAAATGGGGTCATAAATCAAAGTTATGCTTTTCCATCCATAGCGCCAAAACCAGTAGCGCCCATGTCTGATAATTATTTTTAGCGGCGAACAGTTGCGACGCATCAAAAGAAATTACATCAAAAATTTTTCTTTTGGAATTCTGTAAATAATCGCGCCTCAAACCCGCCAATGATTTCTCTTGCAACCATTTTCCAACCGGCGCGCCAAAGCCCTGCTTCGTCCGTTTTCGAATAGACGGCGTCCATAAATCAGCCGCTGCCTTATGCAAAATTATTTTATCGCTATCTTTGTTTACTTTTAATTGATATGGCAGAGAAATGCAAAACGAAGCTAAATCTACATCCAAAAACGGCGCGCGCAATTCCAATCCATTCGCCATTGATGCTCGGTCGGTTTTCACCAAGATATCGCCCGGCATATAATTTTCTAGATCAACTCGAAAAACATCGTTTAAGTTATTTTCTGCTTTCCAACTCGGCTGATAATAGTTTTTTTCTAAAAATTGCGGCAGGTCCAACGCTGCTAGTTCCGCATTATTAAAAACATTTTGCTGAGTTGCTAAATGCACTTGAACAACATCACTAACTGCTTCATGTCGCGCGCCTAAAACTTTATGCAGCAAAAATTGATTGCCGTTTATTCGCCGAACCGCTCGCGCGATAAAATACACGAATTGATTGCGCCAAAAAACGCTATCCTTTGAATTTAAATATAAAAACGGCTTGTACCAGCCATAACCGCCCAATATTTCGTCACCGCCATCTCCTGTTAAAACGACTTTCGTGTACTGCCGCGCCAATTTAGAAATTAAATATGTCGGGATATTAGAGGAATCGCCGAGCGGCTCATCGTAAATTTCCTGCATTTTTATAAACAATTCTCCCAAATCTTCTCCGTCATCAAAAAGCTCAACGTGGTCGGTATTATATTTCTTGGCAATCTCGCGCGCGTATGGCGTCTCGTCAATTGAATCGCGAAAAGCGAAAGAAAAAGTTTTTATTTTCGGCTTAAATTGCGAAGCAACCGCCACAATCGTTGAAGAATCCAAGCCGCCGCTCAAAAAAGCGCCCACCGGCACATCGGCTATCAACTGCCGCTCCACCGCTTGATTTAATAAATTTCTGAAAACCGGAATCACTTCGTCAAGAGTGATTTTTTGGTTCACCGGCGGCAAATTCCAATATCTTTTTATTTCCACTTCGCCATTTTTGTATGCAAGTTGATGCCCCGCCGGCAAAGTATGGATATTCTTATAAATCGTCTTGTTTGGATAAACATAAAGATGCCCCAAATAACAAGAAACGGATTCCAAATCCAAAATCGGCTTTACCAATCCCGAAGCCAAAATCGCCTTAATCTCCGAAGCAAAAATAAATTCGCCATTAACGCCCCAAGCGTAATAAAGCGGCTTTTCTCCGAAACGATCGCGAGCGCAAACGAGTTGCTCATTTTCTCCGTCCCACATGGCAAACGCAAACATTCCTTTCAGCATCGCGAAAGATTTTCCGCCGTATTCATTATAAAGGGCCAATATCGCCTCGGTGTCGGTTTTAGTACGAAAAGAATATCCTTTCCCCAGCAAATCTTTCTTAATCTCTAAAAAATTGTAAATTTCGCCGTTAAAAACTATGACAATTTCCTCATCTCGCGCGCCACGCCAAACCATCGGCTGGTGGCCCGCAGCCGACAAATCTAAAATTGAAAGTCGGCGATGGCCGAGCGCCACGCCGTTTTTTTCGTCTAAAAAAATCCCTTCGTCATCCGGTCCGCGATGACCAAGTGCATCCGCCATTTTCCTTACTTCCTTCTCGCAGTTTCTTGAATTTTGAGCGACAATTCCGGCAATCCCGCACATAGAATTAAAGTCAACCGATAATTTCTAATGCCCGTTTAATATTTTCTTCCCAGGTATAATTTTCTCTGGCTTTTTTCAGGCCGGATTCGGCCACCGTTTTTAATTTATCCGGATCGGCAAGATAAAATTTAATTTTACTTACACACTCCTCAATAGTATCATAGCATTCAATTTCCTTTCCCTCGTCAAATAATTTTAATAAATCTGGATTGCGATTTGTTAAATATAAAGCCCCCGCCATCGTCGCATCAAAATCTCTTAATTTAATAGTAAGAATGTCGGTGTTATAGCCAACATAACCGCTTCCTAAAATTATTCTTGCCTTTCCAAAAACTTCGGCGATTTTATCTGCGCTAATAAAACCGTTGGGAAATCCGGGGCCGAACGCCTCTATTTTTACCCCTGCCTCCATTATTGCCTGGACTAATTTCCCGCGAACCCCATATTTGCCGCCAACAAAAACTACATCATAAATTTTCGGCTCTCTTGAATAAAATATATTGGGATCGCTTGCTAGTGGCCAATACACAGCCGCTCCTCCTTCTACCTGATACCAGAGGCAAGTATCCGGCGAAGTGGTAAGCGTCAAATCAACTCCCGAAACCAAACCTACCGCTCCGATTCTTTTATTATTTTTTCTTCCCCAAAGGTCAGGTATTTTGTCATCCATTGAAATGTTGACTACCGGGATGCCCATTTGCTGAATTTTTTTTAAAGATTCGACATCCAAAACATCCGCCCACATTTGTCCCATTAGCAAATCTATCTTTCCCTTTTGATTATCTTCTCTAACTTGCTTTAACAGCATGCGGCTATTGCTTTCAATTATCTCCGATTCGCTCATTCCGGCTTTTGAGGTTTGCCTCCACAAAAGGCCGTATCCGTCTTCTTCATTTTGAAAAGTGGTTATTTCTCCGATTTTTTTTAACCCCTGCAGCGTTCCAGACATGTCCTGCGCATAATGGGCGCCCACCCAAAAAATTCTCAAATCTTTTTTTGCCTTATTAAAGACAATCCCTCTTTTTGCTAAATTTGCTCTCACCTTGTTGATAATTTCCTTCTCGTCATATTTAATGCCGAGTTCATCTGCTTTTCTATTATAAAAATCGTGCAATTTCTTCGTTTTGCGCGTATTTTGCCCTGCCTTCCAAAAAGCGTTGAGCGAATAAACTAGCGGCATTTTCAATAATGTTTTTTTAAGGTTTTTCATTGCCTATTTTTAAATAATGCGGCGGCGACTCTAATGATCTTATAAAAAATAAGCGGGAAAAATGTGAAAACGTATTTCGTATAAACGCGGCTTCGCGACGAAGAAATCTTAATCGCTTCCGCAAAAAATGTGCGCGCCCGTTTTTTTTCTCCCCTTAAAAACCAAAGCCCGCCAACATCTTGCAGTCTGGCGCTCTTAATATCCGGGACCTTATTAAATAAATCATTATGCTTATGAAGCATGTACTCTAACTCTTGAATTTTTGCGACGGACATAACTTTTGTAAGATTGGAACCGTGGATATTATATTTTACCAAAAAATCCGGCACGATAGCGAGATTGAACCTTTGGAAAACCCTGAAGAAAAAATCGTTGTCCGCTCCGTATTTTAAATTTTCATCGATGATTCCGACGGCATCGAAAACCTCCTTTTTTAGTAGAAAAACGCTGAAAGTGGTCATAAAATTCTCGCCATAAACAATTCTTAAAAACGCGTCACGATCGTTACTGGTTATGGGATTATTTTTTTTCTGCTTAACGGCTTTTGTTAAGCAATCAACAATTAGGGCGTGGCAACCGGCACAGCCGACATCTTGCGCTGATTGCTCTAATAATTTAACCTGTTTCTCAAGTTTTTCCGGCAGCCATTCATCGTCGTTTTCCAAAATAGCAATATAATCTCCCTGGGCTATTTTTAATCCCTTGTTGACCGGTCCCGCCAAACCGCCGAAGTTATCCTGTTTTATATAAGTAATCCGCACATCGTTAACTCTGAATTGGTTGATAACCTGTTCGGTGTTATCGGTTGAACCGTCGTTAACGATAATCAATTCAAAATCCTGAAAAGTTTGCCGCAAAACGCTTTCGATGGCGGCTTTCAGAAATAAGGAATTATTATAGGTGGGTATGATAACGGAGACTTTTGGTTTTTTTCTATTTCTGCTTATCGCCATATTAATTTTCTAGTTTCTCAAAAAGATCTAATGCCGCTTTCACAACCTGGTCCATATTAAGGTATTTATACTCGGCTAACCGCCCGACAAAGTAAACATTTTTAAGCTCTTCCGCTTCTCTTTTGTACTTATTGTAGAGCGCTTCGTTTTCCCTGCTGGGAATAGGATAATAAGGCTCGCCCTTGGGCTTCGGATATTCCCTCACAATGGTTGTCCTCGGAATTTTCTGCCCCGTCACATGCTTAATTTCTACAATTCTTGTAAATCTACGCTCATTGGGATAATTTATTTGCGAATAATCCTGATAAAATTCTTTGTCATAATTTTCAAATTTAAAATATAAACTTCTATAAGACAATTTACCGTATTTATAGTTAAAAAATGCGTCAATTGGCCCTGTGTAAATCAATCTTTTGTATCCTATCTTATATCTAATATCTTCGTAATCCGCTTTTAATACAACCTCAATCCCTTCCAAAAGATTTTCAAAAAGATTGCGATACCCGTCTTTGGGCATAGCCTGAAATTTATCGCTCAAATATCCGTCATCTGTGTTTGTTCTTATGGGAATTCTGGCTGTCACGGAAGGACTAAGTTTTTTGGGATGAATCCCCCATTGTTTGATTGTATAGTTTTTGAAGAAAGCGCTATAAATTTCCCGGCCGACGAGGGCCAAAACCTGTTCCTCGGCATTTTTCGGATTTTTTATGTCCAACCGCTTGGAATCTAAAAATTTTTGGGCATCGTTTCCGGTTCTTAAATTAACGTTGAAGAATTCATTTAACGTATTTCTGTTTATGGGAAATGCGTAAAGATGCCCGCTGATGCTTGCTTTTATCTTGTATCTGTAAATCCTCCACTTAGTGAATCTTGATAAATAATTTTTAACTTCATCAAAGTTTGTCCGAAAATAATGTGGGCCGTATTTATGGACGAGCACGCCAAACTCATTATAATAATCATAAGCATTCCCGCCTATGTGCCCTCTCTTGTCAACCACCAGCACCCTTCGCCCAATTGCATTTAATCTTTCCGCCAAAACGCTTCCGGCAAAACCGGCGCCCACGATTAAATAATCATATTGCCCGCCCTTAACGTCAAGGATATTTTTTCTTAAAAACATTTTGATTTGATTATGACATCCCGAATTTTAATTTTGCCAAAAAAATTCTTGTAAAATGTTTTGCTTTGAGCCAGAGACGATAATGGACTTTGTTATTTAGCCAATTTCCCCGTCTTAAAATTTTTTCTCTGAACCCATCTTCGTATTCCAAGCCAAAATGCTTTTCATACAACATAACCATGTCTTTAGCCTGCTTCTCTAAGCTTAGATTTTCTAAAATATATTTCCGCGGGTGAAGATTCTGCCAATTTTGTTCCATAAAATCGACGGCTCTGCCTAGCTCGCTAAAATCTTTAACTTTCAAGCCGCATTCGCCGCTGAAATAAGGCGCAGAGCTTGAAGTTGCATCTAGGTATTTTAATTCTCTATCAGTAAATCTTATATTGACCGTGCATTGTTTCAAAGAGCTGACGTCCCAAATTAAAATTGGCACATCTGTTGCCAATGCCTCTTCTAGCGCAATCCCTTGAGTTTCTCCGCGACCAATCCAAAAAATATATTTTGCCTTCTGCAATAATCTCTTGTATTCATTTTCCTGATAAGAATAGCAAACGAGTGCCTCATACTTAATTTTTTTTTCTTTTAAAAGATCCTCGGCGGATTTCAATTCGGAATCCAGCCGCTGTTTAAAATAAACGAGAACCAGTTCTTTTTTCTGTCCGTCGGGATAAAAATCATTTGTATCAATTCCGGTTGGCCATGCATCAAGCGGGCATTTCTTAAATCCGGAATGCTCCCAAAATTCTTTTGCCGCTTCCGATGGATGAATATAAATTGCCCTCGAAATATCGACGTCATCAGGAATATCTCTAGGAAAATCATATAAATTCGGTCCGACAATTACTTTTATTTCCGTCGGAAGGCCGGCGATTTTATTGAGCGCAACCCTATCATCATGAATCCATAATCTCTTGCAGGCGTCAAGCCGCTTGTTCACGACATAGGGATAGCCGATTTTATCCAAGCCCTTCATCAAATTCTCCGCCACTTTTTTCGGCCCACTAACGTTCTTAAATAAAATTGAGCGAGAAATTATATTGAGCATAAAATAAATTTTTTTATTTTTCCGCCTTAATTGCTACCGAAGCAAAAAATTGCGCTGGTAAAATATGCCTTAAAATTGAATCGCAAATTATTGCTGATTCCTGAAAAAATTTTTCAAAAAAATTTAGACGCGGTTTTTGAGGGCTTAAATGGAGACTCGCAATGGCCACGACTATCGGCCGCAAAAAATGCCAATAAGCCGTTTTTACCTTAACAAAACCAGTTTTCTGAAATAATTTTTTAAATTCCGCTGGCTGAAAAACCCAAACATCGCCGCCGCCGCCCGGCCGCACTAATTCATCGGGGTATTTTTTTAATCCTTTATCGCTGATAAAGTCGAGATAGCTTTTGCCCTTAATTAGATAGGACAAATAATTTTTAGGATTTCTCGATTCAAAAGCAATAGAAGCGATTGTCGGTTCATGCAAAGAAATAAAAACTCCGCCGTTTTCCAATAAATTATAAATTGACTTTAATGCCAGCGGCATGTTGTAAAAATGATGCAAAAAAGAATTGCCGATAATAACGTCAAATCTTCCCGGGAATTCCGCATTCAAAAAATCGGCAGTAATATAATTTATCCTTACTCCCGGATGCGAACGCGCTAATAATTTTTTCGCTTCACTAATTTCTTTCGCGCTGATGTCTAATAAAGTCAGTTCTCGCGGTTTTATCTTCTCCAAAAGATGGCGCGAAAGAAATCCCGTTCCGCAACAAATATCCAAAATTTTCTTATTTTCAAAATCTGATTCTTTTAGTCCCAAAGATTTTATTTTTAGCCACAATTCGTCGCCATAAATTTTTTGCAATCTTAATTCCGGCCCGGAATCAAAATTTTGATTTTGCTGGACAACTTTTTGAATAATTGCCGAAGGCAAAACATAATTCTCTAAATCAACATTTTTAATTTTTCTGGAAAAATCGGGATTAAGCATACAATTTACTTCCAAAAAATCAAAACCTCTTCAGCCTTTTTGTTTAGCGTATAATTATATGAGTGATTTATGCCCTTAATAAGTTTAATGAGGGCATTTTTATCATCTTTTCTATGATAAGCCGATGTCGCGATAATAGGAGAAAACTTTTTAATCGTTTCACTTGCCCCCTTAATGACTTTTTCCTCATATCCCTCTGTGTCAATTTTAATAAAATCAACTCTTTTTAGCTTTTCTTCTCTAACAAAATTATCTATTGAATTAATTTCAATTTTTTCCGTTGTTGTCGTTTGGGCAGTTATATCATCAGACACAGCATTAACGGTTGTGCTTGAACCGAGATATAATCGTCCGGAGTGGGGAAAATCGCCTAATGCCGAATTTATCGCCTTCGCATTGTGATAACAAGCTAAATTTTTTTGAAGAGTTGCAAAAGCATTAGTTCCCGGTTCAAAAGAATAAATTTGCCCCTCATGGCAAAGAGAAGCGGCCAAAGCAGAAAAAATTCCGATGTTCGCTCCGGCGTCAATTACAACAGAATCTCTCTTTAAAAATCTCCGAGCCTGATATTGATCGCAAATATCGATTTGAAAAACAAGGATAAAAAAATTCAGCCAGGAAGTT
Organism: uncultured Candidatus Saccharibacteria bacterium; assembly: GCA_964453135.1. Lineage (GTDB taxonomy): Bacteria > Patescibacteriota > Minisyncoccia > UBA6257 > UBA9933 > CAYVOL01. Next base: position 56,924 of record CAYVOL010000002.1, on the reverse strand, counting down.
ACGGCGTCTCTCTCTGTGGCTGGAGCAAAAGAATTGCCAAACAACAAAATCTCTTTCGCGTCGTAAATGCCGTTTTTGAGAAAAATATCATCAAGCTGCCTCTCAATATATTTATATAGCTTATCGTTCAAAAACAAGGGCTTAAAATAATTCGGCAATAAATTTAGAAGGGCGTCTGTCGAAGATATTTCTTTTGCCCGCCAGGCTTGAAATCCTAAAAATCTTAAGCCCACAGACCGCAGAAAACGCGGATTTAGAAAAATCGGCGCTTTTAGCCTGGCTAATTTTTGTTCTAAAAATGTTGTTGCTTCTATTGGCATCTGGAATTGGGTATAATTAAATTATGCTGGGATTTATTGTATCATACTATCCGCTTATTATTCCATTTTTATTGTATCTGCCGCTGATTTTCACCGGCTATGGCTCCTGGCCCGATATTTACCTGGTGCTTGATACCGGGAGAAATTTTATCCACCGCGGAAATTGGACGCCGTCCCGCAACCCCGGCTATTTCGTGCACGAATTTTTCACGATGATTTTAAACTATCTCGGCGGAAGTATATTAACCAATTTAGGGACATCTGTAATGGCATTGCTCGCAGTATATAGTTTTATTTTCATCTGTAAAAAATTTGAAATCCCTAATTATAAATTTCTTGCGCTAACAATAGCGGTGAATCCGATATTTTGGGTTAACGCAACATCAACAATAGACCATGTTTGGGCAATAGGATTTATCTTGGCCGGCTTCGCATTGCTATTGCAAAACAAATACCAGCTAGGCGGATTACTCTTGGGATTATCGGTCGGTAGCCGACTCTCTTCTTTCATTGCCGCTATTGGAATTTTTGTTTTTCTCTGGCTAACCGCAAAAGACAAAAGAAAGCAAATTGTTTGGGCCGGTTTTCTTTGCGGAGTTTCTTCGGCATTATTTTATCTTCCTTCATTTATTAATGCTGGTTATACTTTTATTTTTTTAACGCCGGGGGTAGGCGGGCTGGAATTTTGGACTTTTTATTTGCGCGCCGGCCGGTTTATTTATAAAAATATCTATTTCTGGGGGCTGCCGGCTTTTATCATTCTGGTTGCAATGTCACTAATTTCAATAAAAAAACGCCAAATTTTTTTTCAAGAAAGGTGGCGCGCCATTTCTTTGCTTTCTTTTTTTATAATTATCGGCTATGAAGCCCTTTATTTTGAATACCCGATAAAACCGGCCTACCTTTTGCCGCTTTTACCATTCGCTCTTATTGTATTGGGGATTGGGTTGAAAGATCGGCCCAAAATAATTTATTTATTCGCCACGCTTGTATTTTTTTACAATTTTATAAATTTCAATGTTGCCAAGCCCAATATCCCGGGCCAAGCCACGGACGCCAAATTTGGCTTCGCAATTGAAAAAGGGTATCTTCTGCAGGACATTGAAAAACGCCTGACGCTTTATAAAGCTGGCTGCGACTCAATAAAATGCGCTGAAGAAAAATATACTCAAAACGACTGGTAAAATTTTTCATCCGCGATGTCAAAAAGCCACTTGTCTTTGCGGCTGTCGCCGTAAACATACAGTTTGTAATTATTTTTATTCGGATATTCTGCTAAAAATCTTTTGACCTTCTCTTCGCGATTGCAATTTTTTGTTTGAAAATTTCCGGTTAAAAATCCTCCTTTAACTTCCGGAGCTGTCGCTATAACTTTTTCAAATCCTGCTTGCCTTGCCCAGGGCCCTATCCAGTTTTCCATTGAAGCGCTGGCTATAGCAAGTTTATGACCTTGTTCTCTGTGCCACTGAATTTTTTGCAGCGCCTCTTTTCTCGTAATTTTCAGCAGTCGCTCTGATGCATAATTTGCGCTAATCCGATTAAATTCGCTCTCCGGCATTCCGCCGAAAAAATTGGAGAAAATTTTTTCTTTAGCAGCATCCGCGGATAAAATCCTTGAAAAATATAGAAATAAAACCAGCAGCGATTTCAACCCGCCATGCAACAATCTCTTCCAGCCGCAGCTGAATAAAATAAAATCCGGGAAAGTATCTATTTTTGTAATCGTGCCGTCAAAATCAAAAACGGCGACTGTTTGTTTCATTGTTAAAAAAACTTTTTTGCGATTTTTAAAATCCCTTGTTTCCAAGGAACCCTGTGCGAAACCCCTGATTGATTTTCAAAGTTTTTCAAATTCGCCAAGTACCACTGATAATTCCTTACCAACGCTTCTTTATTGGAATATCTCGGCTTAAATCCTAAAATCTTTTCCGCTTTTTCAATGGAAACGAAACTGTCTTTGCTCGCCGTTTCATAAACCCATTTATAAAGGGGGGACAAATGGAAGAATCCCAAAACGCGCAAAGCCAAGATCATCGGCCAAGCCGGAAACCCTACTATTTTTTTGCCGAATCCGGCAACGTTTAAAACCAACTGATAATCCTCTTTCATTGTGGTAAATTCTTTGGCGCCGATATTAAAAGTGTCATTTGCCGCTTCTCTGTCCAAAGTCATGCATGAATAAATCGCCTCACACAAATCCTCAACGTCAAGCAACTGGTAACGATTATTGCCGCTGCCGATCATGGGAAAATTTTTTCCGTCTTTCGCCCAATCATAAAACAGCGCAAAAACGCCAAGCCGTTCCGGACCGATAAAAGATTTCGGGCGGATAATTGAAACACACATTCCTTTAGCTCGATATTCCCCGCAAATTTTTTCCGCTAAAATTTTCGCCTTGCCGTACGGGCCCACGCCGTCCAATTTATCGTTTTCATAGAGCGGATGGTGGTCTGGAATACCGTACACGGCTGTTGAAGAAATGTGAATAAATCTTTCCACGCCGTGACTAAAGGCGCTTTCGGCTACATTTTTTGTCCCGTCAATATCGGTGCTATAAATATCTTTTTTAGAGTAAAGAGGCAGGGCCGCCGCGGCATGAACAACAATGCCAACGCCCTTCATCGAATTATCGACTGTTGTTCTGTCCCGAATATCGCCCTTGATAATTTCTATTTTGTTTTGCTCCGGATAATCAAAATTGGCGACATCAAGAGAGCAAATGTGAAAGCCGCGCGCCAAAAGATGGCGAACCAAATTTATTCCCAAAAATCCCGCTCCGCCGGTGATTAAAACTTTTTTATTACCCATAGGCTAATTCAGAATTACTTATACAAAATAAATAGAAATGTTGCCAGCCACAAAATAATACTTGCCTGAATAAATCTATCCTTAAGCATAATATCAGTCGGGGAACCGCTTTTGTTCTCCACGAAGGATATCTGTAAATACCTCAAAATTCCGAAGATTACAAAAATGGTCGTTAAATATAATTTATCGCTGTGCGTTTTAGAAATTACGTCTGGAGAAACTGAATACAAAATATAGGCCACGATCAGAACCGACGCCATAATGGCCATCGCCATGTTTAAAAAATCAATGCTGTAGCCATCGACAACTTTTCGAATTTTTACGCCGTCGTTTAAATAAATTAAAAAGTCATCGCGACGCTTGGCAAGGGCGATAAACAGCGCCAAAAGAAAAGTCATGATAATAATCCACATTGAAAGAGGCACCGCCGCCGCTTCGGAACCGACAAAGAGACGGAAAACAAAGCTTATGGCAATCGCCGACACGTCTAGAATCGGCAAATGCTTTAATTTAAAAATATACAAAATATTAAAAATAAAATATCCCGAAAACAGCAAAGCAATATTCCAACTCAAAAACATGGAAATTGCCAAACCGGCCGCCAACAAACAAAGCATTGACCAGTGGGCCGCAACTTTGGAAATTCTCCCGGACGCCAACGGCCTGTATTTTTTTATCGGATGATGTTTATCTTCTTTAATGTCGTGGATATCGTTTATAATATAAACCGCGCTGGCCAAAAAAGAAAAACCGATAAAGGCGACCGTTGCCCCAAGGAGCGCGCTGACATGAAACAGTTTTAATCCAAATACCAGCGGTAAAAAAATAAAAATATTTTTTACGTATTGTTTGGCACGCAACAAATCGAAATAGATAGCCATATTTCAATTATAATTTGTAATGGCCGCGTAAAATTGGCGGTCAATGAGACTTATCCAAGGCTAAGGGTTGTGACGTTGAAATTTTTATAGATCGTTTAACGCCTGCTTCACTTTTTCATCCTCCGGCCACAAACGTATAATTTCCTCGGCTGTGCCGCGGACTTTTTCCTTGTCGCCTTTCGTTTGATACAAATCCAGCAAGCCATATAAAACCGGCGGAAGTTTTGGCCCGATGGCGCGCGCCTGAAGAAAATATTTTTCCGCAGAGCCATAATCCGCCTCCTGATGAAATTTTTTCCATAAAGCAGCGTACATTTGCGCCAGCATCAAAAGATGCCGCGTGTTATTTTTTGACAGTTTCGGCTCAATGTAATCAACCAGAGCCCGGGACGCCGCTTCCGTCTGCTGCTGAGAGACAAAATTCAAAATGTCGCTGCCTAAAAACTTGGCGGTTTCCTCGTCTCCCACGGGCGAATAAAAGTTAAACACGCTGTCGAAAACATTCTCAAACTCGCCTATTGACTTGACATTGGAAAGTGCCTGCAATCCAGTGATAAATTTGGTTGATTTAATTACCGGCAAAGCCGAGCCGAAATAAATAGACAGCGCTGCCAGAATTATCAAGACAATAATAATAAATTGTTTTAGCAGTAAACTCATATTCTTTTATTTTTCTGCAAATCCCTTGTTTCCCTTGTTTCTAACGCCTCAAAATTAAATTTATAAACCGCGAAGGCCAAAAACATAAACACATTCAGGTAAATGGGCCAGACATCAAACAAAACAATTCCTTGCACCAGATAAGCCACCGGCGCCATAATCATTAAAGCGTTCACCGCCAGCAGGCGAAACCCCAAAGAAGCGCCGTCCGTCTGCCGCTTATGAGACTTGCCAAACAGCCACGCAAACGCGGCAAAAATTCCCAGATAGCTCAATAGCCCTAAAACTCCGGTTTCCACCAGATAGTCAAAATAAATGCTGTGCGCCCGGTCAAACCAAGCGCCAAATCCCTCTTTGGGATTAAAATACCTCGTGTCAAAGTGCCGGTCAAAAACATTAAGAAAACTTTCCGGCCCCCAGCCCAAAATCGGCCTCGCTTTAAATCCTTCCCAGGCCATATTCCAAATATACGTGCGGTCCTGCCATGTTTTCGCGGAAAACGAAATATCAAAAATTCTCGCAAAGGGCAATTTTTGGATAAACGGCTCGTCTTTGAAATAAACGCCCGCGCTCAACAAAATGACAACTGCCGCTGCTGAAATTAAAAACCATTTCCGCCAAGATTTAACGGACAATCCCAAATAAGCCAAGGCCGCCAGTATGGCCGCGGCTAATCCCATAAACGCTCCTCGGGTGGCGGCCAAAAGAAAAACGACAAAAAAACCAGCAATCAGCGCCAGCGGGAAAACAAAGAACCCCAAAATAAAAGTTCGTCCTCCAATGGAGACCGCCCAGGTAGACACTTTCTTGTAATAGCTTACTGCCAGATAAGCGGCGTAAAACATCATAAAAATAGCGTAAGCCGCCACATAGGCCGGATTGCCAATAGAGCCGGCAAACCGAAACCCCGAGTCGCTGAATTTCCCGCCAATATAGCCGTTTAATCCCAAACCGGCCGCTATTCCGTAAAGCGCCATCAGCGCTCCGCCGGCCAAGGCAAACCAAAAAAGCGTGCGCCAATTTTCTTCTTCCTTCATCAAAACCGCCAAAAGAATAAAAAATAAGGATAAATGAAGGATCTGCAGTCCTCCCTCGCCCCGCTCAAAGTTTGACCAAAAAGAAAAAGACGGGTCAATGCCGAAAAATCCGGCCAACAAAAAAATGATCGTGAAAATGCCTACTGCAACAGCCAGAGGATTTTTTGCCAGCGCCGACAATCGTTCAAAAATTTTCAAACGCTTAACGTCCTGGGGGGCCAACAAAATTCCCAGCAAAAAAAAGATAAACGCCAAATCAGTTAAAGCGCGAAACCAGGCGTACTTGCCCACGATAAAAGGAAAAAGCGAGTTGGTTAGAACAATATAAACTCCCAAAGGAATAAGATAAAGAAAAACGCGGGAAATTTTAAAATAATCTATCATTAGGTTTCAGTATAAAACACCTTTGGGCAAAAAGCAAAAACAAAAAATGATTTTTTACACTAACCTTCAAAGTCCATTTTCTTGATTCGCCTCAAATGATTTTCTCCTTTGGAGAATTCCGCAGCCAGCCACTTGAAAACAATTTCCTTGGCTTCTTCCTCTGTTAAAAATCCGGCTGCCAACGCCAAAACATTGGAGTCGTCGTCCTCTTTGGTTAAAACCGCTTGCTCCGCGTTAAGCGCCAAAGCCGCCCGAATGCCCTTGAATCTATTGGCGGCCATGGCCACGCCCGCGCCGGAACGGCAAATCACAATGCCCCGGTTTGCTTCTGGATTTTTCAAGACTTCCGCCGCCGCTTTTTGGGCAAAATCCGGATAGTCGTCGTTTTCGTCGTAATGGTCGTTGCCGACGTCCACAACTTCGTCTCCCCGGTCTTTCAAAGTTTTTTTGAGATATTCTTTCAATTGAAACCCCCGATGGTCAGCGCCGATATAAATTGGCATATATTTATGCAAATGCTTATAAATTTTCCGCCGCTTTCAGGGCGTGCCTTACAAGCGTTGAAACATACCCCCATTCGTTATCATACCAAGCCAAAACTTTTACCAGATTCCCGTCAACAACCTTGGTGAATTTCAAATCAACAATAGCGCCAAAAGGTTCGCCGATAATATCGGAGGAAACAATTTGATCTTCGGAAGCCTTCAAAATTCCTTTCCATCTTTCCATCTGAGCCGCCTGCTTAAAAATATCGTTTATTTCTTCAACTGAAGTTTCTCTTTTGGCAATAAAAGTAATATCCGCCAAGGATCCGGTAATGACCGGCGTCCGCAAAGCAATGCCGTCAAATTTATTTTCCAATTCCTTATACACCCGCGTCACGGCAATAGCCGCGCCCGTGGTAGAAGGAACGATATTGTGCCCGGCGGCGCGGCCGCGCCGAAAGTCGCTTCCTTTTACCGCGCTGTCAACGGTTGTCTGGGTATTAGTAGTCGCGTGCACTGTGGTTAAAATCGCCTTTTCTATGCCCGGGTTTTCCGCCATCACCGCTATCACCGGCGAAGAAGCGTTAGTAGTGCATGACGCGTTGGAGGTAATGCTGAACTGCGCCGCGTCGTTTTCGTTTATGCCCATTAAAACCGTCCGGCCGAATTGCCCGTCGCTGTCTTTGGCCGGCGCGGTTAAAATTACTTTTTTCGCCCCCGCCTCAATGTGCGCCCTGTTTTTTTCAAAAGATTCAAACACGCCGGTTGATTCAATCACGATATCCACTCCCAATTCTTTCCAAGGAAGTTTAGCCGGGTCTTTTTCTTGAACAAAATTTATCCGAACATCGCCCGCTACCAACTCCCCGGTTATATTTCCTTTTGGTTCTTGATGCTTGATACCTGATACCTGACGCTTGAATGTCCTGTAAACAGAGTCGTATTGAAGAAGATACGCCAGATTTTCAATGTCGCCCAAATCATTGATGGCGACAATTTCTAATTGAGGATTGTCAAATGCCTGCCGGAAAAACAATCTTCCTATCCTTCCAAACCCGTTGATGGCGATTTTTGTTTTTTTCATTTTAATTTTTGTTAATTCCTTATTAATTCCTTATTAATTATTGGGAATTTCAAATTTTGCCGTTCCTTTATTGATAAACTCTTTTATGTTTTCAATGTCCGTGTCTAAAATTCTTTGCAATGCTTCCTTGGTGTTAAAAGCGTTATGCGGCGTGATTAAAACATTGGGCATTTTCATTAAAACATGGTCTTGAAAAATTGTCGTGGAGTCATGCCCGCCCAAGCCGCGCAAGGCGTATCCTCTTTCGTCTTGTAAAACTCCTTCTTCTTCTAAAACATCCAGGCCCGCCCCTCCCAAAATTCCTTCGTTTAGCGCCTGAAGCAAAGCCGCGGTTTCCACAATCGCCCCGCGGGCCGTGTTTATCAAAAGCGCTCCTTTTTTGATTTTAGAGATATTGCCTTTGTTTATCAAATGATGGGTGGACGGCAAATAAGGGACGTGTATAGTTATCGCGTCCGCCTGCGTCAAAAGGTCATCCAAAGAAACATACTGAAAATCCAATCCTTGAGTTAATTTTTCATTGGGACAAGCGTCGCAAGCGATTACTTTCATATCAAATCCTTTGGCAATTTTAATGCTGTGCTGGCCGATTCTTCCCGTGCCGATAATGCCTAAAGTTTTTCCTTTCAAATCAAATCCTTGGAGCCCTTCATAAGAAAAAGGTCCGCCTTCTTTTAGGCGGTCAACTCCTAAATAAATTTTCCGCGATAAAGCCAAAAGTAGTCCAAAGGCAAATTCCGCCACGGTGTTGTCTCCGTATCCCGGAACATAAGCGGTTTTAATTCCTTTGGAGTTGGCGTATTGATAATCTATGTGGTCAAAGCCGGTGGAACGGGTGGTGATTAATTTCAGGTTAGGCAGGCTGTCGATTATTTCTTTATCCGCTTTGTCGCCCACAAAAACAGAGACAATATCAGCATCTTTAATTGCCGCGATATTGTCTTTGCTGATTTTTTCCGGAAGAAAATTTAACTCCAGTCCTTTTTCCTCTTCGCCTTTTAGCCCTTTTTTAAGATAATCCGCCTCCCACTGCTCCGTTTCGGTGAAAATTATTTTCATTTTATCTAACTTTAAATTATGATTTGTAAGATTTCTTAGTGTTATTTACGCTTATCGTCGTTGTTTTTTATTATCATGTTTTACAGTCATCCTGAACGTTTTTGTTATCCTGTTTTATTGTCATCCTGAGCCCCGCCTCGCCATGGCGGGAGGCGAAGGATCTCGCAAGATTCTTCTCCGCCGGCTGGCGGATTCAGAATGACAAAAGGGGTCATCGTGAATGTAATAAATAGCCAATGCTCCACAATACAAACAACGCTCGGATTTCTTACAAAGTTAATTATTTGTTATTATAATTCTTATGTTTTAAAAAAACAACGCGCGCGCTTTATTTATCCTTGTTTATTCGGCGGTTTGTTCGGCGCGGCCGCGGTCAATTTAAGTAATCAACGGCTTTTCCCCATCTTTTTCTATTTTCCTTGTTTGACAGTTTGTTTATAAAAAATAAAATTAAAGGCAACAAGCAACACTCTAAATTTTTTATAAAAAATACCTGCGGGCTAAACCAAAATGGACACAGAAAAACTCTGGCAATCAACACTCGCGGAATTAGAGCTTCAAATAACCAAGCCTAATTTTATTACCTGGTTTAAAAACAGCCGTATGGTGGAAAAATCTTCGGAAGGAGAGGCAATTGTGGCCTTGGCCAACAACTTCGCCAAAGAATGGGTGGAAAATAAATACCATAAAATTATCTCGGAAATTATTTTCTCTCTCGATGATTCCGTAAAAAGAGTGCGCTACACCATTTTAACCTCTTCTTCCTTGGATTCTCTGGCCTATAAAAGCCCTGCGGCTGAAAAAAAATCGTTCAGCCCTTCTTCGCAAACCGCTTTTGAAGAATTTAAGATAGACCCGGAAACCAATCTCCACCCCAAGTATACTTTCAAATCTTTTATTGTCGGCTCTTCCAATGAGCTCGCTTACGCGGCCGCCATGGCAGTGATTAAAAACGTGGGAGAAAAATATAATCCCTTGTTTATTTACGGCGGCACGGGATTAGGAAAAACCCACCTCCTTCAGGCGCTGGGCAATGAAATAAAATCTCTTTATAAAAATAAAATAAAAGTGCGCTACACTCCTTCGGAAAAATTCGTCAACGACATTGTTACCGCTATTAGAAATAAAAGAATGGACGATATTAAAGAAAAATACCGCTCGGTTGATGTTTTAATTGTTGACGATGTCCAGTTTATCGCCGGAAAAGAAGCGAGTGAAATGGAGTTTTTCCACACCTTCAACGCCTTACATGAAAACAACAAGCAGTTGATTATTTCTTCCGACCGGCCGCCGCAAGCCACTCCTGTTTTAGAAGAACGCCTGCGCTCCCGTTTTTCCGGCGGAATGATTGCCGACATCACCTACCCAGACTTTGAAATACGCTTGGCTATTATCAAAGCCAAATTAGAAGAAAGAAATATTAATTTCCCCGATGAAATATGCGAAATTGTCGCCTCCAAAGTACAAAGAAATATCCGAGAAATAGAGGGGGTGTTAAACAGGGTGATTTTTTACAAAGAAGACAAAGGCATGGAAATTACCAGAAAAATCACCGAGGAAATTATTGAAAAAACCATCCGGGGGCTATTTAAAAACATCACTCCCAATCAAGTGGTGCAGTCAGTGAGCAACTTCTTTGAAATACCGGAAAAAGAGTTGATAGAACACTCCCGAAGAAAAGAGTTGGTGGAGCCGCGGCAGATCGCCATGTTTCTCTTAAAAGATCTACTGGGAATGTCATACGCGGATATCGGGTATAAGATGGGGAAAAGAGACCATACAACCATCATATACGCCTGTGAAAAAATGGAGAAGCAAATTAGTATAAATCCCAAACTAAACAACACCATCGTCTTAATTAAAGAAATTATCAACAATAGATAACCGATAATTCACCACTTGTTATTAATTTAAAAAATAAAATTAATTAGCAATAGCCGAATAAAAAATAAAAAATAAAAACTTATCCCCGAAATTTTTAAACACTATTACTACTACTAATTAGATTTATATTATTATAGTTATGGAATTAATTGTCTTAAAAAATAACTTAAAAGAAGGGCTGGGTATTTTGGGAAAAATTGGAATGGAAAATTCTTCTTTACCTGTTTTGAAAAATTTTCTTTTGGAAACAATTGATAATAAAATAAAAATTTCCGCCACTAATTTAGAAATAGCGACCACCAGTTATATTCCGGCTAAAATTATAAAAAACGGAGAAATAACCGCACCCATCGGCGTCATCTCTTCCATTATTAACAACATTCAAAGCGAGAGAATTACTCTGGAAACAAAAAGCAACACCCTATTAATAAAAACCGATAACTATCAAGCCAAAATACAGGGGGTTAAAAAGGAAGAATTTCCCATTATCCCGTCCATTTCCAATAAAAAAAATTTTATAGAAATAAATTCCGCGCTGATTAAAAACTTTTTTTCATTAGTAAACACCGCCGCTTCTTCGTCGTCTGCGAGGTCGGAGTTGTCGGGAGTACTTTTTGATTTTCAAGGCGGCTTGTTTAAATTGGCCGCCACCGACACTTTTCGTTTAAGTGAAAAAACCGCTTACGAAAATCAATTCAAGTCCAATATAGATAAAAAATTTAAAACAATAATACCGCAAAAAACCATTCAGGAACTTATCAGAATTATTCCCGAAAAAGAAGAGGAAAAAGTACAAATTTACTTTGACGCCAATCAGGTTTTGTTTCAAACGGAAAAATTTGAGCTGATTTCCCGCGTTATCAACGGCGAATTTCCCGACTATCAAAACATTATTCCTTCAAAAATTACCACCGAAGTAATTCTTAACAAAGAAGATTTAATTAACGCCCTTAAATTAACCTCGTCTTTTAGCGACCACTTAAATGAAATCAAAATCATTATCAAGGAAAATGGCAAGAATGTGGAAATTTTTTCCGCCAACCAATTACTGGGAGAAAATCAATGCTTGATCCCGGCCAAAATAAAAGGAGAGCCGATGGAAATAGTTTTTAATTGGAAATTCTTATTTGACGGAATAAAAAACATTGAAACCAGTGAAGTGTTCTTGGGAATGAATTCCAACAATAAGCCGGCAATCATTAAGCCTGTCAACTCAGACAACTACTTTTATATCGTGATGCCGATAAAAAGCAGCTAACTTAACGACCGGTGGTTGTAGCGTTGTTGGCGGTGGCGGGGAAAGAAGAAAAATTTTGCTTATACCATATTTGAACCGGCGTTTCCCAGTTATTAAACTGGAGATCATTTTGGGGATTAACAGGAGCATCTCCTAATGGATTATTTTTATCCACATAAAATAAAATATTATGCACTTGGCCGTTATTTAGGTATTGCCCGTTAAGCATTAATTTATTAATCGCCGGCAAGGACTCCGGTTTATTAAACGATTCGTTGGGGAAATTATTTAAGGCTTCTTTCATAAAACTTGACCAAATAGGAAGGGCGGCTAAAATACTGCCGGCGTTTTTTTGCATTGGTTCTTGGCGATTATTCCCCGCCCACACCCCAACTACTAAATACGGGGAATAGCCGATTGTCCAGGCATCGCGATAATCGTCGGTGGTTCCTGTTTTTAGAGCCACATCGCGTTCGTCAAAAACAGTTAGAGGGAAGCTGTTTTGATAAAGAGGCCGGCGCGCGTCGGGGTCGGAAAGAATGTCGTTTATCAGGCGCGGGTATTGCGGCTCAATGACTTGCGCGGCTTTATCGAGATACTTTTCCAAAGTATTGCCAGACGAGTCGGAAACATTTAATACCAAGGACTGCTGATGTTTTATTCCGTCTTGGGCAAAAACTGAATAAGCGTCCACCATTTCAATTAATTTCACCTCCCCTCCGCCCAGGGTCAAGCTTAGTCCGTAGCGGCTGGGGTCGGTAAAGGTTGTAATGCCGAAGTCGGAAGCTGTTTTTAAAACATTGTTTATTCCGGCAAGATACAGCATTTTTACCGCCGGAATATTTCTTGACTGCGCCAGCGCATTTCTTAGATTAATAGGGCCGTTAAATTGACGGTCGTAATTTTGAGGATGAAAACACAAATTGTTTTCCGATGAGTAGTCAATATTAATAATGGGACAAGCGGAATTGGTGGAGAATTCAGTGGGCGCATCAAAAACCACCGTGTCCGGAGTGTACCCCTCCCTAAAAGCGGTGATATAAACTACGGGCTTAATGGCTGAGCCGGGCTGGCGCAATCCCTGCGCCGCCACATTAAAATTTCCCTCGTTTCCCTCGTCAAAGTAATCCGCTGATCCCACCAATGCAAGAATTTGCCCGGTTTTCGGGTCCTGCGCCACCAAAGAAGCGTTTTTGCCTTTATATAATTCCGAATTTCTCTTCGCGCCCTCCTTGACATCTTTCTCGGCGATTTGCTGGAGATTCCAGTCAAGGCTGGTAATTACTTTCAGCCCGCCGTTATTAACCACCTCTTCCCCGTATTTGCCTATCAAATAATCTTTCACCATCATCACGAAGTGGGGAGCCTTGATGTTTCCCAGGCTTTGACCGATGAATTTTATTTCCGCGGATTGAGCGCGGGATTTTTCCTCTTCGTCAATGTAACCTAACTTGAACATCTGCTCTAAAACATAATTTTTTCTTTGAAGAAGCTCGTTTTTATGCGGCCCCCAGGGAGAATAATAACTGGGAGAGCGCGGCATGGATGCTAGTGTGGCGATTTCGGCCAGGGTGTCATCCTTGGCCGGTTTTCCGAAATAAGTCTGGCTGGCCGCCTCCACTCCGTAGGCGCCCGAGCCGTAAGAAATCTGATTGAGATAAAGTTCCAAAATCTTATCTTTGGAATAATATTTTTCAATCCAGTACGCCAAAATAGCCTCTTTAATTTTGCGGGTAAAAGTTTTTTCCGGGGTTAAAAAAGCGTTTTTGGCGAGCTGCTGGGTTATGGTGGAGCCGCCTTGAACCAGGTCTCCGCGAACAACATTTGTCAGCGCGGCCCTAATTAGCGCAAACCAGTCAAGAGCCGAGTGGGAATAAAATTCTTTATCCTCAATGGAGATAGTGGCTTCTTTTAGGTAATTAGGAATTTGGTCCGGCGGCACAACGGTTCTTTTTCCCTGATTATTAATTTCATAAAGAAGTGTTTGGCCTGTGCGGTCGTAAATTTTTGTCGACTCTTTTAATTGCCAGTTGACCTGGTTTTGGGGGTCGGGCAGTGATTTGGCAATTTGCAGAACTTGGTAAAAAACAAAAATTCCCCCTCCAATAGCCAATAAAACAAAGAGGAGAAAAAATTTCCAGAGATTTTTTTTCCGGCGAGCCATTTATTTCAACAAATTCTATCAATAAAAACTGAAAATGAAAAATTTAATTTTAGTGCTGAGGGGGAGACTTGAACTCCCAAGGGATTTCTCCCGCTAGCTCCTAAAGCTAGTGCGTTTGCCGATTTCGCCACCTCAGCATAAATCGCGAATTTAAAACAATTGTTTATCCTTAAGCAATAAATGTCAATTTTAAAGCTCAAATTTAGAAACTAAAGGCCGATAAATAGAGAAATTGATTTTTGGCATAAGGGCGGAGTATAATGGTCGGGAAAATATGAAATTTGTCCATCTGCACACCCACTCACACTATTCACTATTAGACGGCTTGGCGAAAATTGATGACTTGATTGCTCGCGCTCGGGAATTAGAAATGGGCGCCCTGGGACTCACCGACCATGGCAATCTTTACGGCGCTGTTGAGTTTTATAAGAAAGCGCAGCGGGCGGGTATTAAGCCGATTTTGGGGTTGGAATCCTATGTCGCCCTGGGAAGCCGGCGCGACAAAAAAATTACCAAAGGCGAGGAAAATTATCATCACCTCACTCTTTTGGCGGAAAACGAAAAAGGTTGGAAAAATTTACTGGCGCTTTCCACTCGTTCGCACTTGGAGGGGTTTTACTACAAGCCGCGCGTGGATAAAGAACTCTTAAAAGAATATAGCGAGGGAATCATCGCGCTTTCCGGTTGCGTCGGAGGAGAAATTCCCTCTTTGTTGATGGAAGGCCGCGAAGCGGAAGCGGAAAAAACGGCATTAGAGTATAAAAATATTTTTGGACCGGAAAATTTCTTTCTGGAAATCTGGCATCATCCTTACATTCCGGAAATTAACAAAGCTCTGAAGGGAATAATTTCCCTGTCTCAAAAATTAAACATTCCCCTTGTCGCCACTCAGGACATTCATTATGCCCGAGCCGAAGACGCCGAATTTCAGGATATTCTTTTGGCAGTGCAGACCGGCAATACCGTTGACGACGCCAAAAGATTAACCATGAAAGACGGCAACTACTCCATGCGTTCCGCCGAAGAAATGGCCGAATTTTTCCAAGAATTTCCTCAAGCCGTGGAAAACACGGCTAAAATCGCCGAGCGATGCAATGTTTCTTTGGAATTAGGAACGACTCGTTTGCCGAAATTCCCCTTGCCGGACGGAGAAAATTCTTACGCCCATTTGGAAAAATTAGTCCAAGAAAAACTATCCCAAAAGTTTCCTCAAATAACTCCAGAAATTTCTTATAGGCTTAAGTACGAAATGAGTGTTATCGGTAAAACCGGCTTCTCCGATTATTTTTTGATTGTGCAGGATTTCGTCAACTGGGCAAAAGAGCGCGGCATCGTGGTCGGTCCCGGCCGGGGCTCGGCCGCCGGAAGTCTCGTCTCGTATATTTTAGGCATTACTGATGTTGACCCTTTGAAATACGGACTGCTTTTTGAAAGATTTTTAAACCCCGACCGTATCCAGATGCCGGATATTGACATTGATTTCACGGACGCCCGCCGCGACGAGGTGGTTAGTTATGTGCGTCAGAAATACGGCGAAGACCGCGTGGCGCAGATAATCACTTTCGGAACAATGGCGGCCAGGGCCGCAATAAGGGACGCCGGCCGCGCCCTGGGAATGCCCTACTCTTTTTGCGACCAAATCGCCAAGCTGATTCCCTTCCAGCTTGATTTAAGCGGAGCGATAAAAAATGTGGAAGAGTTAAAAAATCTTTACGAGAAAGACGAAGAAGTAAAAAAATTAATAACCGCGGCCCGCAAACTGGAAGGAGTGGCGCGGCACGCCTCGGTCCACGCTTGCGGGATAGTTATTGCGCCGGAACCGCTTGTAAATATCGCGCCCCTTCAATTTGCCCCTCAAGACGACAGCATTGTCATCACCCAGTTTGAAATGCATGCCATTGAAGACCTAGGTCTTTTGAAAATGGACTTTTTAGGATTGAAAAACCTGACTATCATTGAAGAAGCGTTAAGATTAATCAGCGATTTTAATAGCCATTCTTTTAAGATTTCCGAAATTCCCTTGGATGACAAAAAAACTTTTGATCTTCTGCAAAAAGGCGACACCACCGGCGTGTTTCAATTGGAGTCATCGGGAATGAGGCGCTACTTAAAAGAATTAAAACCAACGGAGTTTGAAGATATTGTCGCCATGGTGGCGCTTTATCGGCCCGGGCCGATGGAACTTATTTCTCATTATGTAAATCGCAAATACGGCAAAGAAGAAGTCTCTTACCTGCATCCGCTCTTAGAGCCTATTATGAAAAAAACTTATGGCATTGGAATTTATCAGGAGCAGATGATGCAAATAGCCCGCGACTTGGGAGGATTTACCATGGCGGAGGCGGACACCTTGCGCAAGGCCATCGGCAAAAAAATCAAAGTTTTGCTGGACGCGCAGAAAGAAAAATTAATTAAGGGAATGATTGACAATGGCATTGAGCCGAAAACCGCTGAAAAAATTTGGGAACTTTTCCCGCCTTTTGCCAAGTACGGCTTTAACCGCAGCCATTCTGTCTGCTACGCCCTCATCGGTTATCAAACCGCCTATCTCAAGGCCAATTATCCCATAGAATTTATGACCGCTCTGTTTAACGCCGACTCCGGCGACGTGGAAAGAATTTCTTTTCTTATTGACGAAGTGAAAAAAATGGGCGTTGAGGTGCTTCCGCCGGATATTAACCAGAGCTCGGCCAATTTTATGCCCGTTGAAAATGTTGTTGTCGGCGATTCCAGAAAGCCCGCCATCCGCTTCGGGCTTTTGGCTGTTAAAAACGCGGGAGAAAACGTGGTGAACGCCGTTATTGACGAGCGTCAAAGAGGAGGAAATTTTAATTCTTTGGAGAATTTTTTAGAGCGCGTTCAGCACAAAGACTTAAACAAGAAATCGCTGGAAAGTTTTATTAAGGCAGGCGCGCTTGATTCCTTGGGCTTGGAGCGGGGAAAATTATTGGCGAACATTGACGAGATTATCAAATACAGCCAGGAAATTAAAAAGAAACAGAATAATTTCCAGTCCGATCTTTTCGGCGGTAACCTGAAGACATCTCTTCGGCTTAAAAATACAACTCCTGTTTCCAAAAAAGAACGGCTGGCTTGGGAAAAAGAATTGCTGGGGCTTTACGTTTCCGGCCACCCTCTTCACGAACACCTGCACGCGCTAAAAATTAATAACGTCAAATCCATTAAAGATATCAGGAGCGCGGCTGTCGTTGCGGCGGGCAATAAGCCCGGCGGCTCTGTTTTCGTGAAAATCGCCGGCGCCGTAAGCAATATTAAAAAAATTGTTGCCAAAAACGGCAAGCCGATGATTTTCGCCAAAATAGAAGACTTGACTGACGCGATGGAGGTGATTGTTTTTAACGACACTTTTGCCAAAAACCCGCTTCTTTGGAGAGATAGCGCCTTGGTAATGGTGGAGGGCCGCCTTTCTTCAAAAGACAGCGAGCCGAAATTAGTTTGCCAGGGAGCGGTGGAATTGGGGTGATGTTTTTCCGCGGCGCGAGCGCATTTGACAAAATAACATAAATATGTTATATATTCATCTGCTCGCGGAAAATTAAAGAGTAAATAAAACCAACTTTTAGAAACTTTTAGAAAAGGGGAGGAATGACCATGATTAGCATCGGGGTGAGAAAGGAAGAAACTGGCGTTCAGTGGAGAGCAGAGTCAAGAATCGTGTCGCCCGACTTCGGCGACAAGGGGGTGATAGCCATTGGCCGCGGCCAGACTCCATCTGCGGCAGTGGGCCACCTCGTCTGGCAAAACCAGAGAGCTCTTGGTATCGTAGTAGAGGTGGACTACGGCGCGTAAATCCACATTAATCGGTAGTAATAAAAGCCGGGCAGGTTAATTCCTCGTTCCGGCTCTTGTTTTATTTAAGCGGATAGCTGCGGAAAAAATAAGTTGTAAACAATGCCGAAAAACCTTACAATTTAAATTATTAAATTTTTTCACGCTATGAAAAATCACGGCGCTAAAATTGAAAAAATTCGCCATTCGCTAGCCCATCTTCTCGCTGTGGCGGTTTTGGAGAAATTTCCCAAGGCGGAACTCGGCATCGGCCCGGTTATAGACAACGGATTTTATTACGACTTTGGAAAGATAAAAATTAGCAATCAGGATTTGCCGCAATTGGAAAAACGGATGCGCGAATTGATTAAAGAGAATTTAAAATTCAAAAAAGAAATAATTTCTTTTGCCGAAGCGAAAAAACTTTTTAAGGGCCAGCCGTATAAATCAGAGCTCGTCCAAGAATTTCAAAAACAAAAAAAGAAAATAAGCGCTTATAAAACCCTTGATCCAAAATCCAAAATCCAAGATCCAAGATTTATTGACTTGTGCGCCGGCCCCCATATCAAATCCACTAAAGAAATTGACCCTCAATCTTTTAAATTAACAAAAGTTGCCGGCGCCTATTGGAGAGGAAGCGAAAAAAATCCGATGCTTACCCGCGTTTACGGCGCGGCTTTTGAGAACAAAAAAGAACTGGACGATTGCTTGAAACAAATGGAATTGGCGGAAAAATGCGACCACCGGAATTTGGGCGAAAGATTGGAATTGTTTATGATTGACGAAAAAATCGGCAAGGGACTTCCTTTGTGGCTGCCCAAGGGATACGCCGTCCGCCGCAAACTGGAAGATTATATTTTTGAACTGGAAAAAGAAAACGGCTACAGCTATGTTCTGACGCCGATTCTGGCGAAAGAAGATTTGTATAAAACTTCGGGGCATCTGGCGCACTACAAAGAGGATATGTATGCGCCGATAGAAATTGAAGGCGAAAAATTTTATCTGCGGCCCATGAATTGCCCGCACCACCACTCTATTTACAGCCGCAAGCCCGTAAGCTATCGTGAGCTTCCCTTGCGGCTGGCGGAATTCGGCACGGTTTTTCGGTTTGAGCGGTCCGGCGTTTTGAGCGGGATGATAAGAACGCGCGGTTTTACCCAAAACGACGCGCATATCTATACAAGCCAAGATCGGCTCGAGGCGGAAATTGAAAATATTTTGACACTCCACAATAAAGTGTTCAAGGATTTCGGAATTTCGGATTACTGGTACCGGCTGTCGCTTCCGGATTTCAAAAACAAGGAAAAATTCGGCGACGTCAAAAACAAAAAAATGTGGAGCGATGGCGCGGAGGCTCTTAAAAAAACTTTAAAAAAACTGAATTTGAAATTTACCGAGGCCGCGGGCGAGGCGTCGTTTTACGGGCCGAAAATCGACATCCAAATCAAAAACATTCACGGCAAAGAAGATACCATCGCGACCATTCAGGTTGATTATTATTCGGCGAACAAATTCAATTTGAAATACATAGACAAAGACGGCAAAGAAAAGCCGCCGGTGATAATCCACCGCGCTATTTTCGGTTCGTTTGAGAGATTTTCCGCTTTTCTTATTGAGAAAACCTGCGGCAACCTGCCTTTGTGGCTGGCGCCGGTTCAGGCAATAGTATTGGCTATCGGCGAGAAGCAGCAATCTTACGCGGAAAAAATTTTACAAGAACTTAAAAATAATCGCATAAGCGCGGAAATGGCTCCCATAAACGAAACTCTGGGCAAGCGCATCCGCGAAGCGGAGCTGCAAAAAATTCCCTACATCTTAATCGCAGGCGAAAAAGAAGCGCAAAGCAAAACCATAAGCGTAAGGCACTATAAAAGAGGACAGGAGGGCGAAATATCAATTGAGCGGCTGACTGAGGTAATGAAAAAAGAAATTAAGGATAAGGAATAATTCGCAATCGGCCGCAGGCATTAATCGCCCATCAATTGCAAAAACTCTTTTTCGCCTAAGGCTTTCACTCCCAAATTTTTTGCCTTCTCCAGTTTTGAGCCCGGCTTTTTTCCTGCTACGACAAAATCGGTTTTTTTGCTGACCAACTCGGAAATTTCTCCGCCTAATGCGCGGATTTTTTCTTTGGCCTCGTCGCGCGCCATTGAATCTAACGTTCCCGTTAACACAAAAGTTTTACCCAGGAGATTAAGATTCCTCGTCTTGCTTGGAATGACAGGGGAAATTATTTTTATTCCGGCGCGCTCAAGTTTTTCCCAAAATTTTATGTTTTTTTCGGCACGAAACCAATTATAAATAGACCGGCTTACTTGCGGGCCGACATCAGGAATTTCTTGTAAATCTTCAAGTGTAAGGCTTTTCGCTTGTTTTAATAAATCCCGAATCTTGAATCCCGCACCCTGAATCGCGAATCTGCCGGCTAAAAGCCGCGCCGTCTCTTCTCCCACGTGTAAAATGCCCAGGCTATAAATAAAACGCGGCAAGGCGATTTTTTTATGCTCCTGAATTTCGCGAATGATATTGGCGGCGGATTTTTCTCCGAATCGTTCAAGCGTTTTTATGTCGCCTTCTTTCAGCTCAAAAATATCCGCCGCATCGGAAATCAGTCCTTCGTCTAAAAAGCGGTCTAAAATTTTTCCGCCCAATCCGCGTATGTCAAAAGCGGAGCGCGAAACAAAGTGGCGCAAATACCGGCGGTTTTTCGCTCCGCATGAGGGATTAGAGCAGCGATAAATCATCCCCTCGGCAATAACAGGAGCGTTGTCAATCGGGCAGCGCGCCAGCGCTTGGAAATCTTTTTCTTTCCCCGTGCGCAATTCTTTTAGCACTCGGGAAATTTGAGGGATAACGTCTCCGGCGCGGCTGACAACAATAGTATCCCCTATTTTTAGTCCCAGCCGTTTGATTTGCTCAAAATTATGGAGCGTGGCGCGGCTTATTTTTACCCCGCCCACCTCTACCGGTTTTAATATCGCCACCGGCGTAAGCGTGCCGGTGCGCCCCACTTGAACCTTTATATCTTCTATTGCGGTGGTCGCTTCGCGGGGAGAAAATTTATAAGCAATAGCGCCTCGCGGAGCTTTGCCCACCACGCCTAACTGTTGGAATAGTTCGTTGTCATTAAAAATTACCACAATCCCGTCAATTTCGTATTCTAATTTTTTTCTTTGCTCTTCCCAGTAATTTCTGAATTGAAAAATTTTTTCCAGCGAGTCTGCCGCTTTGTTGTGGGGGTTGGTCTTGAATCCCAAAGCTTTCAGCAAAAGATGCTCTTCCTCGTGGTTTTTTTGTCCGATATCCGTGACAATAGCGTATTGATATGAGTTGAGCCTGCGGCCGGCGGTAATCTGCGGGTCTAGCTGGCGGAGTGAACCCGCGGCCATATTGCGGGGATTGGCGAAACTTTTCTCCCCCCTTTTTTCTTGACCCGTGTTTACTCGCTCAAATTCTTTTTTAGTGATAAAAACTTCGCCGCGCGCCACTAGGTATTTGGGCGCGAGATTGTAGTTTTTCGGATTCATCCCCAGCGCTGACAGATTTTTGGCGGCTGTTTTTTCGTCCAACAATAACAGCGGAATCGCGTCAATGGTTTTTAAATTTTGGGTTATGTCTTCTCCGATAAGTCCGTCACCGCGGGTTGAACCAGATGTAAAAATTCCATTTTCATAGACAAGTTCCACGGCCAGCCCGTCTATTTTTAGCTCGCCGTAAAAAAGGGATTTTTGCGGCAATATCGATTGGCCAAGATAATTTTTTGCGCGCTTAAGCCAGTCCCCCATATCTTCCTCGGAAAAGGCGTCGTTAAAAGAAAGCATCGGAGTTTCGTGCCGCGTTTTTTTGAATTCCTTGAGCGGTTGTCCTCCTATCCGCTGGGTCGGAGAATCGGGCGTGATAAATTCTGGAAATTTTTGTTCCAGTTCAAACAGTTCTTTTTTAAGCGAGTCCAGCGCTTCGGCGGAAATTTCTTCTTTGTCTAAAACATGATAAAGATAGCGGTGATGGTTAATAATTTTCTTTAACCGCCCTATCCGCTCCTTTATTTCCCGCCGGCTTTTTATTTCTTGTTTCTTCATTTGGTATAATTTAATTGACAATGTAGAAATCGGAAATTAGAAATTAATTTTACCGCTATGCCTAATTTTGATTTATTATTGGCAACAATTCAATCGCGAGAGCATATTTCTCAGGAAGAAATATCTTTATTAAAAAAAGCTTTTGAATTTTCCGAAAAAATTCATGCCGGCCAAAAAAGGAAATCAGGCGAGCCTTATTTTAATCACGCTTACGATGCCGCGTTGACATTGGCGCAGTGGGGGATGGATATGCCGGTAATTATCGCCGGTCTTTTGCATGATGCGGAAGATGTCAATGTCTCCATGGACGCCATAAAAAATAATTTCGGGGAAGAGGTTGCGTTTTTGGTTAGCGGCGTTGTTAAGTTGGGAAAGCTGAAATACCGCGAAGACGAAGGATTAAAGCAGTCGGAAAAAATAAAAATTCAGGCGGAAAATTTGCGGAAAATGATTTTAGTCATCAGCGAAGACCTGCGGGTGGTTTTTATTAAATTAGCCGACCGCCTGCACAATATGAAAACTTTGAAATTTCTTCCCGCCTCCAAACAGCGAAGAATTGCCCTGGAGACAACGGAAATTTACGCGCCCTTGGCTTACCGTTTGGGAATGGCGAATTTGGCCGGCGAGCTGGAAGACTTGGCCTTTCCCTGCCTTTACCCCCAAGAATACCGGTGGCTTATGGAAAACGTGAAAGGCCGCTACGAAGACTGGCTCAAACATTTAGAGAAGATGAGGGGTACAACGGAAGAGGCGCTGAAAAAAAATAATATCAGCCCTCTGAAAATAGACTATCGCGCCAAACGTTTTGCCAGCTTGTACAAAAAACTCCAGCGCTATGATATGGACTTGGAACAAATTCACGACCTCGTGGCTTTAAGGATTATTCTTAACACTATTGAAGAGTGTTATGTGGCGATGGGAATAATTCATCAGTTGTGGACTCCTTTGCCGGGAAAAATAAAAGACTATATTGCTTTTCCCAAGCCCAACGGCTACCAGAGTCTTCACACCACGGTTATAGGAGAAGACAAAAGAATTACCGAATTTCAGGTGAGGACTTTGGAGATGCACAAAGAGGCGGAAGAAGGGGCGGCGGCTTACTGGGTTTACAGCCAGTCCAAAACCTCTAAAAATTATCTGAGAAAGAAACCGGTTTTTGCCGCCCAAAAAGACATTGAATGGGTTGGACAATTGAAAAAATGGCAGGAAAATTTCGACAACTCCGAGGACCTTCTGGAATTTTTGAAAATTGATTTTTTTCAGGATCGTGTTTTCGCCATTACTCCCAAGGGAGAGGTTATGGATTTGCCAGCCGGTTCAACGCCTGTTGATTTTGCCTATGCCGTGCATACTACTATTGGAAACGAGTGCGTGGGCGCCAAAGTGAATGGCAAATTAACGCCGTTGGATTACCAGATTCAATCCGGCGACCTAGTGGAAATCCTTCTTCAGAAAAAGAAAAAGCCGTCCGAGTCGTGGCTGCAGTTCGTGAAAACGTCCCTTGCCAAAAAACGGATAAGGGCGTCTTTAAAGAAAGCGAGTCCCTTGATGCGGGCTACTCCCAAGGTTAAATTTAGAATTGCCGTGGATGACCGAGTGGGGATTTTAAGGGATATCTCCTCGGTTGTCGCCAGGGCAAAAATCAATATCGTGAATATCAACAGCGCCAAGCGGCCCGGAATGGGAATTATTCAAATAATCTGCGAGGGCGTTGACAAAGAGAAAGCGGGGCGGGTAGCGGCAAAAATAAAAGAAGTAGCGGGAGTAAAAGAAGTGGAGTGGAAAAGCGCCTAAAAGAATTTTTTTTCAAAAAACAAGCGCGCAAATTTTTTAATCCGGGCCTCAATTTCTTCGGGGAGCGCGTTAGCCGCGGAAGGGTAGAAGATGAATAAAATATCCATTCCGTCTTTTAGATGAAGATTCTCTTTTTTGACAACGCGGAAGAACAATCTTTTTAATTTATTTCTTTTGACCGCTGAGGGAAAAACTTTGCGGCTGATAACAGCGCCGAAGCGGCTGAAAGCTAAACTGTTGGGAGCGGCTTTGACGCCAAAGAACTCGCATCTTCTGGAAAACACAGGCCTTTTTTTGGCAAAGCTTTGCACCGGCAGCTTATATTTTTTGGCCAGCATAATAAAAGAAAAGACCCGCAAGAACCGGCGCTATACGGCTATTTTCTTTCTCCCTTTCTGTCGCCGGCGGGCTAAGACGCGCCGGCCCGAAGCAGTGCCAGAGCGCTTGATAAATCCGTGCGTCCGCGCCCTTTTTCTTTTGTTTGGTTTATAGGTGGTAGACATAGGAATGCTAAATCAAGAAGTTCGGAGATCTGCTCAATCTTCTTGGCGATCTTTACGCTGACTATTCTAATCAATTGCGGAGCGAAAATCAAATTTATTTCTTGTTTATTTTTTAGCAACGGTCGCCACGCGCGATAAATTGGCGGGGAAATGCCGCGGGAGGAGTTTGGCTGTCGTTATCTCGTTAAAGCCGGCCGCTTTGCAAGCGCTGTTAATATCCGCGATGGAGTGGGGCTTAAAATCGTAGATTTTCCCAAGGATTTTTCCCATCGGGTTCGTCTTCATCCCGACATTCAGGAATATTCCGCCGGGCTTCAGAAGTTTTTGAAAGCGTGCCACTGTTTCAAATAATGGAGCGTGTTCCAAGGAAGCGCTGGTTAAAATCAAATCAAAATGTTCGTTGGGCAGGTTCAGGCGCTGGTTGGTTTCCAGCACAAGCAAGGCATGAGGATTTTTTAAGTCGGACTGGGCAACAATGAATCGATTTTGATTTATCCTCTCGCGCCGGGCAACGGCGCTTAATTTTGCCAGCATTTTGACATCAAGGTCGCAGGCGAAAATAGTGATTTCGGGGAATTGTTTTGCCAGAAAGAGGGCGGCTGTGCCCGTGCCGCAGCCTATGTCCAAAACTCGCGCCTCCGGCGGCAGGTTAAAATCAAAATTTTTTAGGAAAGTTTCCAGGCCGTGGCGGAATCCGGAAAACGACAATGTGGCGTCATATAGATTGGCGATTTCTCCGTAGCGTGATTTGTCGGCGTTTTTCATATTAAGCAGGGACAAGAAACTTCTACGAGCGCTTCTTTTCCAAAATAAAATTTTCAACTCATCGGCGTCTGTTGTTTTTAGCCATAGCGTTCCCTCCGGCGCGTTTTCGCTGTCTTAGTCTTCTATTTTTATTTGCGAGGGAGAAGAAGTCCAAATGTCTAATTTTGAAAGGCCAAAAAATGTAATTAACGGGTCTCTGGAAATATCAATATTTTGCGTCTTGTTAAATGGTATCGTGTTGGAGCGCTTGAATACGATGCCGGAATTTATCGTTATCGCACTCTCCGTGATTACGAAAGAAATAAATTTATAGGAGAAAATCGTATACGCCAAAACAAGCAGGCTGCAGAAAAAAAAGAAAATTACATAAGAAAGAGAGAGCCAAATATTTTTATCAAGAAATGAAAACAGCACAAAAATAAGGAGCAAAGAAAAGATAACAAAAATTAGAGATATTCTTGCCAGAGTATACCGCCAGAGAGATTCGGGCAGTTTATTTTGCGTGTTAAGTGGCAGCATAAATGAAGACCAAAAGCGCCGCGCAATATTTTCTTGAAAGATTTTTATGTGCCCTTCCGCGGTCTGGGAACTCCTAGGTGCAAGCCCCACAAGGGTTCTCGGGAACTTCTTTATCCTTCCTTTTTAAGTACCTCGGTCTTGGCAAGTTAGAATTTCAGAGTAAGACTTGGAGGGCTTTTCGGGATGCCGAAGAACTTCGGTCGCTCTCAAATTACAATGTTTATTGTAATCCAATTTTCAAAATACGCAAAATTTCGGAACATTTTTATGGCTGTTTCGCGTTATGCACCGGCTGGATTGTTTCGTAAAGTTTCGTAGATCAATGGTACATTCCGGATACGCATGTCTTATTTGCAGGAATAATTAAAACACAAGTTTGCTGACCCATTCGGGAACTTTGGCGTTATCGACTTTATCGTAATGCGGCCAGTAGGGTTTGATGTCGATGACTGGCGTATGGTTCAAAATATCAAGCCCTTTGACCTTTAGAACATTATTTTCCCGGCCAATAAGTTTTACGGTGGATATTGCGATCGGATTCGGACGCTGCGGACAGCGACAGGCAAAGATTCCGCCGAACGGAACATCGGCTCTTCCCTGCGGATGATGGCGCAGGTGGCATTTTTGTTCTTTGTCCATCCAATAGACAATGATTATATGGGAATAATCTTCGATGTCGTCCAAACCCCTTGCGTAATCATCTTTAATAACGATATCCGTAACTACGTCTTTCCATCCCGGCAGCATCGGTTTATCAATGGAATTTCTTGCGTAGCCTAAGGGCGTAATGGTAATCGTGCCATCCGCGTTCACCTTGCTCAAAAATTTACAAAATTCAGTTTCCATTATTGGGATTGTAATATCAAAAATACTTCGGATAAAAGATTTTGCCGGTGCGGATCCTTAAATCTGCCGCACTTCGCGCGGCTGAATCAATCGGCAACATTCCTGAAAGTTTAATGCCGGTGCCCCCGAGAGGATTTGAACCTCTACGGCCTTGCGGCCATACGCCCCTGAAGCGCATGCGTCTGCCAATTTCGCCACGGGGGCGGAAAATGAAAACCTTACGAACCTTCAATTCGTATGCCTACTGGTTATTGTACTTTTTTGCCATAAAATCGTCAACAAATTCTTGAATAAAAACTATCGCCGGAATAGCCAATACGATGCCGATAAACCCTCCCAGCCGCGCGCCGATTAAAATGGAAACAATAGTCAGAGCCGGATGAATGCCGGTGATTCTTCTGATAACCATGGGCGCCAGGAAGTTAGCTTCCAGTTGGTGAAGGATAACAAAGAAAACCACAACCGCCAAGGACAATTTTATTGACTGGGACAGGGCTACTAAAAATGCCAAAGCGCCGGCCGCTATTGGCCCCACAAAAGGAATAATTTCCAGAAAAGCGGTGATAATGCCTAAAATCAGGCTGTAATTAACGCCGATAATTTCCAGCCCCAGAAAAACAGCCGAACCCATTATCAAGCTCAAAAATATCTGCCCGCCGATCCACTTTCCTATTTTGCGGCGTGCCCGGTGGAAAACATCAATGGCGTATTCTTCGCGCGACAGCGGCAGGACAGCTCTTAAGAAATTTTCCACTCCTTCGCGGTAAAGCGCCAAATAAAGAGAGACCATCAAGACCGAGGTAGTTAAAATAATATTTTCAAAAATACGCGGCACCAAGCTTAAAAGGGAAAAATCTCCGCTGAAAATGGAGGAAGCCAATTTGTCCAAATTGGTCTCCAGTTGATAAGAAATGCGCGGGATTCCCAGCCCGCGCGCCAGAAAGCCGCTCATCTTGTTAAGATTGTTAAAGAGGTCGCGCAATTGAAGAATTATAGTGGGAATTACGGTGTACAGAAGAATGGCGAGAATGGAAACCGCAACGATGATGATAAAAATCATTCCCAAAAGACGAGGGATTTTTCTTTTTTCCATGAAATTAAGCGGAACGTCCAGAGCCGAGGAAATGACAATGCTTACCAGTAAAATTGCTAAGATGTCGCCGACATAGTAAAGGGCGGCGGCAAAAATCACCATCAGCAGAATTCTGAAAAGAGAATTCCAGGTAATTTCAATTTTAGCGATATCAGTTTTCATTCTTGATAGACTTTATAATCCTACAAACTTTATGAACTATTTTTTGTTTTTCGCCATTTGTTTCAATCTGGCAACTCTTTCCTCAATGGGCGGATGCGTGGAAAATAAATTTAAGAGAAGTGATGGCTTGAAAGGATTGACGATAAAAAGATGGCTGGTGGCTTCGTTTTTTGCCGTTCCCGCCAGAGGATAGTTTTTGCTGAACAAGTCTAACTTTTGAAGGGCAGCCGCCAGAGAAAGCGGGTCGTCGCAAAGTTGCGCTCCGCTCTTGTCCGCTCCGTATTCCCGCGAGCGGGAAAGGGCTAAATGTAAAAGAGTGGCGATTAAAGGCGACAGAATAACAAAAGCCAGAAGCCCGAAAACGTTTTCTCGGTCGCGCGATTGGCGATCGCCTCCGAAAAACATCCCTCCCCAGTAAGCCATTTGCGCCAGGTAAGAAATCGCGCCGGCCAAAGTCGCCGCCACGCTAGAGATGAGAATGTCTCTGTTTTTGACATGCGAAAGTTCGTGCGCCAGAACTCCGCGCAATTCTTTTTCGTCAAGCAAGCCCAAAATTCCCTCGGTCACCGCCACGGCTGAATGCTTTTCGTTGCGTCCCGTGGCAAAAGCGTTGGGCACGGGCAAATTTACTTTGTAAATTTTCGGCATCGGCAATCCGTCTTTTTTCGTCAGTTCTTGAATGATGCCGTAAAGACGGGGATTTTCCTGTTCGCTGATTTCTTTGGCTCCGTACATCGCTAAAACAATTTTATCCGAGAACCAATAAGAAACAAAATTCATCAGCGCCGAGATGATCAAAGCGAAAAGGGCGCCGTTTTGCCCGCCCCAAAAATATCCTCCGGAGATAATCAATCCCGTGAGCGAGCCAAGGAGCAGGGTTGTTTTAAGAGTGTTCATATAAATATAAAAAGAGTGCTCATTTCTTGATTAACTTTATAAACTTTACTAACTTTACAAACTTTATAAACTAAGATTAATATAACACAAAGCCGCGCAATGGCAATGTCAAATATGGCAACCGCGAAAATTGAATTGGGACAATTAGGAGAAAATCTTGCCTGCGCCTATCTTCAAGAAAAAGGATACAAAATTGTTGAAAGAAATTTTCGCCAGAAGTGGGGCGAACTTGATATTATCGGCCAAGCTCCGGATAAAACTCTTGTTTTCGCGGAAGTAAAAACAATGCTTTATGCCGAAGAAAATAAAGAGGCGCCGGGAGCGTCGCTTTTACCCGAAGACCAGCTGACCAAAGCCAAGTTTTTAAAATTATCCAAAACCGCTTCCGGCTATGCCGGCCGCAATCCCCAGATGATAAACGATGAAGCGGGCTGGCAAATAGATTTAATCGCCATAAACATAAAAAAAGACGTTTTCGGTTTTTTGCCTAACACCGACAGCGCGTCCTATAAAAATTTAGTTTCGGGCAGAGATTTTTTCGTCAGCCACTACCGGAATATTTTCTTTTAAGCGGTATTCGCGCTGACAAATTTAAAACATTAAAATTGGAAAATCTTTTATGTTGTTCCCCTCGCATTATTATCCGCAAGATTTTATAGCGTTGTCTACGCTTTCCATCGTTGTTTATTAACGTCATTCCTGATCGTTTTTGTCATCCTGAGTCCCGCTTAGCGGGACGAAGGATCTCGTAAGATTCTTCGTCCGCCAGTTGGCGGATTCAGAATGACAGAGGGTCGAGATTTAGAATGACAGAATAAACCATAGAAGAATGGCAAGAAAGCCGATATTTTTAAAAAACTGCCGATGTGCTTTACAAATTATAAAATTATGTTATAATTAGAAGATTGAAAATCGCTGTTTTATAACTGAATAAATTCTTGGGAGAAAGGAGTCGTAATGAACGGCGACAACGGTGGTGCGATGAAGGGCGTTAAGGAGGCGGCGGGGATTTTGTTCTGCCTGTATTTAATCCTCGTCCTCGCGTTTTCGTACGGGCTGCTGACAGGAGAGTCGGGCCCATATATGCCATTCTGGCACTGGCCTGTAAAGGTTTTGGCGTGGTTTGCGAAATAACCGCGCCGGAAAGGAGGGTCGCGCATGCCTTTTGTTAGAAAAGTTCTCCGCAGTCCTGACGGGCGACGGAGAGTTATTATTGCGGTTGGTAACGTTGACCTGACCTTTGCCTTGAGGAGGGGCAAGGTCAGAGTTGTCGGCCGCTTTATTGATGGCCGATATGACCCGGCGCGGATGAAAGTCCCCGCCGCCGGGTTTCTGGAGGCCCGCCGCCGGGCCGCCGCCATTCTACGGGGGGCAGAAGACCACCCGCTCCTCCCTTCTCTCTTGCCCGGCGCAGGTGCGCCGCCCGAGACCCCGTCGCTATGATGGGGTCTCTTTTATTTTTTAAGGGAATCATTTAGTGTCAAAGATTAGCTTCCGCTCGTTTTCTTTTCTCCCGTAATCAAATTTTATTCTGATGGAATTTTTGGGAATAATTTTAGAAATTCTTTCCGGCCATTCTATCAAAACTATATTGGAAGGATTGGCGAAAATTTCCTTAAAATTAATTTCCGAAACTTCTTTCGGGCTTTTTACGCGATAGCAGTCAAGGTGATAAACGAATTTATACGTTTTTAAGTTTTTAAGTTTATACTTTTTCAGTATGACAAATGTTGGGCTGGTGATTTTACTTCTCACGCCCAATCCTCGCAAAAATCCTTGGACAAAGGTGGTTTTGCCCGCGCCCAAATTTCCCCGAAGAGCAATCACCGTTGCCTGAGAGAATTTGGCAGAAAATTTCGCCGCTAAAAGTTCGCGGCCGAAAAATCCGGCGATTTTTTTAGTGTTCGAAGGAGAGATTGTCTTCAAAGTTGGCTTGCTAATTATTTTCCGTTTTTGCCTTTGATAATTTCGTCCAGCACGCCGTAAGTTTTTGCTTCTTGGGCGGTCATCCAAAAATCGCGGTCAGTGTCGTCCTCAATTTTGGAAAACGGCTGGCCCGTATGTTTGACCAAAATATGGTTAAGCTTGTCTTTGGTTTTAATAATTTGCTTGGCCGCGATTTCCACGTCTATTGCTTGCCCCTCCGCTCCCCCCATCACCTGGTGAAGCAGGATTTCGGAATTAGCCAGGGCAAATCTTTTTCCTTTTTTCCCGGCCGCCAAAAGCACCGCGGCCATGGAGGCGGCCACTCCCACGCAAACCGTGGAAACATCGGGCTTCACATACTGCATTACATCGTAAATCGCCAAGCCGGCTGTCACCAGTCCGCCCGGAGAATTAACATAAAGCTTAATGTCTTTTTTCGGGTCCTCGTGCTCCAAAAGAAGCATCTGGGCGATTATCACATTGGCTATCGCGTCGTTTATAGGTCCGCCCAAAAAAACAATCCGTTCCTTTAAGAGGCGCGAATAAATGTCATAAGCGCGCTCGCCGTATTGAGTTTTTTCTATAACTGTCGGAATAAGATATTGGTCGTAGTTCATAATTTTATTTTAGGTTTCTATACGCTTTGCGGCCCTCTTGTATTTCTTTAATGGCTTTTTGCCTGTTTCCCCAGTTGAGGATTTTTACTTTTTTATTTTCCAGCTCTTTGTAGGCTTGGAAAAAATGAGCAATTTCTTTCAGGGAATGTTCGTGGGTTTTCCGGATATCTTTAATATCTCTAATGTTGTCAAAGCGGGGATTTTTCGCCTGAACTGCTAAAATTTTATAATCATTTTCTCCGCCGTCAATCATCTCTAGCAGTCCGATAGGCCGCGCCTCTACCGCGCAACCCGGAAAAAGCGGGCTGCTTCCCAAAACTAAAATATCCAAAGGGTCGCCGTCGTCGCAGAGCGTTTGCGGGATAAAGCCGTAATCCGCCGGATAATGCATGGGTGAATACAAAACCCTGTCCAGCCTGACCGCGCCCGATTCTTTGTCAAATTCGTATTTGTTCTGGCTGTCTTTGGGAATTTCAATAATGACATTGACAACCTTCGGCGCGTTTTTCCCAATAGTGATTTTAGAAAAGTCCATTGCTATATTTTACCGCCTTATTCTTTGTTTTCAACTTTTGCTTCGCCGTTTTTGTCCGCGTCGGCGGCGGAATCAGCTTCGCCTGTCTCGTTTTCTTTCGCGGCATCTTCGCCTTCGGCTATGCCCTTTTCCAAAACTTCATCGGGTCGGGCTTGCGAGCGGATGTCTATTTTCCATCCCGTCAGCCTCGCCGCCAATCTTACATTTTGTCCGTCTTTGCCGATAGCCAAGCTTAGCTGGTCTTCGGGAACAAAAACCCGCGCTTCTCTTCGGGGAGAAGTTTCCACGTCGACAACTTTCGCCGGCGACAAAGACGCGGCGATAAATTTCGCCGGGTCGTCTTTCCATTCAATGATGTCAATTTTTTCGTTTCCTAATTCATTGTTTACCGCCATCACCCGCGTGCCCCTTTGCCCCACGCATGCGCCAATGGGGTCAATGTTTTCATCCTGCGACGCCACGGCTATTTTTGTGCGGCTGCCGGCTTCGCGGGCAATGGTTTTGATTTCCACCAGCCCCTCGCTTATTTCCGGCACTTCCAGCTCAAATAATTTTTTGACGAATTCCGGGTGAGACCGTGACAAAATTATCCCCGGCCTTTTTCCTCTGCGCTCTTCTTCCTGAACTGCCACCACGAAAAATTTCAAACGCTCGCCTACCCGATAATATTCTCCCGGAATAGTTTCGTTGAAAAACATTATGCCCATGGCTCTGCCTAAATCAATAAAAACATTGCCCTTTTCCATTCTTTGCACTAATCCGCTGACAATGCCGCCTTGCTTGCTTTGAAATTCTTTTTGGATAGACTCCCTTTCTGCCCCGCGGATTTTCTGCAGAATTACTTGTTTGGCGACTTGCGCCGCGATTCTTCCGAAGTCGGTTTTTTCTTCCAAGGGAAAGAGCAGGTCTTCTCCGGTTTGGGCGTCATCTTTAACGGCGCGGGCTTCCTCCAAAGTAATGTGCCTGTCCGTGTTATAACGCGGAATTTTTTCTTCGTCTTCTTTCTCTTTTTTCTCCTCTTCTTCCTCCGCGTCTTTTTTCGACATATCAACCATGGTTTCGTCAACCACGGTTTTCACTTTCCAGAATTTCAAATCGCCGGTTTTCCTGTCCAAATTGGCCCGCACCATTTCTCCTTTTTTGCAGTATTCTCTTTTGTACGCCGCGGCAATGGCGTCCATTACCGCTTGCGCCACTTGCTCTTCCTCCAACCCTTTTTCGTCGGCGATTTGCTTAATCGCCCAATTTAAAGATTTTAAATCCAGCATATTATTTTAACGCACGTATTTATTAAATAAGTCCGCGAGCGCGGACTTTATATTTCATATGGTAAGACTTTTTTTAGAAAAGTCAAATTTCGCGCAACATTCTTATTTACCACCGGAGCAATTGAGGTCTGGCGAGAACTTGTAAATTAGCGAGGCGGCCAGGGCCGCGGCCAAGGCGTCGGAAACATCGTCCGGCCCTTCTATTTTTTTCACTTTTAGAATAAACGCCGCCATTCTCGCTACGGATTTTTTGTCGCTGTTTCCTTGTCCAGCGACATTCATTTTGATTTCCGACGGCGTAAGCTCCAGAAAGGGAATTTTATTTTCCGCGGTAAGCATCATTAGCACGCCCCGCGTTTGCGCCACTTCTATGCCGGTTTTCAGGTTTTTCACAAAATATAATTTTTCTATCGCCGCCAGATCCGGTTTTTCTTTTTGAAGAATTTTTTTATACTCTTTCGCCGCTTCCACCAGCCGCTGTGCTTTGTTTTGGGAAGAAATTTTCAGCAATCCGGCGGACAACAATTTCGCCTCTCCGCCCCTGTCTTCTATTAGTCCGTAGCCGATGCGCTGGGATCCCGGGTCAACTCCAAGTATTTTCATAATTTAAGTTTTAAGTATTAAGCGTAAGATTCCGTAGCGTTGTGTACGCTTTTTATCGCTGTTTTTCTGTTGTTATTTTGTCATCCTGAGTCCCGATTAGCGGGACGAAGGATCTCGTAGAGATTCTTCTCCGCCAGCTGGCGGATTCAGAATGACAACAGAGTGTCATCCTGAAATTTTTTATCGTCCAAGACTGAGCTTCGCTTTGTCATTCTGAGGGAGCAAAGCGACCGAAGAATCTAGAGATTCTTCGCTACGCTCAGAATGACATAGGGGGCGGGATTCAGAATGACACAATAAATTCTTCGTCTTATTGTATTTGAGCTTGTCCTTCTATCGCCACATTGGTGGCCGCGCCCTCTATGTCGTCGTGATTGTCCAGCGCCTCCAAAAGATTTTTGACCTTTTCTTCGCCCGCGGCGGAAATTTTTTGGGGAAATTTCGGAAACCATTTGCTTTCGCCGGTCGTCAAATAATCCAAATAATCTTCGCGCGCCTCCGCGCCTGCTTCCTGCGATTGCCCAGGTTTTTGTTCAAATGCCCACAAGACGCTTCCCGGTTCAGCCCATTTGGCGTTGAAATCTTTTAACAGCGTTTTTGTCTCGCTGATGGTCCTGTTGCGGTTGTCGGTAATGGCTTCTATTAAAATTGCCGCCCCCTCCGGTCCATAGGCCTCCATCAATAATTCCTCTAAATTATTTTCCGCCTCTGACGCGCGCTTAATGGCGCGCTCGATGTTATCCTGCGGCACTTGGTTTTCCCTCGCTTTTTCAATGGCCGAGCGCAGGCGCGGATTAAATTGAGGATTGGGTTCGCTTTTGGCGGCGATGGAAATAGCTTTCAACAGCTTGGAAAAAATCTGCCCGCGTTGTTTATCAGTGGCGGCTTTTTTGTGCTTAATTTGCGACCATTTAGAGTGTCCGGACATGGTTATAAGTATCAGGTGTCAAGTGTTGCCCATTAAGCAAACATTAAACAGGATTGCATGATTAATATCACAACACTTTGAACTTGAGCTTTTGAATTTTGACTTTTACCTTTCGGCTTCTATCCGTTTATCCACTTATATTCCAAAACAGAGTTAAAGACAAGTTTTTCCTTGACAACTGCTCGTTGTTTTTGCTATCTTCAATTAAGTCCTGACAGCAGGATTTTTAATTTCAAGATGCCAACAATCAGCCAACTAATTAAACAAGGACGAAAGTCAGCCGAGAAAAAATCCAAGGCGCCGGCTTTGGAAAATTATTTTAACACCATCCGCAACCGGCCGATTTATTCCGGCTCTCCTTTCAAGCGCGGAGTTTGTTTGAAAGTTTTTACCACCACGCCTAAAAAACCTAATTCCGCTTTGCGAAAAGTGGCGCGCGTGCGCCTGACCAATGGCATGGAGGTGACCGCCTACATTCCGGGAGAAGGCCACAATCTTCAAGAGCATTCGGTGGTGATGATAAGAGGAGGAAGAGTAAAAGATTTGCCGGGCGTGCGTTATCATATTGTCAGGGGTGTTTTGGACACCCAGGGCGTGGCGAACAGAAAACAGGAAAGAAGCAAATACGGAGCCAAGCACGCCAAAAAATAAATATAAATAAATCAGCGCGCCGCGCGGCGCGCAAAAACACTTTACGATGCGGAAAAAAAGAAAATACGCAAAAACCCATAATCCCGACATTAAATACGATTCCGTGGCCATCGGCCGTTTTGTCAATTACTTGATGGAAAGAGGCAAGAAAAGCACGGCGGAAAAAATAATATATCAATCGTTGGATAAAATTCAATCTGTCTCTCAATCGGACGCGGTGGAAATTTTTAATAAAGCCATCGAAAACGCCTCCCCGCTTTTGGAGGTAGTTTCCAAGCGCGTGGGAGGAGCGAATTATCAGGTGCCGCGCGAGGTGCGGCCGGAGCGGAAATTTTTCCTTGCCTGCAAGTGGATTATTGAAGGCGCGCAGGCGCGCAAAGGAAAAGCCATGGCGGAAAAATTGGCGGAGGAAATTTTAGGCACAGCCAAAGGAGAAGGAGCGGCTATTAAAAAGAAACAAAACATGCACCGCATGGCTGAGGCGAACAGAGCCTTTGCCCACTTCGCCAGATAATAGATAGAAAAAAGATAGAAGAAGCAAAAAGTTTGTAAATCTTATAAAGCAAAGACGACTTTATAATTTTACAAACTTACGAATCTTATCAATTGCTTTGCGTCAATATCCTTTAGAAAAATATCGCAACATCGGCATTATCGCCCATATAGATGCCGGCAAGACCACCGTTTCCGAGCGGGTTCTTTTTTATACCGGCATTTCCCACCGCATCGGCGAAGTGCATGAAGGGCAAGCCATTATGGATTGGATGGAGCAGGAAAGAGAGCGCGGCATCACCATCACCGCCGCGGCCACTACTTGTTTTTGGACCTCCAGCCGGCTTTTGCTTTCCGCTTCTGACGAAAAAGAAAAACAGGCCGTCAGGGAAAAGCATGAACACCGTATCAATGTTATTGACACGCCGGGCCACGTTGATTTCACCGTGGAGGTGGAAAGGTCTTTGCGCGTCTTGGACGGCGGAGTGGTTGTGTTTGACGGCGTGGCAGGCGTGGAGCCCCAGTCGGAAACTGTCTGGCATCAGGCGGACAAGTATAAAGTTCCCCGCATGTGTTTTATCAACAAATTAGACCGCTTGGGCGCCAGTTTTGAAAATTCTTTCCGCTCTATTCAGGAGCGGCTTACCCCTAATGCCGTGGCTATTCAAATTCCTATCGGCATTGAGTCTGCTTTTGAAGGTGTGGTGGACTTGATAGAAATGAAAGCTTACGGCTTTGAAGGAGACAACGGGGAAAGAATAATAGAGAAAGAAATCCCGGCCCATCTTCTCGCGGAGGCCAAAGAAAGACAAAATGCTCTTTTGGAAAAAATCGCCGAGCAGGACGAAAAGCTGATGGAAAAATATCTTAATGGCGAAAGCATTCCCAAAGAGGAAATGCGCAAGGTTTTGCGCCAAGCCACTATCAACAACGCTCTTGTGCCGGTTTTTTGCGGCTCGGCTTTGAAAAACAAAGGAGCACAATTATTGCTGGACGCGGTTTTGGATTATTTGCCCTCGCCGCTGGATTTGGGAGACATCAAGCCGGTCAAAGGCAATGACTTAAAATCCGGCGCGGAAATTATCAGAAAGCCCGCTGACAGCGAACCTTTTACCGCTCTGGCTTTTAAAATTGCCACTGATCCGTTCGTGGGCAACCTCACTTATTTCCGGGTTTACAGCGGCATGCTTAAAAAAGGCACTTATATTTTAAATTCCACCAAAGGCGATCAGGAAAGAATCGGCCGTATTGTCCGCATGCATGCTAACAAAAGAGAAGAAGTGGAAGAAATGTATGCCGGCGACCTCGGCGCTATCGTAGGATTGAAAAATACTTCTACCGGCGACACGCTTTGCGACCCCGCTTCCCCGATTATTCTGGAAAAAATTTCCTTTCCCGATCCGGTTATTTCCGTGCGCATTGAGCCGAAAAGCAAGGCGGACCAGGAAAAAATGGGCTTGGCTATGCGCCGTTTGGCCGAGGAAGATCCGACTTTCAAAATTTCCGCCGACCACGAAACTGGCGAGACCATTATTTCCGGAATGGGAGAACTGCACTTGGAAATTTTAATTGACCGGATGAAAAGAGAATTTAACGTGGAGGCCAACACTGGGCGTCCTCAGGTGGCTTACAAAGAAACTATCAAGGGCGAAGCAGAGGCGGAAGGAAAATACATCCGCCAGTCCGGCGGCCGCGGACAATACGGCCATGTCTGGCTGCGCGTCAAGCCGCTGGAGCGAAGCAAGGGATTTATTTTCCTTAACCAGATTAAAGGAGGAGTTATTCCGCAGGAATTTATTCCCGCCGCGGAAAAAGGCGTGAAGGAAGCGCTGGACAAGGGCGTTTTGGCCGGATTTCCGCTCACTGATTTAGAAATTGCTTTATACGACGGGTCTTTCCACGAAGTCGATTCTTCGGAAATGGCTTTTAAAATCGCCGCGGCCATGGCTTTGCAGGAAGCCGCTAAGCGCGCCAAAGTTGTTTTGCTTGAGCCGGTGATGAAGGTTCAGGTTATCGCGCCGGCTGATTTCTTGGGAGATGTCAGCGGCGACTTGAATTCCAAGCGGGGAAGAATTGAGGCAATGAACGACCGCGCCAATGTCAAAATAATTGACGCCAAAGTTCCTTTGGCGGAAATGTTCGGCTACGCCACTAAAATCCGTTCTTTAACCCAAGGGAGAGGAAGTTTCACCATGGAGTTTGACCATTACGAAGAAGTGCCGGGCAACATTGCTCAGCAGATTGCGGAAGGAAGGAATAAATAAATTTGTTAGAGATCAAAAACGACGCCCTGCAGGGCGTCGTTTTTGATCTGCTTATCGCAAAGCGTAAAAAATATTTCCGTGGAATTCTAAAACTCCCCACATATAGTATAAAGGGTCGTGGCGGTAGGCGGCCATTCCTCCGCCGTCTCCGCCGCCGTAAATACTTGCCGTGGAGTCGTCCGGCGGCATAACAAATATGCCAAAAGCAGTTTGCGAGTCTAGCGTTGACGGGTCTAAAGTTGTTGGCGGGAAATTAAAAGTAAGCATGGTTTTGGGCGCGGAAGCGGAAACAGCTTCATTGGACAGCGCGCTTACAATTGGGTTCATGGCGCAACGCTGCCGGTCCCACATATAAACAGGTATATAACAAATTCCGGCGGTCCACTTTGTCGCCGGACCGCTGACCATCACTTCTAAATAACTGACTGTGCCGGAAACACTTCCCAAAAATTGGTTGAAACTTATAGCGCGGCTGGTGGTGAAAATTTCTTTGTCCACGGGTTGGGAAAATACCGCTGGCAAAGTGGACGGAATATAGATGCTTTCTTTTGAGTCGCCGGAGCACAAATTTTCTTTGTCGCAGGCAGTAATAGAAAATTGATAATAGCGGCTTGCTTGCGAGGCAGAAAGCGGGGCAGAGACAGAAGTCGCGCCCGTCGCGCTTAAAGGAGCAAGAGACGAGTTGAGTTCGCTGATTTTATAGACAATATCTGCCGAGTTTCCCATGGCGTCTTGCGATGGTTGCCAGTTGAAAATAATTTTTGAAGAAGCGGCGTCGTAAATAGCGGTAAATCCTGAAACAGCGGAAGGAGCTACGCGCGGCTCGGGCAAGGAGTGGGAGCTTTGCGGTTCTGGTGTTTCCCTCGGAATAAAATCATCGGCGCTGTCACTGTCATAATCATTGCCGGAGAATTTATCCTGTTCGCCAATCATTGAGTCGGCAGTGGATGTCGCAAGAGCTTTCCGCTCCAAACTTTGGCCTGCGAGAATTTCTTCATAATCAACTTCGTCAACAATGGCGCCGCCGCCATTTTCCAAAATCACCGCCTCGTCGTCATAAGCCAAAGGATTGGAATTGTTGGTGTAAATTAAATCAGCCGTCTTGTCGGAAACAGAGTCGGAAGCATAATTTTTATGGGCAATCAGAAAGAAACCATGAGATGTTATTTCAGCGCCTTGCGGGAAATGAGAAACTAAAATTTTAGTGGTGGTGGCGCTGACAGATGTTTTTCTTTTCAGCGACCAATTGCTTAAATCTACCCGTCCATCTTCGGGATTATAGAGTTCCACGAATTCCTGCTCGGCATTTCCTGGCGCGCCGGCTTGAATTTCGCTGATAACAATGTGGGAAGATGTGGCGACAGCGGGCGAAGCGGGAGAAATATAATTTTCCGCGACAGCGATAATGGTTGAAGTAGTAGAAGAAGAATTTTGCGCGCCGGACGCGTCAGAAATGGCGAGTTTAATTTCGTAAGCGCCGCTTTCTTCGTAAGTATGAAAAGCGGTTGATGAGCTAGTGGTGGTCGCGCTGTTGTCTCCGAAATCCCATTGATAGGAGACGGTTGATGTTGTCGGCGCCGTGGAAGAGCCGGCGTCAAAAATTATTGTTTGTCCTGTTGACGGATTAAGCGGCGCATAAGAAAATGCCGCTCGAAGCGGTATCAGCGATGACGCATTATCTTGCGCAGGCGCGATTTGTTCATTTGCGGCAAATGGTTGTCCCGGTGTTGGCAATGACTCTTGCCAGCTGGACGATGCGTTAGAATAATCCGTCAATTGCAGGGATTTGCCGTTGCCGTTTGCTCCTTGCGCGTTTTGATAACTTGCTTCGTCAATTTTTAAATCGCCGTTTTTTAATACAATAGCGTCTTCGTTATTGCCCAAAGAAAACGAACTTTTCCACAAAGAGCCGGAAAATTCCGGAAAATCTTTTGCGAATTTTTCCGCATCAGCGCTGATAATCGCGTATTGTCCGGCTGAAAGCGCGGACGCTCCTTTTGTTAGGGTTAGGCCGTGGTTAACTCCGCCTTCTGATAATTTCCAATCGCTTAAGTCAGCCGTTGCTGTCCCGTTGTTATAAATTTCAATCCATTCGCGGCCGTCGTCCGCGCCTTCGGGATTGTACATTATCTCCGTGATAATTACCGGATAAAATTGCGGCGCGGCGATCTGATGAGAATTGGCAGAATTATTAATGGCGCTGTTATTGTTGGAAATTCCTCCGCCTCCGCCGCTGTTTATAATGAGCGAAGAATTATTTTGTTTTGGCGTTCCTCCTGTCCCCGCGGAATTGTGCCAGCTGAAATTATCAGTTCCCCGCTCCATTGTCTGCTTAGCGGAATTACTTCCGGCCGGCCAGTCAGGATTAGCCGCCGCTTCGTCAACCAAACGGCATTGGGCGTCAAAAAGTTTTAAGTGGTCGTTGGAGTTAGCCAATGCGCCGTTATAAATTAAATCAGCCGGCGTGTTCGGCGCGGAATTGTCGTCCGTTCTTTCCAAAAGAATCAATTGCCCGGATTTAATTTTCGGACTTTTTATATCGCCAAGATTGATTTTAATGTTGCCGTTATGATTAAGAATTTGCCAGCCGCTTACATTTATTTCTTCGCCGGAAACATTTTTCAATTCCATCCATTCGTCTTGAGCGTTTTTGGCCGAGCCCATCCAGGCGATTTCGTTGAAAATAATTCGGCGGCCGGCGCTTTCGCTGGAATTAAAATCGCAGAATTTATTTGTTTTTTGCTTGTTCCCAGTATCGGAAATAGTATCGGAAATTTTGTTTGTGGTTGTCGCTTGGATAGTTTCCGCGCTGGTAGTGGAATTTTCCGTTTCCGCCTCCGGCGGATTTTTATTTAGCCGGCTGTTTTTATTGTCAGGCGATTTTAACTTGGTAATTTCTTTTTTCAGTCCGGCGATCTCCTTTCTTAAGCCGGCGATTTCTTGAGAGCCGTTTCCAGCGAAATTAACAAGCGATTTTTTATTTTTCGCGGACGAAGAATTTTTCGCGGAATTTTTGGCAGAAGATGAGCTTGCTTGAGATTGCTTTGTGGCCGGGACGGCGGCTAAAGAGACTTCTTGGGAAGATGACGGAGTTTCTCCGCTCAGCGCGCTTGCCATTGCTTCAAAAATATCTTTCGTGGAAGCCGCCGCCTGAGCGAGGAAAGATTTTCCCGGCGCTCGGCTGAACTCGGGGTCGTTTTTATATTTTTCTACATCCTGAAAAAATAAATTTATCGCGCCCGCGCCGTACTGCGCCGCTTTAACGGACAGTCGCTCCCAATAAGACATTAAAACTGAATTATTGTCAATGCTCCATTCTCCTTTTGGCACAATAGCCAGATTGTCCAAAGATTTTTTGCGCACAAGGTCATAGTCCCCCTCCTCGTCTTTTCCGGCAAGATAATAATATCCGTCATCGCGGCGCTCCGCGTTTTCCGGATTTATCCGCGGCAGATCGTATCCGCTTTGTATCCCGATGGTATCTTGGCTGAAAAAATAATTATTGGAATAGCGGGCTAATTTATCAAAATAATCGTCAAGACTATTAAGAGTCACGGGGTTTTTGTCGGACAAACGTTCGCTTAAATTTTTATCCGGCGTATCAAGTGTAAATTTTTGGGCGAATTTTTCATAAGGACTGCCGAAGGGGTGCGGGTCGTTGCGCGTGTGGTCCGGCACAGAAGCGTCTTCTATTAAATGTAGAATATGCCCCAGAGAAAAAAGCGCCTTTTCTTTGTCGCCGTTTATCCAATAGCGAATAGCTTGCTGCCATGCGAAATTAGATTCATCGGGGAAAAGCCCTAATTGTTTTTGCTGGCTGGCGTTTAAAATTGAAGCGATAAGCGAAGTAGATTCGTAAGATAAGCTATTCTGATTTTTTTCGTCCTGCGCCCAATCAACAGATTTTTCCCATGTCCCTACATTTATTAAGGGGTCAATGGCCGGGTCGTAAGTAAGCCCGCGGTCTTTTACCGGATCGTAAAAATGATTGAGCCAGCGCGGGGCATCGTCTTCTCGCTGGCTTCCTTCCAGCAGATAATTTTTTAAGTCATCAGAAAGCCCGCTGCTGGAATAATGGCCGGCATAATGCTGTTTATAAAAATCAAAAATCGCGCTGGTTAAATAAATATGCGTTTGGACATTGTAAGCCCGTGCTTGGTAAGGGGTGATAACAAAAAGCCCCAAAAGAACCAAGGGAAAAAGTCCCAAAAGAAAAAATTTTACGGAAAAAATTTTTAATAGTGTCGCGGGCTGGCCAAAAATTATAAGCTTTCTATTTTCCATATTTTGGATATCGGGTTTAGTTTCAAAGATACGCTATATTGCACATCGCCCTTATGATTCTTAAATATGTACCAGGCTGTTTCCGGCAGAGAAGACGAAGCGTCGTAAGTCATTTGTGGAATAATTTCAATGGTCTTCGCCAGCATCCCGGCGTCTTTGGTTTTTTGCAGCGCTTCCTGCCACACTGGGTCAGTTTGCCCGTCTTCGCGCAAAACAAAATACTTGCCCGCTAATTCCAAATCGTCTTTTTTAAGCGCTTCTGTGAAAAGACGCAAAGTTTCTTCCGGCGTTTTTCCGCCATAAGTGTCATTTCCCATAGCAGTCTGATACTTATTTGCGAATTGCTGATATGCCTCGTATTGTTTTTGTGTTTGCCGATAGTAGCGGGCCTCTGAACTAAAATAGCGGCTGTAAACCAAATAACCACCAGCTATTAAAATTAAAATTCCCGCTACCATTATCAATCCGCGCCAACTGCTTTTCTTGTGCGCGCCGGTGTTCTCTAGATTGTTTACATTTTCCATTTTCTTTGTATAAAAAATTACCCCTCAAATTTTTCTCAAGGCAGAATAAAATTTTTATAAAAAACGATTTCCAGCCGCCAATTTTTTTAGAACACTCAGAAATTGATGGTAGAATTATCTATCTTGGCTAGGATGACTGCATAGTTCACAACCCTGCAATTGCCGAGTTTTCAGTCGGCAATGTTTCACGTGAAACATTTTATGCAGGATTTTGGGCACAATAAGGAAGAAATTTTGTAAAACAGTGTTTCACAAAGGCGTTTTTTGTAAAACAATGTTTTACAAGGTTCAAAATATGAGACAAAATGTTTCACGTGAAACATTTTGTGCCAAAATCTTGTAAAACAGTGTTTTACAAGCGGCAAAAACTCGG
Source organism: uncultured Candidatus Saccharibacteria bacterium (assembly GCA_964453135.1). Taxonomy (GTDB): domain Bacteria; phylum Patescibacteriota; class Minisyncoccia; order UBA6257; family UBA9933; genus CAYVOL01. Next base: position 14,009 of record CAYVOL010000002.1, on the reverse strand, counting down.
CAAAACTCGGCAATAACTATGCAGAACCCTGCAATTGCCGAGTTTTCAGTCGGCAATGTTTCACGTGAAACATTTTATG
>CAYVOL010000002.1:0-13830 GCA_964453135.1 uncultured Candidatus Saccharibacteria bacterium | reverse complement strand
CAGGATTTTGGCGTTTTTTGGGAGAATTGGGGATAACTTAATGAATTTTTGGGCCGCAAGATGTGTTTTTGGGGATATCTTGAAAGATATTTCCCCGTATAAAACGTCCGTGCGGGTGATTTATATAGGAGTGAAACAAACAACGAATGTTTTCGTTATCATAAGTGTACCTTGTCATAAGGAATGAGATTCTGCGCCTTGCCAGCGGCAAAGCGCGAATAACATCGTCATTGACAGGGGAGTATTTTTTCTTTAAAATAATTTTTGAAGATTTGGAGTGAGGCCAAATCAAAAAAACGATTCAAAACCACGAATCACATCCGAATTCCGCGAATACAAATATTCGGAGCATTCGGTCGCATTCGCATATGTTTGAATTGTTCCAGATGATATGATGGCCTCGCTTTCAAAGCGGGTTTTTTATTTTTAGCTATTAGGGTTATTTTTCCATTATACTGCCGCCTTACCTCACAGGCTTATCTCCGAAATTTCTTCAATATCTCACGGGGTTTGGTAGTAGGTCGATTAATGCGAATAATAACTTCCCGACACACATAACATATATAAAAAATTAAATAAATAATTGAAATTGAAAATGAGTAATACATTAAAGAAAGTTTCTGCTGCGAGCTTGTCTCTGACAACCGCGGTTTGGCTTTCCGGAATGGTAATGATTGCTCCGGCTTACGCGGCAACAGCCTCTGACATCCAGGCGCAAATCAACCTGTTGATGTCTCAGATTAACGCGTTGCAGTCTCAGCTGGGCACTACCTCGGGAACAGCCGCTTCCTCCTTTAATTTTACCCGCAGCCTCACTGTGGGATCTAAAGGAGATGATGTCAGCGCGCTTCAGCAGGTTTTGATTAACGCGGGGTATCTTAAAATCTCCGCTCCCACCGGCAAATTCGGCGGATTGACCAAGGCGGCTTTGGTGAAATACCAAAAAGCCAATGGCATTTCCCCGGCTTCCGGTTTCTTCGGTGCCAAGACTCGCGCTTTTGTTAATTCATTAGCCGCGACCACCACTGGCGGCACTGGCACCGGCACCACCGGCGGAACAACGGTTCCTTCCACAGACCAATTGTCCGTGGCTTTGGATTCGTCTACTCCGGCGGCTGGAAGTTTTCCGGCTGGCGGTAACCGCGTGGCTTTCACTAACGTGAAATTCACTGCCGGCTCCAAAGACGCTACGGTAACCGCGATGAACGTTTACCGTGGCGGATTGGCCAGCGATAACGACGTCAGCAATGTCTACTTGATGGACGGTAGTGTCGTGTTGGCAACCAACCTTGGTTTGTCATCCGGCAAGGCCAACTTCTATAGCGCTGTTGGCTTGTTCACCGTTAAAGCCGGACAAAGCAGAGTTATCACCATTGCGGCGGATCAGAGCGGCTCTAATGTGAGAACATTCTCGTTTAGCGTTAACAGCGCTACGGATGTTACTGCTAGCAGTCAGGTTGCCGGAACATTTCCGATCAGCGGAAACTTAATGAGTTCCGTTGTTGTCAGCAATCCGGCCTTGGCAACTCTCACTATCACCACTAGCACAACTAGCGGAACAGTGAACGCCGGTCAGACCAATTTTGAGGCCGCCAGATTCTCTTTGCAGTCCGGCAACAGCGCGGTTCAGGTAAAGGCCATTAAATTGACCGAAACCGGAACCATCAACGCGGCTGCCGATTTGGCGAACATCAAATTGATGAATGGCTCTGTTCAGGTTGGCGCGACAGCTGCCGCCTTGAACCCCGATGGAACAATCGTGTTTGATCTTTCCAGCAATCCTTTGCAGATTGCTTCCGGTCAGACCGTTATTCTTTCGGTTATGGTTGACGTGATGGGCGGCGTGAGCCGGAACTTCACCTTCACCATTCAACGCACCTATGATATTACGGCCATTGATATGACCTACAATGTCGGCGCAACCATTTCCGGCACAATGCCGTCTACTGCGTCCCAGGTTTCCGTTAACGCGGGAACATTGGTCATTAACAAGAATTCGTCTTCGCCGGCTAACTACATTGCCGCCGGAGCCACCAATGTTACTTTGGCCAAGTTTGATTTCCGGGCTGGCGGAGAAGCCGTGAGAGTAACGGCTTTGACCTATAGAATCGGTAATTACACTAGTGGCGCTCAAACCAGCGTTTGGAATAATTTGAAATTAGTGGATGATCAGGGAGTGCAAATCGGCTCTACCTTGTCTTCCGGCTCTACCGTTGGAACATCAACGGATAACGCTTTGACTAATTTGAATTACATTATTCCGGCCAATGTCACTAGAACATTGTCTATTGTGGCGGACGTAGTTTCCACCTACAGTGGCAATGTCGTCGGAAGCATTGTTTCCGGCACTGCTCAGGGCTACACCTCTTTGAGCTCGGTTACTATCGGCTCTTATGCAGGCAACACCTTAAGCTCTGCCAGCGCTCCGTTTACCGCTTCCTTGAATAATACAGTCGGCGCTATTACCACTGTTTCAGGGGCTGCGACGGTAAAGATTGGATCCTTCACTTTGACAGCCGGTCCGGCTGAAGGTCTTAATATCAGCAGCTTAACCGTGCAGTTGGCCAATTCTTCAACTGTTGCTAACGCGTTGCAGAATTTGGTTGTTAAGTATGGTTCCACTCAGATTGGCAATACCCAGACAACATTGACGGCGAACGGCTCTTACACCTTCTCTGGCACAATTTCCGTTGCCGCCGGACAAAGCGCTGTAATTGATGTTTATGCCGACACTATTTCCGGACAAACCATATCAAGCGCTACTACGGCTGTAAGTTTGACTGCGGCGCAGGGCAATGGAGCGTCAACCAACGTCGCTCGCTCAGCCACAGGCGTAACTGTTACCGGACAGACTGTTGTCGTCAATTCCGCGGGTACCTTGACCAAAGCGTTGAGCGCTACCACCATTGTCAGCCAGCAGGTTGCAATGGGGACTACCGCGGTTAAGCTCGGCAGCTTCAAGTTGTCTGCCGACAACAACGAAGACATCAATGTCACCGACGTTGTTGTTTCTTCAACTCAGGGCCGGCCGCAGGACATCGTCAATCTTAGATTGATGAACGGCACCTTGCAGGTTGGTTCAACCATCGTCAGCTTGACTGGTTCTACGACTTCCAGCATGACATTCACCGGAATCACCGGATTGACTGTTCCTCAGAACAGCTATGCCGTCTTGGATGTCTTGGCCGACATCAATTCCTTCACCAATGGCGCGTCGTCAACCGACACCATTTCCGTCGGACTTGGTCAGGTCAATTATCAGGGAGCCGCGTCTAAGACGACTGGTAACACTACCTCGACTCCGACCAACGAAGGCGCCACCTTCACCATCTACAGGACATCAATGACCCCGGCCGCAAACAACGGATATACCTTTACGTCTGGCCTTTCCAATAGCAACGTAATCGGATACTTCGATGTGACAGCTGGATCTGGTAATGATGTTGTGGTGAGCAGCGTCGACTTGATCTTGGCCGGCTCATTGCTGCAAGCGTCTTCAAGCGTAACCTTGAATGTCTACGGCAGCGATGCCCCGACAACTTTGTTGGGAACCGTGGCTAACGCTTCAACTACTGCCAGAACTATTACCTTGAACAGCTCCACTGGCTGGACTGTTGCCAAGGGAACCAAGCAGTACTTGATCGTTAAGGCTGATTTGGGCAGCGCTTCGAACCTTGTTACCACAACAGGAACGAAGACCGTTCAGGTTGGCGTCAACGCTACGGCCTGGAATGACGGTAGCGCGACTGGAATTGCCATTAACCCCACTATCACTACACCGATTTGGGATAATGCCAATTCGATAACCTTCTAACCTTTCCGCTGAAAACAGCGAAAACAGATAGAGTTAGAACGGTTGATATTTATCGTCTTTGGTTTCCCGATAGCGCATAATCGGAACCAAAACCCCCCGCTTTTGGCGGGGGGTTTTGGTTGGATGGATGCTTATTGCTCAAACATCGCGGTTTTAGTATGATGAATAATATGCATTTCAATTTTCCTAAAATCAAAATGGAAGAACTTGGAGTTGCGGGAATATTTTTATTCGGCTCTCAAGCGCAAAAAATCGCCGGTCCGGCGAGCGATTTTGATTTCGCCGTTTTATTAAAAGAAAAAGCAGTTTTGCGCGACTATAAACAAAGAAGCGGAATATACAACGAGTTATACGATATTTTGTCAAGCCAAATTAATGAATTGCGCAACATCGACATCGTATTCGCCCAGGGGGCGGATTTACAATTCAGGCATCACATTGCTCACGACGGATTATTATTGTATATCGGAGATGAAAAAGTTGTTTCCGATTTTCTGGAAAATACCATGGAGGATTATTCGGACTTCGCCCCTTTGCGCCGACAGTTCCATGAAGCCATACTGCAAAGAATATGACTTTACCACTGGACAAGGACACAATTTTAAGGAGAATCAATGGCATTCAGCAGGAAACCGCCGAGTTAAAGAAATTGGCGTCGATTCCTTTCGGAGATTTCAAGGATGGGGTTGGCTTTAAATTGGCTCAATTCCATTTGCACAGAGCATTGGAGGGAATTTTCCACATTTCTGCCCATATCCTTTCAAGGATTCCGGGGGGTCAGGCGACGGAATATAAAGAAATGGCGCGAAAATGCGGAGAGTATGGCATTGTGCCAAAGGATTTTTCTCTCCGCGCGCTTTCCGAAATGGCCGGATACCGCAATCGGCTGGTGCATTTTTACGCGGAAATATCGCCGGAAGAAATATACGACATAATTAACAACCGCCTCGGAGATTTTGATACGTTCTTGAAAGGGGCGAAAAACGTTTGGGAGAATCCGGAGAAATTTGGAATTAAGCCTTAAAAACTTGGCGTCTTGGCGCTCTCGTATTGACTTCCCACTTCGCCGTTCTAAAATTATCTAATGCGTATTTTGATTGTGGACGACGATAAGGCTATTGCCGACACTTTGAAAACTAATTTTGAGTCCGAATGTTATGCCGCGGACGCGGTTTACGACGGAGAAGCGGGCTCCTATTGGGCGCGCGTCAATGATTACGATTTGGTAATATTGGACAACATAATGCCCAAGAAAAACGGGCTGAAGGTTTGCCAGGAAATAAGAAACAGCGGGAAAACTACTCCGATAATTATGCTGTCGGTGAAGTCGGAAGTTGCCGCCAAGATAAATCTTTTCAGCGCCGGCGCGGACGATTATATGACCAAGCCGTTTTCTTTCGCGGAGTTATTGTCCCGCGTTAAAGCCGTTAGCCGCCGGCCGGCGCAGTTAAAAATATCCAGTGTATTAAAAATTGACAATTTAATTTTAGACATCGATAAGCACAAAGTTTCGCGCGCCGGAAAAGAAATTCATCTGACCCGTAAAGAATTTATGCTGCTGCAGTATCTGATGGAAAATAAAGGGCGGGCGCTTTCCCGCGCCCTGATTATGGAGCACGTCTGGGACAATGAATTAGACCCGTTTTCCAACACCGTGGAAACGCACATTTTAAACCTCCGCAAGAAAATTGACAGCGGAAAAAATCGCAAATTAATTTTCACCATTTCCGGCCGCGGGTATAAAATGGAGGAATAACTTTTTATCTTTTCTTTACAATTCTTTTATCTCTTTCAGCCAAAATTTATATATCCTGCCGCGATTAAACGCAGTCAAGCTAAGTTTCCTCTGCCTAATAATTTTTGCGGCGCAAAGGATGCCTCGTCAATTTTTGGCGGACAAAGGTCGGCTTAAATATTTAAGCCCTTGATCGCCGGGCTATTTTTCAGGCGCTAAATTATGGCGGACGCTCTCTTGCTTCCCAAAACACTTTATTTTCTAAAATCAGCAAAGAAAAAGAGCGTTTATTTTTTCCTCAATTTTTATCAGCCCGCCATCCGTCCGTTATTATGCGGCCGTATAACACAGCGGGGACTTATTTTAAATATTTTAATAGCGGGTTCTTTGGTTGCGTCCGCTTTGACTATTTTGCGCGTCGCGCTTGATGAAGAAATATTTGATGCTGAAAACGCGCTGGTGTTTATTTCTGCTATGCTTACCACCGCCGCTGTTTCTTGGCTTTTTAATCGCGAGACGGAAAAGTCCCTAATGTGCCAAACAGAAAAGATGCTTCAGTTCTACCGATTTGCGGAATTCGGCAAAATAGCGGCGGGGCTTTTCCACGATTTAATCAATCCGCTTACCGCCGCGCTTCTTCAGATAGAAACAGTGAAAAAACGATGCGGCGACAGCGCCGTAAATTATCAAATGGAGGTAGACAATATTCGGAATCAGATTAACAAAGCGCGCTGTCTTGCCGAGGCGGCGAAAAAACAGATTTATTGCCAACCCGTTAACGGGCCGTTCTTTATCAACGACGAGATTCTTTCGGCCGCGGAAACATTTTCTTATAAAGCCCGGCGTTCTAACATAGAAATTTCTGTTTTCTTGGAAGACAAGGTAGAAATTTTCGGAGATCGTTTGAAATTTTATCGCGTGATATGCAATTTGATGTCCAACGCCCTGGACGCTTATTTTGAAAATGGCAATTTAATTTCCTCGGCTAATGAAACTAATGAAAACAGCGAGAAAAATAAAAAAATAAAAATTTCCTTGGCAAGGCAAAACGGCTGCGCCATAATTCATATTGAAGACCGGGGACGGGGAATAAAAGAAGATCTTCTTCCTTATATTTTCAACCCTCTTTTTACCACCAAGGAATTTGACCAGGGCGCGGGCTTGGGGCTTTATGTGGCAAAAAATATTCTTGAAGAAGAATTCGGCGGCGCCATTAAAATTGAAAGCCGGGAAGGAAAAGGAACTACTTGCGCGCTGGCCATTCCTTTGAAGAAGAACTCTGCGCAAAAATGATTTTCGTTTCAAATCAAAAAATGTCCCCCGCCAAGGCGGGGGACATTTTTTGATTGGCAAGTGGTAGGCCGAATTCTGTTTCTACGCGATAATTTATCTGGGCTGGCGATCGCTCGCCGGCTCTAGCGGCACTCCCCCCGCCAAGGCGGGGGATACGGCCTTGCGCCCAGTAAGGATTTAGCCGTTTCACCTCTGCTTTTTTATCCCTATGGCAGAGTTAGGCCAGCTAGCTTGGGATAGGGCCTTCCTTCGGCTTTCGCCGAAAGACGTCGCTGTTCGCACCTCTCGCCTTACGGCGGCGAGCTGTTAGCTCGTACATTCGCCAACTTTCGTTGGCCGGGTGTTCGGACCTTCCTCCCCTCATATTCTTATTGAAGAATTACGAAGAGTAATCGCGCCCTTGCCAATCGTTGATATTAAACCATATTTTATAAAAATATCAAGTTTTTCAGCCGGAAAATAGTTTGACATCTCGCGGTAGATTTAGTATTATTCTTGTAAGAAATCCGAGCGTTGTTTACATTTCGGAATATTGACCGCCTGCGTTCTCCCCTGTCATTCTGAATCCGCCAGCCGGCGGAGAAGAATTCATCATGTCATTCTGAGGGCGAAGCCCGAAGAATCTCTACGGGATCTTTCGCCCCGCCCCGCCCCGGCGGGGGCTCAGGATGACAATAAACAACAACGATGAAAAGTGTAAATAACGCCACGAAGTCTCACGCATTACTTTACTATGAAAATCGCGCAATTCGTTAACAATTTGACCAAAGCATTGCCGCCGCGCCAAAAAGAAATCTTAATTGCCCGCTATGGCTTGGAGACGAAGGAAGAGAAAACCCTTCAGGAGATAGGCGATAAATACGGCATTACCCGCGAACGAGTCCGCCAAATAGAGGAAGAATCTTTGAAAAAAATACGCGGCCAGTGGGAAAAATCAGAAGGTCCTAGATCGATAGACGCGGCTTTTCGGCTGCTTAAGCAATTCGGCGGTCTCCGCCGCGAGGATTATCTTCTGCGCGATCTCGCCGAGGCGTGGGGAGATAAATCTTTAAATCTCGGACAAATGAGGCTTATTTTTGAATTGTCCGAGGTTTTCTTGCGTCATCCGGCCGATGAGAAATATTATTCTTTTTGGCGCGCCCAAGACATTTCCGTTAAAAGCCTGGATAATTTTATAAAAGAAGCGGTAAAAATTTTCACCCAGCGCAGAAGGGAGATTGTTGAGGAGGGAAGAGAAAGGGAAGCAGTCGCCCGATTGGTTTCTTCCGGTTCCCGGATCGGCGAAAAAGCGGTGTTGAATTATCTTTCTGTTTCCAAAAAATTCTCCGCCAATACTTTTGGCAATTTCGGTTTAACTGCCTGGAATGAGATTAATCCCCGCACTGTGAAGCACAAAGCTTATCTGGTGGTTAAAAAACACGGGAAACCTTTGCATTTCAGAGATATTGCCAAAAGAATCAACGAACAAAAAATTGGCGGCAAGCCCGCCCTACCTCAGACGGTGCACAATGAAGTCATCAAAGACCCCCGTTTTGTTTTAGTGGGCCGGGGAATTTATGGATTAAAAGAACACGGCTTTTACGCCGGCACGGCCCGCGAGGTGTTGAGAAAAATTCTTAAAAAAGAAGGCCCTTTGTCGTTTAATCAATTGGTAAAATCGGTCGCCGAGCAGAGGGTGTTGAGGGAAAATACCATCTTCATCAATCTCCAAAACAAAAAGCATTTCAAAAAAATGCCCGATGGCCGCTATTACTGCGCTTAATATAAAGTATCGCCATAGATTTTTGTTCTTCACTCCCCGCCGATTTTAGTTTACAATGATTTTAATATGGAAGATTTTACCACTGCCACCGGCGTCGGGGAGATTTTACAATTAATCGCCAGTGTTTCCGATTTTATTTTTTCCCACCCGATACTTTTTGCCGTTGTAAGCATACTGGCAGGCGGCATTATTGTCTGGATTCTTTTCAAGCTCTTTGTTGAAATGTGGTTATTTCACCGGCGCGCGGCGTTTAAGGACGACATCAAGTGGTGTCTCCTGGAAATTATCATTCCCCGCGAAGTAAACAGAACTCCGCGGGCAATGGAGCAGTTTTTTATGAGCATCCACGGCCTACGGAACGCCGCCGGGGATTTTTTGGAAAAATATATTGACGGAGAGGTTACTTTGTGGTGGAGTTTTGAATTGGCGAGTTTCGGCGGCGAGGTCCATTTTTTCATCCGCACTCCTCATAAGCACAAAAAAATGACCGAGGCGAGTTTGTATGCTCAGTATCCGACGGTGGAGGTCGTGGAAGTGGAAGATTATATGAAAGATTTTCCCGCCAACACCCGGGAAATTTACCGGAAAGATTACAATATTTTTGGAGGAGAGCTTATTCTCAGAAAATCAGATCCTTACCCCATTACCACCTATGAGAAATTTGAATTAAGCAAAGACGAGATGGCTCTTGATCCGATTTCCGCTGTCTTGGAAACATTGGGCAATGTCCAGAAAGAAGAAAATGTTTTCGTTCAGATACTTGCCGCTCCTGCCGGAACAGAGTGGCAGGACCCGGTTAAAAAATTAGTCGGCAAAATGACCGGCCGGGAGGAGTCGTCTAAAGACAAATCAGGAGGGAGCGGTGGCCTTTTGGAATTTCTGATCAATTTATTTTTGGCTCCGGTAAAATATCCCGAATGGACTGAAGCCAAAAAAGAAGAAAGCAAAGAAGAAAAATTCAGTATGCTCCGCTTGACGCCGGGCGAGCAGGACACAGTCAAAGCCATAGAAGCTTCCATGTCCAAGCCTGCCTTTGAAATCCAAATCAGATATATGTATTATGCTCCCAAAGCGATTTTTAACACTAATTTTGCCCGGCGCGGCTTGATAGGAGCTTTCAACCAGTACGCCTCGCCGTCTCTTAATTCGTTCCGGGGAAATTCCAAAGTGGAAACCCGGACTCGCTGGATTTATTGGCCTTATTTTTTTGTGAAACAAAGGACAGAAGCCAGAAAACAAAGACTGCTTGATAATTACCGCAATAGAAGAATGCCGGAAGAGTCCTCTGCCGCGAAACTTTATACTTCTCATCCGTTTAACGTCAACTTTGCTTCTCAGACATTCTTTTTGACAGTCGCCGAACTGGCCACTATTTACCATATTCCTTCCGAGCTGGTGCTTACCGCTCCGTATGTCAAGCGGTTGGAAAGCAAGCGGATGGGTCCTCCGGCCGGCTTGCCCATATTTGAAGAAGAGGAAAAAAAATAAAATAAATGGCCATCATCACAACATTATTTGCGGCATTAAACATTATTTTAGCGGTGGCGATAGTGTCTTTAGTTTCAATTACCACTATTTTAATTCTGAAAAGTTTTTCTTCGCGGCATGGCATTAAGGTGAAAGAAGGAATGGGCATCACTCCATATTCCACCACAACCTCTGAAAAGAAATACACGGAAGTTATGCATTATCGGAACTTGGCCCGGGCAAAATGGGAGAAAATTCTGGATAAAATAAAAGACGACGACGAAAGAGATTTGAACTTGGCTATCATAAAAGCCGACAGCCTTTTGGACGAAATTTTGACAAAGCACGGCTGCAAAGGGGAGGATATGGGGGAAAGATTAAAAGTCTTAAGCCATACTGATTTGAAAAATTTGAACGATGTCTGGGAAGCGCATAAAATAAGGAATCGCCTGAGCCACGAGCCGGACTTTCATCTGCAAGCGAAAGAAAGCAGAAAAATTATGAACATTTATCACAATGCGATAGAGGAGATATTGACCAGGGAAATAGAAATGACGTGATTCGTAAGATAAATTACGAAGACATCGCCGTTGTTTATAGCAGTCATTCCGAGTCCCGCCGTGGCGGGACGAGGAATCCCGTGATTTTAAAAAGAGATTCCTCGTCCCGCCACGGCGGGACTCGGAATGACGTCTCTCGCCGTATGGCCAAAGAAGGAAAAATACAAATAATCAAATACGCTCCGCCGCCGCCCGACTTACCGATTTACGGACAAGTTGATCCGGCGGAAACTTGTTTCTTCGGCAAGACCAATTACGAGTCCGGGCTGGAGACGAAAAAATTTATTTTCGGCATCAAAAGAAAAGACCGGCGCCGCCATTTTTACGTCGTCGGAAAATCGGGCGTGGGCAAGTCAAAACTGATGGAGCTGATGATAAGGCAGGACGCGGCGTTTGGCCACGGGATTTGTATTATAGACCCTCATGGCGATGTTATTGACAACACTTTGGAATTTATGCCCAAGGAGCGGATAAAAGACGTGGTTCTCATTGACCCCGCTGATTTCAACTTCCCCGTTTCGTTTAATCCTTTGAAAAACGTCGCTCCGGAATTAAAGCACCAGGTTACCCAGGGGTTGATTGAAGTTTTAAAAAAGCAGTTCGGCGCCAACTGGACGCCCCGTTTGGAGCACGTTTTCCGTTTTACGTGCTTGGCTTTGCTTGATTATCCCGGGGCCAATATGCAGGGGATGCTGAAAATTTTAACGGATAGAAATTACCGCCAGAAAGTTACCGAACACATTCAGGACGAAATGGTGAAAAGATTTTGGGCCATTGAATTCGCCGACTGGTCGGAAAAATTCGACACCGACGCCATCATCCCTCTGGTAAATAAATTGGGGCAATTTTTGTCTAATCCTCTTTTGCGCTACATTTTCGGACAAACGGAAAACAAAGTAGACATTGAAAAAATAATGAATGAACAGAAAATCCTTTTGATAAATCTTTCCAAGGGAAAACTGGGAGAAGAAAATTCCGCTTTTTTCGGCTCAATGTTTATCACGAAAATTTACCAGGCCGGAATGGCGCGCGCCAATATGTCGGAAGAAAAACGGAAAGATTTTTATCTTTACGTTGACGAGTTCCAGAATGTGGTTACCGATACTTTTATCAACATTTTGACCGAAGCCCGTAAATACGGCGTGGCTTTGACCGTGGCTCATCAGTATCGGGCGCAATTACCGCCCCAAATTTTAGCCACTATTTTGGGAAACGCGGCGAATATTGTTGTTTTTCGGGTGGGAGGAGACGACGCCCACGCTTTGGAGCGGGAAATGACCCCGATTTTCAAGGCGCAGGATATGATAAATTTAGGAATGCAGGAATTTTACATCAAAATGATTATTGACGGAGAAGTTTACGACCCTTTTTCCGCCGAAACGCTGTCCATCAAGCCGGCGACGCATCCTTCTTACAAAGAGGAAATCGTAAAATTCGTCCACGAAACTTATTGCGTCCCCTTGGAGGAAGTGAAAAAGAAAATAGCGGCCGAGGAAGAGTTGGTCGGCAGGGAAAAAGAACCGCCCGCCCCTGCTTCCGATAATTCTTCCCAATCCAACGGGAAGCCCTCCGCGGAAATTTCCTTGCCGCCGGAAGAGCCGATGGTGTAGCGTTGGGCATTAACTTTAAGTAAAATAAATTATGGTATTAATCCACGTCACTTATTCCGATGAAGAAGAGGCGAAAAAAATAAGCAGGCTTATTGTGGAACAAAGATTGGCCGGCGTAGTTGACTTGTCTAGGATAAACTCGGTTCATTTTTCTCCGGAAGGCTTGATCAGCCAGCCGGGCGTCGCGCTTTTGATAAAAACCGTGGAAGCCAAGGTGCAGGAAATTGAAAACTTAATCCGCGGCCAGAACCATCACAAAACCCCTCCCTGTATTGCGGTAATTGAACTTTTCAGAATCAATCGGGAATATAAAGAATGGTTGCAAACCCACATCCACTAACTAAATGAAGTATTTATTCCCCATCTTAGCTCTTGCGGGGGGGGGTGTTTATGCTAAAATTGAACCAACGTTTTAGAACGTCGCGCAATATGAAAACTGTTTAAAGACTACTCATGAATTCCGAAACCAAATCCTGCCAAAACTGCAAACAATTCTTCGTCATAGAGCCGGAGGATTTTGAGTTTTACAATAAAATTAAAGTTCCGGCGCCGACGTTCTGTCCGGAATGCCGGGCGGCAAGAAGAATGGCTTGGCGCAATGAAAGATCTCTATATAAAAGGCAATGCGCCAAAACAGGCCAAGACATTATCTCCTGCATTCCTCCGGAAAGCGGCGTCAGCGTTTATAGCCGCGACTTTTGGTGGAGTGATGGATGGGATGTTTTCGATTATGGAGCGGATTATGACTTTAGTAAGCCATTTTTCGTTCAATTCAGAGAATTGCTTGGCAGAGTCCCTCTCCCCGCGCTTTTCATTAATAAAGTAGCAGGAACTGATTATGCCAATCATAGCGGCGAATTAAAAAATTGCTATTTAGTTTTTGCTTCTTGGGGAGGAGAAAATCTTTTCTATTCAGCCAAAACCATGAACTCCAAAGATAGTAGCGATTGTTTGGCCAGCCGCAACGCGGAACTAGGGTATTCTCTCATCAATTCCGAGAAAATCTACAACAGCGCTTTTCTGGAAAATTGCAACAACTGTAATGACTCTTATTTTTTATACGAGTGCAAAGGCTGTTCCAATTGTTTGGGATGCGTCAATTTAAGAAATAAAAGTTACCATATTTTTAACACCCCTTATTCCAGAGAAAAATATTTTGAAAAAATAAAAGAATTAAATTTGAGCAGTTATTCTACTTTACGGCGTTTTTCTCAAGAATTTCAAAGTTTCAAAACAAAATTCATCCATAAATTTGCCAATATTCAGAATTCCGTAAATTCTACGGGCGATAATATTGCCCATGTCAAAAATTGCCGCCAATGTTTTGATGTAACTGATGCAGAAAATAATAAATTTGTGGTTAACGCGGCATTAAAGACCGTCGATTTATATGACGGGTATGGAGTCGGGGTAAATCTTGAACTTGGATATGAAATCGTTGATACCGGAATCAATGGTCAAAAATTATTTTTTGATATTTTTGTTTGGGGAGGAAACAATGTTCAATATTGTTATGCCTCCCATGGAAATTTAAACCTCTTCGGCTGCGTAGGCCTCCGCAACAAGCAGTATTGCATCCTCAACAAGCA
>CAYVOL010000001.1:0-181046 GCA_964453135.1 uncultured Candidatus Saccharibacteria bacterium | reverse complement strand
TCCAAACCTCCTATTCCCCTGACCGGCCTGAGATCATCTACTGCGATGAATGCTATAAACAGGAGGTGGCGTGAGGAGTGGTAATTGTGATATAATGCCGGCAATGAGTAAAGCCCCTGATTTTGAGAAGGCCATCTTCCGGCACTTTAAAGACTTGAAGCTGGACGAACAGGGAGGGCAGTGGCGGATTTGCCGTTTTTCCGGCGAAAAGTTTTACGTGCGGCCGGAAGATGTCGTGTTTTATAAAAAAATTAGCGTCCCTTTGCCCACGCTTTCCCCCAAAGAACGTTTGCGCCGGAGAATGTCTTTCTCGCCGGGGTACAATCTTTCCAAGGTAAAATCATTTTCTACCGGAAAACAAATCATTGCCGCGTATCCTCCGGATACCCCTTTAAAAATACAGGAACATGGCGCTTGGTTTTTTGATGACGCCGAACCGATGAAATACGGACTTGAAGGTAATCCCTTTCGGCCGTTTTTTGAGCAATTTCGCGAGTTGCAACTCGTCGTTCCGCGTCCCAATCTTAATTCCGATTCTTCTAACGTCAATTCCGATTACACCAACAACTCCGTCCGTTTGAAAAATTGCTATCTCGCCTTTGATTCTTTGGATTCCGAAAACATATATTACGGCGGAGCCATAGACAGCAAAGATTGCATTGACTGTCTGGTATTCAACTCCGAAACTGGCTATATGCTCACCAACTGCTACCGGACCTGGCGCTGTTTCTTTTGTGACGATGTTTATGACACGCTGGACAGCTACTTTTTGTATGACTGCCGCAACTGCCAGAATTGTTTTATGTGCTCCAATTTGCGGCATAAAAAGTATTATTTCTTCAATCAGCCACTTTCCAAAGAAGAATATGAGAAAAAAATTAAAGAAATCAATTTAGGGAATTATGAAGTTTTTCAAAAATATTTCACGGAATTCCAGAAATTAAAAAATAACGCTATTCACCGGGAAAACCGCAATGAAAAAGCAATAAATTCCATAGGGGACTGGATTGCCGATTGCCGCAATTGTTACCATGTTTCGTTTGCCATGAATTCGGACAATGTGGCGTATTCACTCTGGTTTCTTGGTTATCGCGATTCTTACGACATCAGTCAGGGAACCGGCGGAGAACTTTGCTACGAGCTCCTTAGTATATCAACGGAGAATAATTACGCCGTTAAATTTTCCAATATAATCAATCATTCCCGCAATATGGAATATTGCGAGCTTTGCTACAATTGCCATGATTGCTTCGGATGCGTGAGCCTTAAAAACAAATCATTTTGTATTTTTAACAAGCAATACAGCGAAGAAGAATATTGGAAGATGGTGGACAAAATTAAAACCGAAATGTTGAGAAGAGGAGAATATGGCGAATTTTTCCCGCCAGAAGTTTCCCCTTTGCCTTATAATTTTTCCATTAACGCCGCTTATCCCGAATACAGCGATTTTGAAACAGCCAAAAAATACGGATATTATTTCAGAGAAGCGAAAGAAAATTTACAGGATACCGCGGATCTGGAAACTGTTTCCGCCAATGATTTGCCTCTGGACATCAAAGAAGTAGGCGATGAATTTTTGGGCAAAGTTATTTATGACGAAGAAAATGATAAAAAATTCCGCCTGACAAGATATGAACTGAATTTTTACCGGAAATATAATATACCCTTGCCGCGGATTAACCCGTTTGCCAGAATGTACCGCCAGTTGCGCGATAATTACAAAATGCAACTAGCCCTTTACGAACGGAATTGCGACAAGTGTCAAAAAGCAATCCACACTTCTTACGATCCTGAAGGGCCGGAGAAAAATATTTATTGCGAAGAGTGCTATAAAAAAGAGGTGGCATGAGATTATTTAAGATCTCGGCTTTTATCTGATAGATATAAATTTAAGCAGGCAACCACCGCTATGGTGTAGATTGGCGCTAACGAGAAATTATTATTCAGCCGTTTGTTCTTCCAGCGCCTTTTTGATAGCCATTTTAAGCTCGTCTATGCCCGGCGCTTTTTGTTTTTCAAATTCTTTTTTTCTCGTTTCTTTTTGAGGGGCTTTGGATAATTCGTCCAAGGTCATGAATTTTTCTTTTTCGTCAGCGGGTTTTTCTTCGTAGGTTTTTTCTGTTTCAACCAGCGGTTGGGAAGTTCTGCGGTATTCAAATTCAATACCCATCTCGCCGAGCGTGTCGGCGTATTTCATGGTCCTAGGCCTTTCCCTCCTTGGCCTTGCTTCTTCTTCGGGTCTTTTTTCAAATTTTCTTTCCCTTCCGGCGGGCTGGTGATAAGAAGGTTCGGAGCCCAGGCCGCTCCAGCGGTTGATTTCTTCCTCCACTTTTTTCTTGGGGCGGCCGTAAGCGGCTCGGGAATTTTCTATTACTTTTTCTTTATTGACCGGACTGGAGCTTAAAGCAAAGGGCGGAAGAGCCGTGGCGGAAAAAGGCCGGCTGCTTATTCCGTCCACCATTAATTTCAAATAAACGTGATAATTGGGAAGATTGATGATGTCCTGCAGGTTAAACTCCGGCTCGAATTCTTTTTCCAAAAATTCCGCGTCCGCCGCTCCCACGCGGAAACTGATCATTGTTCCCACGTTGCCAAAAATAGCGTCTCTTAAAGTAAGGTGTTCTTTATTGGGAGTGAGTTGGCCGATGTATTGATGCGCCATAATAAGGTTTAGCCGGAATTTTCTGGCTTCGGATAAAATAGTGGCGAAAGATTCGGTAGCAAAGTTTTGGAATTCGTCCACGTAAAGATAAAAATCTTTGCGCGCCGCCGGGTCCTCGATTCTTATTCTTTCCATTGCCGCCAGCTGTATTTTGGTGACAAACATCGCGCCCAAGAGCGCCGAGTTTTCTTCGCCGATTTTTCCTTTGGAGACGTTGATTAAAAGTATTTTCTGTTCGTCCATCAGCCGGCCTATGTTTATGGAACTTTTCGCCTGGCCCACGATATTTCTTATTAAAGAAGTGGACAAGAATTGACCCACTTTATTTTGAATAGGGACAATGGCTTCGTTTCTGAACTGGTCGCGCCAGGCTTCGTATTCGTGAATCCAAAAAGCTTTGACTACCGGGTCTTTGACATTGGCGATGATTTTTTGCCGGTAGTCTTTGTCGGTAAGAATCCTGATGATGCCCATAAGCGTTGTTTCCGGAGTGTCCAAAAGAGCCAGGGCGCAGTTGCTTAAAATGTATTCCATTCTGGCCGACCATACGCCCGACCAGATTTTGGTAAAGATTCCCAATAAATCGGAAACCACCAGGTGCTTGTATTTGGGGTCGGGTATTTCCAGGACATTGAAGCCGATGGGAAATTCCGCATCCGCGGCGTTGAAATACACCGTGTCTTTTATGCGATTATCAGGAATTCGCGAGACAATGTTTTCCACAAACTCCCCGTGCGGGTCAATGATGCAGATTCCTTTGCCGCTGATAATGTCCTGAATGGCCAAGTTTTCCAGAAGCGTGGTTTTGCCGGTGCCGCTTTTCCCGATAATGTACATATGCTGGCGACGGTCCGGAGTTTTAATGCCGAAAGCCTTTTGTTGGTTTCTGAAATTTGTTTTGGCGAAAATAACCTTTTCTTCCATATTTTGACAAAGTATAGCAATTTGTTGGCATATTTACAATTTTTCCATATTGGTTTAATTTCATTATTAAGGTCATTCGTCGCCCAAAATTTTACGGCAATGATTTCTCGTGTTAATTTCAAAAAAACAGCGGTTTCAATTTTTGCTCTGGCGGTTTTTTTGGCCGTCTTTAATTTTAGTTTGAATTTTAGTCTGGCCGATGGCGGCAAAACAGCCGTGGAAATTCCGCCCGGTGCCGGGCTGAGGGAAGTCAGTTTAATTCTGTATCAAAATAACGTCATTCGCTCGCCTTTTTTCTTTGAAGTTTATAATTTTTTTCGGGGCACAAGAAAACAACTCAAACCCGGATTTTACGAATTGACGCCCAATCTTTCCTATAAGGAGCTTACGGATATTTTAGTGAAGGGGCCGGAAGAAATTTCCGTTGTTATCGCGCCCGGAATGACCTTGAAAGAAATCGACAACCTTCTTAGCCAGAAAAAAATTATTCCCGCGGGGGCATTGGAAAATTTTGATATCGGTATTTTTAAAAACAATTACCCATTTTTATCTCAAGCGGTTTCTTTGGAAGGATTTTTATTGCCGGATACTTATCAATTTCTGCCCCGTTCTTCCCCTCAAAAAGTGGCGGAGAAAATTTTGGATAATTTTCAGGAGAAAATTTATGCCAATTTCCGCTCGCAAACAATTTTCTCGGCTGACGATTTTTTCCGCCGTATCATCACCGCATCTTTATTAGAAAAGGAAGTTGTTTCTTCCGAAGAGCAGAGAGTGGCGGCGGATATTATCAACCGGCGTTTGGCGGCTAATATGCCCTTGCAGATAGACGCGAGCGTGCTTTACGCTCAATGCCAGGGAAGGTTTCTGAATTGCCCTTCGCTGGGGCAGCCGGATTTATCCGTCAATTCGCCTTTTAACACTTATAAAAATAAAGGACTGCCTCCAACGCCTATCGGCAATCCCGGACCCCAGGCTATTTTCGCCGCTTTTCACCCGCTAAAAAATCATTACTGGTATTATTTGTCTGACTTGAAAACTAAAAAAACTATTTTTTCTAAAACGCTCGGCGAACACTTGGCGATGATAAATAAATTGGCCATTCGGCGCGTTCTTCCGTGAGATTTATTAGTGCTATCGTCAAATCTTTTTAACGTGCAGCTTAACTTTAAGATTTATTTTTTGATTATCGCAGGGCTGGCTCTTTTTTTAGCCGGAGTTTCTGTTTATTTTCTTGATTTTAAGGGCTCTGGTAGTATCATCCTGCAAGCAAAAAATGAAAATTTTCCCGCGGCATTAGAGACGTTGCCGCCCAATATCATAAGCAGTCAAAATTCTTCCGTTTCAAGCAGCCCGTCTTTGCCACCGGATGATTGCGTAAGCGCAACCCGCCTAGTCAAAGTCAGGGGCAGTTCTTTGAGCGGTTTGGTGGAAGACGGCGATACTTTAAAAATTTTTGTTGATTACTATAAGTGCCACAAGATTGAACGGGGAGACCTTGTTGTTTACCAGTATGCCAGCAATCAAGATCCGCTGGTGAAAATTGTTAAAGGCATTGAGGGAGATAAATTTCGTCTGGAGAAGTCGCCCTTGAGTTGCGGCTGGAACCTCTTGATCAATGGAAGCATTTTGAAAAACTCTTCGGCCGCGCCCTATTGTTTGAGCGCCCAGGGATTTCGGATGCTTTCTTTGTATGAAAACGATTACAAAGGCGTTATTCCGGCAGGGGCCTTGCTGATTTTGGGAAACTCGGTCGGCGGTTCTTTGGATAGCACCCGTTTTGGTTTGATTGATAATAAAGATTTAATGGGCAAAGCGGTGAAAGCGGCGAGAGAGTAAATTCTTGCGCTCGGCCGTGCTATAATAGCCGGATGATTATGGTTTTTACGGGCAACGGAAAAGGAAAAACCACCGCGGCCTTGGGTCAGGCAATGCGCGCTTTGGGCCAAAATAAAAAAGTTTTGATTATTCAATTCATCAAGGGTCCGTGGAAGAGCGGCGAAGATAATTTTGTCGAAAAATTAAATTCGTCTCTTTCTGTAAGAAGCAAATTTCAAATCAGGAAAACAGGCAAGGGCTTTGTGGGGATTCTCGGCGACAGCCTCCCTTTGGAAAAACATCAAGAAGCCGCGCAAGAAGGATTAAAATTGGCGGAGCAAGCTATCAAATCCAAGAAATACAACCTTGTTGTTTTAGATGAAATAAACAATGCGGTTGATTTAAAACTGCTTAAAACAGCCGATGTATTGAATATTTTAAAATCCGTTCGCGGCAAAGAATTCGCGCCGGATTTAATTTTAACCGGCAGAAACGCTCCCCTCAGTTTTATTAAAATCGCGGATATTGTCACGGAAATGCGGGAAGTAAAGCATATTTTCAATCGCGACAAGCATTCGGCGAAGAGAGGCATTGAGTTTTAGCATCAGCGTTTTTATTTGAGCGTCCCATTGTATAAAGCAGGCAAGATTATCAATAGAAATTAAAAATTAAAATTTAAGTATTATGCCTCTCCACGATATTGCTTTTTACGCGATGCTCTTTTTTCTCGTCGGAGTATTTCTTGCCGGCAGCGCCCTTGGGCTTGATTTGATTATTTTTCTCTCCATTTTACTTCTGGTTATTTTTCTGGTGGCCGGCCATCGTATCGCCGCTTTTCAGAAAAAATTTTTCTGGCTCGCCGGATTATCGCTTTTTATCGCATTAGGCGCTTTTTATTTTCTCGTTTTTAAAAATTTTCAGATTATTAATACCCGCCTTATTTTTAACCAAAAGATTGAGTTTAAGGGAATGGTGGTGAAAATAATCAGCCAGGGAGAAAAACAAGAATCCATTGCCGAACTGCAGCTGCCTTTTCAGGGAAAAATTTTGGTTATTGAAAAATCTTATCCCCAAAGGCGATACGGAGATTTGTTAAATTTTCAAGGCGAAATTTTTCCATCAGAAAGAAACCTCGCGTCTTATTTAGAAAAAGAGGGAGTGATGGGTATCAGTAATAATCCGCAGGCAAAGTTGATAGCGCGGAAACAAGGCTCTCTCTTTCGGGATTTTTTATTTTCTTTGCGCGACCGTCTAGTGGAAAACTTTCAGGCATTTTTGCCGGCAGAAAAGGCGTCTTTTTTGGCCGGTTTAACCCTAGGCGACCGCCGCGAATTTTCCCGCGAGTTTCAGCAAGAGTTGAGCAGAAGCGGCACCACGCACCTCGTGGCTTTGTCCGGATACAACATCAGCATTTTGGCCATTGCGGCGAGAATAATTTTTAGAAGTTTTCTGCCTCGCGTCTTATCTTTTTGGCTCACCCTTTTGGCAATTTTCGGTTTTGTGGCGATGACGGGCGCGGAAGCTTCGGTGGCGCGCGCGGCTTTGATGGGCGGAGCATTTCTATTGGCGCAACGTCTTAACCGCGTTTATGATTTCAGGAACGCCATAACCATCGCCGCTTTTTTGATGGTTCTTTTCAATCCGTTTCTTTTGAGATTTGACGTCGGCTTCCAGCTTTCTTTTTTGGCTCTCTTGGGCATTGTTTATCTTCTGCCCGCCATCAAGGAATTTTTGAAAATTGAAAGCGAAGAAAGTTTTCTGGGCTGGAAAAATAATCTGCTGACGACTTTATCGGCGCAGCTGGCGGTTTTGCCCGTTTTGCTTTCAAGTTTCGGCAGTTTTTCCGTTTTGTCTTTGCTGGCCAATGTTTTAATTTTGGAATTTGTTCCTTTGACCATGGCCGCAGGATTTGTTTTGGGATTCTTGGGATTCTTTTCCTATTATTTGTCCTTGATATTTTCTGGCCTGGTCAATTTATTTTTATCCTACGAACTTTTTATCATTTCTTTTTTCAGCCGCTTTAATTTTTCTTTTGTTATGCCCGTAAATTTTTTGTTTTTATTTTTTTATTATCTCGCTCTGATATCTTTTATTTTTAGGAAGCAATTAAAAAATATCTGGCGATTTTTTCGCGGCCATCTGTCCACCCTTTAAATAAATCTTTGATGACTTTTTATAAAATAATAGCTTTATTGTTTGTAATTTTAGCGGCGTTTAATTTTTTCGTCTGGCGGGAAATTTTCGCCGGCGCGCCCAATAGCAATGATGAATTATATTTTTTTGACGTAGGCCAGGGCGACGGCGAAATGATTAAAATGGCGGGTAATGTCAAGGTTCTCATTGACGCCGGCCCTTCCAATAAAATTTTGGAGGCCTTGTCGCGGTATTTTCCTTTTAATGACCGCTATATTGACTTGGCAATTTTATCTCATCCGCAGTACGACCATTACGCCGGTTTCATAGAAGTTTTCAAAAGATATCAGGTGGGCGCTTTTATTTTTAACGGCCACCAAACAAACTCCGAGGCTTTTCGGGAATTGCTTGGCATTGCCCGTCAGAGAAAAATTCCTATTGTTATTTTGGGCGAAGGCGACGCAATTAATTACCGGGAAGAACGGATAAAAATTATTTTTCCCGCTCAAGAATACTTGTCGGCGCGCGACTTAAACGACACAATGCTCGTTTGTTTGTATGAGACCAATGGCTTGAGAGCGCTTTTTACCGGAGATTTGGGGGCCAATTTGGAGAGTTATTTATATAAAAAGTATGATTTGCGTGCCGATGTTTTGAAAGTGGGGCACCACGGCTCCAAGTATTCTTCCAGCCAAGAATTTTTAAAAAATATCTCGCCCAAGATAGCCGTGATTGAGGTGGGAAAAAATAATTACGGCCATCCCACTCGCGAGGCATTGGCGCGATTAGCAGATGTCGGGGCGCGAATTTTCCGCACCGACCAAAACGGCACGATCAAAATAACTATCCAAGACCAAAAACTTCATCTTTTCAAAGAAAGATGATAAGATAAAAAATACGCGAAGGGTTCACAGCTATTGCCTAAAATGAAAAACATTGAATTGAAAATTTCTTTGCCGAACAACAACAATATTCTAGGAGTATTGAAAAAAAATAAGACAAAACATAAAGGCAAACTCTTTCAGACTGATACGTATTTTAATTGTCCAGACGGAAGATTGAAAATAAGAGAAATAAACAATAAAAAATTTGAAATAATTTTTTATCATAGGCCAGACAGGCGGGTATCTAAAATATCGGATTATAAAATTATTAATCTGAGCAAACAGCAATTTGAAGCGATAAAGAGTATTTTTAAGAGCATATTTGGTGAAAAAATAGTTGTTAAGAAAGAAAGGGATTTATGGATTCATAAAAATACAAGGATTCATCTTGATAAAGTTTCGGGGTTAGGAGTTTTTTTAGAGCTCGAAACCGTAATAGGCAAAATCAATATAAACAGCGCCAAAAGAGAAAATATAGAAGTCATAAATTTGTTGGGTATCAATAATTTTAAGAAGATTGGCAATTCATATTCTGATTTGCTTTCTGATGTTAGAGGATTATCTAATTAACATATTTCTCTATCAACTTTTATGCGAACTCTGATTAAAGACATTGTTAACAAAACAGGCGAGAGCGTGGAGCTTATGGGCTGGGTCAATGTTCGGCGCGACCACGGCAAACTTATTTTCATTGATTTGCGCGACCGGAGCGGAATCTGCCAAGTTGTTTTTTTGCCCAAGCCCGAAGAACTCCATCAATTAGCCTCCAAATTAAGGCCGGAATGGGTTGTCAGATTAAAAGGCAAGGTCAATTCCCGTCCCCAGGGAATGGAAAACGCGGAAATAGCCACCGGCGCCTTGGAAATCCAGGCGGAAGAATTGGAAATTCTTAACGAAAGCGAAGCGCCCCCTATAACTATAGAAACTGAAGGGTATGAAATCGGCGAAGAGCCGCGAATGAAGTACCGCTATCTTGACTTGCGCCGTCCGCGCCTGAACAGGAATCTAAAAATCCGCTCCGCGGCCAATAAATTCATCCGCGATTTCTTAACGGAAAAAGATTTTACAGAAATTGAAACTCCGCTTTTGGGTAAATCTACTCCTGAGGGAGCGCGCGACTATTTAGTGCCTTCCCGTTTGGGAAAAGGAGAATTTTACGCCTTGGCGCAGTCGCCCCAGCAGTACAAACAATTATTGATGGTGGCCGGCCTGGAGAGATATTTTCAGATTGTTAAATGTTTCCGCGACGAAGACACTCGCGGCGACCGCCAGCCGGAGTTTACTCAGCTGGACTTGGAAATGAGTTTTGTCAAAAAAGAGGAAGTAATGGAGTTGATGGAAGAATTGGTCATTGCCTTGGTGAAAAAAAATTTTCCCCAAGTTGAAATTTCCCACATTCCTTTTCCGCGGATTTCTTATAAAGAGTCTATGGAAAAATATAAAACAGATCGGCCGGATTTGCGCCGCGACATGAACAATTCCAAAGAAATGGCTTTCGGATGGGTAATAGATTTTCCGGTTTTTGAGCGCGATAAAGAAACCAACCGGCTCACTTACTCCCACA
The DNA here is from genome assembly GCA_964453135.1 of uncultured Candidatus Saccharibacteria bacterium. Lineage (GTDB taxonomy): Bacteria > Patescibacteriota > Minisyncoccia > UBA6257 > UBA9933 > CAYVOL01. The sequence continues at coordinate 171,064 of CAYVOL010000001.1, read as the reverse complement.
ATCCCTTTACTGCTCCCCAGCCGGAATTTATCAGCGATTTAATGGCCGGGCGCAATTTGAAAGACATTCTTTCCCAGCAGTATGATTTAGTGCTTAACGGCTTTGAGATTGCCGGCGGAGGAATTAGAATCCATCAGGCGGAAATTTTGAAAAAAGTTTTTGAAGTTTTGGGGCATAGCGAAGAAAAAATTAAAGATAATTTTGGCCACATGCTGGACGCTTTTTCTTTGGGCGCGCCGCCGCATGGAGGCATTGCTTTCGGTTTGGACAGGTTATATGCTGTTTTATTGGGAGAGCCGAATATCCGCGAAGTAATCGCTTTTCCCAAAACCGGCGAAGGAAGAGATCTAATGACCGGCGCTCCGTCTGAAGCCAGCGAAGAACAGTTGAAAGAATTACATATTATTTTGCGCGACAAAAAATAATTTCTTTTATGAAAACAGAAAAAACTCTAATTATCATCAAACCGGACGGAGTGCAAAGGTCTTTAATGGGCGAAATTATTAAGCGCCTGGAGCGGGTAGGATTAAAACTCACGGCCATAAAAATGACAGTAGCTTCACCCGATTTTATTGAGAGGCATTACACCGTTGACCCGGAGTGGCGCAGAATTACCGGAGAAAAAACTATCAAAAGCTATCGCGATAAAGGGTTGACTCCTCCCCGCGAAGACCCTTATGAAGTAACGGAGATTATTTTGAACAATTTAAAAAAATTTATGACTGCCGGGCCCGTGGTGGCAATGGTTTGGGAAGGTCTCCACGCGGCGAAGCTTGCCAAAAAAATAGTGGGCGGCACAGAGCCGTTCACCTCTGATGTCGGCACTATCCGCGGGGATTTTGTTTTGGATTCTTATCAGCTGGCAGATGTTGACGGCCGGGCTATCCGCAATTTAGTGCACGCGTCCGGCTCTGCGGAGGAAGCGGAAAAAGAAATTGCCCTTTGGTTTAAGCCGGAAGAAATCGTCAAGTATCGCCTTATCGCGGAGCAAATTTTGTACGACGTAAATTTAGACGGCATTTTGGAATAAACTTTTTTATCTTCAATTTATCTTCAATTTTTATTTTTTACTTTTGAATTAATTTATGTACGACGTAATAACTCTTGGAACTGCCACCCGGGACATCTTCGTCGCCAGCCCTCTTTTTAAGGTGGTGAAAGATCCACAGCACTTAAAAAAAATCGGCTTCATTTCCGGGGAAGTCACTTGTTTCGCCTTGGGCGCCAAAATTGAAATAAAAAATAAACCATTGTCTACCAGCGGCGGCGGAGCGGCGAACGCGGCGACAACTTTCAGCCGCCAGGGTTTGAAAACCGCGGCCGTGGTGAAATTAGGTAAAGACGAATCTGCCCGAAATATCGCCGATGATTTCAAAAAAGAGACAATAGCCCCTTTCATTATTCAGGATAAAAAATTAGCCACCGCTTCTTCGGTAATTCTTCTGGCGCCGGACGGAGAGCGCACGGTTTTGGTTTACCGCGGCGCTTCCCAAAAATTGTCATCAGCGGAAATCCCCTGGAAAAATTTAAAATCCCGCTGGGTTTACCTCGCGCCCGGAGGCATCGCTCACGCTGACATTCAGAAAATCGTTCAACATTTTTCTCAACAGCAATCTTTCATCGCTCTTAATCCTTCCAAGGCGCTTATAACCATGGGATTGAAAAAATTAGCGCCCATTTTGAAAAAAGTTCAGGTTTTCATTTTGAATCGCGAGGAAGGAGCGTATTTGACGGGACTGGATTACGCGCAAAAAGAAAAGATTTTTCAGACAATAGATGAAGCGGTGGGAGGGATATTGATAATGACCGACGGCCAGAACGGAGTTTTAGCTTCAGACGGCAAGCAAATATATCGGTTGGTTTTACACAAGAAGAAACCGCCGGTGGACGAGACCGGAGCCGGCGACGCTTTTGGCAGCGGCTTTGTGGCCGGGCTGATTCATGCCAACGAGCTTTGCTTGAAAGGGCAATATTCTTGGCAAAACATAAAATACGCGTTAAACTTGGGATTAGCCAATGCCAATTCCGTGGTCGCTCACATCGGCGCCCAGGACGGAATCATCACCAAGCGAAAATTTGACGCATTGAAGACGCATCCGGATTTTTCGGTAAAAATATACCGATCAGGTATTTAGTTAACTCAAAACCGCCGAACTGCTAATTTATATTTTTCAACCTTCTATTTTTAGGTTTTAAAGTTGTAATTTTTAGTTTCACGTTTTGAAATTTAATTTTATTCATATGACCACTGACGCTAACATCTGCCATACCACTTACAAATACAAAATTACTGTTTCCGGGGCCGCGGAAACTGATTTTTTGGGTCCCATTATTAAGGAAAAAGCTTTTGCGGCGGCGGAAAAATTGGGCGCGGAAATTATCAAACATGACGCCGTGATGATAGACGGCGCCACCACCGGTTTTCCTTTGTGGGTAGCGAAAAGCGCCAAAGCGGCTGGTGGTGTGGTAGTCGGCCTTTCACCCGCGGCCACGGAAAACGAGCACATTAGCTATTTTAAGCTCCCCACGGAGCATCACGACTTGATAATTTACACCGGTTTCAATTATTCCGGCCGCAACCTGCTTTTGGTGAGGGCCGGCGACGCGGCTGTTTTCGGCTGCGGACGCGTCGGGACGCTCAACGAATTCACCATTGCCTTTGAAGACAAAAAACCCATCGGCATTTTGCGGGGCGAATGGGAAACTGATAATTTGCTTGAAGAAATAATTGAAAAAACCCACCGCGCCGAAGAGATGAAGGATAAAATTGTCTGGGACAGCGACCCGAAAAAACTTTTGGATAAACTTATCGAGGTTATCATAAAAGACAAAAGTCAAAATAATCATCAGGCGCTGTTTAAGGGCCAAGAGTCGTAATTTTTTCCAATGGAATTAACAATTTTAACTAACGGAGAAATACTTTTGCGTCTGGCGCTGGCAATATTTTTAGGCGGTTTAATCGGTTTGGAAAGACAGATAGCCCATAAAACCGCGGGGCTAAGAACTTTTTCGCTGGTTGCCCTTGGTTCGTGTTTAATTACTATTATTTCCGTCTGGCTTTATTCTCAACCTTTGGCAAATTTTAACATCGCTATTATTCCCGCCAACATTATTACGGGCATCGGTTTTTTGGGCGCCGGCATTATTATTTTTCACGGCGTCCAGCCCAAGGGCATCACCACTGCCGCCGGCTTGTGGGTGGCCGCCGCTGTCGGGATGGCTGTCGGCTTTGGATTTTACAGCGCCGCTATTTTCACTGCGCTTTTGACGCTTCTTATTTTCACCGTTTTCTGGCTGATTGAAGTTAAAATAATTAAGAAGATAGACATTAACCATTGAAACTTTCCAGAAAAAATAAAAATCTCCTATTCTCCTTCTCCCGGCGATGTGGTATACATCAGAATAGTTTTTAACATCTAAATCGGCATTCGCCCGTCCTCGTGGTTGAATGGATACAATGCCTCCCTCCGAAGGAGGCGGTGCAGGTTCGATTCCTGCCGAGGACACCACAATAAAACAACCCCCCGCCGCGGCGGGGGGTTGTTTTATTAAAAACCGTTCTTCACTAAATGTTTTCTTCGTCTTCGTTTCTCCATTTCGGAGGAAGCGGAACGCCCGGGACATTTTCGCTTGCTAGGTCAAAATCAGCATTGTTTCTTAAAAGCGGGTCCGAAATTATTTCCTCACTGTTTTCCTTAGGCTCTTCTTTTTCTTCCTCCCATTGAAAGCTCTCTTTGTGTTTCATTCTTTAAATGGCGCGAGTGCGTTTGCCAGTTTGTTTACCAGTTTATTTAATTGCGCCGTCAACTTGAGAACATAAAAAACGACCTTTGTTGATTATTTTAATATACAATATAAAAAAATCGCCGAAAGTCAATTGTGGATAAAAAATCCCGCTTTCATTTAAAAGCCAGAAGCCACAAGTTAGTTGTGTTGAACTTTAATTGTCTCTGTTCTATAATTTTATTAATGGCAAAAGAAATCACAAGAGAACTTAAAAGAAAAACTCTTGAAGGATTCGGGAAAAAATCAGCGGTTTTGACGCTCGGCGCGGCAGCGTTTGTTTTATTGTATTTTATCCCGCAAGTTTTCGCTTCCACCAACATTAATTCTGTTTCGCCGAATTTTTACGCCTGGAACGACGTAATCGGCTGGATTAATTTTTACATTACCGGTAACGTCAACGTTACTTCCAACCAGCTTGCCGGCTATGCCACCTCTTCGGTGGGCTATATCGCGCTTGATTGCGCCACCAGTCCCAATGGCAATATCTGCGGCAGTCCTCCTTGGATGGTTTCTAATGACGGCAACGGCAATTTAGCCGGCTGGGGCTATAATGATTCTATCGGTTGGATTAGCTTTTGTGGCAATGGTTCAGCCAGCTCCACCTGGAACGGCTCCGCCTGGGTTTGTCCCAGCAATCCCACCTATCAGGTTTTCATCAATTCCGCTTCCGGCGATTTTTCCGGCTGGGCTTGGAATGACACGGTGGGCTGGATTAGTTTCTGCGGCTATAGTGGCGCCCCCCCGGTCAGCAATTGCGCCAACTCACTACTGTACTCTTATAAGGTCAATACCACCTGGATAAACAATCCCTTAATCGGCTATCTTATTTCTTCCACTTACGACTCTTTCGCCACCTCGGCTGTTAACACGATTATGTGGAATGGTTCGCTTAACGGCGGAAGCGTCAGGTTTCAGATTGCCTCCTCCAACACTTTAAGCGGTTTAAGCGACTCTTCAACTTATCTTGGGCCTGACGGAACTTCTAACACTTATTATACTCCTGACCCTGGTGTTCCCGTTTCCATTAACCTTAATAACCATAACAACCAGCGGTATTTCCGCTATAAATTATGGCTGTATTCGGACGGCGCTAAAACGCAATCCCCGGTGGTAAACAGCGTTATTATTAATTATAGTCCCTAAAGAAAACGCGATTTCTCATAATAAGATAGAAATTTTATCGAAGGACAGCTCCGCGCGGCGGTTAAATATGCTAAAATCAAATCAAAAAGGGATAGCGGCTTTGCCTACTGTGATTTTAATCAGTGGGCTGGTGATTGAAATGCTTGCCGCCCTGGCCTTTATTGTTTTTTATCTGTTACAGAGCGGCGCGGGTTCCAAAAACGCTTTTTTAGCTTTATCCGCGGCCCAAAGCGGCGTAAGCGACGCTATGATGAGAATAATAAGAAATAAAAGCGACGTGGATAACGCTGGCATGCCCTACGCTTATGCTTTATCTTTAGATAATAATCGCACGGCTAACCTGACTATTTGCCAGGGATATAAAACCGTGTCCGCCAATTGCGACACGCCCAATTCCGGACACTACGAAATTACTTCTTTGGGTCAGGCCGGCGCGATTAATAAAAGATTGAGAGTGTACGTCAATTTTAACGCGTCAACCGGCGCCATTAATACCGAATCTGTTCAGGAAATAACACTTTGAACCACAGATCCATCTCGCGTCTTTCTATGTCATTCCGAGCAAGGCGAGGAATCCCCGCAGAGATTCTTCGTCCCGCCGCCGCGGGACTCAGAATGACAATCAAATCAATACAAGATGATTTCATCAAAAATAAAAATGTCAGCCCCGTCATTCAATTTTAATTTTAAAAAAATTTATAATTTTCTCAGTCCACGGCTGGAAATAGGCGGCTTGGCGATTAACGACGCCCATCTGCGCTTTATTTTGATTAAAAACAACGAGAGAACAGAAACCTTTTCCCTTCCTCTGGAAGCCGGAGTTATCGAGAGCGGCAAGGTGAAGGACAAAATTAAATTAACAGCTGCGCTCTCCCGATTGCGCTCTCAGATTACCAAAGGAAAAAAACGGAATGTTTTCGCTGTTGTCGCCATTCCCGATTTTAATGTTTACACCGAGGTTTTTTCTTTGCCCCTTCAGGCGATGAATAATTTAGAAGAAGCCGCCCGGCTGAATTTACGGATGATTTCTCCTCTGAATATGGAGGAAGCTTACGCCGACTGGCAATTGATAAGCAAATCTTCAGACGAAGGACTCGCCGAAATGGAAGTAATGGCCGCCTTTGCCAATAAGAAAATTATCGGCGATTATGAAGAGTCTTTGTCGCAGGCCGGTTTTGAAACAATGGCGATAGAATTTTCCAATATGGCCTCGGTTCGCGTCCTTACGCAATTAGGAGGACTCTCTGACGATAAAAATTATCTGGCGTTAAGATTGGGAGGGGACGGATTATTTTTCAGCTTGGTTAAAAAAGGCGCCCTGCTGTTTTCCCGCTCTCTCGGCTGGGATTCTCTTTACGGGGAGCGGCGCCAGGTATCTCTGGAAGATTTTGAAAATATAGTTATTGAAGAAACGCGCAAGACTATCAGTTTTTACGAAACTCATTCTAATGAGCCGCTGGATAGATTAATTCTAACCAGCTCTTTCGAAGCGGAGAGGCTGATAAAATTAATCTCCGAAAAATTTTCCCTTCAGGCAAGCGAATCTGTTTTTGGCAAGTTTAATGATTTGTCCCTCGGCTGGCAGCCGGCTCTTGGCGCCGCCTTAAGAGGACTTATGCCGCCTGCCAAAGACAAGTTAATTACCTTGTCATCGGTGGATTCAAAGGAAAAATTTATTTATTACCGCTTTAATGAATTCATCACTCTTTGGGGAGAAACTATTATTGTTTTTTTGGCCGTCTTTTTAATGTTTTTTTCGGTGTTTGATATTGTTGTCAACAATAATCTGGAAAAATTGAGCGCGCAAGACAAAAATTTTTCCGGCAAGAATTACCTTGCCGGCAATCTGGCCCGGGTCAATCAGTTAAAAGAATTCAGCGCGGATTTCAATAAAAAAGTTGATTTGCTTTATGCGGCTTACGCGGAAAAAAGCCAATGGAGCGCTCTTTTTGACAAGTTGTCCAAAGCCGCCGAGGGGAAAGTTAGTCTGGGGAAAATTTCCATTCAATCTTCTGACGTGCCGATTTTCATCAACGGCGAAGCGCCCAGCGAAGACAATCTTTTTGGCTTCAAGGATGCTTTGGCCAATGACCCGCAATTTTCCAATATCTCCCTGCCTCTTTCCAACATCGTTTCTTCTCCTGACCACACAATTCATTTTACTTTGAGCTTTAATTTTAAGTTTTAGGAGTGCGGCGTCGGCGTTTTTACGCGGCCAGGCGGAAATTTTGCCTTTTAAGTTATTATCGTATATTCTTACGTGTAAGAAATCCGAGCGTTGTTTACATTTCGGGACATTGACAATTTGCGTTCCCGGCGGTCCCCTGTCATTCTGATCCGCCAGCCGGCGGAGAAGAATCTTACGAGATCCTTCGTCCGCCAACTGGCGGACGAAGGATGACAATAAAAAAACAACGATGATACACTATTAGGCGAGAGTAGTACAGTGGCAGTACACTAGCCTTCCAAGCTAGATACGCGGGTTCGATTCCCGTCTCTCGCTCCGCTAAAGTCCTATGAACCGGTATTTAGGTTCAAGCATCCCGAAGGAAGACATCTGTTATTTTTCATGATTCAAGTTTCAAGATTTCATTTTTTATGGAAAATCCGGTGGTTTTAATTTTTCAATTTGTTGTTTTTCTTTTCGCCGTGATTATTCACGAAGTTTCTCACGGCCTCGCGGCTTACCACTTGGGCGACCCCACTGCCAAAGACGCCGGACGGCTCACTTTGAACCCCATAAAACACATTGACCCTCTCGGCTCCGTTATTCTCCCGCTTTTTCTTTATCTGGCGCAAAGCCCGATTTTATTCGGCTGGGCAAAACCCGTTCCTTTTAATCCATTATATTTGCGAAACCCCAAGCGCGACAGTGGGCTTATCGCCCTGGCCGGTCCGGGAAGCAATTTATTGCTAGCCTTTCTCTTTGCCATTATTTTGAGATTGTTTAGTTTTTTTATTTCCTCTCCTTTGGTGATTTTTCTTAATATCATTATTCTGGTTAATGTTGTTTTGGGCATTTTCAATTTAGTACCTATTCCTCCTTTGGACGGCTCCAAAATACTTTTTTATTTTCTCCCCAGAGGAACAGAAAGGTATCAGATTGTTTTGGAACAATACGGATTTTTTATTTTACTGCTTTTTATTTTTTTCGGCTGGCAATTGATTGCCCCGATTATAATTTCTATTTTTCATTTGTTGGGAGGAACTTTATTGTAAGCATATAAAATATGCCCGCGAATAAAATTTTTGTCTTTTGTCTGGAAAAAAAATTCAGCCGAAAAGAAAAAGAAATAAAAGTAATCGCCGGGAAAACTTTGAAGTATTTGCGTCTTTCAAATGTTCGAGCGGATTTTTACCTTGCCGGCAATGAGGCTATGAAGGATCTAAATAAAAGATTCCGCGGGAAAGACAAGGCGGCCAATGTTTTAAGCTTCCCCGAGCCGGAGAAATTTATCTATCCGCCTGCTTTATCGTCCAGCCGCGCTAAATCAAAAAAGCCGCGCGTTTTGGGAGAAATTTATTTGAATTTGGAGCAAAAAGGAGAATTTTCTCCGGAGCATTTAATCGTCCATGGCGTCCTGCACTTGCTGGAATTTGACCACCAACGGAAAGGTGATAGAATAAAAATGGAAAAACTGGAAAAAGAGATTATGCTTTGCCTAACCCCTAAACCCTGAACCCTGAACCTTAAACATTGAATCCTGAATCTTAAATCCTTCTAATTTTTATGTACTTAACCGCCATAGACATCGGTTCATCTAAAATAAGAGTTATCGCCGCCCAAACGGATAAAAATAACAAACTGGCTATTTTGGATGTTTTCCGCGCCCCCTCTCATGGGATAAGAAAAGGCGAAATCGTTGACGTTCAGGAATTAACCAATGTCCTTTCCCCGATTTTTAACGAGTTAAGAAAAATAAGCAAAGAAACTATCCGCAACATCTTCGTCAATATCAATGGGAAAAATATCAATCTCCATTTTTCGCGGGGGATTGTGGCGGTCTCAAGGGCGGACAATGAAATTTATCAAGACGATGTTGACCGCGTGGTCAAGGCTTCTCAAGCTGTTAATCTTTCTCCCAACCGCAAAATTGTCCACACAATAATTCGGGAATTTATCATTGACGGCGCAGAACAGGCGCAGGCTCCTTTGGGAATGAACGGCTCCCGCCTGGAAGTCAGCAGTTTTATTGTGGAAGCTTTCGCGCCGGTTTATAACGACTTGGTCAAGGCCATTTCTCTATCCGGAGGGACTGTGAGCGAAATAGTTTATAATCCTCTGGCTGTTTCTTTTTCCTGTTTGACTAAAACTCACAAAGAATTGGGAGCGGTTTTAATTGACATCGGTTTCGGCGCCACGGGAATGACTATTTTCGGAGACGGCCGGCTATTGGGAGCCAAAGTTTTTCCCATCGGCTCTTCCAATATCACCAACGATTTAGCCATTGCCCTGAAATCTTCCATAGAAACCGCGGAGCGCATTAAGCTTTCTTTCGGCAGCGCTTTCAGCCGCGAGGTTTCCGCCAAAGATAAAATCAATTTGTCCGAGATTGACAAAAATTTAAAAAGCGTTGTTTCTAGAAAGTTCATAGCCGAGATTATTGAAAGCCGGCTTGCTGAAATTTTTGAATTGGTTAATAATGAATTGAGAGACCTAGGCAAACCGGAGCTCCCCGCCGGCATTATTCTTGCGGGAGGAGGGGCTAAAATAGAAGGATTAACCGATTTAGCCCGCCAGGAATTTAAGCTGCCCGCCCATTTGGCTAATTGCGAAACGGATATTTTCAGCTCTTCCAGCCAAAATTTGCTGTCGAAAATTGAGGATTTAGAATTTTCCGCCGCCACCGGACTGTTGGCTTACGGATTTAACCAGGTAGAAAAAGGAAGCAGTGTTTCCGACTGGTTTTCCGACAAAAGCGGAGCCTTGGCAAAGGTTTTGAAAAATATGATGCCGTAGATCTTTGCGGCGATATTTCAAATTATGAAGACCAACAATAAAAATAATAAAAATCTTTCCAGAGGCGCTTCCAAGAACGGAAAAAATTTGAAAGAAGCGCCAGTGGCGCGCATTAAAGTTATAGGCGTGGGGGGCGCTGGAGGCAACGCGGTTTCCCGGATGTACGAAAATTTTCCCCGCGGCGTTGATTTGATTGTAGCTAACACCGATATTCAAGATTTAGAATCAAGTATTGCCAAAAAGAAAATTTACATCGGCAAAAATATCACTAAAGGTTTAGGGACTGGAATGAATCCCGAATTAGGAAGGCAGGCGGCTGAAGAAAACCGCGCCGAAATTACCGAAACAATCAAAGACGCCGATATGATTTTTATCGCCGCCGGCTTTGGCGGAGGAACAGGCACCGGCGCGGCTCCGGTTATTGCCGAAATAGCCAAAGAACTGGGAATTTTAACCGTGGCGGTTATCACCAAGCCTTTTGCTTTTGAAGGAGGCCAGCGCTCGCGGATAGCTGAAGAGGGAATCATTAAATTGCAGGACCGAGTGGACACTTTGGTGACTATTCCCAATGACCGCATTTTTTCCGTTATTGATAAAGACGCTTCGCTAAACAAAGCTTTTGACGAAGTGGATAAAATTTTAAATGACGCGGTGAAGGGAGTTACTGAACTGATTTTAACGCCGGGAATAATCAATATAGACTTTGCCGACATCAAGGCCATTATGCGGGATGCCGGCTCTTCTTTAGTGGGCATCGGAATTTCTTCCGGACAAGACCGCGCCAAAAAGGCGGCTCAAGCCGCAGTGAATTCCCCGCTTTTGGAAGTTTCCATTGACGGCGCCAAGGGAATTTTGTTTAGCGTTTCCGGCCGCAGCGATTTGAAAATGAACGAAATCAACGAAATTGCCACTTTAATCGCGGAACGGGCCGATCCTTCGGCGAAAATTATTTTCGGCACTTATCACGACCGCAAGCTAAACAAAGGACAATTGAAAATCACTCTTATCGCTACCGGCTTCAGCAACTCTTTGGTAAGAGAACACCGTTTTGTGTCCAGTATTTTCTCGCCCGCCGGAGAAGAAATTGCCGCACAAAATTCCGTCCTGCCTTTTTCGGAAAAATCATCCGCCGATTTCTCCGAGAGGGACAATTTTTCTTTGGCGGATGAAAACAAAGAAAGTTCTGATAAAAAGAGGGGAAAAAATCAGGAGCGCGATGAAAATGAGAAAGAACGCGAATGGGAAATACCAGCGTTTTTAAGAAGAAAAAAGAAATAATCACTACGAAGTACGAAAGGGTGCGAAAATACAAATCGCGGCATCTGCGAGGCGCGAGTTTTCCCGTAAAGTATTCCCTTCCGCGAATCTTGTTGCCCGTATATTCGTAAAATTTCGTATTTCGTAGCGCGTAAAAATGTTCCAGTCCATCAGGAAAAGAAACGGCCAGATAGCGCCGTTTAAAATTGAAAAAATAGCCAATGCTCTTTACAAGGCGTCGGCGGCTATCGGCCAGCCGAACTGGCAATGGGCGAACGATTTCGCCAAGGAGGTAGTAAAACGCCTGGAGCGGCAAATAAAAAAAGGAACTTCGCCGGCGGTGGAGGCTGTTCAAGACGCCGTGGAGGCGGCTTTAATTGAAGCGTCTCATTCGCGCATTGCCAAAGCTTACATTTTATACCGCCAGCACAGGGCGGAAATCCGCCAGCAGAAGCAGCAGATTTTAAACAAAGAAGAGATTGACGAGGTGGACAAAAAATTTGACCTGAACGCTTTGCGGGTTTTGGCCAGCCGCTATTTAAGAAAAGACGAAGACGGCAATATTATTGAATCTCCGCGCGAACTATTCCAGCGGGTAGCCGTTAATGTCGCCCTGCCTTCTCTTTTTTACGACGCCAAAGTTTTTCAGAAAAACGGCAAAGCGCCCCAGCGCAAGGAGGAAAAAGGGGAAGAAAAATTTGAAGCGTTGAAGTGGGAAGGAAAACTTTTTATCGGACGGTACGCTCTTAACCAATTTCATTTGGAGTCATTGAGGCGCCTTTTTGAACGTTTTGCCGCCAAGCGCCAGATAAAAATTTCCTGGGGAAAATTCTTGGAACTCTTGAAAATCGGATACTTTAACAAATACGAAATTGAAATTGCTGATTACTATAATCTGATGGTTAACCGGCAATTTTTGCCCAACACGCCGGCTTTGGCGAATTTCGGCAATTATCTCGGCATGGGTTCGGCTTGCTTTGTTTTGGGTATTGACGACTCCATCGATTCTATAATGGATTCTCTTAAAGCGGCGGCCATTATTTTCAAATCAGGCGGAGGGGTGGGTTATAATTTTTCTCGCTTGCGCCCTGTCAATGATTTTGTGAAAACCACCGGCGGAGCGGCGTCAGGGCCCATCAGCTTTATGTCAATGTTTGACAATATGACCGACGTGATAAAACAGGGCGGCATCCGGCGAGGGGCCAATATGGGCATTCTTAATTCCGACCATCCGGACATTGAAAAATTTATTAAAGCCAAAGAGGGCAACAAAGCGCTGAAAAATTTTAATATCTCCGTGATGATGAAGGGAAATTTTTGGGAATGCCTGAAAGAAAAAAAGCCGTACGCTTTAGCCAATCCGCGTACCGGAAAATCAGTCGGAGAAATCAATCCCGAACAGCTTTTTGAGGAAATTGCTTTTCAGGCTTGGGAGTCAGCCGAGCCGGGCGTTGTTTTTCACGACCGCATCAACGAAACCAATCCCTTTTTGAAATTCTTGGGTCCTATTGAAAGCACCAACCCATGCGGAGAAGTGGTGCTTTATCCGAATGAATCATGCAATCTCGGCTCGCTTAATGTCTGGAGCTATTTGAAGCGCGACGGCGGAAAATCACCTCAGTTTGACTGGCAGAAGTTTGAGCGCGACATAAAAATCGCCACCCGCTTCTTGGACAATGTGGTGGATGTCAACAAATATCCCTTGCCACAAATTGAAGAAATGACCTTGAATACCCGTAAATTAGGATTAGGGATGATGGGCCTAGGAGATCTTTTGTACGAACTGGAAATTGCTTACAACGGCAAAGAGGGATTGTCTTTTATGGAGACATTGATGGAGTTTATCAATTACCATTCCAAGGCGGCTTCGGTTGATTTGGCGAAAGAGCGCGGAGCAATGCCTTATTTTGACCAATCGTTTTATAAAGAAGGAAAACTTCCCTTCAGCGCTTTCAAAGATAAATCTTCGTGGAATTTTGACTGGACAGCGCTAGCGCGCCGCGTTAAGAAAAACGGCATCCGCAACGGCTTTACCACGGTTATCGCCCCCACCGGCTCTATTTCAATGATTGCGGGGTGCTCTTCCGGCATTGAGCCTGTTTTCAGTTTGGTTTTTGAGAAGAACATTACCGTCGGAACGTTTTATTACATTGACCCGGTTTTTGAGGAAAAAATGCAAAAGGAAGGGTTGATGGACGAAGCGCTTATCAAAGAAACGGCGCATTCCGGCGGAAGCGCGCAGGGTATTTCTTATCTTCCTCCGCGCTTGAAGAAAATTTTCGTGACTGCCATGGATATTTCTCCGCGCGACCACATCAAAGTTCTCGCCGCTTTCCAGCGCTGGACCGATTCCTCTATTTCTAAAACCAACAATCTTCCCTCCGGCGCCACCGTGGAAGACATCAAAGACATTTATCTTTTGGCGCACGAATTGGGGTGCAAGGGCGTGACCGTTTACCGCGATAAGTCGTTGAAAAGCCAGGTCCTCACCACGGGCGCCAAAAAATACGAAAAGAAACAAGAGAGCAAAGACAAAGAATTAATTTCTTTGAAAGACGAAAAAGCCAAGGGGCTGGCTGTTTATCATGAAGCGGGAGTGAGGTTAAATAACAGCGGTGGCTTGGGGCTTTCGCCCGCAGCGGAAAATAATAACGGGATGATTATTAAGGAAATAAAAGATTGCCCTTCCTGTAAAATCGGATTGGTGATGCAGGAAGGTTGCCGCAAATGTCCCAGCTGCGGCTGGGGATTGTGCAGCTAGCGCAAGTTTTAAGTTTCAAGTTTCACGTTTCATTTTATGTTTACTCGTCGCGCAATTTTATGGGGAATAATTTCTTTGGGTATCATAGGCATTCTTTTGTTGCTCGTGGCAGTGGTGAAACAAGAATCTTCGGCTCCGGAAAAAATTTCTCTGCCGAGCGTTGTTTCTTCCAATGATTGGGCAAAAGGGACGCCTGGCGCCAAAGCAACTTTGGTGGAATACAGCGACTTCCAATGTCCGGCTTGCCGTTTTTATTATCCTTTCGTCAAGCAGCTAGAAAAAGATTTTCCCGGCAAACTGCGGGTGGTTTATCGCCATTTCCCTTTGTCTATCCATAATTTTTCTTCTTTAGCCGCCCAAGCCGCCGAGGCGGCCGGCAGGCAAAATAAATTCTGGGAAATGCACGATATGCTTTTTGAACAACAAGAGAAGTGGTCGGTTAGCAAGAATAATGATTCCGTCTTAAATAATTTTATTGCTTACGCGCAGTCGCTCAATTTGGACATTGCCCGCTTTAAAAGCGACTTTGATTCCCAGGACATAAAATCAAAAATTAGCGATTCTTTTCAGGAAGGAGAAAAAACGGGCATCCAAGGAACCCCCACTTTTTTTCTTAACGGAAAATTAATCGCCAATCCGGCCAACTACGACGACTTTAGGCAGTTAATAGCTGATGAAATTAACAAATAATTTTAATAATGAGGGAAAATCCGCGTCCCCTTGGCTGATTTTGATTTTTATCGCCCTAAGTTTAGTCGGTTTTATTGACGCCTCTTATCTGGCGATAAAAAGCGTACTTAACGGAGCCGTGAAGTGCTATATTTTTTCCGGCTGCGACATTGTTCTTAATTCTTCTTATTCCCATGTGTTTAGCATACCCATTTCTTTTTTCGGCGCGTTTTTTTATCTGGCTGTTTTTCTCCTCTCTATCAGATATTTAGAGACGAAAAACAATAAAATTTTATTCTTTCTCCGATATCTATTCATCGCCGCCGCTTTATTCACCGCCTATCTTTTAATTCTACAATTCTTCGTGCTTAAAGCCGTTTGTTTTTATTGTTTAGCGTCAGCCGTTGATTCGCTCGCGCTTTTTATTCTGGGATTTTTCTTTCTTTCTGATTAGTTATTAGCCAAAGCATCGCCTTGCCCGTAATCCGCCGCGGCGAACTATGGGCAAGGCTGCTTGACTTTGCTCTGGGGTATTTTAACATTATTAGCAAGGTCAAATATAGCGGTTAATTTCATTGTTTTAATATGCGAGACAAGCCGTTGATTTTAATAATTGATGACGAAGCCGATATGCGCGACATTGTCCGCATTAAACTGCAGTCCGCTCATTTTGCCATAGAAGAAGCGGCCAGCGGGAAAGAAGGGTTAGAAAAGGCGGCCAAATTTTTGCCCGATGTAATTTTACTGGACGTGGAAATGCCGGAAATGGACGGCGTAGAAACTTTTTATAAGCTTCAGGAAAATCCCCAGACAAAGAATATCAAAATTTTATTCTTCACCGGCAAAAGGGGTCCCACCTCCGTTATCATTGAAGCCAATCGCCGTTTTGGCAAAGAAGTGGGGTCTTTTGATTATTTACGAAAAGAAATCGACCTTGACGACTTAGTGAAGCGTCTTCAATATGTTTGCGATAACGCAACTCCGGGCGCGGAAACTTAATTTTCACTTATAAATATCTTTCAATCCAATAGATATGTTAAAAGAAATAGAACGGGAGATTGACAGGTATTTTCCCGAGAAGTGGGAGAGAAAAGATATTTTATTCTGGCTTAAGGAAGTCCGTTTTGATATTGATATCGCGGCGCTTGATAAAAATTTAAATTTGCCTTTGCGCGATTTTTTGTTGCGGGGGGGAAAACGCTGGCGCCCGGTTTTGTTTTTATCCACCCTCAATCTTTTGGGAGTTAACTGGAGAAAATATTTAGACGCGGCTTTTGCCGTAGAATTAGCTCACAACGCTTCGCTGATAGTTGACGACATAGAAGACGGCGCTAATTTAAGGCGGGGAAAACCGACCTGCCACAAAATCTTCGGCACCGCCGTGGCAATAAACGCGGGCAACTTAGCCTATTTTCTTCCTTTGAAAATTTTATTAGAAAAGCGTGGCTTAACTGAAAAACAACGTCTGATGATGTTGCGTATTTACAATGAAGAACTTATCAATCTTCATTTCGGTCAAACTCTGGATATCGCCTGGCATAACAATCCGAAAATAATTTCCGCGGAGCAATATTTGGAGATGACCCGCCTTAAAACCGGCTGTTTGATAAGAATGGCGGCGCGCTGGGCCGCGGTTTTGGCCAACAAGGACGAGAAATTCCAAAGCGACATCGCCCGGTTTGCCGAGTTGGCGGGCATAGCTTATCAGATAAAAGACGACGCTTTAGAATTTACCGCTGGTCAAAAAGTTTTTGGAAAAAGTTTCGGCAACGATATCACCGAGGGAAAGATGAGCTTGCCGGTTATTTTTGCCCTGCAAAAATCTGCCCCTCAAAAAAAGAAGCAACTTTTGGAAATTTTAAGTCTTCACACGCGCGACAGGCAAACTATTAAAGAAGCGGTAAGCATAATTAAGCAGAGCGGCGCCTTGGAACAGGCGTTGAACTACGCCGATGATTTGATAGACGAGGGTTGGAGGAAAATAAAATTTAAGCTTCCCAAAACTAATAAACAGGCGCTGGAAGAATTTAAGGAATTAACTTACTTTGCCGTGAAAAGAAGCAAGTAATAAAGATTGAATCTTAAGCCCTGAAACTTGAAACTAATTAAAGGATAACATATTTTTTTTGCAGTGGAATTTATGAATCTTAGTAATTCCGAGATCGCGAAAATTTTATCCGAGATAGCGATTTATCTGGAAATGGATAATGTTCCTTTTAAGCCGCGCGCTTATGAAAAAGCGGCTTCGGTTATCGGAGATTTGGAAGAAAGCATTTGCGTCATTTATGAGCGAGGAGGGTTAAAAGCCGTGGAAGAAATTCCGGGAGTGGGCGTTTCTATTGCCGAGAAAATTGAAGAAATTATTAAAACCGGCCGGTTGAAATATTACGACGGCTTGAAGAAAAAAAATCCGGTAAACATCGGAGAACTTCTTTCGGTGGAAGGATTGGGAGCCAAAAGCGTAAGCAAGCTGTATCAGAAACTGAACATTAAAAATCTGGCCGATTTAGAAAAAGCGGCTAAAGAAGGAAAAATAAAGAAATTGGAAGGGTTTGGGGAAAAATCCGAGCAAAATATCTTAAAGAGCATTGAGTTTGTTAAAAAATCCGGCGGACGGTTTGTTCTCGGTTTCGCGACGGATGATTTGTTGAAAATTAAGGAACGTCTGGAAAAATTAAGCGCCGTGGAAAAGGCGGATATTGTCGGGTCGTTTCGGAGAAAAAAAGAAACCATCGGCGACGGCGATTTTTTGGTTATCTCAAATCACCCCAAGCAGGTGATGGAATTTTTTGTGAATATGCCCGAGGTGGAGCGAGTTTATGCTCAAGGGGAGACCAAGTCAATGGTGAAATTAAGAAACGGAATGGACGCAGATTTAAGAGCTGTGCCAAAAGAATCATACGGAGCTGCTCTTCAATACTTCACCGGCTCCAAAGAGCATAACATTGTTTTGCGGGGAATCGCGCTGAAAAAAGGATTCAAATTGAACGAATACGGTCTTTTCCAAAGCGCGGACAAACGCGGACATGACGCAGATAGTCGCGGGCGGATAAAGGAAATAAAAATTGCCGGAGCAACCGAAGAAGAAATATATGAAAAATTAGGATTGCCGTATATTGAGCCGGAGCTTCGCGAAAACGAAGGAGAAATTGAAGCGGCGAAGGTCGACAAGTTGCCGAAACTTATCGGCTACGATGATCTGAAAGGCGATCTGCAGATACAAACAAACTGGACCGACGGCTCCAATACCATTGAAGAATACGCCCGGGAAGCGATGAAAATGAAGCTGGGATACATCGCCATCACCGACCATACCAAACGGCTGGCAATGACCGGCGGCTTGGACGAAAAAAAACTTTTGCGGCAAATGGCGGAAATTGATCGTTTAAATTCTAAATCCAAAATTTTAGATCCAAAATTCCGGATCCTAAAAGGTTCAGAAGTAGATATTTTGAAAGACGGCAGCTTGGATATTCAAGACGATGTTTTGGAAAAATTAGACGTTGTCGGCGCCGCTATTCATTCTCATTTTGCTCTGCTGCGTTATGAACAAACCAAAAGATTGATAAGAGCGATGGAAAACAAAAATGTTGACATTATTTTTCACCCTACTTGCCGGATAATCAATAAGCGGCCGGCTATTGATGTGGATATGGAGGAAATTATCAAAACCGCCAGAAGAACCGGAACAGTTTTGGAAATAGACGCATATCCGGACCGCCTTGATTTCAAAGATTCTCATATCAGAAAGTGCGTAGAGGCGAAAGTAAAATTGTCCATTGACTCCGACGCCCACTCTGTTTCCCATATGAATTATTTGAAGTGGGGCATAAGCCAAGCTCGGCGCGGCTGGGCGAAGAAAGCGGATATAATTAATGCTTGGCCGCTGGAGAAAATGCTGAAAATGTTGAAGAACGGATAAATCACTAGATTGGATAGAATATAGGATTTAGAATGTAGAATTAAAACTAAAAGCTAAAAGCCAGAAGCTAAAAGTCAACTAAGGGATTGCCCTATTGCGCGCAAAATGATAAACTAAATTTGTAAGAAATCAGAGTGTTGTTTGTATTTCAAACATTGACCATTACATTTCTGACGCCCCGTTGTCATTCTGAGTCCGCCAACTGGCGGACGAAGAATCCATTTGCCATTCTAAACGTAGCGAAGAATCTTGCGAGATCCTTCGCCCCCCGCCATGGCGGGGGGCGAAGGATGACGAAAACGTTCAGAATGACAATCAAAAACAACGATGAAAAGCGTAAACAACGCTACGGAATCTTACAACTAAATTACATAATGAATTTCGTTTTTACTGTCGCCGCAATTTTATTTTTCTTTTTAACAGTCAACGCCGCCAGCGCCGCCTTGGTGCCTTGCGGGCCCGGAGGAAGCGGAGCGATGTGCACCTTCTGTAATTTTTTTAAGCTGTTTCAAAATGTTTATAATTTTGTTTTAGGAATCGCCGCTTCTTTGGCTGTGGCGTTTATGGTCTGGGGAGGAATTAAAATGTTGGTGGCCGGAGCCAACCCGCCCTTATATCAAAGCGGGTTAAAAACCATTCGCACGGCGCTTGTCGGCTTTGTAATTATTTTAGCCGCTTGGCTCATAATTGATACTACGATTAAAATTTTAATGGGCGCGTCATTGGGCGGCGGTCCGGCTGTTCTCGGGCCAGGATTAGGACCATGGAACAGTATTAATTGTCAATGATTCTCGGCGTTGTTCGAAAACCGTCATCCTGAATTCGTCAGCCGGCGGAGAAGAATCCATCATGTCATCCTGAGCGAAGCGAAGGATCTCGTGCTAATGTAAAATCAAGAGATTCTTCGCCCCCGCCACGGCGGAGGGCTCAGAATGACAAAAACAGAAGCTGATTCTGTCGAAGTTTTCAAACAGCGCCATAACTCTCACTTAAAATGTTAAATCTTCTCATTCAAAAAGTTTTAGCTCAAACGGAAGGCGGCACGGGCAGCGGAATTTATAATCCTCTTGGCAGGAATGATTTGAATGATATCTTGCAGAAAGTAATCAGCACCGGTATGGGTCTTTTTACTCTTGTGTTTGTTATAATGGTTATTTACGCGGCTTTTCAGATGCTTCTTTCCCGAGGCAAACCCGAAGAATATAAAAAGGGAACAAACGCTCTGAAATGGGCGATTATCGGCTACGCCGCTATCTGGTGCGCTTACGGAATCGTGGCAATTATCAGAGAATTGCTGACAGTTTAAGGATGATGTGTTATACTGGAAACAATTCAAAGGTCGTTAATTGAGAAAACGTTAACTGAGATAAATTGTATGAGAAATAAGATATTTTTTGTTTTGCTGCTGGCTTTAACGGCGGTTTCGGTTTTTCCTTTGGGAGCCGCGGCTGAAACGGCTAATATAGGAAATCCGGTAACGGCTCCACTAACAAATCCCGGATATAAAATAGGCAGTGTGAATAGCACATTAGAACTTCTCAGAACTATTCTGAAATGGATTGCCACTGTTTTCTGGATTTTTGCCGTGGGGTATATCTTCTACGCCGCTTACCTGTTTTTGTTCGCTTCGCATTCCAAAGACGGCCATCAGAAAGGAAAGACCGCTTTGATTTACGCCGTTATCGCCATAATCATAGGTTTAATGGCTTACGGGTTGCCTTTCTTGGTGGATCAGTTTCTTAAAGGGCAATAAACTTAAAAAATTGTTGCCGTCTCCGCTTTTGCGCCGGTTATTTCACCCGCAAACGGAGTCGGCAACGATAACGATATTGTTTGGCGCATTTCAATAATCATTCCGCGATACTTTTAAATTTTTAAATTATGTCTCAATTTTTTGTTGCCGTATCACTTTTAATAATTCCTTTTTCTGTCGCCTTAGCCGATGGCGGAGGGCCGCAAAATTTGCAGCAGGTCATTACGATTTTAGACCGATTCCAAAAATGGTTTGCCACCGCTTTTTGGATTTTTGCCATCGGCTTTGCTTTTTACGCCGCCTATCTTTTTTTGTTCAGCGCTCAGGATGCGAAAAAATACGATGAGGCAAAAAGGGCATTGCTTTACACCATTATCGCAATGGCAGTTGGAATTTTAGTTTACGGCTTGCCAGCGCTTATTCAGAGCATTCTTAATCCATAATATTAAGGTAAATTGTCATTCTGAGTTCCGCCTCCGCCCCCACTATGACCCCGTTGTGGCTGGGCGGAGGCGGGCGAAGAATCTGTCAAGATTCCTCACCCCGCCGTGGCTAGGCTCGGAATGACCGATAAAGAGAATCTTTATGAAAAATCTTATTTCTTTGTTTTTCATTTTTTCTATCGTTATTACAGCCGCGTATTTCATAGTAGCGCCGCGCCATTCTTTTGCTGATAATGTTAGTGTTACTCAAGTGAGCCCTCCCGGCCCCGGAAATAGCCCTATTATTCAAGTTGAAGGGGGAAGCGGAAGCGTTTTGGGTCTTTTTCGCAATCTTTTAAAATGGTTTGCCACCGCTTTCTGGATTTTCGCCATTGGTTTTGTTTTTTACGCCGCCTATCTTTTTTTGTTTGGCGCGACAGACCCTAAAAATTATGATAAGGCGAAGCAGGCCTTGCTTTGGGCAGTGATTGCCATAGCCATAGGACTCGTGGCTTACGGTTTGCCTGATTTTGTTGATAGCGTTTTAAGAGGCGTGTAATTCTTTAACGCTTTTCGCATTGCGATTAAGTGGCGCGTAGTTCTCTGAAATTTTGTCGTCATTCCGAGCCCCGCCCCGCCATGGCGGGGGGCGATGAATCTTTTTAAATAAACAAAACTTGTCTGGCTTAAAATAAAAACGCCCCCATTGCTCTCGCGAACAATGGGGGTTATTAATCACCTCCTTTCCGATAAAAAGAACTAGTCCTTGCGGATGGTTACAACGGCTTTTTGGCCGTTTTCTCCGTAAAGACGGAAAATGCCGTTGCCCGGCTGAACCCCGTCAAACGCGGGTTCATTGGGCCGGCGTATGAATCTCCGGCCGTCATTATACTCAATGACGACCGGCGTATCGTAGTCTACTCGGTAGCGCGCTCCCATCGGGAGGATAACCCACCCCCCGGCCTCATGCGGAAGCACTTGCCCAGCCGGCAATAGGGGAACTTCAATCCTATCCACAAGGTCGAACTTGTAGTTAGGATAAATCCTTGCCGGAGATGGAAGCGCCGCGGTAACGGGTTGCTGCGCTGGCGCAGAAGTCGCCACGGGTGGCGCCGCCGCCATCTGGGTATCTAACCGCTCAAAGGACGGAGCAATCTTCTGCTCAAACGTCCTTGGGAAGAAGAACGAAAACACCAGCAGGGCAAATGCCGCCACTGCCGCAATCACCAAACCTTTCCGGAGGAATTTCATTCCGGCAAGGATGATGATAAACGCGCACAACGCTAGCAGGGGTAGCGCCGATATATTATTTCTGATCGGCACTACAGCTAGGAAGAATGCTACCAGCAGTTCTGAAAATACTACTGATAGCACAACCCGCACATATTTTTCCCCGCTCTCCCTCGTTGTACTGCCCAGGGCCGCCACAATCATCCCGATCGGGGCGGCGACCAAAGACAACAAGAGAAAAGCGACTGCCCAGATCATCCCCGCGGATGCCGCCCAGCTCCCGCCGAGCCAAATGCTGGCTCCCAAGAGCGGGATGGGCAATACGATAACGAGAATCGCCAGGCGTCTCAAGCCAGCGAGGTAAATCTGCCGGTCGCTGAGGCCGTGGCTGTTCACCCTCGTAATAACCTGGGTGAACTCCACGCCTGCGCCGGCTATCTCCCATACTTCTTGAACTAAAAACCACAACGCTTGCAGTATGCTATGCATGACTTCCTCCCTTGCTTGATATCGGTTTACCAGACAAATCGTCTGGCGTCCATTCGCTGTCGGCGTTCCTGTTGTCGCGCGCGTAAATTACCTTCCCACCTATTCAGGAAGGGGTTTGCCCACTGGTCAACGCTTTGATTCGTGCGTTGCCAGAGTCCCGGCGCGTTCAGGTCGCTGGAGTAAATTCTACTCCAGACAAACCTAATGTGCCCCCCGAGGCGCTTCAGGACTTGCAAGAACGCGTCATGGTTTAACGCCTCAAGAAAGGCGTTGAACTCGTCGTCGCTCATCGCTCCAGCCCATTCCAAAATGTCCAGGGCGGCCTCGGGATCCTCTCCGTCGAAAGTCAAGACAACTTTCCCCAACATTTCGACGAAGAAATTTTCCGTGTTGTCGCGTTGATGCCTTTCCTGGCGGGCCCTTAGCCGCTGGTAGGCGGCCCTTCCGCTTTCTCCTCTTTCGCTGAGGAGGCGGAAGTAGTCTTGCAGTTTTGCGCGGATTTTGTCCGTGAAAAACTTGTCGTAGACTACTTGACCCATCTTGTCGCCGTGTTTTTCAACGGCTCCTTTCAGGATGGGTTTCAGAACTTCATCCCACACCACAGCCCCGCCAATATCACTTACCAGGAATTCCCAAATATTCGCCAGTGGCATCTTTCTCTCCTTACGCCTGACGCTTCACGGCATTGGCGTTGTAGATTGTTTTGTTTTTGACAATCTTGGTCCCGATCACCCAGAAATGGATAGTCTTGGACTTCTCCTTTTGAGAAACCTCAGCTGTATACAAAATCGTATCCGTGGGTTTCTCAAGCGCCTGCCGTGTCGGCTCAGGAAGCGCGGGGTCAAAAATCTCTACCACCGCGCCAATAGCCACCTTGCCGCTTTCAGTCAGCGGCTGAATCTCAAACCGGAACTTTCCAGCAGACAGCTGGTATGTCCGGACAAGAAGATCTGCCACCGGCTTTGGCGGATCTTTCTTCTCCGCCGTGATATTGACCTCAGCGCTGGCAACATAGTTGCCAGGAAGGTTGGGGTCGCTTACTCTGGCTTCAACCAGGTACAACCCCTCCTTCTCAAAGAAAAGCCGTTTGAGGGCCCGGCCGCCATTTTCGGCGGCGACAACAGAATCTTTCGGCGAGCCGTCCACGAAAAACTGGACAGCAACGCCGTCTTGAGGAAACTTACCTTTGACCACGGTTGCCACCGCGGTCACCTCATAGACGTCGCCCGCTTTTCGCGGGGATAAGGTTTTCAGGAAAATCCTTACCGGAAATTCCTTCCTTTGTCCTCTCTGTTGTCGCTTGTCGGCCATGGCCACCCTCCTTTCATTGTTGGTTGTTGTCATCTATATTCTTATTCGTTCGCAATCATCCAATATTTTATTGTGAAGAACGTGCTATTATAAAAGCATATTTTAATGAAAAAGTCAACCTTACACATAGCAAATCTGCGCAGATTTGCTATATACGGGGTTGACTTTTTCCGCATGCGTCGTTTGGAAAGTCATTCTGAGTCCCCCGCCATGGCGCGGGGGACGAAGAATCCCCTGGTTCTGTCGCAGTACGAGATTCTTCGTCCGCCAGTTGGCGGGCTCAGAATGACAGAAGAATTAGAAAGACGGGGCTCAGGATGACACTTCCGAATCGCGTCATCTTCTATAAGCAAGCAACAAGTGTCAGGTATAAAATCAAGACAAACAAAAAACTCCTTCAGATAATAGCGGCGGGCTCGCTATTTTAAAGCCTGAAAGAGTAAGAAACTCCCACAATATGATTAAGATATAATATTATAAGTGCTATATGCCTTTTATGAATATTCGGCAAATCCGATAATTACCAGACGAATCTTCTGGAATCCATCCTTTGCCTTCGGGCGTCTTGTCTCACCTGGACGCTTGCTCCCCATCTTTCCAGGAAAGGGCCAAGTTGCTGATTGAGCCCCCTATCCATCTTCTGCAGAATCCCCGGCGCATCTGGGCTATTGGAATAAAGTTTCTCCCAGATGACTTTGGCATAGACGCCGGCGCGCTTGAGAACATAGACGAAAGGCTCGTAGCTTAGGCCTTCAAGAAAAGCGCTGAACTCCTGCTCTTCCATCATCCCTGCCCATTCCAGCATTTCTAGAAGCGTTTCGGGGTTGTCGTCAAAGGCGACGACGAGTTTGCTCAGTGAACCGGCGAACTTTCCTGGATCCTCCGACTGCCTTTGCCTTTCTTGCAGTCGTTGGTACGCGGTTTTGTTCTTTGCCTCAAGACGTCGAAGGGCGTCTTGAAGTTTCGCGCGGGCTATATCCGCGGAAAACTCGTTGCCGGACGCGCTTGCCGCGCCGGCTTTTTTCAGGAGCTGTTCTCCTATCAAAACCGCCGCCGCTCCCACTACTGCTCCCAGCAGTCCTTCCTTCACGTCTCTTTTCATGCCGCTTTCTCCTTTCTGCGAGTGTGTTTGGGTTTAAGAGCTAATAAAGTGGAGGATTCCGAAAGAATCTCCAGTGCCCTGTTCTAATATAAGTCAACAAGATTTTACCGTAAAAGTCAACCTGTCATGTGTCGTTTAACAACGCTGATTTATAATGCCGGTCATGCTGAGCTCCCGCCACGGCGGGGGCTCAGCATCCCGGAAATTACCGCGGTATGAGATTCTTCGTCCCGCTTAGCGGGACTCAGAATGACAGAGGAATGGAAAGACGGGACTTAGAATGACACTTTCCGAACAGTGTGCCCCAACGCATAAATTCGCCAAGCGAATTTATGCGTTGGCCAATAAGGCCAACAATAGAAAAGTTCTACAATTTTTTTCTTCTTATCGCTCTTTGCGCCGCTTTAACAATATCATTGCTGGTTAGCTCGTATTTTTTTGCCAATTCTTCGGGCTGGCCGCTTTCGCCGAAGCAATCTTGCATCCCGATAAATTCCATGGGCACGGGATAATTTTTTGCCAACGTTTCCGCCACCGCGCCGCCCAATCCGCCGATGACATTATGCTCTTCCGCTGTCACAACAGCGCCGCACTTTTTTGCTACCTCGATTATTTTTTGAACGTCCAGTGGTTTTATGGTGTGGCAGTTTATAACAACAGCGCCGATTTTTTCTTTTTCCAATTCTTTGGCGGCCAATAGGGTCTGGTATAAAATTGGGCCAGCGGCGATAATAGCCACTTGGGCTT
Organism: uncultured Candidatus Saccharibacteria bacterium; assembly: GCA_964453135.1. Lineage (GTDB taxonomy): Bacteria > Patescibacteriota > Minisyncoccia > UBA6257 > UBA9933 > CAYVOL01. The sequence continues at coordinate 145,512 of CAYVOL010000001.1, read as the reverse complement.
TTCGTCCATTTGTTGACTCCCAGAAAATTTCCGCCTTGCCCGGAGTAAAAGGCGTTTCTTCGGTTGTAATGAGCGGAGTTTTTTCTCGGGCGAATCTTAAATAAACCGGTCCCCAGATTTGCGCGGCCGCGATAGTGGCTTTTCTCGCTTCTATTGCGTCGCAGGGGACTATTACTTTTATATCGGGAATGGCCCGCATTATGGCAATGTCTTCAATAGCCTGGTGAGTGGCGCCGTCCGGGCCCGTGGATATTCCGGCGTGATGTCCGGCGATTTTGACATTGGAATTATTGTAAGCGGCTGTGGTGCGGATTTGTTCCCAGTTTCTTCCCGGAGAAAATGTCGCGTAAGAGGCTATGAAGGGAATTTTTCCCGAAACTCCCAATCCCGCGGCAATAGTGGCCATATTTTGCTCCGCCACGCCAACCTCAAAAAATCTTTCCGGAAATTTTTCCGCAAACCAGTGGCAGCGGGTGGATTCTTTTAAATCCGCGCATAAAACAACGACATTGGAATTTTTTTCTCCGGCCGTTATCAAACCCTCGCCGTAGCCGTCGCGCAGAGGTTTTTGCTCAATGTTGTTTTCAAAAATTTTCGGCGAAAGATGGAGGTCTTTGTTTAACATATTACTTGAATCTTGAAACCTAGAACTTGAAACTTAATTATAACACAAAACTTTCTTTTTGGCGGGGGAGCGTTGTTTTAACAGCAAACTCGTCGCTGATTTTTCCCGCCAAAGACGCGGCTTCCTCGCGCTCGCCCTGTACGACAAAAACGTTTTTCAAGGAATCTTTGGCGCCCGCCACCCATTTTAAAAGCAGGGGCTGGTCTGCGTGAGCGGAATAGCCGGAAATTCTTTCAATGCGGCAACGCACCGGAATTGTCTCTCCAAAAATTCTGACAGACTGGGCGCCATCTAAAATTTTTCTTCCCAAAGTTCCCGCTGACTGATAGCCGATGAACAAAAGCGTATTTCTCTGGTCAGGCAAATAGCGGAGCTCATGGTGAAGGATGCGGCCGCCGTGGGACATTCCCGAGCCGGCAATGATGATTTTAGGCGGAGGCGCCCCGTTTATTTCTTTTGACGCCTCGGTGGTTAGGGTAAATTTCAAGCGGGGGAAATTGAAAATTTCATTTCCTTTTTTCGCCAAAGCGATTGTTTCGCCATCCATATAATCGGGGTCCTGGTAATATTTTTGGTAAATGCCAGTCAATTTAATGGCTAAAGGGCTGTCCACGAAAATGGAAATAGGCGGAATCCGTTTATGCTCCGCCAGATCGTTTAATTCGTACAAAATTTCTTGTGTTCTTTCCATGGCGAAAGCGGGAATAAGAAGCGTCCCGTTGGCTTCCACCGCGTTTTCAATGATGTCTTCCAGTCTGTTTTTCCGTTCCAGCGGATTTTCGTGAACGCGGTTGCCGTAAGTTGACTCAATTACCAGATAATCGGTCGAAGGGAGTTTTTCCGTGTCTTTCACCAAAGGAACAGGCGTGTTTCCCAGATCGCCGGAAAAAACAATCGTTTTGTTTTCCGGCTCCGGCGCGGAAACTTTTATAAAAGCCGAGCCCAAAATATGGCCGGCGTCAAAAAATTCTATCGTGAAATCGTTGATGGAAAACTTTTCGTGGTAACCGATCTTTCTCCACAATTTTAGGCAGTTGTTGATGTCATCAAGGCCGAAAAGAGGGGCTATGTTTTTTTCTTCCGCTTCTTTTCGCAAGAGATGTTCCGCGTCAATTAAAAGCTGTTCCGCCGTGTCTTTGGTGGGGCCGGTGGAGTATATCGGTTTTTTGTAGCCGTCTTTCGCTAATTTGGGAAGGCGGCCGATGTGGTCAATATGGGCGTGGGTGATAAGCACCGCGTCAATGGAAGTAATATCATAAGGAAACGGCTCAAAATTGCGCTTATCCGTCTGGCTTCCTCCCTGGGTCAAGCCGCAGTCAATCATAAGGCGGCTGATTTTTTTAGAATCGGGAGATTGGTATTCCAAAACGTAATTGGAGCCGGTTACTTCCCCTTCCACTCCTCCGTAAAAAGTTAGTTTCAGCATGGTGCGTTATAAATTTAAGTTTTGCGTTATCGCGCGCTCCGCGATGATTTACAAACTGCGGTTCAAAGTTAAAAATATGAAGAAAATCCCCGCAATTAAAATGATAACATTATTGGCAATAATGCGGAAGTCTAATTTGCCGCGCAAATGGTAAAAAATTAAATCTTCCAGAATAAAAATCGCCAGAATAATTAAAATGGCTGAATTAAGAAACCCGATGGGCAAAAAAGGCGTCAGTATCAGAATCTCTGAAATCAGAAAAGATAGAACCGAAGCAAAGAGAACGTTTCTTGCGGGAGATAAATCGGGAAAATAGAACCGGAAAATTTCCCGGGAAAGAAAATAAAAAGCCAGCGCTGTCGCCAGAAAATAAAAAAGAAAAATAGCGGAAGACGGCGGATTGGCGACGGCCGCGAAGTAAACCGCGGCAATTAAAAAATAAAGCAAGCCGCTGATGAAATTAAAAATTTCTCCTCGGCGGATAAACAGAAGTTCTTTGCTCCCCAAGAGAAAAAACCACAGCAGGGAAAAGCCGGCAACGGCTATAGCCGATAAATAAATTCCCGCTCCTTCCTGCGGAGCGTTCGGAATGACGCGGGGGTAAAAATCGCCCAAAAATTTAATCACTATCGGAGCGTAAAAAACCAAAATTAAAAAAGAATACAAAAACTTGCCTCGCTCTACCGGCTTAATGAAGTAAAGATAAAAAGAGGTTGCTAAAAACAGCGAGAGCCAGAAAATTCCTCCCTGCCAGGAAAACAAACCCAAGAGAATCCCCCACAAAAAACTCTTAAGAATTAACGGCCACAATGTTAACGTCTGAATTCTTAAGAGAGATTTTAATTTTTTTAGCATTGTTGAATTCGCCCTTGATGATTTTGTCCGCCAGAGGATTGAGAATGGTTTTTTGGATCATTCTTCTAATGGGACGGGCGCCGTAGTCCGGATCAAAGCCGTTTTCTACGATGTAATTTTTGACCGACGGGTCAATCATGATGCTTAAACGGCGCTCTTTTAATTTCTCCTTGAATTCTTCCAGCTGGCTGTCCACTATTTTTTCAATTTCTTTTTTGGTAAGTGGATTGAAAATAATAATTTCGTCAAGGCGATTTAAAAATTCCGGACGGAAAGTTTCCCGCAGAGATTCCCTCACTTTGTCTTTGAAATCCTCGGTGGTTTCCTCGTATTTTTCCGAGCCTACGAGGCCGATGCGGGACATTTCCCGGAAATAATGGCTGCCCACATTGGAAGTTAGAATAATGACGGAGTTTCTGAAATTGACGGTTTTACCCTTGCCGTCGGTTAAGCGCCCGTTGTCCAAGACTTGAAGCAGGATATTGAAAACTTCCGGATGAGCCTTTTCAATTTCGTCAAACAAAACCAAACTATACGGACGATGCCGCACTGTTTCCGTCAGTTTGCCGCCTTCTTCGTATCCCACGTATCCCGGGGGAGCGCCGATTAAGCGCGCCACCGAATGTTTCTCCATATATTCCGACATATCAATGCGGATAAGGGATTTTTCGTCGTTGAACATAAATTCCGCCAATGCCTTGGCTAATTCGGTTTTGCCCACGCCCGTGGGGCCTAAAAACATAAACGAAGCCATGGGCCGGTTTTCGTCAGTTAGTCCGGTGCGCGCCCGCCTTAAAGCATAGCCCACTGCTTTAATGGCTTCTTCCTGGCCGATGACGCGTCCGCTCAAAACATCTTCAATGTGGATTAATTTTTGCGCTTCGCTTTCCAGCATTTTAGACACCGGAATGCCGGTCCAGCGGGAAACCACTTCGGCGATGTCTTCTTCGTCCACCACTTCTTTGATAAAGCGCGGCTGAACGAAAGTTTCTTTATCGCCCTTCTCTTTTTTCGCCATTGTCTTGGTTTTTCTTCCGACAAATTTCTTTTCAAAAATTTTCAAATCTTTCTCCGCCTGCGGAAGCTCGCCGTATAAAATCCGCGCCACCTTTTCCAAGTTGCCATCTCTTTCCGCTAGTTCCGACTGCCGTTTCAAATCCTCAATTTTCTTTTTCAAATTATGATAATCTTCAAAAGTGAGTTTTTCCGCGTGCCAGCGCGAACTTAACTCGTCGTTTTTTTCTTTCAGCTGGGTGATTTCTTTTTCCAAAGTTTTAAGGCGGCTTTTAACCTTATCTGCTTTCTCGTTCGCTAAAGCGGACTTTTCTATTTCCTTGCGGATAATTTCCTGGCGGATTTTATCTATTTCTTTGGGCAGACTTTCCGATTCTAAATGGCGCGCCGCGGCCGCTTCGTCCACCAAGTCAATAGCTTTGTCCGGTAAAAAACGGCTGGTTAAATACCGGGCGGACAAATTAACCGCCGCCACAATCGCTTCGTCTCCGATGTGAACTCCGTGATGAATTTCGTATTTTTCTTTCAGTCCTCTTAAAATAGCGACGCTGTCTTCTAAATTCGGCTCTTCCACCATGATCGGCTGGAATCTTCTTTCCAGAGCCATATCTTTTTCAATGTATCTCTGGTATTCCGCGATGGTGGTGGCGCCAATGGCCCGAAGCTCGCCGCGAGCCAATGGGGGCTTCAACATATTGGAAGCGTCCACCGCTCCCTCAGCCGCTCCCGCCCCCACGATCATATGAATTTCGTCAATGAAAAGAATGATTTTGCCTTGCGAATTTTGAATTTCTTTAATGAACGCTTTTAAGCGGTCCTCAAATTCTCCACGGAATCTCGCGCCGGCGATGAGCGAACCTAAATCAAGCATCACGATCTCTTTTCCTTTTAATGTTTCCGGCACGTCTCCGGAAATAATTTTCTGAGCCAGTCCTTCCACTACTGCTGTTTTGCCCACGCCCGGCTCGCCGATAAGAACCGGATTATTTTTCGTGCGCCGGCTTAAAACTTGCATCAAGCGGCGCAGTTCTTCTTCGCGGCCGATGACCGGGTCCAATTTTCCTTGCCGCGCTTGTTCCGTTAAGTTAATGGCGTATTTTTCTAAAACCTGGAATTTGGTTTCCGGCGATTCGTCGGTGATGCGCGTTGAGCCTCGCAGCTGCGCTAAAATTCTCACCGCCGCTTCTCTTTGCAATCCAAATTGTTTCAAGAGTTGTCCGGCTCGCGAATTTTCCAGTTCCAGCATTGCCAAGAGCATGTGTTCGCAGGAAATAAATTCGTCTTTCTGCTGTTGGGCGATGTGAGCGGAGCGATCCAAAGTCATCATCAGTTCCTGGGAAAGATAAAGCTGGGGCATGGAGCCGGAAAGAAGCTTCGGTTCTTTTTTCAATTCTTCCAAGACCGCTTCCTTTAATGCTTCCGCCGCTATGCCGGCTTTGGCTATTACCGGTTTAACGAGAGTAGCGCTGTCGCCTAACAGGGTAAACAAAAGATGAAGTGTTTTAAGCTCGCCGTGATTTTCCCGCGCCGCCAGTTCCTGCGCGTTATGCAGGGCCTCCTGCGCTTTGATTGTGAATTTATTGAAGTTGTTCATAGGTTCGTAAAACGTGTGGCGCAACGTGTATCGTGTGGCGCGATAAATATTTCTCGCGTCACGCGCTACAAGTTACAAGATATACGATTTATTTTACTGCTGCGGCCTTTCTCCCAATTTTACTTTAAGTTCCATTTTTTTCCCGTCACGCAAAATTTTTAAAACAACGGAATCGCCGGAGTTGTACTTTTGGAGATAGAAACTTAATGAACGGCTTTGGTCTATTTTTCCGCCGTTCACTTCCAGAATAATATCTTCCGCTTTTATTCCCGCGGAATAAGCCGGCGAATCTCTCACCACTGCCGGGCCGTCTTCTCCGCCTCTTACCAATGCGCCGTAATCAATGGGCAGCTTTTCTTTTTCCGCCAGATCAGAGGAAATATCCAAGTAGCGCACTCCGAGAAAGGGGGAACTTATTTTGCCGGTTTTTTTCACCGATTCAATGGCCCGCTTGGCTTGGTTTATGGGAATGGCAAAGCCGATATTTTGCGCTCCGGAAACCATTGCTACATTTATGCCGATAACTTCTCCTTTGAGGTTAAGCAGAGGCCCGCCGGAATTTCCTTCGTTAATGGCCGCGTCCGTCTGAAGCACGCCCTCTATTTTTTCCATCACGCCTCCGCCGCTGGCGGTAATGTTGCGGGCAAGACCGGAAATAACGCCCGCGGAAACCGTGTTGCGGAATTCTCCCAAGGCGTTGCCAATAGCAATGGCGGTTTGTCCCAGCCGCACTGAATCAGAATTGCCCAAAGTAAGAGTGGGTAATCCGCCGGCGTTTATTTTCACAATAGCCAAGTCAAGCGCCGCGTCTTGCGCCAGAACTTTTGCCGGATATTTTTTCCCGTCATTGGTCAAAACGGTGTAGTCGGCGTCTTTGTCAAATACCACGTGCTTATTGGTTAAAATCATTCCATCAGAGGAAATTATAAATCCTGAACCGCCGCCGATTTCCTGTTTTTTTGTTCCTTTCTGACAGGGCTGGTAAAATTGAACGCTCCCGCCGCCGAAAAACTGCTGGAACTCCGGCGGCAGATTAGAAAAAGGATTGTAAGGGCATTGTTCCAAAACAGGAACATTTTTGGAAATAATAATGGAAACCACGGAAGGCGATGATTTTTCCACTGCTCCCACTACCGCCTCTTCGTAATCAATAGTGGGGCTATAGGGCGCTGCTTTTTCTGTTTTCAAATTGGCAGCAGGGGAATTGGATTGCGAACTCGGCTGGTTTGCAGAAGGATTGAAAAGGTTATTAAGACTGTTCTGTAAGTCATCCCAGATGCTGGCGCTTGCTGGCGAAGCGGAGACTAAAGAACCGATAATTCCTCCGCTTATTGCCGCCAAAACTATCAGGAGGATTATTTTTTTATCAAAGGTGTTCATAGAAAAAATTTAAGGCAATTTAGCCCGTTCGTCAAATTTTGGCGATGGCTCGCGCCGAGTCAGATTTCGTCAGATTGCCGCGCGCCGCTAATGGGTGCCCGCAATGGCAGACGGCGAGGTAAATTATAATCCCAGCAGCTTTGACTTAAAGCTATAGGTTATCTTTTTTTTCTCCGCAAAACGTTCTTCCGCTAATGCGACTAATTTGTTCACCAGCTCTACATTGGAAACCCCCATTTTCCGCCAGTTGTGGTGATACAAACTTCCCGGCAAAGTATTAACTTCGTTGACGTAAATTTTCCCCGAGCCGTTGTCAATGGATCTGTCAATTAAAAAATCAACGCGCGCTATGCCCGAACATCCTAAAACGCGGTAAACTTTTTCGCCCAAATCTTTTGCCTGTTGCGCCAACTCCTCGCCGATTTTTGCCGGAATTTCGCTGTACTGCGAATTCACTCCGCCGGTTTTTTTCTTTCCTGATAAATATTTGTCGTCAAAATTAAAAAATTCTGTTTTATTGAGCGGCCTTTCCAGCCCGCCGAAGCGCAGTTCGTCGTTTCCCATAATGGGAAGCGTTATTTCAATCAAATTTTCCACGCTTTCCTCCGCGAGGACTTTGTCGTCATAATGAAAGGCGACTTCCACCGCGTTTTCCAGCTCTTGCTCGTTTTTTACTTTGGCAATGGCAATGCTGGAGCCAAGATGCGCCGGTTTTACAAACAGCGGCCAAGTTAATTTCCCTATTTTTTCTTTCAGCTCTTCTTTATTATTTTCCCAATCGGTTTTGGCAAGCCAAACATAAGGCACGACCGGAATTTTTTCCGCTTCCAACACTTGTTTGGTTAAAACTTTATCCATCGCCACCGCGGAAGCGGATAAGTCGCATCCAACAAAAGGCGCGTTCGCCATCCTCAATAATCCCATCAAACTGCCGTCTTCTCCGAAAGTGCCGTGCATGGCCGGAAAGACAGCATCTATTTTTAATGTTTTCGGCACAAGTCCCGGCCAGATAATTTTTAGTCCGTCATCAAACAGAATCAGGATTTTTTTTTGCTTTTTTAGTTTTTCCGCAAAATCGTTTTGTTTGAAAAATTCCAAATCGTTCATTGCCTTGTCGCAGTACCATGAATCATTTTTGGCAATGTAAACTGGCCAGACGTCAAATTGCCCGCCGGCTAAAAGCGATTGAATGATTGGAATATGCGCGGTGATGATGGAAATGTCGTGTTCCACGCTCCTGCCGCCGAAAATAACCGCGATGGTCTTTTTCATATTGATTTTATTCTAAAATACTTGTCGGATAACTACAATATAAAAAACAAGAGCCGGGTCGAGGAATTAACCTGCCCGGCTGTATATCATTTATTATTTTGCCCCCTTTCTATGCCAGCCGTTCTTCTTGGAAGTGCGCCGCTATAGCGGAGCGCGCTGGCTGCGCGGGAATAGCGGGCTGGTCGCCGCAGAAAAATGTTATCCATACGGGAGAGATTGTGCGAAGCTCAGCGGTAAGCCCATAGTCAGTTGAATGACAAAATTTCTCGTGATGTGTTTGAACAATGTTCTTGGCCTTCTCAATGGCCATCTTTATATTTGGCGCTTCAAATTCCTCCCGGATTGTCATTCTCCTGTCCTCATGGCAGGATCCTACAGACCAGATAATTTTCCCCGTCAGTTGGAATTTCATTTCATTTCCTCCTTATGTGAGAAGTTGCTGTAAACGTTGTGTCAGTGCTGATTATGAAATACTATAAACGAGAGTTTAAGTCAAGCCTATTGATATTGATCCGGCCAGTCGTTTTGGAGAAGAACCACGTCGTCTTTTATTGTAAGATGCGGCAGGGCGGCGAAAGCGGAGAGCGCGTCGTCAAACCATAAAATTTCTCCTCCGTAGTTTGCTTCTCGCAGTCCATCGGCGATGGAAGGCGTGACGGAATTTTTGATTAAAACAATTTTTTCAATGCCGGCTTGAGCCAGTTCTTTGCCGATTTCTTTGTGAATTTCTTCTGTCCGCGCGCCCATCTCCACCAAGCCCGGGGTTACGTAAAATCTGCGGTGATTTTTCAGCGACCCCAAAAATTCAATCACCGCTTTGACGCCGTCCGGATTGCCGTTGTAGCTGTCGTCCAGAGTAATCACTCCGCCGCTGTCTATTTTCGGCTCCAAGCGATGGTCAAAGGCTTTGGTTTTGGCAATGCCGCTTTTGATTTCTTGAGGCGAAAGTCCAAGAGTCAAAGCAATGTCAGCGCTAACAGCTAACGGCCCAACCTGATGCAGGCCTAAAAGTTTTGATTGGACCGCTAATTCTAAATCCTCTTTTTTGAGAACAAATGAAGTTCCTTCCAAATCAGTTTGCGGATTTTCTACTTTCCATTTCCCCGCGTCTTTCCGGCTGTATAAAATATGCTCAGGCAAGGCGTTTTTCCGGCCGAGTTCGTTTTCTCCATTTACGTAAATCGGTTTGGCTTTGGAATACCGTGCCAGTTCAAAAATCGTTTGAGCGGTTTTCTCCAAACTTTTAAATTTTGATAAATGCGCTTCGTTGACGCCGGTGATAATACCGATGTCGGGATTAACAATCTCGCATAATCTTCTGACATCGCCCGGGTAATATTCTCCTAATTCAAAAATTAAAACCTCCTCGTCGCCTTTTAATTCTTGGACAAATTTGCTTATGCCTAGCGGCGTATTGTAGCTGTGAGGGGGAGCGGCAACCTTTTTCTTTTCCGATAAGACAACTTTAATAATTTCGCGCATGCTTGTTTTGCCAAAACTTCCCGCTATGGCGATTTTTACGGCTTTAATTTTATGGAGCCGCCGCGCCGCTTTTTTTATGATTAAATATTCAATCGGCCATTGAAAAATTCTAATGACAAAAAGCGGAATAATTAAGGCGTAAGCCAGAAAATACGGCGCGAGCAATAGAATAAAAAGAAACAGATATTTAACAGCGCCGTTGCCAGACAACAAAAATTCCAAAGCAACCGCATAAAAAACAAGAAGCATCATCCATGCGGCGGCCCAAAGCGCGAGAGCCTTGGAAGTTTTTTTCAGTTGGCCCCTTTGTTCAACGTATCTAAAATCTTTTACTCTTTTGTACCAGCGCAAATAATCGGCGATGTCGTATTCGGTTGCCTGAAGCATATAGATAAGCGAGCGCGGATAGCGCGGGTGATAGCGGGAGAGCCATGTTTTCATGATAGAAATTCAGAAATTAACTCCGCGACCTCTTGCGGTTTTTCTTTGCAGACAAAATGTCCGGCTTGGTCAATTATTTCCAGTTTCGCGTTCGGGATTAACTGCGACAAACGTTTTCCGTCTTTCAGCGACGTTGTTCTGTCATCCGCGCCCCAGATTAAAAGCGCGGGCGTTGTTATTTTTTGGGCGCTGGAACTCAAATCCTCTTTGATAATTTTTAGATAAGTTTCTTTCAAGTCGCCGGCCTCTAAATAATCACTGCCTAATGCGCGGTACATAGTTTCGCGAAATTTTTTCCTCCAAAAAATCAAGGGAGGGATAAAAGTGATTAAGGCGCCGGCTTTGGCCAAGATTTTAAACAGTAAATTGCGGAGAATGCTGTTTTGGGAAATGCCGGCGGAAGAAATCAAAATAATTTTCTCCGTATCTAAAATTTTTTCCGCCGCACCCTTGATGATAATCCTCCCGCCGAAAGAATGGCCGACCAAAGCGTAAATATCAAGGTTTAATTTGGAAATAAAATTTTTTACAAAAATGATGTAATCATTAAGCTCCCAAATCGCGGGAGGCGCTTCGCTTTTGCCGAATCCCGGTAAATCAACCCTGATTATTTTGAAGCGGGAATTTAGAAAAGGAATCAAAGAATCAAAAGCATTAGAGTTGTCCTGCCATCCGTGCAGAAACAATAAAGTTTGCCCCTTCCCTTCATCATGATATTCTGTTGCGATGTTTTGAATGATTAATTTCATTCATTAATGGAAATAAGACGTCAAATTCCGCTATTTGTTTTTTGAAAATATTTTTGAGGAAGTTTTGTCCAGCGTCCCGCTGTGGCGGGACGCTGGACGTGTTGCGAGGGGCAATTCATCTGATAGCGAGGAAAGCCGTCGCTATCTCCTGGATGGTCTCTGCCGTGGCTTTCAGGCAGAGACATCTGTACATCCTTCCCGATGTGTCTCTGACCGCCACCGCGTTGTTATTATTATCGCCGACTACCTTCTGGATGTCGGCTATCTTCGTCATTTTTGCCCTGTCCATTCCTTCTCTGACGAAGACCTCCGCGATCAAGTCCCTGTGAATGGTGATATGAATGTCCTTCTGCGTCTCTTGGGGAAGTTGGTTGAGTATTTCTCCGCACAGCCCGAACATCTCCACTTGCGCCGTCGCCGACCCTCCCGCTTCTTCTAATTCCGCATTGGATCCCATTGCGCTTCCTCCTTGCCGAGCTATTTTTGTATAGCCGCGGCTTTAGTAAGTTAAAGACGATTTGTCCCTATGAACTGGTTTTATGTTACAACACGCCCTTTTTTCTCGCAACTTTTTAATCCAGATTTCATCTTCCGGCTTCTTTGGGCTTTTATCTTTCGGTTGATGAAATTCGTTGATTGACACGAGCATAGTCATTACCTATCTTTATATTGAAATGATTAATTTTGAAAATTTAGACAAAGAAAATCGCCTAATCGCGGAAAAAATATCCCAAAAGTTTCGCTGCGAGCGGGGAGAAAGGGGAGCTGTTAAAAATCATGATTTTCGGGTGATAACCTTTGACCGACTCTTTTCTTTTTTAGCAAAAGACGAAAAAAAATTGATAGACGCTGTTTTGCTTATTAATCCGAAAAATTACGGCATAAAAGCGCGATTTTTAGGCGTTGAACCGGTGCCGAAAAATTTAGTGTCGATTAAAGGACAGCGTTATATCATCAAGAAGGAAATTAAGATAATGGAATTCACCCACTTCCTGCCAAAAAACAATTTCCTTGCCTTCCGCGAGCTTAATAAAAAAATGAAGAGCGACATCAATCGCGAAATCAATGTTTATTCCGGGTACCGTTCTCCGGCGTTTCAGGTGATGCTTTTTATTTCTAAATTTGTTGGCAATGACTTTGACTTGAAAAAAACATTGCGGTTGGCTTGCTTGCCTGCTTACAGCGAACATTGCAGTGTTAAAATTCAGGGCATTGACGTGGCGCCTTGCCGGGGGATTGCCGATTTAAAAAATTTTTATAAGACAAAAGAATATGGCTGGCTTACTCATAACGCGCGCCAGTTTGATTTTTTCCTTTCTTATCCAAAAAATAATAAAATAGGAATGGCGTTTGAACCTTGGCACTGGCATTTTAGGAATTAAGTGAAAACAGCCCGAATCTCGCAATTAGTTTCCTGCCTCGCTATTTCAGGATACAAGTTTCAGGCTGGGCGTTGCATGACAATGACCCGCGAAGAAAAAATAAAAAAATTAATAAAATTGGCGCGCAGTTTTGTCGGCGTGCCTTATCAATACGGCGCTTATCTTGTGGAAAACAGCGAAGAAGCGCCGCGCGGTTTTGATTGTTCTTCTTTTAGTCAATATGTTTTCCGGCAAGTCGGCGTTGGCTTGCCGCGCTCTTCTATTTTGCAGGCCGCTTCTGATATGGGGGAAGAAATCCCCGTATCTCAAATGGAAGCGGGCGATGTTTTATTTTTTGAAGGCACCAAAGGGCACTACTGGCATTCTCGGTTTAACGGAAAAAAAATTTACATCGGTCATTTGGCAATTTATACCGGCAATGGAAACATCATTCACGCCGCGGACAACAAAGAAATTAACCCAATACTTCAAGGCGTAGTGGAGCACTATTTGGATATTTTGCCCAAATCTTATTATGACGTGGTAATGGTGAAAAGATTCGTTTAGCGGTCTTGGGACATTCTTGTAAATTTATTGCCCGCGATTCTTGCTTTCCCGCTCTTTCTCTGTTAGTTTTTACTAATGACAAATGCGACTTTGAAGAAAAAAGAAGAAAAATTATTGCCTCGTCCGCCCATTGTCGCGGTAATGGGGCATGTTGATCACGGAAAAACCAGCTTGCTTGATTACATCAGGAGAACAAATATGGCGGCGCGTGAAGCCGGAGGAATTACGCAGTCAATCGGCGCTTACGAAATAAAACACAATGATAAAAAAATCACTTTCATCGACACTCCCGGGCACGAAGCTTTTTTCAAAATGAGAGAGCGGGGAGCGCAGGCGGCTGACGTAGCGATTTTGGTGGTGGCGGCTGACGACGGCGTCCAGCCGCAAACCAAAGAATGCATTGATATTCTTCAAAAAACCAGCACGCCTTTTATTGCGGCAATCAATAAAATTGATAAGTCAAACGCTGATGTTGAAAAAACAAAAAACAGCTTGTCGGCCAGCGGTGTATATCTGGAAGGATACGGAGGCAGCGTCAGCTGGCAGGAAATTTCCGCCAAGAAAGGCGAGGGAATAAATGAACTGCTTGATTTGATACTGCTTGCCGCGGAAATAGAAAATTTAACTTACAATTCCGAAGCCGCTCCGCGGGGAGTTATTATTGAGGCCAAAATGGACAGCCGCCGCGGCATTACCGTCACGGGTATAATAAAAAACGGCGTTCTTAAATCAGGAGACAAAATCGCCACTTCCGCCGCCAGCGGAAAAATAAAAATTCTGGAGGATTTTCAGGGAAATAAAGCGGAGCAATTAGAGCCCTCCTCGCCGTTTTTAGTTTTGGGGTTCGAATCTCTCCCGTTAATCGGAGAAGAATTTATTGCCGGCGATGTAGAGCTGGAAACTTTGGATATTGCCGGAGCGCGCTTGCCGGAAGTAAAAAAGAAAGCGCCGGCGGAAGTTATTGCGGCGGATGCAAAAAAGCCGATGCTTAATTTAATTTTGAAAGCCGATGTCGGCGGTTCCTTGGAGGCGCTCGGCGGAATCATCCGCGCCTTGCCGCAAGAGAAAGTCGGCATCAGCATTTTGTCGGAAGAAGTGGGGGAAATCAGCGACAGCAATGTAAGAAGCGCGGAAATTTCCGGCGCGGTCATCATCGGTTTTAACGTTAAAGTCAGCCGGGCGGCGGATACTTTAGCCAAAGCGCAAAAGATAAAAATCATCACCAGCCCCATTATTTACGAACTGGTAAAATCAACAGAAGAGGAAATGAAATTTATTGAAAATCCTTTGCCCTTGGGAGAAGCGGAAATTTTGGCGCTCTTCAGCCAAAAAGGAAAACAGCAGTTGCTCGGAGGGAAGGTTTTAACCGGTTTTATCAAAAACAATACCTTGGTGAAAATCCAAAGGGAGGGAACAGATTTGGGAAACGGCCGAATTGTCAGTTTGCAGTCGCAGAAAAAACAAATGACTCAAGTGGAAGCGCCCAATGAATTCGGAGTCATGGTTGAATCAAGCATCGCCATTGCCGTTAAAGACAAGCTGGTGTATTTCAAAAATTAGCTTATGCGCTATCGCCAGGAACGTTTGGATAATTTAATCCTCAAAGAACTTTCCCAAATTATCGCGCGCGAGATGGAGTTTGACGGCGCTCTGATAACTTTAACCCAAGCGGAAACATCGGGAGATTTAACCGGCGCCGCGGTAAAATTTTCCGTTATTCCTTCTTCGCAAAAAGAAAATGTTCTTAAAATTTTGAATAAAAGCCGTAATTACTTGCGCCGCATTTTGATGAAAAAAGCGAGGACGCAGTATTTTCCGCAGATTTATTTCAAAATAGACGAAGGAGCGGAGGAAGCCGCCAAAGTTGAAAAGATTCTTTTAGATGATAAAATCGGAGAATAAGTCCGGCAGATGTATTTTGTTTTAGATACGGCCAGGTGGCGAAGAGGCAACGCGGCGGTCTGCAAAACCGCTATGCGAGGGTTCGAATCCCTCCCTGGCCTCCGCGGTAATATGGACGACAACAACCAAAAATTTATGGTGGGGCTGAAAGCCTTTATCTGCCGCAGTGATGAAAGCGGGAAAAAGGTTTTGATTTTGCAGGAATCAGCCGCCTATAAAAACGGCGGGCAATGGGAACTGCCTGGCGGAAGGATTTTAGAAAGCGAGACGAAATTGCCGCTTGAAGAAATTTTACAGCGGGAAATTTCGGAAGAACTGGGCGATGATATAAAACTGGAAATAGGAGGCGTGGCGGCGGCATGGAGGCGGTATACTCATCCCGACTCGCCCGTATTCTTAGTCGGCTTCAGCTGTATTTACAAAGGAGGGGAAATCAAACTCAGCGACGAACATATGAATTTCGCATGGATTGAGCTGAAAGATGTCAATAAGTATGTTTTTGTTGAAGGATACAAGGAAATAATTGAAAAATTTTTAAGAACAATTGAATAATCGTTTGCCCGGGTGGCGGAATGGTATACGCGCTCGACTTAAAATCGAGTGCCGCAAGGCATGTGGGTTCGACTCCCACCCCGGGCACCACGTTGGAAAAGTCAATGCCTCGCGCGGGCAAAGCCCGCGCTCGGCGACTAAATCGCACGGAGTTTTAGGGGCAAAAAGAAATTCCCGATTCCATTAACAGCAGAAAAGAAAATTTTTTAATCCAATACAAATTTGAACCCGAGAGACGGCGACTTGCCGCAGTTTGACTTTTATGGTATAAAATGCTAATCTTAAGTATTGTGGAAAATACGTAATTCCGCGAACTCGGCTACGCGAGAGGACGTGGTAATGCACATTCAAAAACTCGAAGGAGGTCAGAATGGATATCTTCCTGCAAGTGTGGGGAGGTATCGGCTACCTCCTCAACAAGATTTTTCTCTGGTTCTCCGAGTATACGCTAAACGGCGGCAAGAATGCCAACGCGCGCAAGTGGAGGATTGCCTCGTGGGTGGTGTACATGTTCGGTCTGCCCCCATGGGTAATTATCTTCGTAATGCGACGGAACTGGATTGCGGCTTCGGTGGAAGCGAGCGGTGCCCCGGCAATGTTTCTGGGACTCGCTCTCGCTCTCCGCGGCACAATCAGCAGTCCGCCGCGTTGGCTTGACCGTCTTGCGCTCGTCTGCATCCCACTTGGGTTCGGCTGCAGCTTCTACGATTTTGGTGGCATTACCACCATTAATCAGTGGCTCGAGGTCGGTCTCGTAGTGGGATACTTGGTCGGGACTTACCTGCTTGCGAAGGAACGAGCAAGCGGTTATCTCTGGTATGTCCTCATGCACGTCACCTGCGGGTGGCTCATGTGGATTCAGGGGTACCCGTGGCTCTTTCTCCAGCAGTTGGTCTCGCTCGTGTTTATCACAGATGCGTGGCGAGCCACGCAAAAACGCAGAGCCGCGAGCAAATGAACTCGCACGCAACAGAGGCACGACCTACGGGTACGGCCTCTTTCTCTTTTGGATTTTTTCTAATTTTTTCATAAAATACATTTGTATTCACTTCGCGGATTTTTGGATCGAATGCCGCCAAAGAAAAACTTGCCTGCCCGTCCGTAGCTTTAGCGGAGGCAGGAAATTGTCAGCGGTGTGGCTCTGCCGCCTTTCCGGATTTTCGCGGGGGGATTTTTTTGGAAAAATGCGTTCGAACTATTTTAAGAATACAGCACCGATATTAAACTTTCAGGAACCTTGTCATGTTTTATTCCTACGTCAGTCCGAAAATAGAAATTAGAAACGCCGGTCAAAAAGGCCGGGGGCTTTTTGCGCGAGAGAAAATCAAGAAAGACGAAATCGTCGCTATTACCGGAGGGAAAATAATCAGCCTTGATGAGTTAGACAATAACCCCGCTTTTTTACCGGTTCAATATCATTGTTTTCAAGTAGAAAAAGATTTTGTGATTTGTCCTTTTGATTTTCAGAATCTTGACGCTATTTTTTTAACTAACCATTCCTGCGCCCCTACTTGCGGCATCAAAGGACAAATAACGCTGGTCGCCTTGCGGGACATAAACCCGGGCGAGGAAATCACTTTTGATTACGCAATGACAGACACGTGCGATGTCAAAATGGATTGCTTGTGCGGAGCGGAAAACTGCCGAAAAATTATCACCGGCGAGGATTGGAAGCGGAAAGATTTACAAGAAAAATATAAGGGCTATTTCTCTCTTCACATTCAGAAACTAATTGATGAAGGCCATTAACTTTCTAGTTGGCCACTCTTTATACCATAATCGAGTAGTGCTTTTCGGCTCTTGTAAAAAAATTATTTCTATTGTAAAAGTATATCAATTCGGATTTATATATCCTTTCGCAGTATTGCTTGGCCTTCATAGCCGCTTCGGCGGAGGCGCGAAGGAAGATGCGCTTAAAACATAAAAATGAATCCCGTCAATCACAATTTTATTAAAAATCGTTCTCTGGAAATCGCCTGGGCAGTTTTTCGCTGCGCCGCTTTGTTTAAGCAGGAAAATCTTAAAATGAAAACAGAAAACATCGCCGTTGATTTGGTGGCGCTGAGCCATAATTTTCAAAAAAGAGAGGAAGACGCCAAAGAACAGCTTAATGTTTTGTCCCAATTGGAAATTCTTGTCAAACTGGCGGAAGTTTTGGAGGAAATAAACATTATTAACGCGCAGGTGCTTTTTCGGGAAATCAACAATTTAACATGGGCTGTTCAAAACGCCCTTTCGGAAATTAAGCAGTCTCTTCAGATTAAGCCGGAGCATCCCGACATTGAGAGTATTTTCAGCTCTTCCCGTCAAAAATCCAAAGAAACCTCCGCCAATAAATTGCCGGAGGAAACAAAAGAAATCGTCGAAATAAACGAAGAAAAATTTCTCCGTCAAACGCCGCTCGCCGTTGATGAAAAAGATTGGATTGACGACAACTATTTTAGCGGCAACAAGGAAACGAAAAATTCCAAATCCGTCAGAAGGCCGAGCAGCGGTGCGGTAGCGGTCGCCGCCGGTTTGGATATTAAAACCCTCATCAATAAAAGGAAATCCGCGCTAATGGAAAATTCCGCGGCCATTCGGCAAAACAGCGATGTGTTTCCATTAGACACCGCCGATTCCTGGCAAAGCGTTATATTTAATAAAATAAAAGAAGTGGAAAAAATATCCGCCCGCGAATTAATTGCCGCCCTTCCTCAAATCAGCGAAAGAACCGTCAGATTTTATCTCCAAAAATTAACCGACAGCGGCTTGATAAAAAGAATAGGCAACCCCGGCCCGGGCAGTTATTACATGCTCTCGTGAACAGCATTTTTTATTTTCTCCTTCGGGCGTGAAAAGTTTTGTGCACCTCTTTTAGTTCTTTGTTGGTAAGGTGCGTGTAAATTTGGGTGGTGGATATATTGGCGTGGCCTAAAAGCTCCTGCACCGCCCGCAAGTCCGCGCCGTTTATTAAAAGATCCGTGGCAAATCCGTGGCGCAAAAGATGCGGATGAACTTTCTGGGCAATGCCGGCTTTGCGGGAATAAAAATCAACAGTGCGCTGAACCGCGCGCGGGATAATCCGGCCAATAATTTTCGGATTTTTTGCTTTGGTTAAACTGACAAAAAGCGCTTCCTCCGCGTCGCTTCTTTTGTCAAGATAAGTTGCTATCGCTTCCCGGGCGCTTTCCGAAAGAAAAACAACGCGCAGTTTTCCTCCTTTCCCCCGTACGCTCAATTCTCCTCTTTTTAAGTCAAGATAGCGGTTCAAGGCGCAAAGTTCGGAAATGCGCAATCCCGTAGAAAACAATGTTTCCAAAATTGCTTTGTCTCTTAAAGATTTTATATCCGCGCCCTGGGGAGAGGAGAGCAATCGTTCCAAATCGGCGTATCTTAACGGCTCTATCTGGCGCGGAGGTATTTTCGGCAGTTCAATTTTGTCAGGCGATAAAACGAGATAATTATTTTTAATCAGGTATTTCAAAAAATTTCTTAGGGCAATAATGTAATAACTTTGCGTTGTTTTCTCATATTCTTTTTCATCGTTTTTTGCCAGAGTCGCGCGGGCAAGATGGAGACGGAATTCTTTTACTGCGTCAGCGGTAATTTCTTTTTCGTTTTTAATATTGGCGAAAGAAAAAAATTTTTTCAAATAACGCTCGTAATTCGCCCGGGTTTTCGGCGAGCGGTTTTTTTCAATTTCCAGGTAATCAAGATATTCTTTTAAGAGAACATTAATGTCCATTTAACCATTTTTCTTATCACGGATTTTTTCGTCTTCCGCCCCGCCCTTTTGGCTACGGCCAAAAGGGCGGGGGACGCATAAGCGGGTTTATTTTTTGTTTTTCATCCCGCCTCTTCCTTCAAAATAAACGCACGCTTCGCATCCAATATCATCGCCCGGGTAATGCCCGTTTAATAGATTTACGATATCAGCCAACATCTTTTCCAAAGCAGGAATTTCAATTTTTACCAAATCAATATGGCTTTCAAACTCCACGTTAAGAGAGGGATTTTTTGTATTTTTGACAAAATAATGAAAAAGAAAGGCGCGGTCCGATGGCGGATAGCCGTGTTCGCGAAACATCAAAGCGTAAGCGTTGAGCTGGTCAAGATAATATTTTTTCTTGTCCTCTTTTGGAGCGTAGCCCGACGACTTGAAATCAACCGGAATTAAGCGGTCGTCGGTTTCCGTCAAAACATCGTCTATTTTGCCGGCCAATTCATACCCAATTTCTTTATTAACGATTTTCAGATGCGAAGAATGGCCACGCCACTTGTTCAAAATATCAGAGTCGTTGAAAAATTTTATTCCCTCTTTTTTTAAGGCCGCGATTTCCGGAGGAAATTCATTTTTTTCGCGGTAAAAATCGTAGCGCGCCTTTAAGACGCTGTCCATGGCGCTGTTGAGGAGCCAGGGCAAAGAGGGGGGCTTGCCGTGATGATTTTCCAGCCAAAAACAAGCTTTGCATTTATGAAAGCCGTAAAGCCCGCTGGGACTCAATTTCCATAAGCCGTCTTTGGTGCGCATAACAATTATTATATTATTGTCGGGCTGCCGGGAATTGAACCCGGGTCGCACCCACCCCAAGGGTGTATACTGCCGTTATACTACAGCCCGTTTTACCGACAATAATATCACGTATTACAGACAGGGACAAGAAAAATTAGTTGACGGCCTTAAAAAATCCCAGTATTTTATAAGCAAGCGTGAAATCGTTCGTTACGGCGTTCAAGCGCGAGCATTATTAAACGGCATTTATGCGTAAAAAACTACTGATTATTTTCTTATCTTTGACATTGGCAATGGCCATTTTCGCCATGCTGACTTATCAAAAGAAGATTTTTGTTTTTTCGAAAGATAGCGATATTGCTCAAAAAGACAGCATCACTTTTGTGGTTTTTGGAAAAATGGGAGAGGTGGTCGGGTTTAACAACGCTCCGGATTTGGCGGACGCGATTTTCATTTTTGACTATCACCCCCAGATTGGGGTAGCCAATATAATATCTTTGCCTCGCGATTTGTATGTGGATTTAAGCGACGAACAATTTAAGCTCAACGAAGTGCTGGAGCGGGGAAAAACTAAAGAGCTGTTGGAGAAATTGCCGGAAATAACCGGTTTGTCTACCGATAAATACGCGGTTATAGATATGAGAATTTTCAAGCAAGTGGTTGATGAGTTGGGTGGGGTTGACATCAGTCTCCCATCTCCTTTGGTTGACTGGGTTAGCGGCTATAAAATGGAAGCCGGCCAACAGCATTTGAACGGCGAGCGCGCTTTGTGGGTGGCGAGAAATCGTTTCGCGCCGGAAGGGGATTTTTTGAGGGAAAAAAATCAGCAGGAAATCATCCGCGCTGTTTTCAAAAAATACAAAGAATTAAATTTTATGCAGAAAACCGCTTTGGTGATAAAATTGACTCCCGAGCTTGGCCGCTTGGAAAGCAATGTAAATTTTCAGGAACTTTTACCCTTGTTTGACAAATTAAAAGTCGTCCGTTTTAACACCATTACTTTGGATTTTTCCACCGGCTTATTGGAAAGCGCGACTACTTCCGTTTCTTTGGCTGACGCTTCCAGCTCCGCCAGTTCCACTTCCGCTTATATTCTTGTTCCCAGAAAGGGACAAAACGATTATCGCGAGATAAAAAGCTTTATTGAGTCAAGAATTGAAAAGTAGCAGTTGCTGAATTAAAAAATATTCCTGGCGGTGACGATGTCCCGAAGTTAGAACCGAAGCGGCTGAATTTCAGAATAATTGATAAAACTATACAAAAACTGAGGTATATTTACAAAGAAAACCCTACTCATTTCGAAATCCCAGAATTTGCGCAAAAAGTTTACTAAATTTGCCGCCATAATCAGTCACAATCAGCTATATTTGATATAACGGTTATTTCTTTTGGGCAATAAAGTTCAGGTAATTCTTAGATCTAGGTTTGAACTGTTCAAAATACAAGACCTTGAAACCGTGATTATCCAATAGATTTTCTATTTCTTTTTTTGAGTAGAAGCTGAACCAGCGGGACATGTTTACCCCAGAGCTTTCGCGATACTCCCCTGCTTCTCCTTCTATCAAACCTAGTCCGAGAATTCCGTCGCCCTTCAATACTCTGTGTATCTCGTTAAAGGCTTTTGATACATCTGCTTTTTGAATATGGAGAAGCGAAGTATATGCCCATGCACCATCAAAAGAATTGTTTTCGAACGGCATGGTGGTGAAATCACCGAGCACAGATTCCAATCCTTTCTCTCTGCATAGTTTGATCATGGATTCGGAAGCATCAAGGCAAACAACTTCAAGTCCTTTTTCTTTCAATAACAATCCATCTCTCCCTGGGCCGCTGCCAACATCGAGGACTGTACCTTTCGTTGATTCAGCAAACTTATCGAAAAAAGTTCGAGGAAATCGCTCCCAAAAATCGATGGTTTCATCATCGTATTCTTTGGCCATCTGGTTATAGGTTTGTATCGTTTTTTCGTCCATAGTTCAAATCCCTTTGCCTCTCTATTTTAAAACACCTTTATCTAAGCCCTAAAACTACTGGCGGTGAGGGTGGGATTCGAACCCACGGTGCCCTTTCGAGCACACCACATTTCGAGTGTGGCGCCTTCAACCGGACTCAGCCACCTCACCATTTTATTTCCAGTGCCCTCGGGAAGAATCGAACTCCCATTTCATCCTTAGGACGGATTTGTTCTGTCCATTGAACTACGAGGGCTTTATTATATTGATAAATAAAGATAGTTTAGATACACTATAAACATAGCTAAGAATTGGGCAAGTAGCAATAATTTTCAATTTTGCATTGAAAATTCGCGGCCGCAATTCTCGTCTAATTTTAATGACGAACAATATTTTGGCAATGTCCGGCGGTTATCTCGGTTTTAACGCTTTGGCGACTGTGCCCTGGTTCATATTGGTCATTGTTTTGGTTTGGACTATCTATTGGAAAGGAAGGGCGTTGTGGAAGTCGGCCAGAAAAGAAGAGTTGTGGTGGTTTGCGGCATTGCTTGTGGTGAATACGCTCGGGATTTTGGAAATTCTTTACATTTACTATTTTAGCGAGAGGGAAAAGAAATAAGGCGGAAAATCCAACAGGGCCATTAGCTCACTTGGCAGAGCGCTTCTATGGCATAGAAGAGGTAGCCGGTTCGAATCCGGCATGGTCCACCCCGTTAGAAATTTACGTAATTTTTCAAATAAACCTCGTTATATCATTGGTTCCAATTATCTCTAACGGGGTTCACACTATGAAAGGATTTAACACTAACATCGAAAAAGACACTTTGGGAAATAATCATTACCGCAAAGTGCTCTATACTGGCAAACACAGCCAGCTGGTTTTGATGAGCTTGAGGCCCATGGAAGAAATCGGAATGGAAGTTCATCCCGAGAATGACCAGTTTTTTCGCATAGAAAAAGGAGAAGGCAAATGCATTATTGACGGCAATGAATACGCGCTTGAAGACGGCGTGGCGATTATTGTTCCGGCCGGAGCGCGGCACAATGTCATCAATACTTCTTCTACCGAAGCATTAAAACTCTACACCATTTATTCTCCCGCGCACCATAAAGACGGCATCGCGCGCGCGACCAAAGAAGAGGCGGAAGCCAACGAAGCCGAATTTGACGGCGCGACAACGGAATGAACTTTGTTTGACACTTTTCGATATTTTCTGTATGGTTTTTTGATGACCTAATTGTTGGGTTATTTTGTACATTATTAACTTAATAAGATAGAAAGAGAGGTATTAAATGAAAGACATTAAGATGTTAACGCGTGAGACAATACCCTGTTGGTACGAACTTTCATTTAGGGGTACGAATAACAAACCGGGGATTCTGTTGCGCATTCATTCCGATTTTGTGAATAGTGCAAAAGAAATACCGGCAAATGCGCCGTTGGTAATCGGTCTCAAAGAGAGCTTCCAATTCAAAAAATTCAATGGAAGACTCGGCGAGGACTTTGGTTTTGAGAATTCTCTGATTTATCGCGGTATGAAAGATGGATTTTTAGAGTACGAAATTCCTACGCCGCTGGTCAGGAAATTTAAGGATGAAATCTGCATACGTTGTAACAGTAGTGGATATGATGAAGTAATGGACGCGAACTGCTTGTTGTGTGAAAACGGCAAGATCCCATATTATGATTGGGAAGTGGCATTCGCTGTTTCGGCAACCATCAGTCTTCTTCTTCATTCGATGCGGTTTCCAGAATATGAGACTACGGCAAAAATCCCGCAGCTTATGATTGTTGAGGCTACGACAATCAGGGCGAGTCATGGCGGGTCGCTTTACGGCGAATACGGTTGCGAACTTGCGGCGTATCTGCGGTCGCGGCCAGTTGACGCGATTTCCGAGATGATTGATGCAATGCGTATCATTCATGAACGAATGGAGGGCAAAATCTCTTTTTACGATAACCGCGATTTTCAGGCATACACTCAAGGCAACAATGGTTGGCTTAACATAAGTTGTCCCGGCGATCGTTGCGGACTTTATCCGGTTGATTGTCGGCTAGATAGGGGCTATAGATTTTCATGTCATAATGTTGATCAGCCAATTCAGCAATTAACGCTTCTTGCGTCGCTTGCCGCGCTTCATGATTTGGCGCGGGCGGCGATTCGCTAACAACAGGAGGAACGAAAATGAGCGAGCGGAATTTTCGACAGATGTTGGAGAATCAGCGAATCTTTAAGGCGCGATTGATGCGGCAATAACTGCTAGGGAGGTGAAGAGATGATTAAAAATCCATCTTTGGCGGAAGAAATTTTCCGAATTGGAGTCGTTGAATTAGGAGCGGCTCAATTGAAGATTCACGAGAAAAGTTCAAATGACCCGCCGTCTCCGATTTACTTCAATTTCAGGAAACCGCCCAAGGGACCGCTTAATCCGCTTAATGATGATATCATTGTTCAGTTAAGTAGATGCCTGGATTGTTGTGCTTTTGAAACATTGCTGTCCTACAATGCCGTTTGCGGCGTGCCTGTTGCTGGCAATCCTTTTGCCCTCGCTTTTGCGAAGATCTCGGCATGTTCCTTTTTGCAGTTGAAAAAAGGTGAAGACAAATTCGAACGGCGAGTTCTTCCTCATATTGTTAAGACATCGGGAAGAGTTTATCGAGGCATGATAGTTCTTCTCGTTGATGATGTCGTTACCGGAGCGCATTCTAAAATTGAAGCCGCAGAGGCGCTTCGGAGTCTGGGTTTTAAAGTGGAAGATGTGGCTGTTTTCATTGACCGCGAGCAGGGCGGAAAGGAAGCGCTTGCTTCGGCGGGCTTGAGACTCCACGCGCTGTGGCGCCTCTCGGAATTGCTTGAATTCTATCGGGATAAGCAGTTTATCAGCCAGGAGCAGTATCGCGAGGTGAAAGAATATATTTGCAAGAGAGCGGCGTGATCTTTTATTAATAATTTCTACAGGGGTCGTTCCTGTTTCGCCAAGCGAAACAGGAACGACCCCTATTGTTTTTGAGAAAACCAAAAAATTATGTTATAAAATTTTAGTCGGGCTCGTAGCTTAGTGGCAGAGCATCCGGTTTGCATCCGGAAGATAGGGGTTCGATTCCCCTCGAGTCCACAAGAATATCCCACCGCTTCGTCGGAAAAATTAAGAATTATATTGGAGGCGTGCGCGAGCGGTTGAAACGGCCTGTCTTGAAAACAGGTATGCCAGAAATGGCATCGAAGGTTCGAATCCTTCCGCCTCCGCCAGAAAAGATTTCGTTGGAACAATTGGCAGTGTTTATCTTGCGGTTAATAAAATTATGAAATGGCCCAATAGTTTAACTTTTATAAGGCACGGAGAATCCGCTTATAATTATCTGAGGATTTTGAAGCGGGATAATCCGGATTATGAAAAATTTTGTGATATTTTTGAGCGTGATTTTTCTAAGGCGGAAGACGAAAATTGGCCGAGTGAAGAATTAAAAGTTTTGGCAAAAAATATCTGGCGAACATTTAAATTGGGAGTAAGTGATTATGATACTCCGTTGACGGAAGAAGGGATAAGTCAGGCTAAAAAAACCGGACTGGAATTGAAAAATAAAATACTTTTACCCGATATCGTTTATATTTCGCCTTATTTAAGAACAAGACAAACGCTGGGTTCCCTGAAAGAAGGATGGCCGGAGCTGGATAATGTGAAAAAAGTTTACGAAGAAAGAATCCGCGAACAGGAACACGGGATTGCGACTATTTTCAACGATTGGCGCATTTATTACGCGCTTAATCCCTTGCAGGGGCTTTTATTCAAACTGGAAGGAGAATATGAGTATCGGTTCTTGAATGGAGAAAACAAAGCGGACGTCAAAGATCGGGTAAGAAGCTTTTTGACGACGCTTATCAGGGAAAATTTTCAACAGAATGTCCTGGTTATTTCTCACCATTTGACTCTTTTATGTTTGAGGGCTAACTTGGAGCGCTGGGACAGAGAGCGGTTTATTTCGGTAGACAAAGAGGAAAAGCCGATTAATTGCGGAGTGACCGTTTATCAAGGGGGGTCTGATCAAGGAAAAGACGGAAGATTGGCTCTTGATATTTATAACCGGAAATTTTATTAAGAATTCCGCGGGGAACCTGTCGTGAATATAAAATTTGAAATTTAATTTTTGAAGAGAAATTATTCTAGAATTTACCCTCACACCTTTATGCGCAGTGTTGGATTTCACACAAAGAACATTAAGAGTTTTAAAACACGTCGTATCTTCGCAAAAAAAATCCGGAGTAATTTTAAGGGTGTGAGGGTTTATTTTGATTACGCGGCGACAACGCCGATTGATCCCGATGTGGAAAAAGCAATGAAGCCGTATTTTGGGTTGCCCTCGGCTAAATTCGGTAATCCGAATTCCCTCCATTCTTTCGGGCAAATCGCCAGGGGGGCGGTTGACGAATCGCGGGAAAAAATCGCCCAAACGCTCGGCGTTGGTTTCCGCGAAATTATTTTTACCGGCTCGGCGACCGAAGCCAACAATCTTGCCTTGCGCGGAGTTGTTAAAGGATTTAGGAAAAGAAACGGGAAGTCGGACGGCGTCCGTATCATAGTTTCGGCGATTGAACACGAATCAGTTCTGGAAACCGCGAGGGATTTGGAAAGCGACGGAGTGGAAGTCGTTTATTTGCCGGTTAGCAGGCAAGGAAAAATTGATTTGAAAAAATTAAAAGAAGCGCTGAACGAGCAAACTGCTTTGGTTTCCGTAATGCGCGTTAATAACGAAATCGGGACCATTCAAGATGTTGTGAAAATTTCCCAAGTCATTAAGGAATTCAAAATTTCTCAAAATTTTTCTTTGTACCCTATTTTTCATACTGACGCGGCGCAGGCTTTTCAATTTCTTAATTGTCGCGTTGATGAATTGAATGTTGATTTAATGACTTTGTCGGCTCATAAAATTTACGGGCCCAAAGGCATTGGCGCGCTTTATTTCCGCGATATAAAATCTAACACTTCTTATTTAATGCCCGCGACAACCGGCGGCGGACAAGAATTCGGTTGGCGTTCGGGCACGGAAAATGTCCCGGCTATTGTTGGATTCGCCAAGGCAATTGAATTGGCGGAAGAAAATCGCGCGAAAGAAACCAAAAGAATAATGGAATTGAAAAATTATTTTTGGGAAAAATTAAAAATAATATATCCTAACGCCGCGATTAACGGATTTACGCCCGAAAAATTTGAAGCTGTTGGATTGCGGCACCATAATGCTTTGCCTAACATCCTTAATATCTATTTTCCCCGCCATAGCGCCGAGGAATTACTCATTAAACTTGACTTAAGAGGCATCGCGGTTTCCCGCGGTTCGGCCTGCGTTTCTTTTTCCGCCAAGCCGTCTTATGTTTTGCAGTCTCTGGGATTCCCGGAGAAAAGAATAAATTCCAGTTTGCGTTTCAGCTTCGGAAAATTCACCCAAAAAGAAGAATTAGGCAGAACCTTGAAAGTTTTGCGCGAGATTACGAGGGATTAGAAATTATAGATTCCTCGCCTCCGCCCCGCCACGGCGGTGGCGGAGGCGAGGAATGACTTGTTGGTTAAGATTCCTACAATGAGAACTCGGAATGACAACTCCAATTTATGCTAAAATTAATTGACACACATACCCATCTGCAGTTTCCCCGATTTGCCCAAGACCGGGAATTGGTTATTGAGCGCGCTTTGAAAAACGGAATAGGGATGATTAACGTGGGCGTGGATAAAAAAAGTTCAGAGCAAGCAGTGGAGTTGGCGGGAAAATATAAAGGCAAAATGTGGGCGGCGGTTGGTTGCCATCCGGGCGATATTGAAAAAGATTTTTTTTCCGACAACGACACGCATTTTTTTCAAGAATTAGCCAAAGAGCCGGCAGTTGCGGTAATCGGCGAATGCGGCCTTGATTATCACCATGCGGCGAATAATAAAGAAAAGCAAAAGGAAGCCTTTTTGAAGCACATTCAATTGGCGCATGGAGTAAAAAAGCCGCTGGTTGTCCATTGCCGCGAAGCCCACGGCGACATGCTGAAAATTTTACAAGACAACCGCGATTTACTCTTAAAAGAACGCGCGGGCGTCATGCATTTTTTCAGCGGTGAAGATGCTTGGGAAAATATCGGGGATTATCTTGACTTGGGATTTTACATTTCTTTTTCCGGCGTGATTACTTTTCCCAATTATTCTCATATTAAAGATATCAAACGTCTGCCATGGGAGAAAATTCTGCTGGAAACCGACGCGCCTTTCGCGGCGCCCGCGCCCCGCAGGGGACAAAGAAATGAGCCGTTTTATTTGGAAGAAATTGCCAAAAAATTGGCGGAAATAAAAAATGTTTCTTTAGAAATTGTCTGTAGTCAAACAACCGAAAACGCGCGGAAAGTTTTCGGCCTAAACTTTTTATGATTCCCATCTTGCAAACTTTGCTTCATTACAAATATGTCGCGCTTTTTATTTTGGCCGCTTCCGAAGGCCCTGTGGTGTCTTTGCTTGCCGGCTATTTAATCCGGTCAAATTTTCTGCTCTTCCTGCCCGCCTTTTTTATCTTGCTGCTCGGCGATTTTATTCCGGACTCTTTTTTGTATCTTCTCGGCTATTTTGCGGACAGTATTAAAGTTATTGAAAAGTATATTTTCCAGTCCAAAAAATTCCAGAAACATTTTCCAATAGTTGAAGGATTGTGGAACGACTATCCTTTCCGAATGATGTTTTTTGGCAAGCTGGCTTACGGCATGGCGGCGATATTTTTAACCAGCGCCGGAATGGCGAAAATATCTTATAAAAAATTTGTTTCTTACACTGTCCCTATCAGCGCCATTCAGTACAGCGTTTTGATGGGAGCTGGCTACGCCGCGGGAAGTTTTTACTCGGTTATCAGCAGATATTTTGGAGAAGCATATTTTATCGCTACGGCGCTGGCGATTGTTTTCGCCGCGCTGTATAATTTGGCCCGTCGTTCGCAGAAAGAAGTCTTGTTTTTAGAGGAAAAAGAAGAAAAAATTTTGGAAAAAAGAAAAGAAATCATTCCCGCATCCGAAAAATTAAGAGAAAACAAGAAAAATTTTTCCTGCGTTATTCCCGCTTACAACGAAGAGCAAACAATCAGCAATACTCTTCAGGCGGCAATTGGCGCATCTGGTTTTTTGCGCGAAATAATCGTGATAGACGATTGCTCTGCGGATAAAACCGGAGAAACGGCAAGAAAATTTCCGGAAGTAAAATTATTGACGAATGAGAAAAATCTGGGAAAAAGCGCGAGTATTGCCCGAGGAATAGCGGAATCTTCGGGTGAGCACATTGTAATGCTGGACGCGGACCTTCTTGGTTTGAAATCCGAAAACATTGTTTCCTTGATAGAGCCGGTGGCGTCCGGACAAGCGGACGCGGCAATAAGCATAAGAGAAAATACCCCGCGCTGGATGAAAAAGATAATCGGGATAGATTTTATGAGCGGCGAAAGAGTATTTCCGAAATCAATAGTGGCGGCGCGGCTGGAAGAAATGAAAAAATTAAAAAGTTTCGGATTAGAAGTTTTTCTCAACAAGATAATAATAGGAAATAGATTGCGCATCAGAAGCGTTATAATGGAAAAAGTGTACAATAATCGCAAGGTGAAGAAAAACGGATTTCGGAGCGGCCTAAAAGGAGAAATTTTAATGTGGCGCGATATTTTTAAAACCATATCCTTGGGAGAGTTTATTAGCCAGGGGATTAGAATGAGAAGATTATTAGTTAAGTAAAATGTTCAATCGCGAGTATTTTAACATCTGGCAGGAGGCGGCCCTGGGCGGCATCATTGAGCTGACAAAAAGAACGCGCGATTATAAAAACAACAAAATTTTAATCGTCATTCCTTGCCTTATCGGCGAATTCGCGTCGGCTGCCGCGGCGCTTTCTTTTTTCATCGCTGAAAATAAAGACAAAAAAGTTGATCTTTTAGTTTCGCCCGCGTTGAAATCTCTGGCAGAAAGATTAAAAGGGGTCAATGAAGTGTTTGTCGTGGAAAAAATAAATGAAAAGAAAAATTTTGAACCGTACGAAAAAATAATTATAATGAGAATGAACAAAGGGGCGTATAGAATAGTAAGAAATATATCGGCGGGCGAGATTAAAACTACTTTGTTCGCGGGGCTAAAATATGTCGCTCATTTGACAAAAAATTTATTATTTAGAAGTCAGCCCAAAACCTGAAGAACTTTTAACTGCGAATTTCTGCTTAAAAGAGATATCAGTGTTTCCCTTGACGACATTTTTCAGTTTCAGAAAAGCGATTACCAGGTTTTATCCCAAGAGGTTTTCCATGAGATTTTCAAAAGCAAGAAAAAGAAAATCATTATTCATACTTGGGCAAATTGGCCGATGAAGCGCTGGGATAATAAAAAATGGATTGAGCTGTTGGAAAAAATAAATCAGTCGGGAAATTTTCAATTTATTTTTGTCGGCGGAGAAAAAGATTTAAAAAATTACGAGCGCATTTATTCCTCGCTGAGCTTCGTGGTTCATTCTCTGATTAATAAGATAGACATTCCCGAATTGCTTGTTGTTTTCAAAAACGCCGATTACTTTATCGGCGTAGACAGCGGGCCGAGCAATCTGGCGTATCTTGCCGGATTGAAAGGAATAACTATTTTCGGCGCCGGGCCTCATTTTCATATCAATTCTTTGGGCGCTTCCATTGATAAAACCAATGGCCGGGGATTGGGGCAATTATTTTTTTCTTCCCAAAATAGTTTCATTTCCCGAATTACGGTTGACGAAGTTTACCGGGCGTTTCAGAAACTGCGCCGATAGACGGCGATTAGAAACCGCGGATATATATTGTCTCCCGTTCTAATTGTCATTATAATCGTTTGCGTCATCCTGAGTCCGCCAGTTGGCGGACGAAGGATCTCGTTCCGAAGTAGCAAGCTTTCCGGTTGAATCAAGGAGATTCTTCTCCGCCGGCTGGCGGATTCAGAATGACAGAAGGTCGGGAAGAATGACAGAGGAGGCCGTCGAGAACGCAAATGGTCAATGTTTTGAAATGTAAATAACGCTCAGATTTATTACATTTTGAATTATTTTTATAAAATATGCACAACCGCGCGAAAAAAATAATCAGCCAACACAGAAATCTTTGGCTGGACAAAAGTTTTGTTTTATCTACTGCTTTGGGGTTGGTTTTTCTTGCCGCCAGTTTTTTGATTAATTACGGCGCTATCAATTATTTAAGCAGAGAGGAAGGGAGCACGACCTTTGACATTATTCTTCAAAATTTGCCTGTGATTAACACCGATATTGTTTTCAGCGGCGGAACGATTTTGTTTATTGTTTTTCTGCTTGTTCTCGCTGTTTTATATCCGGAGAAAATCCCCTTTGCCCTTAAAAGCATTTCTTTGTTTGTCGCTGTTCGCGCTCTTTTTGTCATTATGACGCCTCTCGCGCCCTACCCCGACCATATTAAAACGCGATTGCTGGACGGCTCTTTGCATTTTGAATACTTCACCGGAGGAACTGATTTATTTTTTTCCGGCCACACCGGCATGCCGTTTTTGATGGCTTTGATATTTTGGGAAAATAAAATTTTGCGCTACATTTTTTTCCTTTCTTCTTTCGTCGCCGCGGGAGCGGTTCTTCTCGGCCATCTTCATTACACCATTGACGTTTTTTCCGCTTTCTTCATCACTTACGGAATTTTTCATATCGCCCAGAAATTTTTCAGGGAAGATTATCAGGAGAAATAGCGTCTTCAATCGGAATCAGAGACCGATAAAATTTATTTTTTAAATCGAAACCCAAGCATTCTATGGCCTGATGGGTATTTTCCGTTTTTACTAAGAGGCCTTTTTGGCTTTTTTGATATTGAAAAACAATATTAACAATTTGCTCACCGGAATCTAAAGAATAAAATATTGCGCCGCAAAAAATGTTGTGGTATAAATTAGTTCTCTGACCCCTCTGCGCGGGTCTTTATTATTTCAAATGAAACTAAAAAACATCGCCATCATTGCGCATGTGGATCACGGAAAGACCACTCTTGTTGACGCGCTTTTGAAGCAGTCGCGCGGTTTTTCCGCCAAGGGCGGCTCCGCCCTTGGCGGAAAACTGCAAAATGAAACGTTGATAATGGATTCCAACGAGCTTGAACGAGAGCGCGGCATCACTATTTTTTCCAAGAACGCTTCCGTAATGTACGGCGAAACAAAGATAAATATTGTGGATACGCCCGGGCACGCCGATTTCGGCGGCGAAGTGGAGCGGATTATGCGCATGGTTGACGGCGCCTTGCTCTTGGTTGACGCCAAGGAGGGCCCTATGCCGCAGACAAAATTCGTTTTGAAAAACGCCATCAAGGCCGGCCACAAAATAATCGTGGTCATCAATAAGATAGACAAGCCGGAAGTACGGCCGCTTTGGGCGCTGGACCGCACGTTGGATCTTTTCATGGAGTTAGGTGCCTCCGAGGAGCAGGCGGACTTCCCAGTTGTTTACGCTTCCGGCGTTGCCGGCAAGGCCGGTTATGATCGCGACTTGAACAGAATGACAGACATCACTCCTTTATTTGATGCGATAGTCAACAACATTCCAGATCCGGAAGTAGGCGCCGGTTCCCTCAAGATGCTGACTGTTAATCTTGCCTACGACAATTACAAAGGAAAGATCGCCGTAGGCCGTCTTTATTCAGGAATACTCAAAAAAGGAATGGAGGTGGCGCATATAAATCGATCGGGCATTGCGAAAAAAGCGACCCTTACTTCCGTTATGACTTTCGACGGATTAACAAGGATTGAAACAGAGGCCGCCATGCCCGGAGATATTGTTGCCGTCGCGGGAATTCCGGATATCTCTATTGGCGAGACTATCGCCGATCTGGAAAATCCGGTTGCGCTGCCCACGATAGATATTGAAAAGCCGACGATCAAGATGGTTTTTTCCGTGAACACGTCGCCTTTTTCGGGGCAGGAGGGAAAACTGGGAACATCAAGGAATTTGAACGAGCGTTTTATGCGCGAACTTGACACGGATGTGGCCTTGCGCGTGGAGCCGGTGTCCGGAGCCGCGGACGCTTGGGTCGTTTCCGGGCGCGGCGAACTGCACCTCGCCATTCTTATTGAAAAAATGAGGCGCGAGGGATACGAATTTCAGGTTTCCCGCCCGCAGGTCATTTTTCGCGATCCGCCGGAAGGAGGCGGAAAAAAACTCGAGCCGATTGAGCGCGCTTCCATAGAAGTTCCCGAACAATTTACTGGAACGGTCGTGAGCGAACTTGGCCAGCGCAAGGGAATTATGGTTGAAATGAGAACGGAAAAAGGAACGGCATTCTTGGAATTTCTGGTTCCGACGCGGGGGTTAATAGGTTTTCGCAACAGATTTTTGACGCGGACGAAAGGGCAGGGAATCATCAACTCTCTTTTTGAAAAATACGAAGAATATAAGGGCGATTTTGAATCAAATCCGCGCGGTTCGCTTGTGGCATCGGAGACCGGCACGACAAGAACCTACGGGCTTCTTATAGCCGAAGGCAGGGGAGAACTTTTTTTCGGTCCCGGCGTGAATGTCTACGAAGGGCAGATTGTCGGCGAGAACGCCAGGGAAAATGACATCCGCGTGAATGTCTGCAAAGAAAAACAGCTTTCTAATATGCGAGCGAAGTCCGACGGCGCCATGGAATTTTTAAAAGCTATGCACACTCCGACGCTTGAGGAAGCAATCGAGTTCATTGACGACGACGAGCTTGTGGAAATAACTCCCAAATCTATCCGCTTGCGAAAATATTGGCTCAAAGAAAACGACGAAAAAAAAGCAAGAAAGGGATTTGTTTGAGCAGTTCTTTTGTCGGATGAGACATTCAGCGGGTATATCGTGGACCGCATAGATCCGCGCTTTTGACAGCATTAGAGCCAATATGATTTATCGGCGATGCTGACATACCTGTAACAACATAAGCCAGTCTGCCGTATATTTAAGCAAAGGTCGACGCAATAACCAATCTAAAACAAGAATATGAGCAAAATCATTAAAATCTTTTTAGCTTCCGCGATGATTGTTGTGGTGGCTGCGGCGTTCTCCGTAGCGGGAAGGAATGCTTCTGCCAGAGATGAAGACAACAAAAATAACAATGGACAAGGAGTTATGCTGGGTGTCGGAAATTTATTGAAAAAAGTTGAAGATGGAGGACGCGGCGTCATTGAAGGGAATGTTGCCGGAGAATCGTTGTCCGTGAATTTCAAAGGCGATTTTAAGGCGAATGGAGTTGTTGTCAATTCTGTCTCTACGTCTACCAATATGCTGAACGTGAGTTTGTTTGGATTCAGCAAAGACGTCAGCCTTGCCGGAGCGGCTTTCCTTGGCGATATAACTGTCAATGATATTAGAGCAGGCGACAAGATTATGCTTTCCGGTAATTTCAACCAAACGACAAGGGTAATTACCATTTCGCGCGTCAATGATATTTTCGCGAAACAAAGAAAGGACAGCGCGTTCAATGCCGCTAAAATCCAGCAACGGATCCAGGAGCTTCAAGATCTAATAAAAAGATTGCAGGCCCAATTAGGACAATAGGATAGGACATAGGATAGGACAAGCATGCTCTCAACCCCCGCGCTTGCGGGGGTTTTGTATAATTTACTGCATTCTCCACGGTACCTAATCCATACAAGCCCCACAAACGTTTCTGGAGAGTCAGCTTGGACTAAAAAAGCTTTCTGGTCTCGGCATCAAATACTATATATATTCTGGTTCTGGCAGGACAAAGGATTATCAGGCGAGAAAAGGGAGCTGATAATATCTATCTAAGACAATCTAATTTTAAGGGATAGAAAAGTGATGAGAGGGGAAATTGATTAGTGACAAATTTACAGGTATATTGATAAATATGATTTTTTTGTCACCCCCCCGAAGCAGCATTATTGTATACCCGGTAATCGTTATTGTGATGATGGCCGCCGTGATTTGCGGCATGCCAAATGTGGATCCCATGCACCGCATAGCGCAGGGGTGCAGCATGTTGAATTTTTTGAGCGCGCTTCCGCTACAGAACCAAAACTGGATATTTTTTAGCTTCTTACCTTTCGTCCTTTTATCGCTCGTTTTTCCATATCCACAATCGATTGCAAAATCAGCAGTTAAAAACAATGCTGCACCATCAGGTTCGTTTTCAATTCGAGCGCTTATTCCAAAAATCTTTGATTACCTAACCAAGGCATTTAGTCAGGGCATCATCCATCCTAAAATTTACGGCGTAGCCTTTTCTGTTTAGCCGCCCATCGGTTGCGTTTTGTTTTGGCAACCGCAAAGCGGCTGCTGTTTACGAATTCATCAACCATTAATTATTCAAAACCATGCACGAACACCACAAGCATCACGAACAAAAAGAAGAACAAATCGTAGAAGAAAAATCCAGACAATCGAACAGCTTTATGCTGTCTGCCTCGATTCTCATCGCCGGCGTTTTGATTGCCGGATCGGTTATTTACTCTGCAGGAAAATCAACAGGCGGGAGCGCGCCGCAGCAAGTGGCAGTTGGCAATAATCAGCCGACGCCATCTGCAAATCTCGCTGAGGCGCTTAAAATCGGCGGGCGTGATGTCATTTTGGGCGATCAAAACGCGCCGGTCACGCTTATTGAATACGGCGACTATCAATGTCCGTTCTGCGGCCGCATGTTTAGTCAAGTCGAGCCGCAGCTTCGCGACGAGTATATCAAGATCGGCAAAGTAAAAATGGTCTTCCGCAACTTCCAGTTTCTCGGGCAGGAATCGACAAATGCCGGAGCGGCCGCGGAATGTGCCAAAGACCAGGGAAAATTTTGGGCATACCACGATGAATTGTATAAGGCCGAAATTGCTGACGGGAAAGAAAACAGCGGAAATCTTAATCGCACGCTCTTTGTGAGTTTGGCCGGAAAGGCAGGGCTCGATGTGAACGCATTTACGAGCTGCTATGACGGCAATAAACATGTTTCACAAGTTCAAAAAGATCGGGATGCAGCAAGCGCAATTGGAGTGAATTCCACGCCCACCAGTTATATCAACGGCCAGTTGGTACAAGGCGCTCAGCCGTATTCGGTATTCAAATCGGTCATTGATATCGCTCTTCAGAAAAAATAGTTGAATTATGGCACGTTACGCAAAAACAACCTTTTTCGCTTTCAAGCAGGTTTTCTCGAAAATCCGCTATATTGTTCTTGCGTTTGCGGTGAGCGTCTCAGTTTTCACATTCGCAGTATGGCTTCCGAATTTCGGGTTGATCTACCATACGCTTCAAGATGGAAATGCGCCATGGATCTTGCGCGTTCAGCTGCCTATAAATCTTCTTGGCGGAATCAGCACCAACTTCTCAATATTCTCCGCGGCGTACACGATTGTGATTGCCGCGCTCTTCGGAATATATGCCGCGATGGTCGCTTACTATTTTTCACGAAGATTCGAGGTGGCCAAAAGCAGAGTCGTCTTCGGCGCGGGCGGCATGATAAGCGGCATATTGGGGATCGGTTGTGCTGCGTGCGGATCGGTCATTGCGACTGGCGCGCTCTCGCTTCTCGGCGCATCAGGAGCAATCGCAACCCTTCCTCTTCGAGGAGGAGAATTTGGACTGCTTGGCATAATTTTGTTGTTTATTGCCATCGGGGCCATAGCGAAGAAAATTGCCGATCCGTTAGTGTGTGCGCCATAATTCATATTAAATCGCCACGAATAAAATTATATGACCAACGTCATTCAAAAAAGCGGCGGCACTTACCATCAATGCGGCGAGTGCAAGCTCATCTACGCGAAAAAAGCGATTGCGGAGCAGTGCGAAGCGTGGTGCAAGGAGCATAAGACCTGCAATATCGAAATTATCAAGCATGCAATCGATCAGTTCGTCGTTTCCGCCGCGAAGAACTCAGAAAAATCATCCGCGCGTAAAGCGAAGAACATTCTACACGTAGGAGAGGAGCGTCGACGTGCATTTATTCGTTTTGCAAAGCGCGTCAGCTATACCGCAATTTTCGCTGGCATCGCCGCGTTCGGGATCTGGTATCTTTCAACCCGGCCGAACTTGCCGCCCACCGATGTGCAGGGGCATATTGAAGAGTCGCCAAATGCTCACATTTCCGCCACGTCGCTTCCGGACGCAATTCAGCGGCACATGCTTGAGCATGCCGACGGTAAAGGAAAGCCCGGCGTGCTGATTCAATATAATTGTAAGAAGTATCAATGTGATCCGAATTTGATCCAGCAGCTTACCGCACTCGTAAAGAAGTATCCTGACAATGTATATCTAGCCCCCAACGACTACGACGGCGAAATCATCCTCACAAAACTTGGCAGAATCAAAATTTTTACTACCTTTAATGAGCAAGTGATAAAAGATTTTATAGAATTATGAACAAAAATATATTTACTTTGGATTTTGGGTTATCCACGGGAGTGCTTGACAGCAAATACCCTATGGGGGTATACTACCAGCATGGAAACAGTCTTGAAGAAAAAAGCTCTTCGTCGCCTTCAGATCGTGAAGGGCCAGTTGGCCGGCCTTGAGAAGATGATCCGCGAAGACAAATACTGCATTGATGTTATCACACAATCATCCGCGATTAAGCAGGCGCTTTCAGGCATTGACGGACTTCTTTTGCAAAACCATTTGTCAACGCATGTCGCGATGCAGATGAAGTCGGGTCAAGGGAAAAAAGCGACCGATGAAATTCTCAAAGTCTATCATTCGGCGCAGCGAAGATAATATGAGAATCACGCTTAAAACAATTATATCAGCCGCACTCTTCATCGCTCTCGTGGGAGCTGCAATTTTTGGGGCTTACACCATGACTCGCAATCAAGGTCATTCGCCTGCCTGCATCGGCGCCATTGAGAATACCAATTGTGCAACGGCTGTGACGCCGTTTGAACACCTAAAATACCACATTAGAGCTATTCAGGGCTTGTTCATTGCTGCGCTCCGGCCGTTTCCGTTTATCGGCTTTCTGCTTGCCATGTTCGTACTTGTGTTGTTTTCCAGCATGCGCTCAAAAGATATCGGCGATTCGCATCCGCAGTTTTCAATACGAGATTTCCTAGAAAGATTGTTTGCTTCCCGCGTGCTTATGCTACGCTGGCTCTCGCTCCATGAGAAGCGGGACCCTTTCATTATTTGCGCCATGAATTAGCAGCGAACTTTTCACGCGCTTATTCACGGCATAAACCGATTTCCAATGCGGTTTTTTCGTCTTCAGATGGAAATTATTACTGCGCCAAAAAGTCATAATGAGCAAGAAAGAATCAACCTCCATCATTCCAGCAGTCATCGTGGCGATTGTCTTGATGGCAGGGCAGACTTACCGCATGATGCAACATCGCCTAATAGCGCCAGCGGCACCTGGTGCACAAGTGGTTACGGGCGGTTACTGGAACTACTAAATCAACAACAACGTTCACATGGAAACAAAATTGACCCTTGAGGAATTTCTCAAAAAAATAGAAACTCAAAAAGAAAACGCAGGCGTGGATCTTTCCACTGCCGAGGATTTGAGCTTGGCGGTTATGAATCTCATAAGCCTTGAAGAGCATTTTTTCTTTACAGGCGTTAAAACAAAACAAGACGAATACTTTGATACTTCAGCAGAGATTCGGGAATTGCGCAAGGAACTTTTGGCTCAGCTTATGCCGAAGCATGAGGGCGAAACGTGGTGTATCTCAAAGCATCTCTTGGCCGCCACGATGCGCCTCATCGAAGTCGGCAATAAATTGCATGTTGAAGGAGAAAAGGAAAAAGCCAAGAAAACATTCGAAAACGCCTACAAGGCGTACTCCATTTTTTGGGCACTCAAATTAAAACTTATCAAAGGCCAAACTATAAAAAAGGCGGCAAAAGGCAGTGTGAGCCTCGAAGACATCGTGGCCAAGCTCGCCGAATGCTGCGATGAATAACATGGAAGACAATGATAAAATAATAGAAGAGCGCGCGGAATTAAATAACGAAAGCTCCAATCCTGAGCAGCCGAAAAAAGACCATTTCCTCGCGTGGAGCATTCTTATTTCCGTCCTCGTGTTTTCCGGAACATGGATATATACTACCGGATTGAAGGCGGAAAGAAGCAAAGCAGTGAAGCAGCAACAGAGCTCCGCGCAATCGGCTGATGCCTTGACCGAGGCGATTACGCCGCAGGAAGGCGTCGCGCTGCCGGTGCGCTGGGGCGATCTTGGCAAGCGACTTGCGCAGTCGGGCGTAGTTGACGAAACGCAATTCAAGGCTCTCTATGCGCAACGCGGAGGAATGCCTTCTGATGTGCAGGCGTTGCTTGATTCGCCCGATAACGGCAACCTTAAAATTACTCCGCAGAATAGCGGCGCGGTATTGAATCTTCTTTGGGCGTTCGGTCTTGGCAATAAGAACCGGATTCTTGAGCAAGGTCCAATGCAAGATCCGCAGTATGGCGGAGCGGGCAGGTTTGCATCAACCGGCGGATGGACGATTGCCGTTGGTAATGCCATGAGTCATTACTCAAAGCATCAGTTTGTGGCGCTTACAGAGGATCAGCAGGCGCTCGTTGAAAAGGTTGCCAAGGGAATCTACCGCCCCTGTTGCGGTAACTCGACGTACTTTCCGGATTGCAACCACGGCATGGCGATGCTTGGGCTCTTAGAGCTCATGGCTTCGCAGGGCGCGAGCGAAGATCAAATGTACAAAACCGCGCTCGCCGTGAACTCCTACTGGTTTCCGGACACCTACCGGACTATTGCGCGATACTTCCAAAGCAAAGGAACGAATTGGTCATCGGTGAATCCGGCTGAAGTACTGGGAGCTTCGTACTCAAGCATACAAGGATACGCGAGAATTCAATCGCTTGTCGTTCCCGAACCGCCGACGCAACGCCCAGGCGGATGCGGCGTGGACAGCGGACAGTCGCAAATAATTCAGCCGCAGAGGCAACAAGGCGGTTGCGGGGTATAACGCTATGGAAATACTCATTGGCACATCGCTTATAGCGGCATTCATCGCAGGGGTAGCGGCGCTTTTCGCCCCATGTTGTGTTACAGTGCTTCTGCCGTCGTATCTCGGTTCGATCTTTAGGACGCGTCGGAAGGTGTTTTTGATGACATTCATTTTCTTTCTCGGCATCATGACGGTTTTCCTGCCGCTCGGACTTGGCATCTCGGCGCTCGGCCAGATTTTCAGCCGCTACCACTCGATAATCTTTACTGTCATCGGATTAGTGCTACTTGCGCTCGGCATCTCACTTCTTACTGGCCGCCGGTTTGCGCTACCGAAGCGGTTTCGGCCGAAGCCGGAACTTACCGGAAAGGAAAGCATCGGGTCCGTTTATATGCTGGGCATTTTTTCCGGCATTGCGACCACCTGCTGTGCGCCGGTATTGGCGGGAGCGCTTGCGCTCTCTATGCTCCCGGGGTCGTACCTCTGGGGAATCGTCTATACTTTGGCATATGTGCTCGGCATGGTCGCGCCGCTCTTTGCTCTTTCTTTGATGTTTGATCGCTCGCATTTGACTGATCGGCTTTTTGGTGCGCGGAAGCCAGTCACGGTCCGCATCTTCGGAAAAGATAAAACATTTCGGATATCGGATTTCCTCGCCGGAGCGACCTTCGCGGTTATGGGCGTATTGACCTTGATATGGGCATTGACCGGCAATGTCGCCATGCATTCCGAATTACAGATCAACGTGAACATCTTCCTTACAAAAGTCCAAATGTGGCTTAACCAATTCATCGGCGGCGTGCCGCAGTTCGTCTGGGCGATTCTCATTGTGGTGATTTTCGCCTGGCTCGCGGCAACCGGCATCCGCCAGCTTTCCGCCGAAGGCGGATCCGCCTCGGGCGGGAAAAAAGAAAAACAACAACCATGAAAAATAAAAACACATCAACAATTGTCGCGGGCATCGCGATCATCGCATTCGTCGTTGGCGGCTTCTATTTCATGAGCCGCGGAAATTCGCAATCAGGAGGGACAACCGGCGATCCAATGCACTCTGGCGGTTCGGACTCTTCGGGATCCTATGGCGATCTCATAGGAAAAGCTGTTCCGGCATTTTCGCTCCGGGACCGCAACGGGACCGAATACTCAAATGAGAGCTTGAAAGGGAAAAAAGCGGTGTTATTCTTTAACGAAGGCATCATGTGTTACCCCGCGTGCTGGAACCAGATGGTATCGCTTGCAACCGATCCTCGGTTTACGGGACCGGACACGGTTGCCTTCTCGGTGGTAATAGACCAGCCGTCGAGCTGGCAGAGCGCGGTGCAGAAAATGCCAGAACTAGGAAAGGCGACGCTGCTCTTCGATACCGACAAATCCGTTTCGCGGAAATTCGGCATGCTCGCGGTTCCTTCCTCGATGCACTACGGATCGTTTCCTGGACACAGCTTCGTTCTTGTCGACAAACAGGGGATTGTACGCTATACGTTCGACGATCCGAATATGGCGATTGACAACGACAAGGTCGCAACAGAACTCGCCAAGTTGAAATAACTATGGATCGCATCATTGCCCCATCAATCATAAAAGGATTTGAAGCAGCAGCCATTCTCCTTGCGGTTTATTTCGGGGTTGTGTCTGTGATATCGGGGCTAATATTTGCGGCGAGCCAGTTCTCGCAGTTTTGGTACTTCATTATAAGTCTTGCGTCTGGTTTTGGAATCCAAGTCGGCTTATATAGCTATCTCAAGGCATTGGTGCGCGCCAAAGATCCGAGCGGCAAGCTGCTTGCGGTAACTGGCGCCACCTCGACTGGAGCGATAATTTCCTGCTGTGCCCATTATCTCGTGAATATCCTGCCGGTATTAGGCGTCTCGGCCTTCGTGTCGTTCATCAGCGTCTATCAAGTGCAGTTTTTCTGGGTCGGCATCGCATTCAATCTTGGCGGCATTGCGTTCCTGTATAGTCGAATCATGAAATTTAAACGACACAGCCAATGAAAAAATCAAATCTCATCATAACTATTCTTGTGATTGCCGCTGCCGGATTTTTTCTCTGGGCGCTCATTGGATCAAGAAAAGAACCGGCGCCAGCGGCTGTTTTGCCGCAGGGAAATTCCTCAGCGTCCGTATACGAAGCAAAATACGATTCGCAGGGCACAATAGAAGTTCAAGTCCAGCCGATAGATCTCTCTTCAGGCGAATGGAGCATCGGCGTTGGTCTTAATACGCACGCGGGAAGCCTTGATGAAGACATGACAAAAATCGTGACGCTCACCGATGATCGGGGCGATACAGTTGCGCCGATCAGATGGGAAGGACCACCGCCCGGCGGGCACCACCGGAACGGCACGCTTGTCTTTGCGCAGATTTCGCCCAAACCCGCATCCATTACGGTCATCGTCCGCGATGTGGGTGGGATAAGCGAGCGGAAATTTACGTGGCAGCTTTAAAGGCCGAAGCAAGAATATAGAAAAAATAAAATGAACTACGGCTATAAAAGACAAATCTCACTTCCGTTCGAGGAAGCGGTAGAGAAAATAAAATCCGAATTGCAAAAAGAAGGATTCGGCGTACTTACGGAGATCGACGTGAAAGAGACGCTCAAGAAGAAGCTTGATGTTGAATACGAAAATTACCTCATCTTGGGCGCGTGCAATCCGCCGCTCGCCTACGAAGCATTGAAAACGGAAAAGGATATTGGGCTCCTCCTGCCGTGCAATGTGATTGTCTACGAGGATGGCAAGAAAACATATGTATCTGCAATTCTGCCGACTGCGGCGATGGGGATGGTTAAAAACCGCGTCCTGGCCGATATCGCCGCGCAGGTAGAAGAGAAATTAAAAAAGGTCGTCGATAACATAAAATAATTTACCAACATGCTTTCACTCAAACGATACGGATGGCTTTGCGTTTTGGGCGGGGAAATCGTGCTTGTCGTCTGCTGGCTTGGAGGATTTTTGCCGCTTCGATCTGACGCGGGAATCCAGCTGCACCACCAGATTTTCGAAACGTTTCCCGGCGTTACGTGGGGTACATTCGGCGGCTTCATCCTGATGGCGCTCTACGCGTTTGCCTTCTCGTGGATCTTCGCGTGGTACTACGTCTGGATGCATAACACGAGCTTAATCGAGAAAAAGTAGTAATACGGGCGTTTGCAGCTACGCGGATAATCCGCTGGTTAACGGCTGCTCAATTACTTTTGTTTGCAATCTTGCAAGGAGCACTTCGACGGAGATTCGGAAAAATATGCGGCATAGCAAAGGTAGAATACAAATTAAATCTCAAAAACATGAACGACAACAACAACGAAAAGCACAATTCATCCATGATATGGATGATGCTGCCATGCCTGCTTATCCTCGGTTTCGTCATCTTCGCCGCCGGGGGAGGGGTCAGATCATGGCCGTTTATCCTCATTATCGGCGGGATGGTTGTTGCGCATCTTTGGATGATGCGTCGCGGGCATGGATCGCAAGATACCGAAGATCATTCGAGCCACGCGGCAGCTGATCCCAAAAAGGCCGAATCAATCAAGCACGGCGGAGGACACTCCTGTTGCCATTAACTTCCATGGAAAACGGTTACGGCCTCTGGCCGCTCGTCATCATCAACTCAGCGATCTTTATCGCGTTTGCGACCAGTTTCGTGAAGCCGAAAACCGCCCGCGACTGGCGATCGCTCGGCGGATTCTCGGCGTTCATCGTCGCGCTCTTCACCGAGATGTACGGATTCCCGCTCACGATCTATCTCGTTTCGGGATGGCTAGTGAAGCGCGTGCCGGGCATTGACCTTTTGGCACATAACTCCGGCCATCTCTTGGAAGACCTTTTTGGCTGGGGCGGGGATCCGCATTTCGGACCCTTCCACATCGCAAGCTACATCCTGATCGGCTTCGGCTTCATACTGCTCGCCAAGGCGTGGGATGTCTTGCATGCCGCGCAGAAACAGCATGCGCTTGCAACCATAGGCCCGTATGCGCGCATCCGCCATCCGCAGTACGCCGCCTTCGTCATCATCATGCTTGGGTTTCTGCTTCAGTGGCCGACGCTCGTCACCCTCGCCATGTTTCCGATTCTTATCGTGGCGTACGTTCGTTTGGCACGGAGTGAAGAAAAAGAATCACAGAAAGAATTCGGGCCCGCGTGGGGCGCCTATGCGGCACGCGTGCCGTCGTTTATTCCGAAATTGCGGTCGAAACAAAATTAACCAACCAAAATCATGTTCAACGTTGATCCTGTGTGTGGGAAGAAGCTTCGGCGAAAGCAGGAGTATGCGATCTTGAAATACGGCGGCAACAACTTTTACTTCTGCTGCAAAGCATGCAAGGAGGAATTCGAGAAAACGCCGATCAAATATATTCCGGAGGGAGTCAGTCCATCGAAAAAAAGAAAAGAAGGAATATAATTAGAGCATGAGTCCGCATGAACCGCAATTCGCGTGGCTGCTCTGGAGTTTGTTGCTTCTTGCGATTTGGGCATTTATCTATTTCGCGTTCCGGAGCAGAGAAGGAAGAAAAGAAATGTTTCTCGTGAGTTTGTGGACATCGCTTCTCGGTTTCACCGAGCCGCTTTTCGTTCCGGCGTACTGGAATCCGCCCTCGCTCTTTGATCTTGCGCACCGAACGGGCTTTGATATCGAAAGCATAATTTTCTCGTTCGCAATGGGCGGCATTGCGGTGGCGCTCTACGACTGGATATTCAAGGTGCGCCACGAGCCGGTCTCTTTCATGGAGCGGCACGATCCTCGGCACAAATACCACCTCTGGTCGCTTCTTTCCGCCCCGATCATTTTCGCCGCGTTTCTTGCCGCGACTCGCCTCAATCCCATCTATTCCGCATTCATCGCCATGATCGCGGGAGGGTTTGCCACATGGTACTGCCGCCCCGATCTCAAAAAGAAGATGATTACAAGCGCATTCTTGTTCCTAGGTTTGTATTTCCTTTATTTTCTTACGCTCATTGCGGTATATCCGG
Organism: uncultured Candidatus Saccharibacteria bacterium; assembly: GCA_964453135.1. Taxonomy (GTDB): domain Bacteria; phylum Patescibacteriota; class Minisyncoccia; order UBA6257; family UBA9933; genus CAYVOL01. Next base: position 100,990 of record CAYVOL010000001.1, on the reverse strand, counting down.
GGTACGTCGAGCGCGTCTGGAATCTGCCCGCAATTTCGGGAATCCTCCTTGCCGGCATCCCGCTCGAGGAGCTGATGTTCGCCTTCGGCTTGGGTTTCCTCTGGTCGAGCGTATATGAGCATTTGGCATGGCGGAAAGGGCGCGCAGTTGACAGCAAATACCCCATGGGGGTATTATGGAAATAGCCATGATCCATAACTATCGATTCCTCATCCGCATCGGCCTCGGGCTCGCGTTCCTCGCAAACGCATTGACCGCATTCTTCGCGCCAGCGGAGTTCATCGAGCTCCTCAATGGATCGTTCGCAACGAATATCCTACCAGTTGCCGCAAACACATTTGTCGTTCTGATCGGCATCAATGACGTGATCGTCGCCCTGCTGCTTTTCCTCAACATCGGAATCCGGCGGACGGCGCTCTGGGCTGCAATCTGGATCATCGGCGTCATGGCAGTGCGGGGAGCGCCGCTCGAAATTCTAGAGGAAGCTGGATTCCTGCCTATGGCCATGACATTATTTTTAGATAAAAACATTTCCAACCAATGAATCACGATCATCACAATATGAATATGGAAAAAGAGAGAAAGCTTAATTGCGCGTGCGGCAAGGAGTGCCTTGGTTGTGCCGCGGAAAAGCTCGCGGCCACCTGCGGGTGCGGCATGGAGGCGAAGCAATATGAGTACGGCATGGGCGAGAAATTGGCGCACAAGAAGCATGCCGGTCACAGCGGTGGGGAAACGATTTATACCTGTCCCATGCATCCGGAGGTGCGCAAATCGGGTCCGGGCAAATGCCCCGGGTGCGGCATGGATCTGATTCCGGAGAAGAAAAAAGCCGGAAAGGGCGGCGAGCACGCCGGGCATGACATGTCGAAGATGAGCCACATGGATCACGAGACCGCAATGACCGATCCCTCGATGGCAAAGCAGATGGAGCGCGACATGAAGCGCAGATTTTTTATATCGTTTATTTTGTCCATTCCGATTTTCTTCTTCTCGCCGGTCGGCGCGAATCTTCTAAAACTTCACATCGCATCGCCTCAGATTTTGAATTGGGCGCTCTTGGTACTCACGACGCCGATTGTCTTCTGGACCGGCTCCATTTTTATCACCGGCACCTACTATTCGCTCAAAGCAAAAAAACTCAATATGGCAGTATTGATTGCCACCGGCGTATTGGCTGCCTATATTTTCAGCGTACTTCTCACGATTATCAAACCGGATTCGGAAACTTTTTATGAGGCGGCGGCGCTTCTGGTAACCTTCGTGCTTTTCGGCCATTGGATGGAAATGAAATCGCGGCGCGGCACCTCGGATGCTTTGCGCGCGCTTTTTGATCTCGTGCCGCCGAAAGCGAACGTGATTCGCGGTGGTGTCGAGATGAATATACCGAGCGCGGAAATTGTCCGCGACGATATTGTCGTTCTGCGGCCGGGCGACAAGGTGCCGGTTGACGGCGAAATAACCGAAGGAGAAACTTCAATCGATGAATCTCTCGTAACGGGCGAATCCATGCCGATTTCAAAAACCATCGGCGCGAAAGTCGTCGGCGGTTCGGTGAACCAGAACGGCACGGTGAGGTTCATGGCCATGCAGGTCGGCTCCGAAACGGTGCTCGCGCAGATCATCAAGATGGTAGAAACGGCTCAAAACTCCAAAGCGCCCGGCCAGCGTATTGCGGACAAGGCGGCTGGCTGGCTTGTGATTGTCGCGATCGGATCCGGTCTTGCGGCATTTCTCGGTTGGTATTTTATCGCAGCCGCGGGGCTCTTAACTGCGCTTACGTTTGCCGTCTCCACGGTTGTGATTGCTTGTCCAGACGCTTTAGGGCTTGCCACGCCTACAGCCGTGGCCGTCGGAACCGGCGTCGGTGCGAAGCACAGTATCTTAATAAAAGACGCTGCAACGCTTGAGAACACATCAAGGCTCAACGCGATCGTGCTCGACAAAACTGGAACGCTCACCGAAGGCAAACCGAAAGTAACCGATGTCGCTGCTTTCAACGGCTTCACGGAGCAGGAAATTCTTCGCTATGAGGCAAGTGTTGAATTCGGATCTAACCATCCCTTGGCAAAGGCAATCATGGAAGAAGCGACGAAACGAGGTGCGGTACCGCTCGAACCGATAGAGAAATTTGAGTCGGTTGCCGGGTATGGCCTCAAAGCGGAGATTAAGGGGCAAACCGTGCTTGCTGGAACAGAAAAGTTGATGGCGAATAATAATGTAAACGTCGGCGATGCGCGTGCTACGCTCGATCGCCTCGCTGGGGAAGGAAAAACGTTGAGTTTGCTCGCCGTCGGCGGAAATATTGCCGGCGTCGTTGCCGCCGCGGATATGGTGAAACCATCGGCAAAGAAAGCCGTGGCTGGCCTCAAAGGACTCGGCATCGAAGTCGTCATGATCACAGGCGATCACAAAAAAGTCGCCGAAGTCGTAGGAAGCGATCTTGGCATTGATCGCGTATTTTCCGAAGTTTTGCCGGAAGAGAAAGCGAAATATGTAAAACAGCTTCAAGACGAGAAGAAATTTGTCGCTATGGTCGGCGACGGCATTAATGATGCTCCGGCTTTGGCGCAAGCCGATATCGGCATCGCGATCGGCGCCGGGACTGACGTCGCAATAGAAACGGGCAATATCGTGCTCATGAGATCCGATCCTTACGACATCGTCGCGGCAATCCGCCTTTCCAAGGCGACAGTCGTGAAAATGAAACAGAATCTCTTCTGGGCCGCGATTTACAACATACTTGCGATTCCGGTTGCCGCCGGAGTGTTCTACAAAGCGTACGGCCTTTCGCTCCGACCGGAAATTTCCGCGCTCCTCATGTCTGTTTCTTCGATCGTGGTGGCCACGAATGCCGTGCTTCTGAAGCGGGTGGAGAAAAATCTAAAATCTTAATCAGAAGAAAAACCGCTGAAAGGCGGTTTTTATTGCGCTGACCGCTGCTGTGTCTACTGAAAACAAAATCCGAACTTTTTACTAATCCAATCCCGACGAATAGTTGCTACAAGTGTAATACATGCTATTCTGTAGCTCTAGCGAAAGATAGCTGCCGGGCAGGGAGTCGAACCCCAATTTTTTGGTTCAGAGCCAAACGTCCTACCATTAGACGACCCGGCAATCTTTATACTCTACCCGTTCACCCGATATATTTCAAGATTTTTAAGCCGCCAAGTTTTCTGCCGGCGTCGGTTTTTTTCCTTCCCATTGGATAGTGATAAGTTTTAATTTTCCCTCCGCCGAAATTTCTGCTTTTAGAATTTTTACTCTTTTATTTTGATAAATTGTCCATACCCCCGGCTCGGGATTAAGAGCCCGGATTTTTCTGCCAATTTTAATGGCGATCTCTCCTCCTTTTTGCGCTTTTTCTAAATCGGCAAATTCTATAAAGCCGTCTTGGCTGGTAAATTTTTTGGTGTAGGTGGCGAACGAGCTGTTTTGTTTTTGAGGAGTAATTTTCTTCTCTAAAAATTTCGGCAGAGTTTCAATTAAAAGTTCCGCGCTTAAGTCCGCCAGCTCCTTTTCCAGTTCCTCGTAATTTTGGTTTTCAATCGCAATTTCTTTTTGGGATAAAATCGGCCCGTTGTCCATTTTTTCATCAATTAAAAAAAGCGTCGTGCCGCCTGTTTTATCTCCTTGGAGGATTTGATTTTGAATGGGAGCGGAGCCGCGGTGTTTGGGAAGAAGCGAGGGATGAACGCCGATAGCGCCCATTTTTGGAATTGCGATGATTTCTTTCGGCAAAATCTTGGCGTAGGCGGCAACGATGAATACATCGGGCTTGAAACCTGAAACCTGAAACTGGAAATCTGAATCAAGATTTTCCGGCTGTAAGATATCCATGTTCCATGAGCTATGTTTTAAGATTAACGATTTCACTGCCGGCGGAGTGATTATTTTTTTTCTTCCCACGGGCTTGTCGGGGTTGCAGACAACTGCCGCGGGAATAAAACCGGCTTTGACTAATTTCTCCAAAATTATAGAGGCAAAATTTGGACTGCCGAAAAAAACAAAATTCATATATCGTTAGTTGTCCGCGACTTTATGTAATTCCTTCGCCTTATCAATGAATAGGATTCCGTTCAAATGGTCAATTTCGTGCTGAAATACGCGGGCAACAAGTCCTTGGGCTTTTATTCTCACGCGGCGGCCGTCTTTATTGAAGCCGACTAAAGCGATTTCCGACGCGCGCTCCACTTCGCCGTAAATTCCAGGCACGCTCAAGCACCCTTCTTCGGCGATTTCAGTTTCTCGAGAATAAGCGGCGATTTCCGGATTGAAAATAGCGTAAAATTTCCCGTTTGGAATTTGAGGTTGGCCAATTGCCGCCTCGGTGGATTTTTTTTCGCGGTTCCGCATTGACGGAATGACGGCAATAAAAACTTTTATATTTAGGCCAATCTGATTGGCGGCCAGCCCGATGCCGTGGTTTTCCGCCATCGCTTTCTTTAACTTTTCCACCAAATCTTTTATGTCCTGGCGGGAAAATCGGGAAAAATCAAAATCAGCTGTTTTGGCGCGCAGGAATTTTTCCTCGGCTTTGTCGGCGATGGTGAAGATTTTGAAAGTATTATCCGGCTTCATTATTTTTTCGCGTTTATATTTTTCGACGGCTTGGGGGCATCTTTGGTTAAAATCCTCATAAAATAAGCGCCTTTATTTTTAATGTTTTTTCTTTCGCCGACTTCTTTGGCGAGGCGCATTAATCTTTCCTCGCCCCGCTCTTTGGCTAATTTAATATAAAGCGCGGTATGTTTCGGATCGTCTAAAATTTTGGCGATTTCCACGCCGATAAACTGGAACTTTTTATGCGCCCGCGATTCCTTTGCCCGTTCTCGCAGGGTTTCTAAGTAGTCATTATTCAGCATCTTGCCCCTATATTATCTTGATTTTAACGGTTGGGCAAGCGGATTTGGTTTTCAAAATCGTCATTGACTTTGCGCTTATTTTAATGTATAATGTATTTTCTCTGCAATGAGAGTGACGCGCTCTTTTATAACTAAAAACAGGAAAAGCATCCAGCTTATCAGAAAAGGAGGATGACGCATGAAACAGTTTTTAAAAAAAGTATGGGAAATTTACGCCCCGTTCAGGAGCAGTGTCGTTATTGTGTTTGTGTTTATTGCTGTCGTGCAGATTTTGGCGCTTGCCGCCCCATACTTTCAGGGGATGCTCATCGATTGTCTTATTCAAAAAAGGCCGATGAGTTTCACGTATTGGATTATGGGCGCGGCGTTTGTCGCATTCATTCTTCAGAACGTAGTTGTCGGGTATTATCGCGAAGTATTCGAAATCAAAAATGTTGAATTCGCGGTTCCCGAATATATCAGCAAGAAGACCATGGAGAAGGTTCTGAGTTTATCAGTCGGACAGCACATAGCGCAGAACAGCGGAATGAAGGAAAGTATTGTGTCGAAGGGCCAGCACTCTTTAACGTCCCTGGCTTACACGCTGATGTACGAGGTGCTTCCGGTAGTTGTTCAAATAATCTTTATGGTGGGCGCTCTGTTGTATTTGAGCTGGCCGCTCGGCTTGGTGGTTGTCGTTGGAATGGTGTCGTTTGTAGCGGCTATCATCGCGGGTAATCTGAAAGTTCAGAAACCGCTGAAACGGGTTGATAAGGCCTATCATGAAAATGCCCGTTTTCGCGGAGAGATCTACCGCAACGCCGAACTCGTCCTAATTAACAGCCAGGAAAAACGGGCAGTCCGCGAAAGCGACGCCAATTTACGCGAGATTCACGCCCAGTTTCAGGATATCTGGCTTAATTTTGTAAAATGGGCATTTGCTCGCAACATCATCGTTGGACTGACCAGATTTTCCGTAATGGCCATCGGGATATACTACGTGTATAACGGCGTCTATACGCCGGGGCATCTGGTGATTTTCTGGTCGTGGGCGGGTAATGCGCTTTCCCAAGTCGGGACAGTCGGACAGCTTCAGCGGCGCATCGTAAGCATGTATGCGTCAGTAAAAAAGTATTTTGAACTGCTGGATTTGGAGCCAAGCGTAAAAGTGATTCCCAATCCAGTCCGTCCCGTTAAGTTTGCCGGCAGGATAGAATTCAAGAACGTAACTTTTGAATATCCTCGTCGCGACAAACAAGCGGACGAAGATGACGAAGACGCATCCGAGGTGGCGAAGCCGGAAAAGCAAACCGGTCCGGCATTAAGAGGCGTAAGTTTTGCCATAGAATCCGGCCAGACGGTCGCCTTTGTCGGAGAATCCGGCGCTGGTAAAACTACGGCGGTTCACGCTTTGCTCCGCGCGGAAGACGTCAAGGAAGGGCAGATTACGATTGACGGTAATGATCTGCGAGTTCTTGACCTTAACCATTTACGCGAGCACGTGGGTCTGGTGGAGCAGCATGTTCCGTTATTTGACGAGACCTTGCGGTACAACATCACTTACGCGCTCAATGGGCAAGCCAGCGCTATTACCGAGAAGAAGTTAGACCAGATTGCCCAGATGGCGTGCATAGATAGATTTTTTGATCGCCTGGAGCGGGGTTATGACACGCTTATCGGCGAAAGAGGCGTTAAACTGTCCGGCGGCGAGCGCCAACGAGTCGGGATTGCCCGGGCGTTGGTGAAAAACCCTGATATTCTTATTTTTGATGAGGCGACGAGTAATTTGGATGCTCAGAATGAAGCGTTTATTCGCCTCTCAATTGAGAAGGCCTCCAGGGGCCGCACCACGATCATTATCGCTCATCGGTTTTCGACAATCAGGAATGCCGATAAGATTGTTGTGTTTGATAAAGGCAGGGTTGTTGGAGAGGGCGTGCACGATGAGTTGATGCTCAAGTGTTCTGAATATCAGCGGCTGGTCCGCCATCAGATAAACAAATCTGATGATATGGTAATGGATGCGGACGCTGAAACATTATTCTAAAGAGGTCTATAAACAATCGCCTCCGCCAGCCGGCGGACGCGAGGGGAGCCTGACCAGCTCCTTTTTTGTTTGGTTCATTTTTCCCGGGCAAAAAATTGTCATTTCTTAATTTTTTTGGTAAAATTTTATGGATAATAAGAAAATTAAATGAATAAAACTGCCAACAACTCCAACAATAACAGCTCTTACGAAGCCAAAGATATTTATGTTTTGGAAGGGCTTGAGCCGGTAAGGAAGCGTCCGGGAATGTATATCGGCGGCACGGGCGTGGACGGATTGCACCACTTGATTTGGGAAGTGGTTGACAACAGTTTGGATGAAGCCATGGCCGGTTTTGCCAAAAATGTCAAAGTGGAATTTTTGGAAAACAACCGCATGGCTGTGGCTGACGACGGCCGGGGCATTCCGGTAGACATTCATCCGCAGACGAAAAAATCGGCTTTGGAAACCGTGATGTGCACGCTTCACGCCGGCGGAAAATTCGGCGGGGATTCGTATAAAGTTTCCGGCGGGCTTCACGGCGTGGGCGTTTCCGTGGTCAATGCTTTGTCTAAATGGATGCGCGTGGAAGTGTGCCGCGGCGGAAATCTTTATTTTCAGGAATACGAAAAAGGGAAGCCGAAGTTTGCCGTAAAGAAAGGCGGCCGTTGCGACGAGACCGGCACGCGCGTGATTTTTGAGCCGGACGAAGAAATTTTCAGCAAAGTTGATTTTGACCGCAAAAAAGTTTTAGACCATTTGAGACAGCAGGCGTTTTTAACCAAAGGCGTGCGCATTGATATTTTAGACAGCCGCGAGAAAGCCCCTTTCAGCCACACTTTTTATTTTGAAGGCGGACTTACTTCTTTTCTCCGCCATCTCAACGAAGCCCATCAGCCCATTCAAAAAGAATTTTTCTATACGAATAAGACAGCGGATGAAATAGAAGTGGAGGTTGCCTTTGTTTTTAACGATGACGTGGACATACGAGAGTACAGCTTTGCCAATAATATTTACACGCCGGACGGCGGCACTCACTTGACTGGTTTTCGCACTGCTCTTACCCGCGCGTTAAACGATTACGCCAGAAGCGGCAATTATCTGAAAGCCAACGAAGATAATTTGACTGGCGACGACGTGCGCGAAGGGCTTACGGCCATTGTTTCCGTGAAATTAAGGGAGCCGCAGTTTGAAGGCCAGACCAAGGCTCGCTTGGGAACGCCGGCGGCTCGCAATGCCGTGGAAACCGCGGTCTCGGAATCTTTGAAAGAATTTTTGGAGAAATATTCATCCGAGGCGCGCGCCATTATTGAAAAATGTCTTTTGGCGCAGAAAGCGAGAAAAGCCGCTAAAGCCGCCAAAGATACGGTTCTTCGCAAGGGCGCTTTGGAAGGAATGACTTTACCCGGCAAACTTGCGGATTGTTCCAGCCGAAGCGCGGAAGAGTCTGAATTGTTCATCGTGGAAGGGGATAGCGCCGGCGGCTCGGCGAAATCCGGACGCGACCGAAAATTCCAAGCCATTCTTCCTTTGCGGGGAAAAATTTTGAACGTGGAAAAAGCCCGCATTGATAAAATGCTCGCCAACAATGAAATAAAATCTTTGGTTATCGCTTTGGGCACGGCCATTAGCGACAGCTTTGATATTGCCAAACTGCGCTACCATAAAATCGTTATAATGACCGATGCCGACAGCGACGGTGCGCATATCCGAACTTTGCTTCTGACCTTGTTTTATCGTTATTTCCGTCCCGTGGTGGAAAGCGGCAATTTGTATATCGCCCAACCGCCTTTGTATCGTCTTCAATCAGGAAAAGAAATTAAATACGTTTATAACGACCAGGAGAAAAATTCCGCCATTGAGGAGTGGCAGAAGCTTAAATCTCAAAACGCGAAACTGAAAACCGAAATTAAACGTCAGAAAGGCGAAGAGAACAGCGCTGAAGAAACCGCAGCCGGCGACACGGCGATTAAAGGCGTCAACATCCAGCGCTATAAAGGTTTAGGCGAGATGAATCCGGAACAATTATGGGAAACAACAATGAATCCCGAAAACCGCGTTTTGAAATTAGTGACCGTGGAAGACGCGGAAGAAGCCGACCGCTTGTTTGAAGTTTTAATGAGCGACCAGGTGGAGCCGCGCAAGCAGTTTATCCAAACCAAGGCCTCTTTGGTGAAAAATCTTGACATATAAAGGCAAAATCGTTAATATGGGCGTTGTTTAACGCTGTCTTCAATTTTTTGACAGCAGTACCGCTAAATGATTCAACGTTTAAAATTTTATCTTCAAGAGTCTTACTCGGAATTGAAAAGAGTAAACTGGCCCAGCCGCAAGGAAACGATAAACATGACCTTAATGGTTATCGGCTTGTCTTTGGGTTTGGCGGTGTTTTTGGGAGTTTTAGACGCGGCCTTTCATTATTTGATAGGCAATTTCTTGCTATAACATTTTATTTATGAGCGACGACTTGTTAAAACAGGATAAAAAAGAAGGGGCTTCACCGAAAGGCATTTCTTCAGAGCGTACGAAAGAAAAAAGTTCTCCCCGTCGGGGACTTTCCAAAAAAGGCGAGCGGCATTGGTATGCGGTGCATACTTCCGCCGGCTACGAGGACGCGGTGTCCCGCTATCTGAAACAGAGAGTGGAATCCTTGGAAATGCACAACAAGATTTTCAGCATTCTTGTTCCCAAAGAAAAGAAAATTGTCATTAAAAACGGCAAGCGGAAAGAAGTGGAGGAAAAAATATATCACGGCTATGTTTTGGTGGACATGGTGATGGACGAAGATTCCTGGTATGTGGTGAGAAATACGCCGCGGGTAATGGGATTTGTCGGAGCCGACACCACCGACCCCACCCCTTTGTCCAAGGAAGAGGTGGAAACATTGCTTTCCAGAATAAAGGGAGAAGAAGACAAGAAATTCAAGATAGAATACCGCGCCGGAGATTTGGTGAAAATCACCGACGGCCCGTTCAAAGATTACGAAGGAAAAATATCGTCCGTGGACGAAGAACAGGGAAAAATAAAAGTAATGGTCCCCATTTTCGGACGGGAAACATCAATAGAATTAGATTCATTGCAGGTAAGAAAAATATAAAAATAATATGGCTAAACCAATCAAAACAATTTTAAAACTTCAATTACAGGCCGGAGCGGCCAACCCGGCTCCTCCCGTGGGCACGGCTTTGGGTCCGCACGGCATCAACATCGCCCAGTTTTGCCAGCAGTTTAACGAGGCCACCAAAACAATGACCGGCAGCATTATTCCGGCCGAGATTACTATTTTTGAGGACCGCACTTTTGAGTTTAAATTAAAAACTCCGCCTGCTTCCGATTTATTGCGGAAAGCCGCGGGAATAGGGAAGGGCTCGGGCGACCCGCTTAAGAAAAAAGCCGGCAAAGTAACTAAGGCGCAGATTAAAGAAATTGCCGAAAAAAAGATGGTTGACTTAAACGCCAACGACATTGAATCTGCCGCGAAAATCATTGAAGGCACGGCCCGCAGTATGGGTATTGAAGTGGTCTAGAAATAAGATACTTATGAGCATAGAATCTCCCTCGCAATTTTTTAATGTTGAAAAAGAAGATATAGAAGAAGAGGCGATACTGCATGAAGAAGAAGCGGCGAAGCTTTCCGGGAAAAATTTTGGCGCGATTGATAAAGAAATTGCGCGCCTGGAGGCCAAACGCGACAAATTGTCTTTGCCGGCCGACTCTCCCGCTATTAAAGAACTTATGGCGCATATCGAGCGCCTAAAAAAAGCAAGAGATAACTAAGACGGAATATCTTTTTTCCTTATCACGATCTCCGAGAATTTTTCTTTTTGTTCCGCTTCAATGCTTTGCTCCCGCAGCAGGTGGAGAAGAGCCAGAAACATTACCACGATTTCCTGGCGGGATTTTTCTTTGATTAAATGCCCGAAATGTCTGATGCCTTGCTGAATTTTTCCGACAATTTCCTCAATTTTCTCTTCCAGTTTTATAAGAACCGGCTCAATTGTTTGAAATTCCAGAGACATCTGCTGAAGCGTCTGGAAAATATTTTCCATTGCCCGATGAAGCGTGTTTATCGTGGCGGATGGGGAAGGATAAAAAATCGCCGGCCTTCCCAGGAGCAATGGCCGGCTAAAAAGAGCAGTTTTTCCCTCGCTTAATTTTTTAAGAGAAACGACGGCTGGTTTGAATTCAGAATAAAATTTCAGCCGCTTTTCCAAATCTTTGATATCCTCCTCTTCTTCGGCGGAAAGTTCCAATTCCGGAAGAAGGGCTTTTGATTTTATCAAAAGCAGGCGCGAGGCCACCACCAAAAAATCCGCCAGTATTTTTACCTCCGCCTCGTCTTTTCGCTCAACCAATCCCTCTGGTCTTGTTTCGTTATGAGCCGCGTTAGAATCCGTCCCAGAATTCGCCCCGGCATCCACCTTTGAGCGGCGCTTTTTTAAACTCTCCAAATATCGCAGAAAGTCGTCCGTTACCATTGCCAAATTCAGTTGGGTGATTTCCATTTTTTTCGCTTCAATCAGCTCCAGCAGTTTTTCCAAGGGTCCCTCAAATTGTTCCGTGCGCACTTCGTATTTGGCTACCATATTATCTTGTTTAAAACATTGTTTTGGAGCAGAAAAAACACACCGCTATTTTTCTGGTAAAACCAGTCGGAAAAATTTTCCGCGATTTTATAAATATTGACCGGGCGTCCTTCGTTTATTTCCGCCACTTTGATTATCGTCCCGTTTTCTTTTTCCGACGCATAAAAGATATGCAAAGAATCGTTGTCCCAAAGAATTTTATCAACAGCCCGTTTTTCTTCTAAATTTATTTTGCTCATATCGCCCGCTTTTTTGCGCGTTTCCCAGTCAAAATCTTCTAAATAAAAAATATCCAGCGAATTATTTTTATTCAGCACCGCCAGTTTTTTGCCGTCCGGAGAAAAATCAAAATCGCGCGTTAAAGAAATTTTCTCGGGAATTTTATTGAGGAAGTTATTTTCCGGGCTTGATAGGCTTAATAGATAAAAATTATTTTCATCGTCAAGAACTCCCAGTAATTTTTTGTCGGGAGAAATTTCCATTTTTAGAGGGACGATATTTTTTTGTTCTCCTATCTCTTTTATCTCGGCAGTGGACTGACGAGTCAAGTCGAAAGAGTAAAGCGTCGGCGCGGCGGAAGAACTGGAAGCCGCCAAATAATAAATTTCATTGTCGCTTATGCTCCAGGCTATTATCGGAGCGGAATTAATAACATCTATTTTTTTATCTTCATTGCTGTAGATTTTCAAAAACTTTCCATCCTCAAAAAGAAAATTATCCGGCTGGTTTGGAACAAACACTATTTTTTTAAGCGAAGGCAATTTTTTAACATTGCCGAGGAGAGCGGTTAAATTGGTTGTTTGTTCCGGAGAGTCTGTTGAATATAAATAAAAAATATTCTTGGCGGCGTTATAAGTGATAAACCTTGAGCCGTCTGGCGAAATATCCGCTATTTTTTCTCCTCGCGTTTTGACTACTTCCTGGAATTTTATTTTCTCCGGTATCAGCCAGACAGACAATAGGCCGCTTACCATTCCAGGATCTACTTTCAATTCTTTGTAATACGGATAATACCCCTCTTTGGATATTTGAACGTGATAAGTTTTAGGCAGGAGGTTGGTGATAACTGTTTCGCTTTGCAAAAATCCCGATTTATCGGGATAAATTTCATTATTTATCTTTATCACCACGTCGCGCGGAGAAGTTTTGATGGAAATTCCACCCACTTTTTCAATTTTCCAGGTGTCCCAGTTAATTCTCCAGCCCAGCGAATAAGCGGTTGTCAGCGCGCCTATTATTGGGAATAGGAAAAGAAAAAGATAAAAAATTTGCCTTCGGTAGCGCATAAATTTTCAGGTTTTCCGCAAAATTACTTCAAAATTATTTTTGATTATACCAAACATCGCCTTGTTTATCTAATGATTTTTTCCGCAATAGTTATCTAGCTATCTGCATTTACCGTTTATGCGGGAGGAGGCTGATATTCGTCTGGCCTGACGGCCAAAAGCCGAAAACTGCTCTGTGGATAACTTTCTTGACTTTTGTCTGTCAAAGAGTAGAATATCTCTATAATCCCCGAGAGGGGATATTTAATTGCCCGCGTTTTTATCAATGGCGGGCAGGAGCGGTTTTTGGTCGGAAAAGCCGCATAAACAAAGCGTAAAATCGGTTTATCAGCCGTTGTTTAACATGGATGATAACAGTAATAAACGCTTCCTGATCATAGCGTTTTTGTTAAGTATTAACTTGCTCTTTGCCATTAAGGAATTATCCTTGGCTACTGGTTTTAGCCAGCTAAATTCTTCTTTTTCCGGAGACGATTCGTCAAAAAGAGGAGTTTTAATACCGGAAGGGGAATTATTGTCCCAAACTATCCTTCCTCAGGTTAACCATAGCGCTTTGCGGCCCGAAGTTATGGACGTGACGGTTACCGCTTACACCAGCCGCAAGGAAGAAACTGACAGCACGCCTTTTATAACCGCATCAGGCAGTTACACAAGAAATGGCGTAGTTGCCAGCAGTTTTCTGCCAATGGGTTCTAAAATAAAACTGCCGGCGCTTTTCGGAAACAGAATTTTTGTGGTGGAAGATACGATGAGCGCCCGCTACGACGCGGAAGAGAGAATAGATATTTGGTTGCCTGACGCCAATCAAGCCAAACTATTCGGCGTTAAATCCGCCAAGGCAGAGATATTATAGGTTAGCCACAGAAGTCAAAAGATTGAACAAGAAAACTCCCCCGCTTAGCGGGGGAGTTTTCTTTGCGGATAACTATTGACAGCATTGTAGATATTAGGTAAATTTTAAAAAGTGCGGGCGGCTTGGCTTCTCCGTTTTGGCGGCGAAGATAAGCCGTAAATATTAATCTCCGAAATCACGGAGAAATCATGGAGGGGAGAGATGGACGCGATAAGGGTCAAGAGCGTTCACAGGCAGTGGCCTACTTACACGCCGGATTTGTTCAGCAACCGCCTGGTTTTCAATTCGGTAGCTCCCTGCGAAGAAGAGTGCGAGAAAAAACGTTGTCGCGGGTGTGGCGCTTTCTTGCGCCGCGGCAACAAAGGCGAGTACTGCTCTCCTTGTAGGGAAAACCCCGAAGCGCGGGCTAAGATTCAAGCATCCAGTATGCATCGCGCCCGCTTTACCCTCTTGCTCCTGTGAGTTTTTTGTAAATTTCCATCAACCTATTCCAAGGCTGTCTCTCGCAGAGGCAGCCTTTATACTATGTTATGAAACTAAAAAAATTTTTTTGGCATGGGCTGATTATTGCCGGAGCTGTCCTGATGTTTACGATTTTTTATTTTATGCATCCCGATTTCTTTCTCCGCAAAAAAAATGCCCGCCTGATAAAATTTCCCGAAAAAAATCTGGAAATTAAAATAGATATAGCGGCCGACCCTTATCGCTGGGCTAAAGGATTGATGTTTGAAAAATTTTTAGATGAAGACAAGGGAATGCTTTTTATTTTTCCCGATGAAGCGCCCCGTTCTTTTTGGATGAAAAACACGCTCATTCCCCTTGATCTGATTTTTATTTCGCGGGACAAAAAAATCGTTGATTTCAAAGAAAACTTCGCGCCTTGCCCGGACGCGCTTTTTTGCCCTTCCTACGTTTCCCGTTCTCCTGCTCAATATGTTTTGGAGGTTAATGCCGGTCTGCGCGAAAAATATGGTTTGCAGATAGGCGACCTGGCGGAAATACAATAAAAAATTTTATAATGCGCGGTTTGCAGCGAATAACTTATAACAAGCATTTCTAACTCCCAATGTTGATAACTGCCCTTTCTTTTTCCCGATGCTCTGTTTATAATTAAATATTGAAAGGGCGTTTGCATTGTTGAACGTCCTGGACAACTGATTAAAAGGTCGAAACGCTGATTTTTTTCAGCGCGAATAACACAATAGAGAAAATATGGAATACATTCAGTCTTTGATCGGCGCGCTTTATTCGGCATTCGGCAGCGCCTGGTTCGGCACAGTGATGTTTATCCCGAAATTTATCGGAGCCTTGATAGTTTTGATTATCGGGTTGATTGTGGCGGCGGCTTTGGGAGCGATTGTAGACCAGGTGGTGCGCGGGCTGAAGATTGATTCGCTTTTAAAGAAGCTTGGCGTGGAAGAATATACTTCCCGCGGCGGAATCAAATTGAACTCCGGCCATTTTTTGGGACGGATAGTTTATTGGTTTACCGTGGTTGTTTTTCTTTTGGCCGCCTCCGATGTTGTGGGGTTGGAAAAATTCTCTGACTTTTTAAGAGAAGATGTGTTGTCTTATATTCCCAGATTTGCGATAGCCGCTTTGATAATGGTGGCGACGCTCGCTGTGGCGAAATTCGCCAAGACGACAATCACCGCCTCGGTTGCCAGCGCTCAACTTCACGCTCCTAAATTTTTAGGAACTTTTATCTGGTGGTCTATTTTCTTTTTCGGTTTTGTTTCCGCTTTGGAACAATTCGGCATTGTCCCTTATATCCTTAACGCGATCGTTACCGGAATAGTGGCAATGTTGGCTTTGGCCGGCGGTTTGGCTTTTGGTTTGGCGGGCAAGGATTACGCTGCCAGCTTGATTAATAAGCTCAAACAAGAGACCGAATAGTTTGCTTTAAGAGAATTTACAGAATATAAAACCCCCCGCCATGGCGGGGGGTTTTATATTCTGTCCAAAGGGCTTTATTTGCCGCGCGAAGAAGGGTAAAATAAATTAAAATGGATAAATTGATTATTTACGCTTTCAACCGTTTCGTCTTCCGCATCGCCGAGTTTATCCGCCATTGGTACGTGGATTTTTTTAAGTTTTACAGCCACAAGGTTATTTCTTTTTTAGAACGTCTTGACCGCGTCTTTGCTCTGAAAATAACATTGGAACATTGGCTGGAGCCGCTTTATCAGGATCGCACCATCAGCGGTTATATTTTTGGATTTATTTTCAGGACTTTGCGCATTGTAATCGGCGCCTCAATTTATTTTTGTATCATTTTCGCGGCCGTTGTTGTTTATCTTATCTGGGCCGCTGTTCCTTTATTTCTGGTTCTTAAAGCGGTCAATCACAATAAATTGTTATGATGAATAATTCCGCCGCAGAACAAATTATTTTTTCCGAGCCGCGCCTGGAATTTTCTTCTTTTAACCGTTTTCTTTGGCGCGTTATTTATTTTTCTTTTTACGCCATATTCTTCATCGGCGCCGTTTTGTTTATTTTCCGCAACGACATCGACGGGATGAGATGGTTGGGAATTCTGTCTCTTTTATTTCTGGCGGATCGGCTGTTTTCCCTCAATAGGCCGGTTCATTCTTTTTCCGAACTGGAAAATCATTCTTTCGCCGGCGTTAACGGAGCGGATTATTTGGAGCCTCAAGGATTCCGGCTTTTAGAAAAATCCTTTGACAAAACTTTGTCCGCGGGCGGCAATTTTTATCTTCATTTCCTGAAAGTTTTGATCAAAGACAAGGGCATCCGCGGCGGTTTGCGCCATTTGGAAGTCTCCCCCGAGGAGATAGAAAGCAAAATTGACGAAGAGATTGTTTTGGCTAAAAATCTGAAAAATGAAACCAAAGAGGCGCTTTTGGAGAAAACGAAATTGCTGGCCAGTCAGGCGTTTTTTATCGCTTACTCTAATCAAATGCCTGACATCGGCCGGGATGATTTCTTCAGCGCCTTGAGTTTTTCCGAGGATAAGGAGGTTGATAAGATTTTTAAAATTTTCTCCGTTGACAGCGGCGACTTGACCAAGGCGATGATTTTTTCTCATTTCCAGCGCCATGATTTGGGAAGTATTTTTTGGAGAATTCCCAAAACTTTAGCCGGCTTCGCCTTTCATTCTCATAGAGTTCGCCGCCGCCGCATTAACCGCGCTTGGACCAGCCAGCCCACGCCTCTGCTGGACAGATTCAGCGTTGACTTAACCGATTTGGTTTATAGCGGAGGGGCCGGTTTTCTAATCGGCCACGAAAAAGAGTATGGGGAAATGACGGAAATTCTTTCCCGTCCGGCCAATCCAAACGTAATTTTAGTAGGCGAACCGGGCAGCGGAAAAAAAACTTTAGTGGAACATCTGGCTTTTAATATCCTCAAAGATAAAGTCCCTTCGCCGCTTTTTGATAAAAGAGTGGTGGAATTAAGCATCGGAAATCTGATTGCCGGCGCTTCACCCGAAGAGATTTCTCAAAGAATCGCCGAGGTGGCAGACGAAATTTTGTCTTCCAAAAATATCGTGCTGTATATTCCTGATATTCACTATCTTACCAAGACTTCCGGCGCGGCTTATCTTAACGCGGCGGATTCTTTTATGCCCATCATAAAAAGTTATAACATCCAGGTTATCGGCAGCACTTATCCCCAAGAATACAAAGAAAGCATTGAGGGACGGGCGGATTTTAGCGATGTTTTTGGGAAAATAATTGTCAATGAAATTTCCGAAGACGACGCCTTCAGAATTCTTACTTATCAATCGGTAATTTTGGAAAAAGAATACGAGATAGTTATCAGTTTTTCCGCCATCAAAGAAGCCGTGATTTTGGCGCATCGCTATTTTTCGCAGAAAAAACTTCCCGCGAGCGCCCTGGATATACTCCAGGAGTCTTTGATGAATGTTCATCAGCAGGGTGATAAAGTATTAACCAAAGAAACGGTGATAAAAATTTGCGAGCGTAAAGTCAATGTTCCCATTCACCGCGCCACCAAAGAAGAAGCGGAAAATCTTCTTAATCTGGAAAATATCATCCATCAAAATCTTGTTGATCAGGAAGACGCGGTTAAAGCGGTTTCCCGATCTTTACGGGAATACCGCAGCGGATTGAGCCGTTCTTCCGGGCCCATTGCTTCTTTTCTGTTTGTGGGGCCCACTGGTGTGGGGAAAACTGAGCTGGCGAAAATCCTTGCGCAGACGCAATTCGGATCGGAAAAGGAGATGGTTCGCTTTGATATGTCCGAATACCAGGACAAGCAGAGCATCATTCGTTTTATCGGCTCGCCGGACGGGAAAATTTTCGGCAGTTTGACCGAGGCGGTCATTCAAAAGCCGTATTGTTTGATTTTACTGGACGAGTTTGAAAAAGCCTCCAGCGATGTTTTGAATTTGTTCTTGCAGGTTTTTGACGACGGCCGCTTGACGGACAATTTAGGCCGCACGGTGGACTTCAAAAACACCATCATCATTGCCACCTCCAACGCCAACTCCGATTACATCAAGGAATCTTTGGCGCAAGGAAAATCAGTGGTGGACATTAAAGAAGAATTCAAGAAAAAATTGTCTTCATTCTTCAAACCCGAGTTGCTTAACCGCTTTTCCGATGTTATTATTTTTAGAGATTTGTCTCAAAACGATATTTTGAGAATTACTGAGATTCAATTGAAAAAATTATCTTCCGCTTTGCTGGAAAATCAGGAAATAAAACTGGAATTTTCAGAAAGCTCCATTCAATATCTGGCTAATGTAGGCTATGACCCGGTTTTCGGCGCCCGTCCTTTACGAAACGCCATCTCTGAAAAAATAAAAAGTCCTTTGGCGGAAAAAATTTTGCGCGAAGAAATTAAAAAAGGAGACAGCGTACGGGTGGAGGCGGAAAATAACGAGTTGAAATTTGTAAATTAAAGGCATCTTTTGAAATTTGAATTGTGCCAAATGGAACTTCTACACGACAAAAAATTGAAATTTTTGGAAGAAATGGCCAATGTCCTTCGCCAGGATATTATTGAAATGCTGTTGGAAGCGGGCTCGGGTCATTCAGCCGGCCCTTTGGGAATGGCCGATATTTTCAGCGCTTTGTATTTTCATATTTTACGGCATAATCCTAAAACGCCAGACTGGCCGGAAAGGGATCGCGTGGTTTTATCTAACGGACACATTTGTCCTGTGCTTTATGCGTCTTTGGCCCGCGCCGGATATTTCCCTGTGGAAGAATTAAAAACTTTAAGGAAATTAGGAAGCCGTTTGCAAGGGCATCCTCACAGGAAGGCGCTCCCCGGCATAGAAACCACTTCCGGGCCATTGGGCTCTGGCTTGTCTCAATCCATCGGCATGGCTTTGAGCGCCAAACTTAATAAAGAGAAGCATTATGTTTTTTGTTTGATGTCGGACGGAGAGTATCAGGAGGGAAATATGTGGGAAGCGGTGATGCTGGCCGGTAAATATCGCTTGAATAATTTAATAGGAATAATTGATCGCAACAATATTCAAATTGACGGATTTACCGAAGATGTGATGGCTTTGGAGCCGTTGCGCGCCAAATACGAATCTTTTAACTGGCATGTTTTGGAAGTAGACGGCCACAACATTTTACAAATTGCCTCGGCCGTAGTGGAAGCCAAGGCCATTTTTGAAAAACCCACCGCCATCATTGCCCATACCATTCCCGGCAAAGGCGTCAGTTTCATGGAGCGCGATTATTTATGGCACGGCATTCCTCCCAATAAAAAACAGGCAAGCGAGGCGCTAAAAGAATTGCGCACTTTAGGAGGAAAGATAAAATCCGAGCACGAATAATTCTTATTATGAAGTCTTACGAAAGAATTGCCAAAATTTTAAGATGCGACCGGGATGTTATCCGTTTGATAGAAGAACGTTTTTCCGCCGTAACCGGCAAGAAAAATGTCATTGACAGAATCGTGGAAGAAAACGAAGCGATGATGAAAAATCGTCTGGCTGATCTGGGATTAACGACCGATGTCTCTGCCAAAACCATTTACGACGGTTTAATTGAAAAAATAAGCGCTGACAACGATTTGTTAAGCAAGGCGTTGAAATTGGACTCGGCGCAAGCGGCCGAGTATTCCGTAGTCTGCCGCCGTGTTCTTGAAGCAATTTTGAAATCGGAAGGAGCGCCCAAGGGATTTTTTTTAAAAAAAGAACGGGCAACGGAATTTCTCAAGAAAGAACCGCCGCAAAAAATCATCAAAACTTTGGGATATCGCGATGTTGAAGAATTGCTGGCCAAAGAAGATATCTACGAAATTTTCAGCGCCCTTCGTTTTCTGGAAGACCCCCGATGGCTTAATGAGGTTTTTTTCAAGCAGTATGGAAATTTAAAACCCTCCGATTTTGAAGAACGGGAAATTATTTTGAAGGTCCTGCCGGAAAAGTGGGTAGCCGCGGCTGAAAGCTTTGTCAAGAAAAAATATCACAACATTTCTCACCTGAAAGAGATGGGAATGATTTTTATTATTCCTATTTCTTTTAATGTTCCCGGCGAGTTGATGAGAACGTTTATTTTGGTGCTTCATTACCTCAACGAAGTTGTTTTTTATTCCTCTCTTTTCCGGAAATTTTCCAGCAACGGCGATTCTTTTGCTCTCAATATCATTTCTCTTTTAAGAGGCGACGTGTTAGACGAACACCTGCCTTCGTCGGCTGGCGGAGATAAATCGCGCTGGATGATTGTCCAAAGATATTTGGCGAAAGACGACGAAAATGACTGGCGTCTGTTTGAGCCGCATTTGAATCCCGAAGCTCTTCATTGGGAGCGGGCGGAAAGAATGCTGGTAAAAATTGCCGAGACAATGGACGGATTTTCCAAAGATTTATCTTTTTGGCAAAATCTTAACTGGGTGGGGGATTATTATAAGAGCGATGTCGGCATAGATGTTTTGGCCAGTTTTAATCTCGTTGACACCACGATGTCTTTGGTTATGGAAAAAGAAATGATAAAGTATCTTTATCACCATCAGGAATCTTTGTGGAATAAAATTTTTATTGAATACTTCGGCGAAGAAGAATTGGAAAGAATAGTCAAGGACAATATCATCAAAGGATGGTTTGAGGTGTGATTAAAATTTTATGGCCATCACTTTCGTTTTTCTCGGATTGCTGCCCAGTCTTATCTGGTTAAGCTTGTTTTTGCAGGAGGATATTCATCCCGAACCGCGCCGGGAAATTTTTTATGTTTTTTTGACAGGAGTTGCCGCCGCCTTGGCGGCTTTGCTTGCCGAAATTTACTTAAATAAATTTTATGGCAATGGCCTATCCGCTGCCTTTTTTTCGGGAAATTCCCCTGAAAATCTCTCCCCCATACTGATTTTTGCCGT
This sequence comes from uncultured Candidatus Saccharibacteria bacterium, assembly GCA_964453135.1. Classification (GTDB taxonomy): domain Bacteria; phylum Patescibacteriota; class Minisyncoccia; order UBA6257; family UBA9933; genus CAYVOL01. Next base: position 80,075 of record CAYVOL010000001.1, on the reverse strand, counting down.
TATTGAAGAAGCGGCAAAATGGCTGGCGGTGTTTCTTACCATTGCCAGGACCGCGTATTTTGACGAGCCGATAGACGCGATGATTTATATGATAACAGCCGCCGCCGGTTTTGCCGCTGCGGAAAATGTTTCTACCATGATGCAGGATTTTTCCCTCGGCTATAAAATGGATATATTAATCTCGCGATTTTTGGGCGCCACCGTGCTTCACGCTTTTAGTTCCGCCCTGCTGGGTTATTATTGGGCCAAGGGCATTATCAGGAAGCAGACCGCGATTTTCATTGTTATCGGCCTGGCGGCAGCCTCGGTCTTGCATGCTGTTTTTAATTATCTTATAATTGTCCATAAAGGAGTGATTATTTACCCTCTAATACTTCTTTTTCTCGTTTCTTTTTTCATTTTTTATGATTTTGAAAAAATAAAAAGAGAGGAAGAGCGGTTAACCTCCGCATCTAATGCGAAAGAATTAAAGAAATAAAATGAGCGACGACACAAAAAAATTTTTTGAAAGGTTGGCTGGGGTGGACGATGACTGGGAAGAAAAGGTTAAGCCTCATTTGACTGACAACGGAAGAATGTCGCGGGAAGAAAATATCTTTGACGAAGAAGAAGGTCAATTGGCTGTGGATGTCTATCAAGACAACGGCAATATAGTCATTGAAGCGCCGGTGGCGGGCGTCAGCATAGACGATTTGGACGTTGATATTACTCCGGAATCGGTGGTTATAAAGGGCAAACGGGAAAGATACGGCAAAGAAGACAAGCGAGATTATTTTGTCCAGGAATGTTATTGGGGGAAATTTTCCCGCTCCGTTATTTTGCCTGAAGAGATTGACACCGATCGCTCCGCGGCTTCTCTCAAAAACGGAATTTTGAAAATTGTTCTTCCCAAGGCTGATAAAAAGAAGGCGAAGAAGATAAAAATTAAATTTGAATAGGTTCCAATCAAAAACCCCCGCTTAGCGGGGGTTTTTGATTTTAGTTTAGAAAGATTCTCTTGGCTGCTGTCCGCGGGTGGACCCTTCCGGCTCCACAATTTTTAAGTTGACGCGGGCGTGATTTTTAACGCCCACTATCCTCAAAAGAGAGCGGATGACTTTTGCCGTAGAGCCCTGTCTTCCGACAATTTGTCCCATATCCAGCGGATTGACTTTCAGAGAAAGCAGAACTCCCATTTCATCAACCTTCCTTTCTACCTGAACGTCGTCAGGATGGTCAACGATTGATTTGACGAGAAATTCCAGAAATTCTTTGTCTTTGTAAGTCTCCATATCTTATCTCGTTCTTTTTCTTTACTTTTTTCTTTGCCCTCGACCTTTCTTTTGATAAAAAGAATAGCGCTTAATTTTCTTTTTGTCAAAAAGGGGAGCGTTGTTTGAAAAACTCCGATTCATATCGCCAGTCATGCTGAGCCCCGCCGTGGCGGAACGAAGCATCTTGAAAGTTTCCGCGGTCAATACGGGATTCTTCGCCCCCCGCCTTGGCGGGGCAAGGGGACTCAGAATGACTTTCCAAACAGCGCCAAAGCCGAAGATTTGTTCTTGACGCATTGAATGTTTGGTTTGATACTGGAAAATATGAAAATTATTTTGCACAATATCCGCAGCCTCCATAATGTCGGCTCTATTTTCCGCACCGCCGACGCTCTCGGCATAGAAAAAATTTATCTCTGCGGTATCACTCCCAAACCTATTGACGAGTTCGGTCGTCCACGCCCGCAGTTCGCTAAAGTTTCATTGGGCGCGGAGAAATATATCCAGTGGGAATATTATCGCTCCGCCGTGAAATTTATTGATAAATTAAAAAAATCGCCGACGGATAAAAAATATAAAATTTTTGCCATTGAACAAGGGCAAAAATCCGTCCCTTATCACAAGGTTCGCCTATCTGCTTTGCAGGTTGAAAATTCGGCATTGATATTGGGAAGCGAAACCAAAGGCTTGCCGCCGCCAATTCTAAAACAGGCGGATAAAATTTTAGAAATCCCCATGCGTGGAAAAATAATCAGGCAAGCCGGCCATCCTCGCTGCGCCGGCCAAGGGAAAGAATCGTTGAATGTCGCCGTGGCTTTCGGCATCGTGGCATTTCATTTGGTGAACAATACGAGAAGATAATAGAGAAGATAATTTTTACCAATGCCGCTTAATACCAAAACTCCCCCCGCCATGGCGGGGGGAGTTTTGGTATGCTACTTTTTTGTCTTGTTTTTTGTTTTGGCGTCGGTCCTGATGCATTTTGTGCAAGCCAAAACGCGCCTTCCGTCAGCGAGAAGAGCTTTTTGCAAATTGGGATATTTTCTTGTCGCGGGAGTGGGATTATATTTGCCGCGCAGTTTTTTTCTGCCCGCCATCATAATAGACCCTTTCCCGCAGATTTCACATTGGCGCATAAAATTATTTCAATTTAAATTGGCGCTAAAAGAGCCGTGGCGTGGGATTATCCCGGCTGTAAACCAGGTGGGTGGGATTTTCAATCCGAAGACTAAATACTCCCTCCCTTTTTAATCCATTGACCCGAGAATCACTGCCACGACTCAATCATATTGTAGCAAGTTTTTTGGAAAAATCAAATTTTGAATTGGTGCGCGCGCCCTGGCTCGAACAGGGGACCTTCTCGGTGTAAACGAGACGCTCTAACCGGCTGAGCTACGCGCGCTTCAGGATTTTTTTCCGGAAATACTCTCCGCATTGCCGTTCAAGATTCTGAAGAATTTTTGGAAAGACGCTCCTAAAACCATGATAACAGCAGCAAAGATTATTACAAATATCGCGGCGATTTTCAAATCTTGCCGCAACAGCTCGGTTTGTTCGGCAAACATATAGCCCAAAGAAATCAGCGTCAAGGGCCAGAAGAAAGCGGCCATCAGGCTGTTCTTCAAAAATTTTTCCAAGGGCGTGTTGAGATAGCCCAAAGATATTAAGACGAAGCGGTTGGTATTCCAGATGAATTTGGAAACGAAAACATAAAATCCTTCCCGCCTTTTTATTTTGTGAAGAAACGGCAGGATTTTGTCTATTTTGAACCAGAGGAATCGTGTCTGATGGAATTGAAAAAGTTTTTTGCCGATGTACCAGTAGGCGATGTCGTGGAGGGCCACTGCCGCAAAGGTGATTAGAAGGGTGTAAAAAAATCTGATGGCTCCCGCTTTTATCAAAACGCCTGACAAAAGCAAAATAATTTCGCCCTCAATGAACATTCCTCCGAAAATAGCCCCGTAAGTCGTCAAAGGGTGCGCCGCGGAAAAATGAACAATAATGTTTTCAATCATTAATTTATTATAGCATTTTTTAGAGAAGTCATAATTGATATTTTTGTCATTGCGAGTCCCGCCCCGCCATGGCGGGGCGGGCGAAGCAATCCAAACCCCTAAAATAAAACGCCCCGCAACAGGAATTCCTGTTGCGGGGGAAAAATGTTTTTGTCTTATCCTAACGGGAGCGCGCCTCCCGGACATCGTAGGTGTTGACCACCCACGACTCCAAAAGACGTTGATTGATGTTGCCGTAGAAGTAAAACTTTCTATCGGCAACGCCAATAAATCTCCCGTCTGGCGTAAACGCCTTGGCCACGACCGCCGTGGGCACCGAAGTATAGTACGGCACGGCGATGTGGTATCTCAAAGACTGCCCTGGGGCAATAGTGGTGTAAACCTGCCCCTGGGCATCCCTTAAAACCTTTAGCCGGCCGTCCTGCTCAGGCTGAAGATAATAAGGTGTGTTGTTGGTTACCACTATCTCCGCGAAGGGATAGTAGTAACCATAGCGGAGGGTGGGGCTGTATGATGTTCCATACGCCCCGCCGAACCCGTTCATTTGAATCTCCGGGTTAAACGCTAACTGCGTCCCCGGAGCGCAACCCACGATGAGCCATAACACCGCTATTGCCGCGAAGGCCGCGAAAAAAACAAACTTCGCCTTCATGTATATCACCTCCTTTGAGCCGCTTCCTTCTGATATTCAGACCGGAAGCGGGAATGAATTTTCGCCATTTTCTTTATCAGTTGTTTCTCTTTGCGGTGCAGGCTTTCAATGTAGGCCTGCATATTCTCCGATTTCACCCACCGCTGGCCGCTGATATGGCTGCGGTGGTGTTTCTTCTTCGTTGAGTAGTATGGCACCGTATATCACCTCCTTTAGGTGCGCGATATTTATTTGATTGGTGCCTCTTTATAGTATTTATCCCTTATCGCAAAATGCCTTAGGGCATCTGTATAATCCGGATCGCCTTTAAGAATAACTCTGCGCACATACTGCTCATACGACAGAGTTTGAATGTTTGTTTGCCACAGCCCCCACTCGTTAACAAGGAGGCTTATATCTTCTCCTATCCCACCAGCTGTTTTTACGGGGGATAGGCAAACGATTACTACCCAACCATCTTTGTTGACAATCAGATCTCCTCGCGTGACATTCTTGAGTTGGGTTAAGGTGTTATAGTATTGCTTTCGCTCTTGGGGTGTCGGTTGTGAACAACCAACTAACGCGAAACCAGCAACAACCAAACACAGGACGATTACAGAAATTCTCTTCATCGCGCTTTCTCCTCTCTTTGCGGCAGTGCCGCGTTAGGGGTAAAAACCCCGTTATCCCGTTATTTTATTGGGAAAGAGCCACTTTTTATTTCATAATTATACAACTTTATTTAATTTTGTCAAATAGAAATTGCGTTGTTCGGAAAGCCAATAAAAAAGGGCTGTCCCGCTCAACAGCGGGACAGCCCTAAATACATAAGGCGTCTCCTTTCTTTTTAATCCCGCATAACGCGGGAATAATTTCTGATAGCCCGTTCGTATCGCCACAAAAACCCATCGCACTGGGAACACTGTGCTTTTTCGTCGGTTTCCGCGCCGCCGAAAACGTGCTTGTATGCTCCCGATATGTCGCGGGGGTCGCCGCGGGCGCGAGGGCATCTCTGAAACGCAGAAAGCACGGCGCCCGCGTTGTATTTCGGATACTGCTTCTGAAATTGCCGCCGTGCCTCAATGTACGCGGCGTTAAAACATTCCAGCAAAACGTTCATCGCGCCTCCTTTCTTTTCAGTTCGGATTAATCATTGCGGTTCCGCATTGGCATTCGCCGCATTCTTTAACAGCGTCGTCAGTATTGAACACGACGATTTTCCAGCCGGCTCTTACGGCAACCGTGTCGGCGCAAAGATGGGAAAGTTTTTCATCGTAGTACAAGAACAGAGAATGCCACAGGGTATCCATGAGATAGGTATGGGTATATTCGCACCGCTTCATCTTTATGAAGGCCGTCCTGCCCTTCTCTGATTCTTTGCCCGTCGCGCCGCCATTTAAAACAGAATGGGACAAGTTCACTGCCGCTTGCCTGTAAACTTGCGCTAGGGTGTATATTTTTCTCAGTTCTCCCGCCATCTCTCCTATGACTCTCTCGCCTTTCCGCACCTCTTCCTCCGGCTCTATCAGGATTTCGGTTTCCTTCACCTCTTCCATTAGCAGTCTTATGGTGTTTAAAGCCGAGATCACCAGCATTTCGTTCCTCCTTTTGTGAAGTCGCTATCATTGTGCCGCGTGTTTACGCCTCAATAAAAATCTGTTTATTTACTTTTTATATAATACCAGCAAATGCTATTTTAGTCAAACTTTGTTTTATTGGAAAAGCAATCCCGCGAGATTCCTCGCCCCGCCCCGCCGCCACGGCGGGGCGGGGAACGACAAATTTTTTATTAATTCTTTTGTTTTGACGGATTGTAATTGGGGCAATTTTTATCACTGCAGCGTTCGGGAATTGTTTTAGTTCCCTCCATCATCAGCGCTTTGCATAATTTACAAATGTTTCCTGTTGGCCGCGATTTCATAATAAATTTGCATTTGGGATAATTGGAGCAGGAATAAAACAAGCCGAAGCGTCCGCGGCGCTCCATAATCTCGCCTGTCTTTGCCGAGGCTTCGGCGGACAATCCTTTTTGGCACTCCGGGCAGGCGACACCGGTTTTTTTCTTCGCCTCTTCTTCCGCGCTGGTTTTTATAAATTTACATTTGGGATAGTTGGAGCAGGCGATGAATTTGCCAAAGCGGCCTTCCCGCTCAATTAAATCTCCCTCTTTACATTGCGGACATTTTTCGCCGGTTTCTTTCGGGCCTTCCATTGCGGCGCCGTCGATTTTTCGTGCTCCCTGGCATTCGGGGAATTTAGCGCAGCTTAAAAATTTTCCGCTGCGCGATAATTTTATCACCATCGGCCCTTCGCAAACCGGACATTTGTGTTCTTTGTCCGCTTCGCCGAGGTTGGTTAATTTTTCCGCGGTTTTTTCTTTGTCTTTCACCGCCTGCGAGAACGGCTTATAAAAATCGCCCAACATTTTTTCGTAGCGCCTTTTGCCGCCGGCGATTTCGTCTAATTCATTTTCCATTTCCGCGGTGAAGGAATCGCTGATATAAGCGGAAAAATTTTTTTCCAAAAAATTACTGACTACTTCGCCGGTGTCCGTCGGCTTCAGCGCCTTGCCTTCCTTAATTGTGTACCCGCGGTCATATAAGGTTTTTATGATAGTCGCGTATGTGCTGGGACGGCCGATTTCCCGCTTTTCCAATTCTTTAATCAGTCCGGCTTCGGTGTAGCGGGGAGGCGGCTCAGTGGTTTTTTCTTCATCGCTGATGTTAAGAAGTTTTAACGGTTCCCCAATTTTTAACGCGGGCAGTTCAACATTTTCTCCGCGGCTGAGAGGGTCGGCGGCCAGCCAGCCGTCAAAAATGACTATGCTGCCAGTGGTGGAAAAGTTGGGGATTTTATTATTGTCATTCTGATGGAGCGAAGCAGTCGAAGAATCTTTTTGAGATCCTTCGCTTCGCTCAGGATGACCAGAAATATTAGGATGATCCGAAACATTATGATGACCAGAAATATCATGGTGATTAGAAACATCATGGTGATCAGAAATATCATGATAACCAGAGATATCATGCTGATCATAAATATTGGCGGAGATTTTTGTCCGTGAAATTTTCGCGTCAGCCATTTGCGAAGCAACAGTTCTTTCCCAGATTAATTGATAAAGAGATGATTGCTGTTTGTCGGTTATTTTTGCTTGGCCGCCTAAATTTTGCGGAATAAAATCCGGGCGGCTGGGCCTGATTGCCTCGTGCGCTTCCTGGGCGGTCTTGCTTTTCGCCGCGTAAGCGCGCGGAGCGAGATATTTCTTGCCGAAGCGTTTTTCTATTACTCCGTAAATCTGCGGCAGAATTTCCTTGCTGATATTGACGCTGTCGGTTCTCATATAAGTGATGAATCCCTGCTCGTAAAGTTTTTGAGCCAAAGACATTGTGCGGCTGGGCGCCATTCCCAAGCGGGAGCTGGCCGCCTGCTGGAGCGTGGAAGTGATAAATGGAGGACGGGGAGAACGTTTTGCCTCCGTTTGCGTCGCATTGATTATTTGCCACTTATTTTTCTTCGCCGTTTCCACTATTCTTTCCATCTCTTTTTTATCCCGCGGCTCTTCTTCGCAAATAAGAATTATTTTATCGTTATTTTTGGTTTCAAACTCGCCGGTTATCACCCAGTAATTTTCCGGCTTAAAAGCGCGAATTTCTCGTTCTTTCTCCATTAAAATGCGCAAAGCCGGAGATTGCACCCGGCCGGCCGACAATCCGTAGCGCACTTTTTTCCAGATCAATCCGCTTAAATCGTATCCCACTAATCGGTCAAGAACGCGGCGCGCTTCCTGCGCTTTTACCAAGTTCACATCAATGTCTCGCGGATGTTTTAACGCTTCTTTGACAGCGGATTCCGTGATTTCATTAAAAACAATCCGCTTAATGCTCGGCAGTTTTGAATTTTTAATCTTGAATCTTGAATTTCCGAGGCTTAATGCCTCAATGATGTGCCAGGCAATGGCTTCTCCTTCTCTGTCCGGGTCAGTGGCCAATAAAATTTCTTTTGTTTTTCCGGCTGTTTCTTTCAGTTCGGCGATGACTTTTTCTTTTCCTGGGATGATTTCATAATGCGGCGTGAAACCGCCCGCAATGTCAATGGCTTTCTTGTTGTTTTTCGGCAAGTCGCGAATATGGCCCACGCTGGCTTTCACAACGTAATCGCCCTTGAGGTACTTTGCTATGGTTTTTGTTTTTGCCGGAGACTCAACGATAATTAGATTCATAGAAATTAAAAATTTACCTTAACCCGTATCCTTGTTCTGTTTCCGCTATTATTTCTCCGATGGTCAGAAAAGCAACGGCTTGATTGGCAACGGACGCGTCCAGTTTAGTCATTTTAATTATTTCGTCAATGGCAAGAGGTTTTCCCGCTTGGCGGATGGTCTCAATAATTTTTAGCTGGCTGGCATTTAGATATTCATCTTCAGAAAGTTTCGCGGCATTATTTAAATTTAATTTTTGCCGCCCGAGATCATTTAAACCAAGGTCTTCTAGAATATCTTCTATTGACGTTATCAATCTCGCCCCGTCTCTGATTAACTGGTGCGCCCCTTTATAATTGGGATGTTCTACCGGCCCGGGAACAACAAATACTTCCCGTCCTTGTTCCGCCGCTAATCGGGCGGTAGCTATTGCTCCGGAGCGCTCGGGCGCCTCAATGACAATAGTGGCTATGCTTAATCCGCTTATTAAACGATTGCGTTCTAAAAATTGATGGGGGAGAGCGGGAGTTTTCGGTTCGTATTCGGAAATAATCGCCCCGCCTAGTTCCAGAATTTTTTTCGCCAGATTTTCATTTTGCGCGGGATAAATTTTGTCCGCGCCGTTGGCTAAAACAGCGATAGTTTTTCCGCCAGTCGCTATCGCGCCTTCATGAGCCGCGGAGTCAATTCCCAGCGCCAATCCGCTGACAACGATAATTCCCATCTCCGCCAGTTTTTCCGCCCATTCCTTGGCCAATTGTTTTCCCGACGCAGTGGCTTTGCGTGTTCCTACTATTGCCGCGAAAATGCCCTCGGAAGGAATTTCTCCACGCAAGAAAATGTGCTTCGGCGGGCGGGAAATTGTTTTCAGCAAACGGGGAAATTTGGGGTTGTTGAATTTAATTTCTTGAATATCCATTTTATTTCATTTTTTTAAATAATATTATATAATATCAGAAATAGTATGGCGAGTTGATAATTTTTGAACGGAAACCGCCGATTTTTATGCTCAATAAATTTTTACTTGTCAGAAAATTAGCCATTATTATTTTCGTAGCGGCGATTCTGACAACAGCCATAATTTATTTACAATCTGACATACAGCAGCGGGCGGATAAAATTCATTCTTTTCTGGCGCGGTTTGCCGAAAATTCCCGCGACATCAGCCAGTTGGCTGATATGGAAAGCAAAGCGGAACAGGCGAAACAATATAACCAGCTGATGAGTCGGTATTTTATCACTAAAGACAATCTTCTAACTTTTCCGGGAGACATAAATTCTTTGGCGCAAAGAAATAATTTGTCCGCCAATGTGTCTTTTGGAGAGGAGGCGGCTTCTCCGGGAAGTCTTCGGCGCACTAATGTAAATTTGTCTTTTAGCGGGAACGCCCAGCTGAAAGACTTGGCGAATTTTTTGAGCGCCTTGGAGCAAAGCCGTTATTTTGTTAAAATTCAGCGGTTTGATTCTATTTTTCAGGGCGCCAGCGCGAGCGGAAATTTTAGCGGACAAATTTTTTCTTTTTGACACCACCGTGGCTAAATTAATCGAATATAAATACAGCATAATTTTTACGTTTTTAGGAATTTCCATTCTCACCGCGCTTATTTGGGCGTCTTTTAACTGGGTTGGTTTTATTAAAGATGCCACAGAGGAGAGCGGCGGCTCTGTCGGCGCGCTTGCTCCCGCTTCCGGCTTCCAATTTGAAAAATTAAAAAAAATTGGTATTATTACGGAGAACGTTTCCCCCATTAATACGTCGTCTTCGGAGGCCATTGTCAGTTCAACAATCTCCAGCGCGACGGCGACCAAGAGCTTTGCTACCAGCACCAATGTCCATAGATAATAGTTGTCTACCTTGCTAAAACTTTTATATCCTTTTATTGCTTCCCAATTTCATTCTCTAAATTTTATTTCTCGTAAACTTTAAGCTAAAAGCCGGAAATTGACATAGGCGAATGGTTTAGCGGTAGACCGCGCTGATAATCTTTGTAAATTTCGGGTGTGTAGTTCAGTGGTAGAACGCTGTCCTGATAAGACAGAAGTCGAAGGTTCGATTCCTTCCACACCCACCAGAATTTAATTTAGCTTCACCGTTAATAGATATTTTCCGATAAAATTTATCTGTGTAGAAACTAAAATTTTCCAGTTTTCCAGACGCGCCCATAGCTCAGTGGTAGAGCGCTTGCATGACACGCAAGAGGCCTGAAGTCCGATCCTTCATGGGCGCACATTTTAGAACAATTAACCCCTTAGTCGCCGGTAGGCGGAAAAATTAAATTTATACACAAGAATATGATTAAAAATTCCCGACGAAGAAGCCATCCTTCAGATTTAATTTCAAAAACAGACGCGCGGAAATATTCGCGGCCGTCAAGACGGAGAATGCCTTTTAGGCCGGCGGCGGAACCTTTGGACGAAAATATTATTTCTCCTATGCCCAAGAAAGAAGTTCTGCGCTTCGGCGCTTTGGGCGGCTTGGAAGAAGTGGGAAGGAATATGTCTTTTTTTGAATATCAGGACGACATCATTGTTTTAGACGCCGGCATTCAGTTTCCGGACGAAGAAACTCCGGGCATTGATTACATTATTCCCAATGTCCAGTATTTAGAAGAGCGCAAAAACAAAATCCGCGGCTTGATTATCACTCACGCCCATTACGACCACATCGGAGCCCTGCCTTATCTGATTGAAAAACTGGGTAATCCGACTATTTATGCCACTAAACTAACCCGAGAGATAATCCAAAAAAGGCAGGAAGATTTTATCAATTCTCCCAAGTTGAATTTTGAGCTGATAGGCAACCGGGAAAAAGTGAAATTTTCCGATAATTTTGAAGTAGAATTTTTTGGAATTATCCACAGCATTCCCGACACGGTGAGCGCGGTGATTAAAACCCCGGCGGGCAATTTCGTGTACTGCACGGATGTGAAGTTTGACTACGACGAAAAAGACAACCCCATTGGCTTGGAAGAATTTAAATGGGCGGGGAAAAATTTTGACATTCACGCTTTGTTTTTGGAAAGCACCAACGCCGACGTGCCGGGTGTTTCCGCTTCGGAAAAAGTCGTAGAGAAAAACATTGAAGAGATCTTCAAAAAATCTTCCGGCCGGATAATCATCGGCACTTTCGCCTCCATGCTTACCCGCATCGCGGAAATAATAAAAATCGCGGAAAAATACGACCGCAAAGTTTTCTTTTCCGGACTTTCCATGAAAACCAACGTCCAGATTGCCCAGAATCTCGGCTATATCAAAGTGAAAAAAGGAGCTATCATTCCTTTAGAAGATATTTCCCGCTACAAAGACGAGAAAATTTTGATTCTTTCCACTGGCGCCCAAGGAGAGCCGAACGCCAGCCTGATGAAAATCGTCAACGGCGAGCATCGCCAGGTTCAAATCAAGACGGGCGATACCGTTATTTTTTCTTCCTCGGTTATTCCGGGAAACGAGCGCGATGTTCAGGTTCTTAAAGATAATCTAACGCGGCAGGGAGCGAGAATTTACCATTCCCGAATTGTAGACCTTCATGCTTCTGGGCACGCCACCGGAGAAGAGCTTCAAACTATTATTAAACTGGTAAACCCGAAATTTTTAGTGCCTATTCACGGGCAATATTTTATGCGGGCTACTTTGGGAAGATTGGCCGAGGAGCTTAAAATTCCCAAAGATAACGTTATTCTGGCTGACAACGGACAAATAACGGAATTCACTCCCGGCGCCGCCCGCCCTACTCAAGAAACAGTGCCGGCTTACTATGTGATGGTGGACGGATTGGGAGTGGGGGATGTGGGAGAAATCGTTCTGCGGGACAGGCGCGTTTTGGCGCAGGAAGGGATGGTGGTTATTATCGCCACTTTGGACAGAAGAACCGGCCGGTTTTTGAAAAACCCTGATATTATTTCGCGAGGGTTTATTTATCTTCGCGAAAATAAAGAACTGGTGGAAGAATTGAGAAAAAGAATAACCAGCATCGTTTCGCGCATGCCTCGTCTTCAAGAATTGGAACCCGACTATCTCAAAGGACTGATGCGCGACCAAATTAGCCAGTTCTTATATAATAAGACAAAGCGAAGGCCTATGGTTTTGCCGGTAATAATCCAGGTGTAAAATTTATGTTTCAAGTTTCAAGCTTTATGCCTTAATTTTTACGATTCAAGTTTCATGATTTAAGTTTTAATATAACGCCTATGCCCAAAAATATCTTAATCTCCGGCATTCAACCAACAGGAAAACTACATATCGGTAATTATTTGGGGGCATTGAAGAATTTTGTTAATCTCCAGAATTCCGGCCAGTATGAATGTTATTTTTTCGTGGCCGACCTCCATTCTCTTACCGAAGATTTTGTTCCTCAAGAAAAGCCGCGCCAGATTTTGGACATTGTTTTGAATTTTTTAGCCGCCGGCATTGATCCCAAAAAAGCGACGATTTTCATCCAGTCGCAAATCGCCGAGCACGCCGAGCTGGCTTGGATTTTCAGCGCCATCGCTCCTTTTGGCGATGTTTCGCGGATGACCCAGTTTAAGGACAAAGCCCAAAGGCAGAAAAGCAATATCAATGTGGGGCTTTTCACTTATCCCATTTTGCAGGCCGCGGATATTCTTTTATACGACGCCCGTTTTGTGCCTATTGGAGAAGATCAAAAACAGCATTTAGAGCTTGCCCGCACCTTGGCGAGAAAATTTAATGTTCAGTTCGGCAAGATATTCACCGAGCCCCAGGCGGTTTTAACCGAAACGCCCCGGCTTATGGGTTTGTACAATCCGGCGAAAAAAATGTCCAAATCCATCCCGGATAGCTGTTTGTTTTTGGATGACCCCGCTGATATTGTCCGCGCTAAAATCAAAAGAGCGACCACTGATTCAGGCAAGGAAATTAAATATGACCCGAAAATCAAGCCAGCTGTTTCTAACCTCATGGAAATTTATCGGGGTTTCAGCGGAATGACGCTAAGGGAGATAGAAAAAAAATTTAAAGGCCAGAATTACGGAACTTTCAAAAACGCTCTGGCCGACTTGTTGGCGGAAAAATTAAAAGACTTTCAGGAGCGCAAAACACATTTTTTGAAAGACCCGGCGTCTTTTGGAAAAATCATCGCCGAGGGAAATGAAAAAGCCCGCGTCCGCGCCCGCGAAAAAATGGCAGCGGTAAAAAAAGTTTTAGGACTGACGATATAAAGTTTATGACCTCCTTGGCCCTCATTTTTACTCTGTCCGCTATCGGCATCAGCGAGACGTCTTACCTTATCCGCAAAAGAATTGCCGCCGAAAAACCTGTTTGCCCCATAGGAGAGGATTGTTTGACTGTGCTAACCAGCGCGTACAGCAAAATTTTCATTATCCCGAACGATGTTATTGGTTTATTTGTTTACGTAATCATTTCTTTGGTGTCGGCTTTTCTGGTTATCGGAATTACGCCTATGGCTTTGTGGAGCTTTGTCCTCAATCTTCTTGTCGCGGTCGCTTCGCTGGTGTCGTTTTTATTCATTTATCTTCAGAAGACAGTTATCCGCGCGTGGTGTTTTTGGTGCGTGATGTCGGCTTTTACTTTTTGGCTTATGGGGATTATAATTATTTTAAAGATCTTGATTTGATTTCTATGCGCAAGACATCCCACCACATTTTAAGAGTCGGAATGGCAATAACCTTTCTTTGGATTGGTGTTTTGATTTTCAAAATGCCGTTGGCTTGGGGCGGGTATTTACAGCCCTGGGCCGCCGGACTTTTGCCCGTGCCATTAGAGCAAGCGATGATAGGCACGGCGTTTCTTGACATTGCTATAGGCTTTTTGCTTCTGGTTGACTATTTCACCTGGTTAGCAGCTTTAATAGCCGCCATCCATTTGCTCATTGTACTTACGGTAAGCGGCATTACTGATATAACAGTGAGAGACATCGGACTTTTAACAGCCGCTATCGCCATTCTTACAGACTCCCTGCCGGACAATTTTTCTTTCAAGAACTATTTTCCCAAAGGTCGCTAATTTCGCTATAATCTTTTATAGAAATATGAAAAGACCGATTATTTTTATTCTCGTTATCGTTATTATTCTTTTTGTTTACGGAGTTTATTTATACGCGAACAAGGAAAGCGGAAAAGTTCTGGCGCCTAATTACAATAATCCAGCGCCAACCGCGCCTATTTCCGAAACGCCTTCTTCTGTAAAAGAAAAATCAGCCGGCCAGTTTGTTGTTGTTTATACCGACCAAGGATACTCGCCCGAAAATTTAGAAGTGAAAGTCGGCGCGACTGTTGTTTTCCAGAATAACAGCTCAGAGGCTATGTGGACCGCTTCGGGCGTTCACCCCAGCCATAGAGATTACAGCGGCACGTCTTTGTCCGAACACTGCGCCAATCCCGATAATAACGCTTTTGACGCCTGCGGAGGGACGCAGCCGGGACAAGCGTGGTCATTCCAGTTTAACAAAGTCGGCGTCTGGGAATACCACAACCACCTTAATCCCTTTCGCGCCGGCACAATCACCGTCAATCCTTAATAGTCGGCGCGTTTTCCCTTTTCCACCCTTCTATTCTCTTGTGATTGCCCGTAAGAAGAACTTCGGGCACTTTGTATTTTTTCTTTTTGTAAGTGAAAATTTCCGGACGGGAATAAGTTGGCACTCCTATGCCGAACCTTTTTTCTTCCAGCGAATTGTCTTTTCCCAAAACGCCCGGAATTTTTCGCGCAACAGCGTCAATCAAAACCATTGCCGGAAGTTCGCCGCCGGTTAAAACATAGGGACCAAGAGATAAATTTTCTATTTTCAATCCCAAATCTTTTACTATTTTGCTCAAGCGATTGTCTACGCCCTCGTAGCGTCCGCAGATTAAGATAAGGCGGTTTTTATTTTTAGCCAATCTCAAAGCTGTTTTATCGTCCAATTGTTTTCCTGCTGGTGAAAATAATACCACTAGGATCTTGGATCTTGGATCTTGGATCTTGGATCGCGCTGCATGGTTTATCGCTTTGATTAACGGTTCAATCTTGAGCACCATTCCTGGGCCTCCGCCAAACGGCCGGTCGTCCACTTTGCGGTGTTTGTCCCGGGCAAAGCGCCGGAGGTCGTGGGTTTTAATTTCAATCAAACGTTTTTCCCGCGTCCGCTTCAAAATAGACTCGTTCAAATAAGAGTCAAACATCTGGGGAAAAATTGTAATAATATCAAACCTCATTTGTTATTTGTTATCGCCCTGGTCCAGCTAATCTAATCGCGACCCAGCGATATTTTTATTGAATTATAAGTTTGTTTCCTCCATAATTCAATTATGGCAGGCGAAAAATTTTACATCACCACTTCCATTGCTTACGCCAATGCCTCTCCTCATATCGGTTTTGCCTTGGAAAGCGTCGAGGCAGACTTGCTTGCCCGTTGGCATCGCCAAAAAGGAGACGAAGTGTTTTTTTTATCCGGCGTGGACGAGCACGGGACAAAAATCGTCCAAGCGGCTAAAAAAAATAATAAATCTCCTCAGGAATTTGTTGATGATATTGCCGCGCAGTTCCGCCGGCTAAAAGACATTTTGAATTTAAGCTGGGACGAATTTATCCGCACAAGCGACCGAGCAAAACATTGGCCCGGCGTGATTGCCGTCTGGAACGCGTTAAATAAAAAAGGGGATATCTACTTAAAAGAATTTGAAGGCCTTTATTGCGTCGGATGCGAATCTTTTAAAACTCCCAAAGACCTTGTTAACGGCCAGTGTCCCGAGCATTTAACAGAGCCGGAATTAGTCAAAGAGAAAAATTATTTTTTCCGCCTTTCGCGATACGGGGGAGAAATTGAGAAGAGAATCAAAAATAATGAAATCAAGATAATTCCCGAGAGCCGCAAAAATGAAACTTTGGCCTTTTTAAGGCGCGGGTTGGAGGACATCAGCATCTCGCGTCCTAAAGAAAAAAATAGCTGGGGCATCCCCGTGCCTGGCGATGACAGCCATACGATTTACGTCTGGTTTGACGCTCTCCCGAATTATTTGTCCGCTTTGGGATTCGGCGTTTCTCCTGGCGAAAAATATTTTGATGAAAAATTCAAAAAATTCTGGCCCGCTGACGCGCATTTTATCGGAAAAGATATTTTGCGGTTTCACGCCATTATCTGGCCCGCTATTCTTTTGGCCGCCGGTTTGGAAGTGCCTAAAAATATTTTTGTCCACGGCTATATAACTTCCGGCGGGCAGAAAATGTCCAAATCTTTGGGCAACGTTGTTTCGCCCGAAGAGCTGGCGGAAAAATATGGCGCCGACGCATTGCGGTATTATTTCTTGCGGGAAATTCCTTCTTCGGAAGACGGCGATTACACGGAGGAAAAATTTAAGGAAAGATACAATGGAGATTTGGCTAACGGCTTGGGAAATTTTGCGGCGCGGGTATTGACTCTCGCTTCTCGCGAGTCCAATCTGCGGATATCTGCGAATATTTCAGATAAAGAGATTGAGAATATAATTAAAAAAACAAAGGAGATTGTTGAGCAGAAAATTAACGAATTCAAATTTCACGAGGCCCTATCGGTTGTTTGGGGACTTATTAGTTTCGGAGACAATTATATTAATCAGACAAAGCCCTGGGAAAATAGAGAAAATAGGGAAAATGCCGAAGAGAAAAAAGATGTTTTAGTTAATTTGATTCGTATTTTGGAATTTGTCGCCCACCTGCTTTCTCCTTTTCTTCCGGAAGCCGCTTCCAAGATTTCTCAAAGCATTCAAAGAGAGGGCGATTTTTTCCGGATAACAAAGGGGGAGAATTTATTCCCGCGCCGCTGATTTTTTGCGGATGAAGGCGCGGGGGCTTGAAATTATCGGAGACTTTTTGTATGCTTACTTCACTATGGAATACGTCATTGACGCCGCCAATAAACCAATGGGAAGAGTGGCCAGCGAGGCGGCGATAATTTTGCAGGGGAAAAAGTCGCCGTCTTACGATCCGCGTTTATTGGGCGAAGACAAAGTCAAAGTCATTAACATTGACAGGGTTGTTTTTACCGGCAAAAAAGAAGAGCAAAAAATTTATTACCATCACACCGGCTACATGGGGCATCTTAAGTCCCAAACGCTTAAAGAATTAATCGGAAAGAAGGGGAAAGGAGAAGCGTTAAAAAAAGCGGTTTCCCAGATGCTTCCGAAAAATAAATTACGCGTCGGGCGGATGAAAAGGTTGGTTGTAGAATAAGCTTTTTTTCGCAGCCTATTTATATACTATGACTGAAACTAAAACCGCCGCTAAAAAAGAAGAAAAATCAGCGGCTTCCAAAAAAGAAAACAAAAAAGAAAGATATTACGAAGCAGTAGGCCGCCGGAAAAACGCCACCAGCCGCGTGCGGCTTTATACCAAAGTCAAAGGCTTTACCGTCAACGAACGCGCTTTGGAAAAATATTTTCCTTTGCTCCGTTTGCAGAAAACAGCACTCGACCCTTTGGAAGAAATAAAATTAACTGATAAGTTAGGAGGAACAGTGAAAGTGAAAGGCGGGGGATTAACCGCTCAAGCTGAAGCCACCCGTTTGGGAGTGGCGCGCGCTTTGCTGGAATTCAATCCCATTTTTGCCAAGCGGCTCCGAAAATTGAGTTTTCTTACGCGCGACGCCCGGGTGGTGGAAAGAAAGAAATACGGATTGAAAAAAGCCCGCCGCGCTCCCCAATGGAAGAAGCGGTAAGCGGCAAGTATCGAAAAGTATCAAAAAGCATAAAAAAGTATGAGAAACAAAAATCTCCGTTTTGACGGAGATTTTTGTTTCTCATAACAAACTTAACAAACTAACCGAGAGTCGCAGGCCTGCGATATGGGGATAACTTTCTCCGTCAGCCATTGTAAAAATTTCTACAGATTATAAAATTAGAGTAAAGTAAAAAAATCGTTTAAATTCCGCGCCTGACCTAAAGTTTATGTTCGATAAAATAAAAAAAAGTCTGGGTATAAAAATTGTTCTTGTTTTCAGCGCGGTCGTTGTCGTCTTGGGATTTTTTTTGAATCTTTATTTTCTGAATGATTTGCGCCAGGCGATTCAAACTCAGGTTGTTCAGTATTTTTCTATAATTATAGACGGCAAGAAAGACGCTCTTTACGCTATTTTGGATAATGTTAAAACAAGAACCGCCGACTGGTCGTCTGACGGCTACATCAGAAATACAACCGAAGCTATTCTTAATTCTTCAGATGCCAATGTCCGCAATCAGCTGGTGCAGACTCTTGGCGGCTATTTGAAAGATAAAAAAATGCCTCTTGACCCGTCCGTGGCGATAACGGATATTGTTGATAAAAACGGCAGCATCATTGCTTCCAGCGACAGCGGAAGGATAGGCGGCGCAGAGAATGACAAGCCGGACAAATTGCCCGAAAAGTTCGGCGAGGCCTCCGCCGGTTTTGGAACAATAGCGGGAACGGAAACAGCGGCCACCCCTTTGGTTTACGCCGTTTCCCGGATTTTTTCCGCCAAAGAAACTCTAACGCCGCTTGACGCTTCTTTATTCCTGCATTTCTCCAAGGACCGGGAAATAACAGATTTATTGAACAACAAAACAACCAATTCTTACCAGACCATCAAAACCTATTTAGTCAACAGCCAAAAATTTATTATCGCTCTATCGCGCACTTACCAGCAAACAGTTTTATCCCAAAAAATGGATAACGCGCTGGTCCGCGCTTGTTTGGAAAACAAACCGGATATCGGCCAGCAGGAATATAAAGATTATCTGGGGAAATCTGTTTTGGGATTTTCCCGGTGTCTCAAAGACTACAATCTCGTTTTGGTTACTGAAATTCAAAACAGCGAAATTTTTTCCTATTTGAACCAAGCCGAGAAACGGATGTGGCTAATGCTGATTTTTATCGAAATCTTCGGAGTTTTGCTGATTTTCGCCTTTAGTAAATTTCTTTTAAGAAACTTAAATAAAGTTCTTTCTTTCGCGCGCAAAATTTCGTCGGGCGATTTGAGTGTCAGAGTGAAAAGCGACGCTCAAGACGAAATTGGAGAGCTGGCGCAAACCGTCAACACGGCGGTGGACGCTTTGGCGGATTCTCAGCAACAAGTGAGGCAGGCGAAGAAATTACTGCAGGAATCCAATAAAATACTGGCAAATTCTCTGGAAGAGAGAACCAAAGAGAACGAAGAAATAAAAGACCGGCTGGAATGGGAAGTTGACCTGCGCACGCAAAGCTTGCAGGACAGGGTAAACGACCTGGAAAAATTCAAGACTATGGCTGTCGGCCGCGAATTAAAAATGGTAGAATTAAAGAAGCGGATTGAGGAGCTGGAGAAAATGATTTTTAAGAAAGAAAGCGTCTAAAACCATTTTCAATTTTCACGATTAAAATTAAAAAGAAACAATATGGTAAACAACATAGTAGATATTTTAATAGCGCAGCACAATCAATTAAGAAAAGATATGTCTTCTTTGAAAAAAGAATCCGAGAGCAAATCGCCGGATATTGATTCCATAATAAGAGTCATAGAAGAATTTCAGAGCCACCTGAGAGAACACATTAATCTGGAAAACAATATTTTTTACCCCCAGCTTCTGGAAAAAATGAGAAAGAATAATATGGATTTAACGAGTATCCAGGTTTTTATAGATGAAATGAAAGCGATCGGCGGGAAAGTAGGAGTTTTTATAGCCAAATACGCGCAGGCAGAAGCAATTCAAAAAGATTTTCCCGGTTTCCGCATGGAGTTAAACGATATGATTTCTAATCTGATATTGCGGATTGACGCGGAAGAGGAAGGCGTTTATTTGTACTGGCAGATTTAGATCTCGTTTTATCCCCCCCCCCTGTCATTCTTTGTCCCCCGCCACGGCGGGGGACAAAGAATCCTTCATGTCATTCTGAGCGAAGCGAAGAATCTCTTTGGTTCAAGCGGAAAGTCTGTTGCTTCGGAACGAGATCTTTCGTCCCGCTAAGCGGGACTCAGGATGACCATAAAA
This sequence comes from uncultured Candidatus Saccharibacteria bacterium, assembly GCA_964453135.1. GTDB lineage: Bacteria > Patescibacteriota > Minisyncoccia > UBA6257 > UBA9933 > CAYVOL01. The sequence goes on along the minus strand of CAYVOL010000001.1, from coordinate 60,063 downwards.
AAACAATGATGAAAAGCGTAAACAACGCTATGAAATCTTACAAATTAACTTATGCTTTTAAAATCTTATAATTACGACGAAGCAGTTGAGGTGGCGCCGGGAATTTTTTGGGCCGGCTTCTACGATAAGGCGGCGATTTTCTCCTGCAATCCGTATCTGATTGTTGACAATGACGAAGCGGTTCTGGTGGATTGCGGTTCTTTGGGCCATTTTCCTTACGTGGCGAGAAAAGTTTTCAGCATTGTTGAGCCGAAAATGATTAAAGGGATAATCCTGCATCATATGGACCCGGATCTTTGCGCTTCCGTGCCATTATTTCAGGACATTATTAACCAAGAAAGCCTTCAGATTATCGCTCATTGGCGCGCCTCGCTTCTTATTTCCTATTATTCCCGGGAAAAAATGAATTTTTATCATCCCGAAGAAAACGACAATATTTTCAAATTCTCTTCCGGCCGGATATTGAAATTCCTGCCCGCGCATTATTTACATACCCCTGGCACTATCAATACTTACGACGAAAAAACAAAAACTCTTTTTTCTTCGGATATTTTCGGCGCTTTCACTCCTAAATGGGAAATTTACGCCGACGCCCGATACGAAGAAAAAATGAAAGGATTCCACGAGAATTATATGCCTTCTTCGGAAATTATGCAGAATTATCTCAGCCGGATTAAAAAATTAGAAATTGGAAATATCTGCCCTCAGCACGGCTCTGTTATTCCCCAAAAACTTGTCCCGCAGATGATTGAGGCTTTGGGAAAATTTGAATACGGAAAATATATGGAATAACAAAACAAGCCCGAAATTCAAATTGCGTTTTGAGGTTTGATATTTGAATTTATCCCGTTAATTTCTATGTGAAATTAAGCCAGTATGCAGAATAATATTTCAACAAAAGAACAATCTTTTCAAGAAGAGATATCTGAACTATCGTCGTTGTTGCCCGGGATTAAAAAAAATTTCGGCGTCTCCCCGCGGACTTTAAGAAAAGAAATAGTTTTATTGCGTCTGGCAAATTTCGCCAAGGATTTCTTAAATGAGCAAAACAGAGACCTGCTTTATGAATTAGTAAATAACGCGCGCGACATCAAGAAAATCAAATTTTTAAATGACCAACTGGAAAAACATAACGAGCTTTCAGGCCAGGCGGAAAAAGCGATTATCAATATTCTTGAAGACGCCGCCGAATACGAAAAAAATCTTAAAGAGGAGCGCGACCGGGCCCGGGCCGTGTCCGCTTCTATCGGAGAGGGCGTTTTAGTGGTTGATAAAAATTACCAAATCATTCTGATCAACAGAAAAGCGGAAGAGCTTTTGGGAATTTCCCAGAAAGAAGCTCTGGGGAAAGAAATACTGGAGATGTTTGACGTTTTACAGGGAGACAAAGCGGTTCCTTTGAAGGAAAGGCCGGTGGTTAAGACTCTTGAAAAAGGAGATGTCGTTAGCATTGAAATTGAAGATAATTTTTATTATCAAGTTTTTGTCAGCGGACGGAAATTTCCCATCCGGCTCACAGTTTCTCCCTTAAAAGGAAACGGCATTACCGGAGCAGTGATGGTTTTTGCCGATGTCAGCAGGGAAAAATCTCTGGAAGAAGCGAGGGCCGGTTTTATTTCCACCGCTTCCCATCAACTGCGCACCCCCTTAACCGCCATTCGCTGGTATTCGGAAATCTTGCAAGGAGACGAAGCAGGCGTTTTTAGCGCGGAACAAAAAAGTTTCTTGGAACAAATCCACAATAGCGCTTTGCGGTTAAATGACATAATCAATTTTCTGCTCAACATGGCGCGCCTTGAAGGAGGGCAGATAAAAGTTCATTCTTCAAGGGCAAACATTTTCCATCTTACCGAAAATTTAGTTAAGGAACTCAATCCTTTGTTGCGGGAGAAAAAACTTCATCTGGATATTGAAATTGACCCTAAAGAAGCCGGGATGTTTGAAATAGTCGTTGACGACGCTCTCTTGAGCCAGGTGATAGGCAATTTGCTTTCCAACGCCATTCGCTATACCAATGAAAACGGAAGCATAAAAATAAAAATCGGACGCGCGGAAAAAGAATTTATCTATTCCATTAAGGATGACGGCATTGGCATCCCCAAAAATCAGAAAGGCCGGGTGTTTGAAAAATTTTTCCGCGCTGCCAATGCCGTGTCAAAAATTCCCGACGGCAACGGTTTGGGGCTGTCTTTGGTAAAAAGACTGGTGGAGACTTTGGGAGGGAAGGTATGGTTTTCTTCGGAGGAAAACAAAGGCGCGATATTTTATTTCACTATCCCTATTGTTTCCGAAGAACCCATAGAAATGCCGGTTGACAGCGGGCAATACAAAAAAACTCAGTAAGAATTTTCAGCAAAAACTTTTAAAATTTTTGGCGAAACAATTTTTTAATCATGATGAAAGAAGCAATAAAAAATTTCCCCCAGCAATTCAAATATCGGCCGGTGATTATCAATAAAAATAAATTGGCCGATCGCAAGAAATTTATCGTCCTTGGCATGGGGGGCTCCAATTTAGCGCCGGAATTATTGAAAATGCGCGATCCCTTTTTGGACATTCATTCCCATAGAAATTATGGGCTTCCGAAAATTCCCTCCGGAGTTTTGCGAGAGAGTCTTGTTATCGCCAGCTCTTACTCGGGCAATACCGAAGAAACCGTTGACGGTTTTCAAGAAGCGCGGAAGAGGCGGCTTTCTCTCGCCGCTATTGCCACCGGAGGAAAATTGCTGGTATTGGCGAAAAAATATCGCATCCCCTATATTCAATTGCCGGCTACCGACATTCAGCCGCGCATGGCTTTGGGCTACGCGACGCTCGGCTTGACTGCTCTGATGAACCTGCGTTCTTTGGAGAAAGAATTGCGCGAATTGGAGAGCGCGCTTGATGTTTTTGCCGCGGAGAAAAAAGGAAAATTGCTGGCTAAAAAAATGTTCGGGCGCGCACCGGTTATTTATTCGTCGCTGAATAATGCGGCCATTGCCTATAACTGGAAAATCAAGTTTAACGAAACGGGAAAAACTCCGGCTTTTGCCAATAATTTCCCCGAACTCAATCACAACGAAATGGCCGGCTTTGGCACAACAGGCGCTGCGCGCAATACCTCTAATGTTTCCAATAATTTTCACTTTGTTTTTTTAAGCGATAAAGATGACCGCCCGCAGATTAGGAAGCGAATGGCTCTCACTGCCCGGCTTTATCGCAAGCGCGGACTGCCGGTGGAAATTATTCCTTTAAGCGGTCCACCAACTTTCCGCAAGATTTTTAATTCTCTGCTTTTAGCTGATTGGACTGCTTATCACACGGCTAAAATTTATAAAGCGGAAAGCGAGAAAGTGTCGCTGATTGAAGAACTCAAAAAACTAATGAAACGTTAACCTGCAAAGGCGGAAGAAACAAAAGCTCTCGCTTACAATGCGAGACTTTTTGTTTTTAGAAAAAATAATGTTAGAGTAAAAATTATGAAATTATCCATCGGCATCGTGGGACTTCCCAATGTGGGCAAGTCTTCTTTATTTAAAATTTTAACCAAACAGGAGGTGTATGTGGCCAATTACCCTTTTGCCACCATAGACCCCAATGTGGGCGTGGTGCCTGTGCCCGACGAACGTCTGGCAAAATTGGCAAAGATGAGCGCGTCAAAAAAAACAATTCCCGCTATTGTGGAATTTTACGATATCGCCGGTCTGGTTAAAGGCGCTTACAAGGGCGAGGGATTGGGCAATCAGTTTTTGTCGCACATCAGGGACGTGAGCGCCATCGTTGAAGTGGTGAGGATTTTTCCTTCGCCGGAAATAGTCCATGTGGAAGAAAAAGTTGATCCGATAAGAGATATTGAAATTATCGGCGCCGAGTTGGCTTTGAAAGATTTGGAAACAATTGATAAAAAAATCGGAAAATTGGAAGGAGAAGCGCGCTCCGGCGATAAAAAGAAAATAGAAGATTTAGCTTTGATGAAAAAATTGAAAGAAATAGTTGATAGCGGCAGGCCGGCTTCCGATTTTCTGCGCGGCTTTTCTTCAAGTCAAAGCCAGCAAGAGCTTTTGGGAGAGATAAACCTTTTAACCGCCAAAGAAAAAATCTATTTGTTAAACGGCGGCGTTGATGATGTGAACGAAGACTTAAAAGCGAAAATCAAATCGCTTGGCGCGGACTATGTCATTTGCGATTTGTCGCGCGCCGACAACTTAAACGAGCTTATCGCCGAAACGTATAAAATCCTAGGGCTTATCAGTTTTCTCACTACCGGAGAAGATGAAACCCGCGCGTGGACTATCAAAGACGGAGCAAAAGCGCCGGAAGCCGCCGGAGTCATTCACAGCGATTTTGAAAAAAAATTCATCCGCGCGGAAACAATTGACTGGCAGAAATTGCTGGAAGCCGGTTCGTGGAACGAAGCGAAAAGAAAAGGCTGGTTGCGCACCGAAGGGAAAGACTATATTGTCCAAGACGGGGATGTGATGGTTATCAGGCACTCGTAAAGCGCGAAATCCGGCCATAAATTATCCGCAAGAAATATAAGTTAGCGATTATCGCCATGAGGATTTTCTGATATAATAAAAAATATCTCGCCGTATTTTTGGTCGGCGCGGGATTATAAAAAAGTTTTAATTTTATGACCTCACTTTTGGAAGCCATTCATAATGCCGAAACGAAAAAAACCGCTGTCGGTCATTTTAACATCTCCGAGCTCGCGGCTCTAAAAGGAATTTTTGCGGCGGCGCAGGATTTAAATTTGCCGGTTATTATCGGTTTGTCCGAAGGAGAGCGGGAATTTATGGGAACGCGGCGCGCGGCTTTGATGGTAAAAAGTTTGCGCGAAGAATTTAACTGGCCGATTTTTATCAACGCCGACCATACGCATTCTTTGGAAAAAATAAAAGAAGCGGTTGAGGCCGGCTTTGACGCGGTGCTTTTTGACGGAGGAAAATTGCCGCTTGAAGAAAATATCAGAAAAACCAGAGAAGTGGTGGAATGCGCCAAAAGCGTTAATCCGGAAATTCTGGTGGAAGGGGAATTGGGTTATATTGGATCAAGCTCCGCGATTTTGAAAGAAATCCCTCGGGGCGCGGCTATTAAACCGGAAGATTTGACCAAGCCAGAAGAAGCGGCGGAATTCGTAAAAGAAACTGGCGTTGATTTGCTGGCGCCGGCGGTCGGCAATTTCCATGGCATGGTTGTCGGCGCGCCCAAGTCCACCTTAAACGCGGGAAGAGTAGGGGAAATTAGAAAAGCGGCCGGCATCCCATTGGTTCTTCACGGCGGCTCGGGAACAGACGACGAGAATTTTATCAAAGCCATTGAAGCCGGAGCGTCTATTGTCCATATCAACACGGAGCTTCGTTTGGCTTGGCGCAAAGGGATAGAAGCGGCTCTGAAAGAAAATCCTGAAGAAGTGGCGCCGTATAAAATTTTGCCCAAGGCCGTCGAAGAAATTAAAGAAGTTGTTTCGCGGCGCTTGAAATTATTCAATAGAATGGTATAATGGCCGCTATGGAATTAACAGTTCAAAAAAGAGATATTTTCGGGAAAGCGGTTAAAGCATTAAAGAAAGACGGGCTGGCGCCGGCAGAACTTTACGGCCACAATATAGAAAACAGCCATTTGAGCATCGCGGCTAAGGATTTTAAAAAGGTTTTCAAGGAAGCGGGCGAGAATACGGTGATAAATTTAGTGCTGGAAAACCAGAAATTTCCGGCGCTTATTTACGACGTCCAGCTTGATTCGCTAACCGGGGAATTGCGGCACGTTGATTTTTACGCGGTGAGAATGGACGAAAAAATCAGAACTAAAGTTCCTTTGGAATTTACCGGAGAATCTCCGGCGGTAAAGCAAGGCGGCGTTTTGGTCAAACTGAAGAAAGAAATTGAAGTGGAATCTTTGCCGGCTGATCTGCCCGGCGCCATAAAGGTGAATTTGGAAAAATTGGCCGAGCTTCACAATAGCGTTTACATTAAAGACCTCGCTATTCCTAAAGCAGTTAAAATCTTTCTTGACCCCGATACGGCGGTTGCTACTATTATTGAACAAACCAAAGAAGAAGCGGCTCCGGCGGCGGCGAGCGTAGAAGACGTCAAGGTGGAAGGAGAAGAGAAAAAGAAAGAGAAGGGCAAGGAATCCAGCGAGTAATTGTTTAATTGTCCCAGTTTTTGTTATGAGCTTTCGTTATGAGACAAAAAATTCTTCGGGATATCAAAAAAGAAGGAAGTTCCTATTATAATCACCCTCGCCAGATAAATCTTAATTATCAAAAAGTAATCCGAGTGCCGCTTAAAAACATCTTAAGCGTTTTTTTTGTTTTGTTCTTTATTGCTTCTTTCGTGCTTAATTCTGTGCTGGCCCCCACGAGCGGAGGAGTTATGGCTGCTCAATCAGCCAATAATTCCGAAGAAAGAAAAGCCCTGGAAGCTCAACTGGCTCAGCTAGAAAGCCAGATGAATGAATACGAAAAGAAAATCGGAGAATACAAAAAACAAGGCAACAGCCTGCAGTCGGAAATTAAAAAATTAAACGACAAAATTGCCAAATTAAGCCTGCAGATAAAAGCCGTCACCTTAACCTTGCGAAAACTGGATAAAGACCTTGTTCAGACCCAATCCCAAATTACCTCTACTGAGGACAAGATGACCGTCAAGAAAAAAATAATTTCTCTCCTTCTTCAGGAAATGTATCAGAAAAACAATGAGAACATCGCCACGGTTATTTTGGCCAATAATAAAATCTCCGACGCTTTTAACGAAATAAGCCATCTTAACAGCACTCAGGAAAGATTAGGGGCGGCGGTCCAGGAATTAAACAGTTTGCGCGGCGAATTGATGGACCAGAAAGAACAGCTGGCTTTGAAAAAAAACGACGCCCTGGTTTTGAAAAGCTACCAGGAAGAGCAAAAAAATTCTATCCAAAAAACAAAAGAAGAAAAAAATAATCTGCTGACAGTTACCAAAGGGAAAGAATCGGAGTATAAAAAAATTCTGGCGGAAACACAAAAAACTGCTGCACAAATAAGAAGCAGGATTTTTGAACTTATCGGCGGCGGAGAACTGAAATTTGAAGACGCGTATAAATTTGCCAAGTTCGCCGAATCAAAAACCGGCGTGCGCGCCGCCCTGGTTTTGGCGGTGTTGGACCGCGAGTCCGCTATGGGGAAAAATGTGGGGAAATGTAATTATAAAGACGCCATGCATCCGACGCGCGACATTCCCATTTTTTTGGCAATCACCAAAGCGCTTGATTTGAATCCGGACACGACCATGGTTTCTTGTCCCATTTCTCGCGACGGCGCTTACGGCGGCGCAATGGGTCCGGCGCAGTTTCTTCCTTCCACCTGGACAAAATACAGCGACCAAATAGCTTCTTTTACCGGCGACAATCCTCCGTCCCCTTGGAAAAATATCGATGCTTTTTTGGCCACCGCTCTTTTTCTGAAAAATGCCGGAGCGGATGCGGGCTCGTTTAACGCCGAGAGAATTGCCGCGGCTAAATATTACGCCGGCGCCCGCTGGAGAAATTATCTGTGGAGCTACGGAGAAAAAGCCGTCACGAAAGCCAACGAATTCCAGCAGGATATAAATACCTTAAACGCTTAGTCGCAGTAGTTTTGAAAGGCACACCATAATCCAAATATTTAAATTATAATTTTACATTAATTTGACAATTTAATCAAATTATGGATAAATACGAGGAAGCAAATTCCCTGCGATTTATCATGGGGCGGCTGCTTAAAATATTCGGGCCGCTGACTTTTCGGCCTGAATAAGTACCTTCACAATAGAATAAGAATAGACATCTCTAAAAACAAAAAGAACAACTTTTATCAGAATTAGGAGGAAATTACATTGACAACAATTGCCAAGAAGATATTCCCAAAGGTAGCTTCCGCTTTGGCGGCTTTAATTGTGATTATTGTCGCTTTTATGGCGACTATGATTTGGGTAGAAAAGGAAAGGGTGGATAAGACTTTTGAATTTATCGGCGGCGGAGAGCTTAAGTTTGAAGACGCTTATAAATTCGCCAAGTTTGCCGAATCGAAAACCGGAGTTCGCGCCGCCTTGATTCTGGCGGTTTTGGACCGCGAGTCAACGTTGGGGAAAAGCATGGGTAAGTGCAATTATAAAACTGCTATGCACCCGACGCGCGATATTCCTGTATTTCTGGAAATTGTCAGGGAATCGGGTTTGAATCCAGATACGATTCCGGTTTCTTGTCCCATTGCCCGCGACGGAACTTATGGAGGGGCAATGGGGCCGGCGCAGTTTATCCCGTCAACTTGGGCGGAATACAGCGGCCAGATCGCTTTTCTTACAGGCAAACATCCCTCTCCATGGAGACACAGAGACGCCTTCCTGGCTACCGCGCTTTATCTTAGAAACGCCGGAGCGGACACTGGTTCGTTTCGCGCTGAAAAGATCGCGGCGGCTAAGTATTACGCCGGCTCGCACTGGAAAAGGCATTTGCGGAGGTACGGGGAGAAAGTGGTAAAGAAAGCCAATAAGATAGAAGTGGAAAGGGGGTGATATTGATGCTGGCAGTTGTGGAAGTCGCAGAAATCGTCTTGGTCCTTGTGCTGGCGTCGTTTTTGGTCAGCCAGGTGGTGTATCCGGCTTTCTCCAGTAAACCCTTCTTTTGGATTTTCAAGAAATCGGAGAAGGGCTTGGCAGAAGCCGAGGAAGAAATGGCGGATCTGGCGACGCGGGAGAAGGTTGCCGATTTACAGGAGGCTCTTAAACAAAGGAGGAGGAGCGTAGGCAAAAAAGAAAAAAGAGTGGAAGAAAAGTAGCGCGAAGAAGCTAACGAAAAAATCAAATTATTGCGAAAGGAGCAAGACGTGGAGAGCGACTTTTTTAGTAGCGGGAAGAAGATGTTTGCCGGAATTGTTGGCATCTTGATGGCGGTACTTTTGATTGTATCCGCTTTCAAGATGATTATATGGGTAGGGGCGGAAGAAATTGTTTCGCTTCAATACCCAACCGGAAATATTCGATGGATAACGGAGCAGGGGCCGTATACCCAGTGGCTCGCTACCGTAACACGCTTTCACAAGCGGACTCAATTCTGGTTCTCCTCTAAGGGGGACCAGGGAAAGGAGCAGGACGAGTCAATCAAAATTCGCTTTAATGACGGCGGCCATGCCCGCATCTCCGGGTCAATCTCATGGGAGATGCCGATTGATGAGGGGCATTTGTACAAGCTCCTCAGTAAGTACAAGACTGAGCGTGCGGTTGAACAGCAACTAATTCGCACGGTGGTTGAAAAAGCCGTGTACATGACCGGCCCTTTGATGAGCTCGAAGGAGTCGTATGCGGAGCGCCGCAACGAGCTTCTTACGTTCATTGAGGACCAGGTCCAGAATGGGATCTACCGGACTGAAACGGTCCAGCAACGAGTTCCTGATCAGATGACCGGTCAGATGAAAACGGTCAATATCGTGCAGTTGATGCGCGACAAAAGCGGCAATTACATTCGTGCGGACGAATCGCCGCTTAAAGAGTTCGGCATCCGGGTTTTCAATCCCTCAATAAATGAGGTGCTGTACGATGAAATTGTTGAGGGGCAGATTAAGCAGCAACAAGACGCAATTATGCAAGTTCAGACGGCTATCGCCCAGGCGAAAAAGTCTGAACAGGCCGCGATTACCGCGGAGAAAGACGGCCAGGCGGCGGCCGCTAGAGCCAAATGGACTCAGGAAGCTCTGAAGGCGAAAGCGGTTACTGAAGCCGAGCAAAGGAAGGAGGTCGCCAAGCTTGACAAAGAGGCGGCCGAATTCACCAGACAAAGGGATATCTTGCTCGGTCAGGGTGAGGGCGAGAAGCGCCGCCTGATTATGCAGGCGGATGGCGCCCTGGCTCTCAAGCTTGAGACTCTGGAGCGGGTAATGGGCAGGTTTGCTCAGGAGTTTGGCAAGCAAAACTGGACTCCGCAAATCGTCATGGGCGGGGCCAATGGAACGTATGCGCCCGGACAGCCCGTAGCCAGCATGATGGATTTGCTGACTATACAGGCCGCCAAAACGCTTGGGGTGGACCTGAGCGTGAAGGGCGGTAAAACGCCGGAGAAGAAGTAAATGAAAAAAACCATAGCCATGAGCTTGATTCTTGCTTTTGCTTTGGCGGGTTGCGGAGCTCCGGATGACTCGGCGGTGGTTGAAAAAATCGTCCAGGGCAATGAACTGACGAAAGAAGAGCAGAATTTTTACTCCCACCACAAGGATCGCCTCGATTCCAAAGTGGAGGCCCGCAAGTCGGTGATTGCCAATGAGCGGGTCATAACAAAACTTGTAACCGGCGAAGATTTGACCGCCGGTGAGAGTCAGCTTTACGCCGAAAAGAAACAGTATTTTGACGGCGTGTTGGCTGAAAGGAGGGAAAAGAAAGGCGAGGAACAGCATGCCGCCGCTACGGAAAGCGAAAAACCTTCGCCTCTTCCGTCAACGGAGACGGAGACAACAAGAAAGGAGGAAAAAATAGAAGAGCAGGAGACAGATGTCTATTTCGCGAAGATTCTCGATATCCCGCATATGAAAGAGCGGAAGAAATAGGGGAAATTCGCAAGCAATATAATAGCCTCCACCAGGTATTACCTGGTGGAGGCTATTTTCGTTTCATCCCAGTCAGCCGAAAATCAATCGGCGTTTTTCGGATCAAAGAGATTGGCCGCCTGGAATAAGGCATGCGGCTCTTTCAGTTCTAAATCTTGATGATCCGGCGCCGTAAGGACGCCCTCACAAATCCAGAGAGAAAGCGAGGCAACCTTGATGTGGACGGATGTTGTGATGCCCGTGAATCGATGTCTGGTGCCATAGACACTGACGCCATCTTTCTCGGTCTCCATTAGTTCTCCCCGGCTCTCGCTTTCATCTCGTATCAGTCGTGCCATAGTCTCTATTGTCTTCCAAGGAAACGGCACGGGCATAGCGAAAATATCGCCTTGCCTTTTTGTTCCTTTTCCGGTTATAGATTCCATTTCTACAATTTCTTTTGGCTTCAGATACTCAAAGAAACCTTTTTCTCCGCATTGTTCAAATACATATAGAGCATACGGATTAAGTCTTGTCAGGAATGGTTCTTCGTCAGTCCCTCCGAACCACAGCAATCGATCACTTTCGTAAACAATGCCATTACCATGGTACGGCGCTATAGAAAAAAGGAATTGCGTCTTTTGTTGTAAGAGATGCAGGTCCATGAAGCATCCATCTGCATATTGATGTTTTACTTTTATGGGCAGGTGTATCGTTTCCCCGTTCCTCGAGGGTTGGATGATATTATTTTCGTAACTGATCCGCGCTTTGCCGCATTTTTCCGGTAGTTCGGGATTTCTAATTAGGATTTCCATGGCATCCCCTTTCAAATAGAAGGTTGTTGGATTTGTGTTAATGTTCTAATATAAAATTAGGTTGTAAAAGAATGAGATTCAAGACAAAATAGGGTTGAGTCAAATTTAATTGACTAAACATGTTTTTATGGATATTGCGAAATATATCTTGAAGAAAATGGCCGTGGGCGATATCGTAAGATATCGCGACTTGAAGCCATCCGGAGCGGAAAGTAATCTTTTTGTTTATCATTTGAAGCGATTAATCAAAGAAGGATTGCTTGAAAAAGTCGTTGGTGGCTATAAGCTAACCGGCAATGGGTTGCGTTTCGTTGATAAAATAAGTTTCTCGTCGGTGGAACACCGTGTTCAGCCAAAAATCGTCAATCTTTTGATAATCAAAAATAATAATGGAGAACATCTTTTGTATTTCAACAAGCGTCAGCCGTTTCACGGCTTAGCGGGATTCCCTTACGGCAAAATTCATTTCGGGGAGAATTTCTTAGTAGCCGCGAAGCGGGAATTGAAAGAAAAAACCGGACTTTTGGCGGATGTGTCGCATAAAGGAGACGCTTACCTGCTCGTTTACAAAGACCAAGAACTGGTTTCGCATATGCTATGCCATGTGTTTTTTTCCGACAAGTTTTCAGGGAGTTTGATTTGCGACTCGGAAAAAGGCGTCTGCCAGTGGGCAAACGCCGCGAAATTCAAAAGCAAATTTATTCCGGGATTTTTTGAAATATTAGAATTGGCGGAAAAGTCGAAAAAACATTTTTTTGAAGAATTGATATTTAACAAATGAAACTCCTATCCTCTTTATCAAAAAAAGATTTGCAGGGAAAAATTTGCCTGTTGAGGGTAGATTTGAATATAAAAAACAGCGAACTGGATAAAAACAATCTGCGCATTCAGGCGATTTTACCGACCATAAAATTTCTTCTTAAAAACAAAGTAAAAATAGTTTTGTTGAGCCATCGGGGGCGTCCCATCCATCAGGAGGAAAAATTATTACGCGGCGTGAATATAGATTGGCAATTCGCCAAAGAAAATTTTGATTTCACTCTCTCGCCATTCGTGAAATTATTGGAAAATATTTTAAAAACCAATGTGGGATTTCTGGAATACTCTTATTTTATGCGGCCGCATATCAGAAGGATTATTCAAGACGACCAGAGAAGTGTCTTGCTGTTTGAAAATCTCAGGTTTTTTTTGGGAGAAGAAAGTGATGATTGGAGAAATGTTGCCATGGCTCGGCGTTTGGCGTCTCTGGGAGATTTTTACGTCAATGATGCGTTTGCGGTAAGCCATCGCGCTGACTCCTCGGTCTGCGCCATTACTAAGTTTTTGCCGTCGTACGCCGGATTATTGCTGGAAAAAGAAGTCAAAAATCTTGATAAAGTTTTGAAAAATCACAGGCATCCCCTGGTCGTCATAATGGGTGGCGCGAAAATTTCCGACAAAATCGGATTGATTAAAAATTTTTTGTCTACCGGCCGGCGGAGCGCCGATTATTTTCTTATCGGCGGAGGCATTGCCCATAATTTTTTAAAAGTTCAAGGATTGCCCATCGGCGATTCTATCTACGATAAAACAGCGGACGAAAAAGGAGTGGCGCGCCGGCTGATGCGAAGTAAAAAAATTATTCTGCCGATTGATTATGTGGTGGAAAAAAGAAAAATTTTAGACCTCGGCCCCAATACCGCGCGCCTTTATTCCGATATAATTAAAAAAGCCAGAGTTATTATTTGGAACGGGCCCATGGGTTATTTTGAAAATAAAAAATTTGCCCGCGCGTCAGAAGCGGTTGCCAAGGCAATAATCGGCAACCAAAAAGCGTTTTCCGTTATCGGCGGCGGCGAAACCTCATCGTTTTTTCAAAACGATGCGCGGAATTTCGCAGAAAACCACGCAGAATTACGCAGAAATAAATTCAGCGATATTCAGCGTCAAGTCCGCGTTATTCCGCGCCTGTGGATATCCACAGGAGGAGGAGCGATGTTAGAATATCTATCCGGCAAAAAACTCCCCGGAATTAAAGCGCTGGAATAATATGAAACCATATTTAATTCTTTATCATAAAAATTGTTTTGACGGTTTTTGCGGCGCGTGGGCTGCTCGGAAGAAATTCGGCAATCGTGCGGATTATAAAGCCGTTGAGTACCGCGCTTTGCCGAAAATTAAAGACTTGAAAAATCGCAAGGAAATTTTTTTGATTGACTTTTGCTATCATCGGCCGCAGTTTGAAAAATTATTGGCGGCCAATCCCAATATTACGATTATTGACCATCATATTTCTTTGGTTGAAGAAATGAAAGATTATAAAAAGTTTTATTACAGCGCCGATCATTCGGGGGCGGTCGCGGCTTGGCGATATTTTTGGCCGGGCAAGCCGACGCCGCGGCTTTTGCGGCATATTGAAGACATTGATCTCTGGAAATTCAAAATGCCTTTCACAAGAGAAGCGCTGTTGACGTTAGAAATTCATAGCGGTTTTGATTTCAAAAAATTTAATAAGATGGTAGCGGATTTTGAAAATCCTCAAAAAAGAAAGAAGTATATTAATGACGGGAAATTGATTTTGAAATATCGGGATGAAATTTTGAAAGATATTGCGGGCGGCGCGGAAAAAGCAAAATTGGAAAATAAAACATTTTATGTTGTTAATTCACCGATTTGGCGTTCGGAAATAGGGAATTGGATTGTGAAAAATAGAAAAGCACCCGCTATTATCTGGGCTCGCAAGGCGGGTAAGATTAATGTTTCGCTCCGCTCGGACGGCAAATTTGATGTTTCTAAAATCGGAGTAAAATATGGCGGTGGCGGCCACAAAGCGGCAAGCGGATTCAGATTGGACGCCGATAAACCATTACCATGGAGAAAATAATCATTTATTGCGACGGCGGATCGCGGGGAAATCCCGGTTATTCCGCCATAGGCGTCATCGCAGACTTGCGCGGACTTGACGCTGATAAACGCGGAAAAGGCTTGCACGAATACAGCCAGTTTCTGGGCACTGCCACAAACAACGAAGCAGAATATCAAGCCGTAATTTTCGGATTGAAAAAAGCAAAACAGCTTATCGGGAAAGAGGCGGCGAAAAAATCGGAAATTGAAGTTAGGGCGGACAGCGAACTTGTTGTCAAGCAGTTAAACGGCAAATATAAATTGAAAGAAGAAAATTTAACTCCTTTTTTTATTGAAATCTGGAATTTGAAGCAGGACTTTGGCAAAGTAAATTTTATCCATATTCCGCGAGAAGAAAATAAAAAAGCGGATTGGCTGGTCAACAGGGAATTGGACGCGCAGGAGAGTAATTTTGTCAGAATGATTAACAAATAATAAAATAAATGTTATTGCTTAAAAATAAGCAATGCTTCGGTATGGCGCCGAAAAACAGGCTTATAACGCAGTAAATTTACAAAAGAAAAAGGAGAATCGTCATGGCAAAGCAGATTGTCGCGGGCGAACTGTACGAGAGTATTACGGGGCAGTTATTTGAAATCGGAAGGCAGTTGAGGCAGAAAAATGGTTATCCCTACGATGCGGAAGCTCTAAAGAAGCATCTTCAGGGCGCGATTGAGGGGAGGTTCGCAGAGGGGGGATCGAATAGCCGAAATGAATTTGTTCGTCTCATCTCCAACGACGAGGCGCTGATTCTGGGCGCGACCGATGGCAAGGAAGTTCTGGCAGACGCGAAAGATGTTTTCGCGTATATAGACAGCGCTTTTCGGCTTTGGGGCACGGACGCACCCGGGCCGACAACCAAAGAAATGCCGGTCCAAGTTTATGAATTGGTGAAAGACGCCACTTTCGCGCAGATGTTCGGGTCTATTTCTACAGACCCAAACAAATTGTGCCTCACGCAAGCCCAGATAAAGGACTTCGTGAAAGGGCACAGAAGGTGGCTCCAAACCGACGGCTACGCGACATTCTTTTTGTTTAAGTCGCATGAGCATTTCTTTGTTGCCTGCGTGTATGTGCGCGTGTACTCGGGTGGCGAGCTCCGCGTGCGTGTCCTCCGGTTTGAGCGTGACGACGTTCGGTACGCCGTCTACAGGCGTCGGGTTGTTGTTCCGCAACTGGCTTAAACATACTTATTTCAATCCCCCGCATTCTGTTTTGGAATGCGGGGGATTTCTTGTAGAATATTGATAGCAACCACCTTGCCTTCCCAATTTTCAAAAATTTTTGTATGATATAGCAGTAAACTAAAATTATAAAACGCGTATGAAAAAAATAATTATCTACACAACTCCCACTTGCGTTTATTGCAAGATGACCAAAGCCTTTTTTAAGGAAAATAACGTCCCATACGAAGAAAAAGACGTTTCCTCTGATATGGCGGCGCGCGACGAGATGGTCGCCAAATCACACCAGATGGGCGTGCCGGTGATTGATATTGAAGGGGAAATTGTTGTCGGTTTTGACAAGGAAAGCCTCTCCAGCATCATCGGCATTAAATAATAGAAAAGTTTTTTATGAATTACGACCTCATAATAATCGGTTCCGGAGCAGCCGGTTTGGGAGCGGCGATTTACGGCGGCCGGTATCAATTGAAAGTGCTGGTTATCGGCAAGGAATTCGGCGGAGAAACTTCGCTCGCGGGAAATATTGAAAATTATCCCGGATTTTTATCCATTGACGGATTTGAGTTGATGAACGCAATGAAAAAACAGGCGGAAAATTTCGGCGCGCAGATTTTAGACGCCGAAGTTAAAGCAGTCAAACGGCAGGAACATTGTTTTGAAGTTTTGACGGATAAAGCCTCTTATCAGGCAAGTGAAATTATTTTCGCCGCGGGCACAAGAAGGCGCCGCTTGAATCTTCCCAATGAAAAAGAATTGACGTCCAAAGGCGTCCATTATTGCGTTACCTGCGACGCTCCGGTATATGGGGGAAAAACCATTGCTCTGGCGGGAGGAGGGGACGCGTCAATAAAAGGAGCGCTTCTGGCGGCTGAGTATGCCAACAAGATTTTTCTCATTGTCCGGGAAAAAGAAGTTAGCGCCGAGCCGGTCAATCTTGAGCAGCTAAAAAAGTTGGGCGATAAGGTGGAAATTATTTACGAAACAGAAGTGAAAGAAATAATCGGAAAGGAAAAATTGGAAAAACTGCGCCTTTCTCGCCAATATAAAAATTCTGACGAGCTGATAGTAGACGGATTATTTATTGAAATTGGCGCGGAATCAAATGTTGACCTTGTCGAATCTTTGGGCGTTGAGTTGGACGAGCGCGGATACATTAAAGTTGACAATATGATGAAAACCAACATTGACGGAGTATTCGCCGCCGGAGATATTACCAATCATTTCGGAAATTTCAAGCAGGATATCACCGCCGCGGCAATGGGTGCGGTCGCCGCCACCTCCGCTTACAACGATCATAAAATTCACGGCGAGCTTTGTTTTATTCACGCCCAGCCGCTGAAGCGCGAAAAACCTGCCACCCAATAATCTTTATGCAATTTTTATGAATTTTTATGCTTCAATCCCAACTTTTTTCTAAAACAAAACGGGAATTTCCTAAAGACGAGGAAGCGAGAAATGCCCGGCTTTTAATCCAGGCCGGGTTTATTGATAAATTGATGGCCGGCGTTTACACTTTTCTGCCCCTGGGATTCCTCGTTTTGAAAAAAATTGAAAACATCATCCGAGAGGAAATGATTAACGTCGGCGGTCGGGAAATCCTGATGCCCTCTCTCCATCCGAAAGCAAACTGGCAAGAGACCGGACGCTGGGAAACCTACGATTCTCTTTTCAAGTTCAAGAGTTTTTATTCTAAAAACGAATACGCGCTTTCGCCTACGCACGAGGAAATCGTTTCTCCTTTGATGGCGAAGTTTATTTCTTCTTATAAAGATTTGCCGCAATATGTTTTCCAAATTCAAAATAAATTTCGCGACGAAAAACGGGTGAAATCGGGCATTTTGCGCGGCCGGGAATTTTTGATGAAAGATTTGTATTCTTTCCACAAAAACGAAAGCGACCTGGATGATTATTACGAAAAAGTGAAGGCCGTTTATTTCAAGATTTTTCAAAGAACCGGCATCGCTGATTTGACCTATTTAACTTTCGCTTCCGGCGGAACATTCGCGAAATACTCCCATGAATTTCAGACACTGACTCCGGCTGGAGAAGATATTATTTATTTATGTTCCAAATGCCGCGTTGCCGTCAATAAAGAGATTATCAAAGATCAAAAGGCATGTCCTCAATGCGGGAATGAAAAATTGAAAGAGGAAAAAGCGATTGAGGTGGGAAACATTTTTAAGTTAAAAACAAAATACTCCGCGCCGTTTAATTTGAAGTATCGGGACGAGAAAGGAGAAAAACAAGACGTGATGATGGGCTGTTATGGAATAGGAATAAATCGTTTGATGGGAACGATTGCGGAGGTCCATAACGATGAACGGGGAATTATCTGGCCGTTGTCAGTGGCGCCGTTTCAGGCGCATCTCGTAGAAATTAAAAGTTCCAAACCGGAAGTCAGAGAATTTGCTAAAAAAATTTATGATAATTGGCATAAAGCCGGAATTGAAGTATTATATGACGACCGGTTGGACGCGACCGCCGGAGAAAAATTCGCCGACGCGGATTTAATCGGAATTCCTTGGCGGCTGGTGGTGAGCGATAAAACAGGGGATAAAATTGAAATTAAAAAAAGGAATTCCTCGGAAGTAAAATTAGTTAACGCGAAGGAAATTTTAAAACTCATTGATATCAAATAAGCAGGTTGATTATCTACGCATAATTATCTTAATCAAATGTCAAAATTGAAACTTAAAACTTTGAAACTAAATTAGTCTTTTCGATTAGTAGAGATTTTAAGGTTATGATTTTGAGTTTTGCGTTTTGAGATTTGAATTTTTTTATGGACAGCGAATTTCGCCAAGATATCGTTTCCGGCGATTGGATTGTCATCGCTCCGGGACGAGCCAAAAAACCGAATCAGCTTACCGCTGGCAAAAGGACAAAGCGGATTAAAACTCCGGTTAAAGAATGCCCTTTTGAAAATTTAGAAAAAAGCGGCCATCATCCGCCGGTATTGAAATATCAGAATTCCCATGACTGGGAAGTGGTGGTTATAGAAAATAAATATCCGGCCTTCACTCATATTAATGTTTGCGCCCAAACAGGAAAGAAAGGACCTTATTCGGTGATGGACGGCATCGGCCATCATAATTTAGTCATCACTCGCCATCATCACGACAATTTTCCGCGGCTCAGCAAAAAAACAGCCAATCTGGTTTTCAAGGCTTTCGCGGATTATTATAAAATTTTAGCCAACGATTATTGTCTGAATTATGCCTCTATTTTTCACAGCTGGGGGCCGAGAGCCGGCGCCAGCGTTTATCATCCGCACTATCAGATAATCGCTTTGCCCATTGTGCCGCCGGACGTGGAGCATTCTTTGCAAGGGTCGGCTGACTATTACGCCAAACACAAAAAATGCGTGCATTGCGCGATGCTTGACTGGGAGCTGAAAGAAAAAAAGAGAATTGTTTACGAAAATAAATTCGCCGCGGTGTTCGCTCCGTTTGTCTCTCGCGCCTCGTTTGAATTAAGGATTTTTCCCAAAAAACACCTTCCTTATTTTGAAGATACTTCTTCCGATGTTATGGCCGGTGTCGTGGAAGCTTTGCAAAAATCTTTGAAAAAAATGGAAAGCAAGCTTAATGACCCGGATTATAATTTTTATATCCACACTTCGCCTTTGCGTGACAAGAAAAAGTACCGGCATTATCACTGGCACATTGAAATTCTGCCGAAATTCAGCACCCCCGGCGGCTTTGAGCTGGGCACCGGCATTGACATCAATTCCATTGACCCGGATTACGCCGCCAAAATTTTAAGATAGCCCCCTTTCGCATTAAATATTTAATACCTGATACCTGATACTTGATACTTAACCTATGGAAATTATCGCTCAATTTGTTTTGAAAATCATAGCCGCCAGCGGATATTTCGGAATTTTTGTTTTAATGGCTTTGGAGTCTGCTAACATCCCGGTTCCTTCGGAAATAATAATGCCGTTTTCCGGTTTTTTGATTTCTTCCGCCTCTGCTTTCGGCGGTTTGCCGGCCGGCGGATTTAATTTCTGGCTTGTTGTTTTAGCCGGCGCTTTCGGGAATCTTGCCGGCTCGCTGTTTTCGTATTGGCTCGGAAGTTTAGCGAGCCGCAATGTTTTGAAGTGGAATAATCACAAAATAAACCAGGAAGCGGAACGGGGGAGGGAATGGCTTGACAAGTGGGGAGACGTCGCTGTTTTTGCCAGCCGCTTGTTGCCCGTGGCGCGTACTTTTATTTCCTTTCCCGCCGGAATAATGAAAATTGATCTGGCAAGATTTTCCCTTTTAACTTTCCTTGGTTCTTTCTTTTGGTGTCTTATTTTGACGGAAACAGGAGTCATTTTGGGAAGCAACTGGAATGTTTTGGCTGTTTATTTCCACCGCTTTGATTATCTGATTGTTGCGATGGTTTTTGGGACAGCCGTTTATTGGCTGTATTGGCGCTATAAAAATGCCGAGGCGCGCGCAACCGCCAACGACTGACCCCATTGTGGGGTTGACAACAAAAAATTTATTTTTATATTTATAAGTTATGGATGAAAACACAAAAAACGGCGAGGCGGCCGGTCAGCCAAACAGCAGCGGGGAATCGGACGAACTTGCCCGATGTCAGAAAGAGAGGGCGGAATATTTGGACGGCTGGCAAAGAGCGCGGGCCGAGATAATTAACTATAAAAAAGACGAAGCCAAACGTTTTGAAACGCTATCTCAATTTGCCAATGAACAAATTATCCGCGAACTAATCGCTGTTTTGGATAGTTTTGACCTGGCATTAATAACTCTGGAAAAAGAAGGCAAAGCGGAAAAGGGAATTTATCTTATCAAATCCCAGCTGGAAGATGTTTTGAAAAATTACGGGCTGGAAAAAGTAATCATTTCCATAGACCATCCGTTTGATCCTTCTTTGCAGGAAGCAGTCGCGGAAATAGAGTCGGATAAGCCATCGGGCACAATAATAGAAGAAATTGAAAGAGGATATTTGCTACACGGCAAACTCATCAGGCCCGCGAGAGTAAAAGTGGCGAAATAAAGATAAAAAGGGAATTAGTATTCGGCAGTTAGAATTGAGATTTAATTTCCCAAATCCTAAATTCTGAATCCCGAATTCTAATTCTTAAATTTTAGAAATTGTATGGCAAAGATAATTGGCATTGATTTAGGCACTACCAACTCCGCCATGGCTGTCGTGGAAGGCGGAGAGCCGAAAATTTTAGAAAATCACGAAGGAGCGCGCACCACCCCTTCCATTGTGGCTGTCAGCAAAGCGGGGGAAAGGCTGGCGGGTATGCTGGCAAAAAGGCAGTCCGTGGTCAACCCGAAAAACACTATTTTTTCCGTTAAACGTTTGATTGGCAGAAAGTTTGATGACCCGGAAGTTCAGCGCGACAAGGCGTGGCTTCCTTACGATATCAATAGTTCTTCCTCGGGCGGAGTGGAAGTAAAAATGGGAGACCGCTGGTACAAGCCGGAAGAAATTTCGGCTATGATTTTGGCGAAATTAAAAACCGACGCCGAAGCGAAACTGGGAGAAAAAATTGAAGAAGCGGTTATCACCGTGCCCGCTTATTTTGACGATTCCCAAAGGCAAGCTACGAAAAATGCCGGAGAAATCGCCGGATTTAAAGTGAGAAGAATTATTAATGAACCGACAGCCGCGGCTTTGGCTTACGGGCTCAATAGGCAGAAAAACGAAAAGATTGTCGTTTATGACTTTGGCGGAGGCACTTTTGACGTTTCTGTTTTGGAAATCGGCGATGACGTGGTGGAAGTGAAAGCCACGGGCGGCGACACGCATTTGGGCGGAGATGATTTGGATAAAAATTTGATTGAATATCTTGTCGCCGAATACAAAAAACAGGAAGGCGTTAATTTGTCCGGCGACCCTCTGGCCTTGCAGCGCCTGAAAGAAGCGGCGGAGCGCGCCAAGCACGAGCTTTCCACTGCTTTTGAAACGGAAATCAATCTTCCCTATATTACTTCCGACGCGGCCGGTCCCAAACATTTTCTGATAAAATTAACCCGCGCTAAATTAGAGGAATTAACCGAAGGATTTATTAAGCGTTCCGTTGAAATTACGGAAAAAATCGTCAAGGAAGCCGGCTTCCAGCTTTCTGATATCAATGAAATCATTTTAGTGGGAGGGCAAACCAGGATGCCGAAAATTCAGGAAGCGGTAAAAAATTTGTTCGGCAAAGAGCCGCACCGGGGAATCAATCCCGATGAAGTGGTGGCTGTGGGCGCGGCGGTGCAAGCCGGAATTTTCCAAGGGGATGTGAAAGACGTTTTGCTTTTGGATGTTATTCCGCTTTCTCTGGGCATTGAAACATTGGGAGGAGTGTTTACTCCGCTGATAGAAAAAAACACGACTATCCCCACGCAGAAATCGCAGACGTTTTCCACGGCCGCGGACAACCAGACTTCTGTGGAAATTCATATCTTGCAGGGAGAACGCGCCATGGCGAGCGACAATAAAACTTTGGGAAGATTTATCTTGGACGGCGTTCCTCCTTCTCCTCGGGGGATTCCGCAGATTGAGGTGACTTTTGACATTGACGCCAACGGCATATTGAATGTTTCCGCTAAAGATAAGGCCTCTGGCAAAACGCAGTCCGTTAAAATTGAAGCTTCCACCCAGCTCTCCAAGGAAGAAATTGAAAAATTAAAAACCGAAGCCGGACTTCATGCCGAAGAAGACAAAAAGAAAAAAGAATTGGTGGAACTTAAAAATCAGGCCGAGCAGATGATTTATCTAGCGGAGAAATCATTAAGAGAAGCCGGAGACAAAGTGGCTGGCGATGTTAAAAGCAGTATTGAAGCAAAAATAAGCGAATTGAAGTCCCTTAAAGAAAGCGGCGATGCGGAAGCCATTAAGTCAAAAATGGAAGAGCTTTCCCAAGAACTTCAAAAAATCGGGCAAGCGATGTATAATCAAAGTAACGATGGAAATACCGCCCCGCCTCATACTGAATAAGTCTGAAACGCTGACTGTCCCCAAGAACGTTTCCCATTACAATACTACCAACACGATTTTTTCTCTTAAGCTGGGAATTTTTTGCCTTGTTTCCGCTCTCTTCGCTTTTTTGTTTAGCTGGTATTTAGAGGTCGCCGTAAACAGCCGGGATTTAACGGCTTTCGTGTACAGCGCCGTCTTTGCCGTTTTATTTCTTGTTTTGTATTTATTGGAAAGCTTGTTTATTGAAGATGAAACGGAAGTCGGCTTGATTAATTTCGCTCAGGCTTTGGCGATGACCGCTCCGCTGTTTGTCGGCAACTTTTATTGGCCAGCCGCCGCTTTTATTTTTATCGTTTTTTTCGTGCTTGTTTACGGAAATCGAAGCGGCGCCAAGTGGATTAGCAATTCGCTGAGGATTAATTTTAATCAAATCAGCCGTCTGGTTTTGCCTAAAGGAATTCTGGCTGTTTCTTTGGTGATTGCCGCGGCTGTTCCTTTGTCGTACCGGCAAAAAAATTCAGATTTTTTCATTCCCCAGATATTCTTTGAAAGTGCGTTTTCTTCCGCTTCCGGCATCATCGGGCAGTGGGTGCCTGATTTCAATTCGTCTGTAACCCTGGAAGAATGGGCGCGCCATTCGGCTGAAAACACTATCAATAGCCAGGCGAACAGCAAAGCCCTGCCGCCGGCTGTCAAGGAGTCGCTTATTAAAGAAAGCAGCAAGGAATTGTATAAAAAAATATCCGATTTGGTCGGAGCGCCGGTTAATCCCAAATTAACCCTGCCGTCTTTTATCTACGAAGCGGCGAAGGGAAAATTTTTCGGGCTTTCCCAGCCGGTTAAAGATATTATTTACGCCGTTTTCGGAGCAATCATATTTTTAAGCATTGAAAGTATGGCTTTTATTCTCCGCGGAGTCATAGCCTTCCTTGCTTTTATCGTTTATCAGATTCTTTTGATGAGCAATTTTTCCCATATTCAGATAGTGGACAGGCCTAAAGAAAAAGTGATTGTGTAAGATATAATATGTAAGATTTCATAGCGTTGTTTACGTTCAAAACATTGACTATTTTTGTTCCCGATAGCCCCCTGTCATTATGAGTTCCGACCCTCTGTCATTCTGATTCGCCAACCGGCTCCGCCAACTGGCGGAGAAGAATCTTACGAGATCCTTCGTCCCGCTAAGCGGGACTCAGGATGACAAACAAAAAACTCAAGATGACAAAGACGTTCAGGATAGCAATAAAGCAGAATAATAATAAAAAACAACGATGCAAAGCATAAACAAGGCCATGAAATCTTATATATAATAATATAAATTGAAATTTCAGGCCTCAAAATGCAAAATGATAATTTGGGTTGAGTTTTGGCATTCTAGTTTATTAAAAGATGAATTATTACGAAATTCTGGGCGTTCCGAAGAACGCTTCGGAAGAAGAAATTAAAAAAGCTTTTCGTAAGCTGGCGCACAAATATCATCCGGACAAATCCGGAGGCGATGAAAAAAAATTCAAAGAAATCAACGAAGCCTATCAGGTGCTGTCGGATAAAAACAAAAGAGCGCAATACGATAAATACGGCCGGACATTTGACCAAGGCGCCGGCGGTTTCGGCGCGGGCGGGAGTCCTTTCGGCTTTGGGTTTGATTTTGGCGATCTCGGCGGCGAGGAAAATGTTAACTTCGGCAATTTGGACGATGTGATAGAAATGTTTTTCCGCGGAATGGGCGGCGCGGGCTCTGCGCGGACACGAGAAAAAACCCGCCGCGCCGGAGCTGACATTGAGGCAATTTTAGAAATTACTTTAGAAGAAGCTTTTAAGGGCGCGGAGAAAGAATTGCACTATCGGACTTACGTAAAATGCGAAAAGTGCAAAGGTCTTGGTTATGATTCCTCTGCCGGGCTTCATCAGTGCGAGGTTTGCGGAGGTAAAGGAGAGATTCGGGAAAAACGAAGCACTTTTTTCGGTTCTTTCTCCGAAGTAAGAGAATGCGCCAATTGCCATGGCTCTGGCAAAATCGCCAAGAAAAATTGCGATGCCTGCCAGGGGAAAGGAAGAATGATGGCCGAAGTTGTTGTCAAAATAAAAATCATTCCGGGCATTGCCGCCGGACAGATTATTCAGGTAAAAGAAAAAGGAGAAGCAGGCGAGCGCGGCACCGGCGCGGGCGACCTCTTCGTAAGAATAACCGTTAAGCCGCACAAAGAATTTGTCCGCCAGGGAGACGATTTAATCATCCGTAAAAATATTCCCTTGTCGGAACTGTTGCGTCTTCTGTCCGATGAATCTCATAAACTGGAAATTCCGCATCTTTCCGGAAATGTTCTAAAAATTTCCCTGCCCCCTGATTTTACTTTGGGCGAGCCGCTGAAAATTCACGGCGAAGGAATGCCGCGTTTTAACCGTTCGGGCCGGGGAGATTTAATTGTCATTGTTAGCGTGAAAACTCCCAAAAAAATCAGCCATAAAGCCAAACAATTGTTTAAAGATCTGGGAGAAGAAATGGAATGAGAAATTATTATCGTTTTATTATTTTATTATTCGTGTCGGTTGCCTTCTCGCTAGCGCAATTTATAATTCCTCCGTTTTGGGGATCGAAGCCAAATCTGCCTTTGGTTGCTTTGGTTTCCATTCTTTTTTTTACCGCCGATTTTTGGGAAAGTTTGTTTTTTGTCTCTTTAATTGCTTTCCTTATTAAATTTTCCCCCTCTGCTGAAAAAGAACTGCTTATTTTCTCTTTGTTAGCGCTTGCCGCTGTGGTTGTCAAAAAATATCTTCCCTGGCATCCCGCTGTCAGCGGCTTATTTTTAATTTCTCTTTTCACTTTTTCTCTCTACCTTTTTACTTTTCCTTCCCTGATCTTAACTCCTTTGTTGGCCAAAGAAATTTTTTATAATTTGCTTTTCGGCTTTTTGCTGTTTAACGCTTTGGCGATTTTCTTAAAGCGGCAAGAATTATAATTCAATAAAAAACAAAGCCCCTCTCCGTTGTTGTGGAGAGGGGCTTGGAAGGGGGGTAAAGAAATATAGTTGGCGCGCTGGTTAGGCGAGGGCAGGTTGGAGGCCTTCATCGGGAAACAGATGTTGGGCCGCCTGAATGTAAATGCCCCAAAGACTATCCGCTACTACTATTCCCGACGGAATTTCCAGGTTCACGTTGTGTATGAACAGCAGGAACTTATTTTCTATCCTGCCGAGCGTTATTACCGGTTCCTGAATCTTTTTGCTCAGCATTGCCATTAAATTTCTGCGAACAACGAGGAATTCGGGGTCCTCGTGATGGTATTCGGGAAGTAAATGCTTGGCCACTTGGACAGAGATGTCGCAAAGTCTTCTTGCCACTATTCTCGGTGGGATACCGAGGTTGTTGGCGCGCAGTGATCTTATGGCAAATCGGAATTTGTTGCCCACTGGTTGCAGAGAGAATAGTATTGGTGTCTTAGATTTGTACTTCAGCAGGGCTGATAGACGCTCTCGGACGATCGCTACATCGGGATTGCAGCACAGCTCTTTTTCACTTCCTGGTGGCATTGCTGACGCATCGCCCATCTCCATTGGCCATCTCCTTGTCCGTGATTGTTCCGCTTTTTGTTTTTCGTTCGCGAATGTCCAATCTCTTTCTCTATATTTAACAAGAAACAACCAAATTCATCACCTCCTTTTCCTCGTGCTTAAAATGTTATTTTAGTTGTTGCAAGACCAATTAAAATGTTAACTTTCTTTTCTTGGGTTGTCAACTTTGGTATAATAGAATATACGTTTTAAGTTTTAAGATCCAAGTTCTGAGTTTTTATGGACCAGACAAGTGAAAATTTAATTAACGGGTTGATTAAAGACGGCTACTTGAAAAGCGCCGATATCATAGAGGCGTTCCGGGCGATTGACCGGCATTATTTTGTTTCCGAAGGGTATCACGGCCAGGCGCACATCAATGCTCCTTTGCCCATTGGCTTTGGCCAGACCATTTCTCAGCCGCTGACCGTGGCTTTTATGTTGGAACTTCTTCAGCCGAAAAAGGGAGAAAAAATTTTAGATATCGGCTGCGGTTCGGGTTGGACCTCTGCTCTTTTGGCGCACATTGTAAGCAAAGCGCCTGCCAATACAAATTCTGAAAAAGACAACGGGGGAAACAGCGGCCAATCCGGTAAAATCATTGCCATTGAGCGCATTGCGGAACTTAAGAAAAAAGCGGAGCAAAACATTGAGCATTATAAATTCGTCAGTTCGGGAGCGGTCCAGGTAATTTTAGGCGACGGCTCCAAGGGGTATCAAAGCGAAGCGCCTTTTGACAAAATTATCGCCGGAGCGGCCGCCGAAGGAGATATTCCGGAAGCATGGAAAAAGCAGTTGAAAATCGGCGGCAGAATTGTGGCGCCGGTGGGAAACAGCATCGCGGTGATAGATAAAATTTCCCAAGATGATTATCGCCGGAGAGAGTATTTCGGGTTCAGTTTCGTGCCCCTCGTAATCAATAACTAATTTTTTTGACAAGTTAGTAAAATTATGGTAAAAAGATAGTGCTTTGGCGATTCATCTGATCGTCAATATTGCTCTTCACAATTATATATATTAAAACAAGAAAGGAGGAGGGGAATGAGAAGAATGGGTGTCATTGCTCTTGCCATAGTTGCATTAGCCGCGACGGGGATTTCGCCCGTTGCCGCGGAAACCGGGAAAAAATATATTAACATCGGCGCCGACCCGGTGGCGCCGGACCTTTGTAAGAAAGAAAACCTCCCGACCATGAAGTTGGACGAGGATGCCGAGGTGAAAATAATTGGCGCCAGCGGAAAAATTTCCACTGGCTGGTTGCCAGTCGGAACAGAAGTCTCTATGCGTAAAGACGGAGAGCGTTGGCTGGCGGACAAAGTATGTGCCTGCGGCAACCCTATTCTCAATCGAGTGTTTTTGAATTTCATTGAGGACAGGGCGGTTTCAGCAACGCGTCCGCGGCCGCAAGAAGCAGTTGTTCAACAGCCGGCAGCGGCGTCGTATCAGCCGATGCCAGCGTCGCCACCGCCTCAAGCTATTTACCAGTATCCTCCGCCACAGCCGCAGATTACTCAGGCAGATGTGGTGGCAGCGGTGAATTACGCCCTGGAGCGAAGAGATGCCTGGCAAAAAAGATGTACTCCCTCTGGATGGGGCGGCACTTTGGGAGGGCTTGCCGGATTTGGCGGAGCCATGGCGATGAGCCATCCAATCGGTGCGTTAGCCGCGGTCGGTGGTTCTCTTCTGGGAGGAATTTTTGAAAAAGCCTTCCTTCCGGAGGAGTGCGGCGTCCCATTTTTGGCGGCGAGCGACATTGATAAGGCCGCGATTTACGGAGGAGCGGCAGCATCCTCCATCCATATCATTCATCACCCTCGCGGCCCAGTAGGTCCGCAAGGTCCCCAAGGCCAGCAAGGCGTTCAGGGTCCGCGAGGATTTAGAGGTCCGCAAGGATCTCAAGGAGCCCAGGGCTCGACAGGTCCTCAGGGGCCAGGGGGCGCAACTGGCGCTCAAGGTCCGGCAGGCCCGCAAGGCCCAGTCGGTTCACAAGGCCCCGTTGGCGCTCAAGGTCCCATTGGTCCTCCGGGTTCCCCTGGACTTCCAGGAGGCGGACCGGCTCCTTTGCCTCCAAACGGACCTTTATTCTCGCCGCCGATGGGTCCAGCCCCGTTGGTGGCAAACTAAGGGGGGGGATTATAGTTCTTTTGTATCAGGGGCGAGAGTGCTTTTAACGGCTCTCGCCTCTTTTTTGTTATTTTTCAACAGCGGCTCTGTCAAATTAAACGGGTTTTGATATTGCTTATGTGGATAACTCTTCATTGATTTTCATTTTCAGCAGAAGTAAAATTATTAATAAACTAAAAAATAAATTTACGACTTTTCTTATGTCATTATGAATCCGCCAGCTGGCGGACGCCAGCTGGCGGAGAAGAATCCACCCCGTCATTCTGAACGCAGTGAAGAATCTTGCGAGATCCTTCGTCCCCCGCCGTGGCGGGGGACTCAGGATGACAAAAACACTTTCAGGATGACTATTAAAACAGGATAACAATAAAAACAACGATAAATAAAAAATGTCCCGCTCCCTTCCTAAAATCCTTTTCATATTCTCTTGCCTCATTTTAGCAGTTTCTTTTGCCACCGTAGTTTTCGGCTGGACTTCTCCTTCCTCTGCTCCCGGCGCAGGGGGGGGTGTCTTATATTATTCCGGCGGCAATGTGGGCATTGGGACAACGACGCCGCAATATATATTAGATGTTAATGGCAATGCGAGAGTTACATCAGCGTTAAAATTTGGGTTAGGGAATTCCTCTTATATTTCGGGTGATTCAGTTAATTCTTGGATGGGTTTTAATCCCGGCGGTACTGGCGGTTATGCAACTCAATATCAATTTTTTGATAGTGGAAATAACGTAGTATTACAAATTGGTAAACAAGGTAACCCCACTGCTCTTATGAGCGGCAATGTCGGCGTTGGCACCGCCAGCCCAGGGGTCAAGCTTGACGTCTTGGGCGGCTATGTCCGTTCCGACACCGGGCTATGCGTCAACAGCGCCTGCCTTTTTTCCTCCGGCTCTAAACTTTATTACAACTCCGGTAATTTCGGAGTAGGCACCTCTAATCCCAGCCAGCCCTTGGAAGTTTCGGGTAACACCAGCTCCACCCAGTTCTGCCTTAACGGTTCCTGCATTGCTTCCTGGCCCACAGGATTCGCCGGCGGCTCCACCGGCCAGGTGCAATTCAACAATGCCGGCACTTTAGGCGGAGACGCCAATCTTTTCTGGAACAATACCAACAAATATCTCGGCGTCGGAACTTCCACTCCCGGCGCGCTTCTTGATGTCCAGGGCGCCGCCCAATTCGGCACCGGCAATGTCAACTTAATAACCTCCGCTGGAAAAATCGCCGGCTTGTCTTCCACTTATTTCAACACCGATACTTCCGCCAACTTAGCGTCAATAATTACCGACGAAACCGGCAGCGGTTCTTTGGTTTTTAGTTCCAGCCCTACTTTCAGCGGGACAATTAATTTCCCGGGCAGCGGAGTCTGGAATTCTTCCGGCAATGTCGGCGTGGGAATGTCTCCTGTTTACAAGCTTGATGTTTCCGGAGACATCAATGTCGGCGCAACCAATTATTACCGGCGCGGCGGCACTGCTGGCGTCAATTCATTAACCTGTTCAGCAGGCACCACTCCCAGCGGTCTTACAATATCCGGCGGCATTGTCACTTCTGCTGGAAGCTGCACCAGTTTGGGTGCGGGTACGGTCACCTACACTTCCGGCACCACAAACTATCTTACAAAATGGGGAACTGTGCCTAGTATTACCAATTCGCAGATATATGATAATGGAACTTACGTGGGTATCGGGACGGCATCACCAGGCTATACATTAGATGTCAATGGCTCTACTAGAACAGCAACAGAATTCATTAGTACTTTAGGGGGTGGCTCAGGTCAATTTAGAGCTATATCTGGAAATTACGGAGCTTTTATTAGAAATGATGGCGTCAATACATATATGCCTTTACTTACCAATTCCGGCAATCAATATGGGAGTTGGAATACCTTGCGACCGTTAATGATTAGCAATTCAACAGGAGATCTTTATTTCGCAAATAGCCTCGATTATATTAACCAAAGTAACGGGTACGTCGGCATCGGAACAACAGCGCCGGACAATAAACTGTCGGTTAGTGGTGGAAATATTTCCGTTTGGAGTGGAGATGTGTGGTTGGGTTCTCCGCAAGCTGGTGGTCCCGCGCGTTGGGCGAGCACGGGTAGATTTGGAGGAATGTATACGACTATCTCCGGTAGCGGGTGTCAACCGGCAGTAACCAATCCTTGGACCGGAGGGTATTCCTGTCCAGCTGGTTTTACAGACGTTCAATTAACCAGTTTTGAGCCAGTAGATTCCAACTGTAGCCGACTTTACTATCATTATTGCTATCAATAATGCGAAACCCATTTTGACTTAATTAAAGTTTTTTGTCCCTTTTTATATCTTATCGCAACGGCATTCCGGCCATGGCGAAATGATGTGTTCCGCCCGCCCCTATCTTTTACTGATTACTGACGGGAGGCGCTGTCCGTAAAATGTCATTCTGATCCGCCAGCCGGCGGAGAAGAATCTTAGCGCCTGTCATTCCCGCGAAAGCGGAAATCCAAAGCTGTCATTCTGATCCGCCAGCCGGCGGACGCCAACTGGCGGAGAAAAATTTCGTTAGATCCTTCGCCTTCGCTCAGGATGACTTACGCTGTCATTCTGAACGTAGTGAAGAATCTTAGCGAGATCCTTCGTCCCCCGCCGTGGCGGGGGACTCAGGATGACATTCTTGCGCTGGCGGGGTTTACTTTTTATCGCAAAGTTTTATAATACGGGTAATAATAAAAGTCATTTTTTATGTTCCTAACTAAAATAATGGTATCGCTGAATGCTGATTTGGCGCATACTTTTACGGATGAATTAGCGAACAATTTAACATATGTACATCAACCCAATTCTGGGGATAGTTTTGGTTGCGGCGGCCGGAGCGGCGGTGTATGTCTTTCGCCATTTCCTTATTTCCGGAAGTAAAGCCCGCCAGGAGAAAAAAATTGAAAATCAGTTAGAAGACGCAAAAGTTAAGGCGAAAGAAATAGTTTTAGAGGCGGAAAACAAGTCCGCTGACATATTGGAAGAGATCAAAAAAGAAGAGCGGGAAAGAAAGCAGCAGCTGGATAAATTAGAAGACAGATTTCGTTCCAAGGAAGAGGCGCTTCAAAGCGAAGTAAATCATTTCCGCTTGCGGGAGGAAAAATTAATCAAAGAACAGGAAGAAATAAAAAAGCGGCAAAGCGACCTTGAAGAATTAAGAAAAAAATCCGAAGAAGAAATCCAGAAAGTCGCGGGGTTAACATCTGACAAAGCCAAAGAACTCCTTATTAAAAGAGTTTACGAAGATAACCAGAAAGAATTAAGTTCCCTTGTTCAAAAATTGAATAAAGAAAGGCGTGAGGAATTGGAAAGCAAAGCCAAAGACATTATGACTGTCGCCATTCAGCGCTATAGCCATTCCCATGTTTCCGAAATCACTACTGCCATTTTCAATCTTGAAAATGAAGATCTGAAAGGAAAAATAATCGGACGGGAAGGCAGAAACATAAAAGCGCTCGAGCGCTCCACGGGCGTGGAATTTATCATTGACGAATCGCCCGATTACATCGTCATTTCTTCTTTTGATCCCATGAGGCGGGAAATCGCCCGTTTGGCTTTGGAAAAATTGATGAAAGACGGGAGAATCCAGCCCGCGCGCATTGAAGAAAAAGTGGAGGAAGCCAAGGAAGAAATGAACAAGCGGACCGCGGAAATAGGAGAGGAAGCGGTTTACGAAGTCGGCCTTTACGACTTGCCCAAAGAGATTGTTCAGTTATTGGGGCGGCTTCATTTCCGCACCAGCTATGGGCAAAATGTTTTGCTCCATTCCTTGGAGGCCACTCATTTGGCGGCGATGATGGCGGCGGAGCTGGGTTTGAACGTGGAAGTTGCCAAAAAAGCGGCTTTGCTTCATGACATCGGCAAAGCCATAGACCACGAAGTGGGAGGAAGCCATATTGAACTGGGAAGAAAAATACTCAAAAAATACAATATATCCGAAGAAGTAATCAAGGCGATGGAGGCGCATCACGAAGATTATCCTTTCGCTACGCCCGAATCGTTTGTGGTAACAGCGGCGGATGCTTTGTCTGCTTCGCGTCCCGGAGCGAGAAGGGAAAGCTTGGAAAATTATATCAAGCGGCTGGAAGATTTGGAGAAAATCGCCAATGGTTTTGCCGGAGTGAAAAATTCTTACGCTATTTCCGCGGGACGGGAATTGAGGATTTTCGTAACGCCGGAAAAAATTGACGACTTCGGCGCTTACCAATTAGCTAAAGACGTTGCCGACAGAATTGAAGCGGAGCTGAAATATCCGGGCGAAATCAAAGTCAATGTCATCAGGGAAGTTAAAGCCGTGGAATATGCGAAATAGGAGATTTTTGCGCGGATTGTCGTTTTGATCCTAGACCACCTGTCATTCTGAATCCGCCAGCCGGCGGAGAAGAATCTTGCGAGATCCTTCGTCCGCCAACTGGCGGACTCAGAATGACAAACAATAAAATTCAGAATAACCATGGTGAAAAGCGCGTTCATTTATTAGCGGCAATTGATTTCACAATGAGAAATTTGCTATAATTATTTTAATCATTCAAAGGTCGACAGAGCAAAAGCAAGTTTTAATATCTATGAACAAGGTAAGTTTAGTAGAGGTAGTGATGGGTGCTGCCAATATTGAAGTTAAAAAACAGGCAACTTCCGCGGTAGACGCTGTTTTTGATACTATCACCAAAGCGTTAAGCAGAGGAGAAGAAGTGGCGGTGGCCGGCTTCGGCACATTTAAGGTTGCCAAAAGAGCGGCTCGCATGGGCGTTAATCCGAAAACCGGAGAAAAAATTCAAATTGCCGCTTCCATTAAGCCGAAATTCAGAGCGGCCAAAGCTTTGAAAGAAGCAGTGCAGTAAACTTCGTCAGTATCTCTGTATATTTTAAGCGAATAAAACAACCCCCCGCCGCGGCGGGGGGTTGTTTTATTGATAGTCCGACTTTCTAATTCCCGTTTTTTATTCTGTCGTTTATCTGGAAGAATATCTCGTAAGTTGTTTTTAATTCTTTCAGCGCGTCCTGGATTGTTTTTCTTATTGTGTCCTGGATTTGAGCGCGGCTTTCTTGAAGGGAGGTTTTTTCTTCCGCTTTATTGGAAAGCGCGTCGGTGCTGGTGGCGGAATTTTCTTCCGCGGCCGCGGAAGATTTTAAATACAACTTCTTCGCGCTGTCAATAGAACTCCCAATGTTTTTCAGATGGCGGGAAATATCCGACAAATATCTCTTGGAAAGATTTGTTTTGATAAATCTTTGCCTCTCCAATTTTTTTATATCAGCCGATATTTTATCAAATCTGCTTTGCGTGGTGTTGAAAAAATCATCGGCTCTCAAAATAAGGGAAGCGTTGATTGCCCTGTCTATTTCCGGAGAATAAATGTTTTCCTGCCAGTCTTTCAATCCCCGCGCTGTTTTTTTAATTTCCTCCAGAGTGATGGTGGAACTGGCGTCGTTGATTTTGTCTATTGTCAGTTGGTAATGCCCGCTGAAATTGGCAAGGTCGGATACTAAATTGCCCCGTATTTTATCCCATTCTTCATTGGGGGTCTGCAAAGCGGAAAGATAATTTGCCAGTTCGTTGGTTTGCGACAAAGCCGAAGAAAGAATATCCGTCAGGAGTTGTTTTCTGTCGCCTAAACTCAATTCGGAAGTTTCCGGAATTTCAGCCGCTGATGAAGAAGCGCTGGAAGCGTAAGCCGTCGGGAAATTTATCAGCGGACTTATCGGCGAAAAAGCGCCGCTTGAAAAAAATAATCCGCTCGCCACCAAAATAACGAAAGGCGCATAATTTGCTTCGCCATTCTTATTGAGAGATTTTTTCCAGCAATGCGTTAACATCTTGAAAATTAGTGCTTGTTCCGTTTATTTCCGTGGAAGTGGCGGCCGATGGGGCGACAGATGGATTAATAAGAAAATTATTTAAATCCTCGGTTGAGGTGGCGTTCAAAGAAGAGGAAGCGGTTGCCGAAAGAGACGAGGCGTTGGGTTTATTTTTGGACAGTTCGTTCATCGCGTTGATGGCTTTTTTGTTGGACTGGTCAAGATATTTTATTTCTTCTAGAGTTATTTTTATGGAATCATTGATGTCTTTGGCTTCGCTGACCAGATTTTTTTGGTTTAGGCCCTCCATATTAAGAGGGGAGTATTTTTCATTAAAATAAGACGCGCCTCCCAGGGCAGTTATTATCAGTAAGATGCCGGCAGCCGCCGCCGCTGCGAAACGGATTATCTCCATCAAAAATCTCCCACTTTTTTCTTCGGGACGGGAATAGTTGAGAATGGCTATTTTAGACGTCCGGCTGTAATCCCTGTCCGGCTCAATCTTTTTTAATTCTTTTAATAATTGGCGGATTTTATCCATAAATATTTTTTAACGAACGTTTTTTAACGTTTTTCTTAAATTAGCAATGGCGCGATGCTGAAGCACCCGCACCGTGCTTTCCGGTTTATTCAAAGAAGCGGCGATTTCCCGATGAGGCATTTCTTCCACGAATCTCATAATAATGACGTCTTGCTGTTCGGGGATTAATTTTTTTATAGCTTCCTGAACCGCGGCGATTTCCGAGCGGATATCTAAATTAAAATTATTGTCTTCTGTTAAAAAATTATCGCCATTGCTGTTTTCTTCTTCATTATCCCTGTTGTCGTCAAGAGTAAAAGCCGTTTTTTTCGTTCGGTAATGGTCTATTACCTGGTTGCGGGCAATTTGATAAAGCCAGCTGGAAAAAGGAAATCCTTGGAAGCGGTAATTTTTCACATTCTTCCAGGCATTGAGGAAAACTTGGTGGGTGAGATCCTCGGCTTCCTCACGATGGCCTACTTTAAGATAAATAAACCGGTAAATTCGCGGTTGGTACTCATCATAAAGCGAGCCAAAAGCCGAGGACTCACCTCTAATGGCGTGTTTTATTAAATTTTCTTCGCCATTCAACATAGATAACGAAATTACGGCTGTTTTGTTTCACTTAGTTAATTTGTAGGGTTTCATAGTGTTGTTTACACTTTTCATCGTTGTTTTTTATTGTTATTCTGTTTTTATTGTCATCCTTCGTCCCCCGCCACGGCGGGGGACGAAGGATCTCACATGATCAAACTTGCATAAATACGGGATTCTTCTCCGCCAGTTGGCGGAGCCAGTTGGCGGTTCAAAATGACACAATAGATTCTTCTCCGCCTGCTGGCGGATTCAGAATGACAGCGGGTCGGGACTCAGAATGACAACAGGACGTCATTCTAATCATTTCCGTCATCCTGAACGCAGTGAAGGATCTCGTTCCGAAATGTAAACAACGCCTAAACTTCTTGCCATTAGATTCGCGGTTTTGAAGTGATTGTCCGCTGGCTACCTCCGCGGCGCGGGAGTGGCAGGAGGAGTAGAAGATGCGCTAACAGCCGTAGAGGTGGCGGCTGGAGCGGAAGCGCTGGATTCCCAGCCTATTATTTGATTCTGTAAATCAGAAACCGGCTGGTAATTCGGCTTCAAGTTGAAGGCGTCATTAAGATAATTTTTCGCCTGGCTTATTTTGTCGGCCCAAACTTTCTGCTCGGCTCCGTTCTTGCGCGCAACAACAGCAGAAAAGAAAGAAACGCGGGCAAGGTTAAGCTCTGCTTGAGAACTCTTTGGATTAAGCGCCAAAGATTTTTTATAGCTATCCTCGGCCGCCTGGTCTGCGCCGTTGGCTACGCCGATTAAATTCTCGTAAATGCCGCCGATATTGTCCCAGTTGCTGTAATCTAACGGGTTGGCGTCCGTAGCTGCTTTTGCGAATTGGACGGCGGAAGAAATGTTGTTGTTAAATTGCGCCTGGATACTTTTAGGGTCTTGGTCTTTGGAAGGCGGAGTGTTCAAAACTTTTCCGGCTTCCAGTAAATACAGCTGGCTTCCGTCGCGAAGATAGATATCGGTATCGCTGTCCATAGCGAGCGCCTTATTGAGATAGTCGGTATATTTATCCATATTGTTTTCTTCAATTGCCCTTCCTCCGTTTTTGTCCAAAGAAATATATTGCTGTGTTTTTCCGTAATAAACAGCGGATAGGTATTTTTTCCCGAGCATTGTTCCTCCGGTTAAAAGAGCGGCTGATAGGGCAACAAAAAGAACGAAAACCGTAATCAGTTTTCCGTAAGTAATCGGTTCAAGGGGAATTTCTTTCAAAGGGCGTCGCTGAGTTGCTAAAATTCCGGCTGCCATAAAAATAAAAAGCGATTGAGTAAAAGAGGCAGGCGTTAAGAGCCAGCCCGCCACAAGCAGAGCGCCGGCATTAAAAACAATAAGCGATTTTTCGTCGCGCCATGATTTAACTCCGTCTTTAATGAAACTGAAGATAAAAAGCAGCATAGCCAAGCTTCCTAAAATGCCCAAGGATATCGGCAAAGAGGCGAGAAAACTAAACCCCTGATTGAATCTTATAAACCAAAAATCAGTCTGGTTTAATATCAGCGGGCGGTAAAGAGCGTAAGCGTAATTGTAAAGTCCGGGACCAGCTCCTAAAATAATTTCTCTTATTGACCCGTGGCGGAAAAAATCTTTAACGATATTCAAAGCCGGCCAGGCGTTTAACTTTATTTCCGGAGTAAAAATACTATTTTGCAGCAGTTGGCCGCTTAAGATAAAAAGCAGGGCAATAATTGCTAAGGTCAAGGGAAGCGTTAGTTTGAATTGGGTGATAAATTTATAAGCCGCTCCGATAAGCATAATGCTTCCCAAAGCGATCCAGAGGAAATAATTATTAAGAATAATTAAAGTGATAAGCGCAAGGATACCGACGGCAATCAAAGCAATGCGCGTTTTT
The DNA here is from genome assembly GCA_964453135.1 of uncultured Candidatus Saccharibacteria bacterium. GTDB lineage: Bacteria > Patescibacteriota > Minisyncoccia > UBA6257 > UBA9933 > CAYVOL01. Next base: position 23,278 of record CAYVOL010000001.1, on the reverse strand, counting down.
ATTTTTTCCGCCAAAGACAAATCAACAATCAAAACCGCCACGGCTAAAGCCATGGCCGCCAGCATTCCCAAGGCGCTCGGCGCTCCCGCGGTGTTAAATCCCCCTGGAATAACCGCAAGAAAGCTTAATTTTCCCCACGCTCCCAGCCAGCCCAAAACCATCGCGATGCTCAAGCTTACTAAAAGAACAATCGCCAGTTTGGAAAAATCTTTTTTCTCCAAAAATGACGCTGAAAGGAAAAACGCCAGAGAATAAATAATGAAAGCCAAAAGGCTTTCCGGCTGGTTAAGCCCGCCGTAAATGCCCAAAGAAGTTGCTTGAGAAAAAACCGCGCTTAAAGCCGCTGATATTGAAAGAAGAAGAACCGACAAAGCAGTCAAAGAGCCGGGGTAAACGATTTTTTTCCGGTGAAGGGAACTGGCTAAATAAGAAAATGCGGCAATGATAAGCAAGCCGGCCGCCAGTATGATTTTATTTGCTTCCAGAGGGTAAACGGTGAAAGGCAAAAAGAAAAGGGGAGTTAAGAAAGTTAAAAGATAAAGGCATGTTTTTCCTATTTTCGCTCCGAAATCTTTTTCGCCGGACGGCGATTCGTCCAAGTGCGAATGGATTATGCTCGGTTCCTCGTTTTTCTGCGAAGAAATTTCCTGCTGGCGCGCTCTCTTTTTAATTTGAATAACATTGTCCATACTATCGTTTATTATTTTAGTTTATTATTTTTTTGGCGACATTTATATTTTATTACAGCATCTGAAACATCGCAAGGATTTTTTGGGGATAAATAGTATACTGTAATTAATCTGTCATTCCGAGCGAAGCGAGGAATCCCATCAAGTCATTCTGAACGCAGTGAGGAATCTTACGAGATCCTTCGTCCCGCTAAGCGGGACTCAGGATGACAATGCTATGTCTTTATCCACTTTTGTTTTTTGTTAAATAATTTATAATTATAAATATGCGCCAGATGAAAAATTCCCCAGCCTTCACCCTCGTGGAGCTTCTTATTTACTCCGCGATTTTTGTCGCCATCAGCGCGGTCTTGGCCGGCATTTTGATGCAGGCAACCCAGATTACTTCCAACCAGCTTTCCGTCAGCGAAACCTCCAGCCAGCTAAACGACGTGGTCGGCACCATCAACCGCTTGGTTCAAAAATCCTCGGCTTTTTCTCTGCGGGCCAACACCGCCACTTCCACCGACTTGGCGACAAATTCCACTTCCAGCGTTTTGGTTTTGCGCATGGCTTCCTCCACTTTAGATCCGGTCTGTGTTTATCTTTCAACTTCCACCAGCGCCATTATGATGAGCCAGGGCAGAGACACTGCCGACCCTTCCAATAAAGGCATCTGCGGCGCCAATAATGTTGTCAGTCTCACCAGCAGTAAAGTCGTCGTCAATTCTTTAACATTTTTCAAAAACACTTTCTATCCCGGCCACGACCAGGTAACTGCCGACATTCAAATAAGCTACAATTCTTCCAACATCCAGCAGCAAGCCAGCCGCGTTTTACATTTCGCCGTGAGCCGCGCTTCTGCCGCCACCTTTGACGATAGCCTGTATCCCGGTTCTTCCGCCGCTTACAAAATCGGCTCTTCCAACAGCATTTGGAACAGTATCAACGACATAATTTATTTTTCGGGCGGCAATGTCGGCGTCAATACCCTGAGCCCCTCCACCGCTTTTCAGGTTTATGGCACTTCCACTTTTATGAACGGCAACGTCGGGATTGGGACAACGAACCCCCTTTCAGTGGCTGGCTACACTGCTCTTTCGATCAATGGAACTACGGGCGGTGTCTTGGAGATTCAAGGAAACGGAGTACAGAAAGGTGCATTTTTTTATGACGGGACCTCTACGCATATCAGGTCGAACGGTGCGCCTACCCCGCTTGTTTTTGATACTAGCGGTGGAAACGAACGGATGCGAATAGATTCTGCTGGCAACGTCGGCATTGGAACAACAACGCCAGTGGCGCTTTTAGATATCAATGCTTCCGGTATTGGGCAATACAATACTCCTTTAATCGTAAGAGCAAGAGCAGGAACGTTAGCGGACATAGCATCTTTTACTAATACTAATCCGTATGGCGGAGGAGGTGCAATTTCTGCCGGACTTAATTATAGTGGTCAATTCTATACCGGTACAGCAAGTCCGAATAATCAAACTTATTATGGCAATAATCTAATACGAGGCACAGGATATGCGAGCAATTTTCAAGTTTTAATGGATGACGCGGGCGGTGGGTTTGATCAAAATTTTATAATTGCTCCTGGGCGAACTACCGTTGCTACGGGTCGGGTTTATGCGGTTGGCACAACGAATGGCGGTGTATATCTGAATTGGGGCGGCACAGGATCGGTGAGCGGTGTAGCGAACAGCGGCTATCAAGGGAATACGGGGCTTTTTGTTCAAGGAAGCAACGGCAACGTCGGCATTGGAACAACAACGCCTTCTTATTTATTGACCGTTAATGGCACATCTAGTTTCAGCGGTTATCAGATTGTCAATGTGGCTGGTCCGACCGCTTCCACGAGCGCCGCCACAAAAGGATATGTAGATGCGGCTGCGGGGGGCGGGAAATGGTCTGCCACCGCCGTTTCCGCCGAAGCCGCTGGAACATATAATCACGCCAATGCCGCCGGTTATTGCAGAAATCTTTCCGCCACAGCGCAATATGCCATATCCGGATCCGACACCGTTACCACTTACACCGACTGGCGCTTGCCTACTATGGATCAATTAGCGGTTTTTGAAGGATTAACTGCTTCCAGTAATTTTTTGTGGACATCCACGCCCTATCAGTCCACCCTCGGCGCCTGGATCATTTTGAGGTTATCGGATGGCAACTGGAGCCTCAACAACTACTACACCGGCCTTTATGTCCGGTGCGTCCGCTGAGGCATATATTGAAATTTGATTTTTGAATTTTGAAATTTCGGCGCGCATTTTTAAAATTGCGGAATTAATTTACGTCATTTTTTAGTATGCCTCAGAATTATTCCAATCCGAAAATATTTTTTGACCTGCTGGTCGTTTTTAAGAAGTGTTTTTCCGTCCATCAGGGATTGCCAAAACCGTTTCGTATTTCAATTTCCGAAAAATTATTAAATGAAATTACTGATTGTATGAAATTGATTGCTTTGGCGAATTTCAAAAAAAGTAGCCAAGATGAATTATCATCCGGCATTGGCGATTTGAAAGAACTGCGCGGAAAAATCGAAGTTATTAAAGCGTATTTTTTAGCCGCTTGGGAAATGGAATATTATTCGCATTCTTTTTTTGCCGATGTGAGTGGAAGGATGGAGGAAATCAGTAAACAAGCGGCAGCATGGGAAAAGTGGATGCAAAAATCATTAAAAAATGATATAATGTAGACGCTTTCGCAAGAGGTTTTGGTGCGAACTTCGTTCCAAATGGCGAAGCAAAAGGAATATATGCGGCGTCCGCCGCTTGACAAAACAAGCATAAAAACTTTCTTTTCGGATTTTATTCCATAAAGAATATCAAAATGAGTGCAGACGCGATTTGCCACGCCCTATCAGTCCAACAACGGCAACTGGATCAATTTGAGGTTATCGGATGGCAACTGGAACAACAACAACTACAACAACAGCAATTATGTCCGGTGCGTCCGCTGAGGGATATATTCCTTTTTTATTTGCATTACGCTCCATAATTTATTTTTCGACTCAAAAAAATTTTTCAAATGGCCGAAATGTTTTTCATATAAATTTTTACGCAAACGAAAACTATCGGCGAAGCAAAAAATTCCGTAATATGAATTGATTGTTGCGAGTATTGAGGAGAGAATGGCAAAATCGGGGTCAATCGGCAGACGCCATTTTTCTCGGCGGAATTTTTTTGCGAGAGGCATTGTTTGCGGGACGTCTAAAACCGGATATTGATCGGGGTTAAAAAGATGATTGAAAAAGTACAGCCGGCGTTTGAATGCTTTAACAGATCTTCTGCGGACAAGAATATAATTTTTTCTCACGATATATCCAAGAAAATCAATTCCATTTTTTGTCGGCTGCAATAATGTTTTATTCGGATGCAAAGACAGACGCAGTTTTTTCCGCAAAAAATCATCAATTTGCAGTTTATATTCCGTCAATATTCGCGTATCTTTTGCGATAATTATAATATCGTCAACATAGCGAAAATAATATTTGATACGTAGAACATGTTTAGCGAATTGATCTAGTTCATTCAAATAAATATTGGCGAAAAATTGGCTGGATAAACTACCGATAGGGAGACCGTTTTCTTTTGAATTATTGAAAAGAGATTTATGGCTTGGGACTTGTGCAAGCAGCGATTTATTGCCGGTAAAAATCGGCGATGGATTTGTCGGATCGTGAAAAATAATCCTGCGCGCCAAAAACATGTGCAAATCTTTTTCTTCGCGAGAAAGCGGCAAATTTGAAAAATGTTTTTGAAAAATTTCATATAAGATTTTTTTATTGATGGACGGAAAAAAGTTTTTAATGTCTATTTTCAAAAAATAACTCGTTTCTTTTTTGCGCAAGATTTTTTGTATTTTTCTTATTGCCCGATGAATTCCTTTGTTTTTGCGGTTAGCAAATGAAGTCATAATAAATTTTTTGTCAATCACTGATTCAATTTTGTCGTTGAAAAAGTGATGAATAATGCGGTCGCGAAAATGCGGCGCGAAAATCTCGCGCGTTTTCGGGTCGCGCACCGCAAAACACGAGAATTGCGACGGCCGATATGTTTTCGTTTCAATCTCATTAACTAATTGTTGAGAAATCATGCTTAAGTGAATAAAATATTTTTTCTTTTGCGCGGTATTTCTCGTTTTTTTGGCGGCAGAAAGAATTTGAGAATGCATATTTTATTATAGTTGACTTCAATCTTTAGCGCGGTATAATGTGAAAATGGCCAAAACAATTTCTACAACTGAAAAATTTCCCATTATAAAGATTAATAAAGAACCGATGATTTTATTGCCGCTGAATTTGTGGCAAAAATTTGAAGATTATTTAGAAAACCAAGAAGCCCTATCTTCCAAAAAGTTTATCCGCCATATTGAAAAAGCGCGCCAAGAAATAAAAGAGAAAAAATTATTCGCGTTTAAATAATTTTTTATGAAAATTGTTTTTACTGCTTTCGCGTGGAAACAATGGCGCAAATTGCCGCTATCTATTCAGAATCATCTTAAAGAAAAATTGCTTTATTTTAGTCGCGATCCGTTTCGCACGCTACAAAATTAACAGATTCAAGAATCGGCGATTACCGATTTCGCATCGGCAATTATAGAGTGATTTTTGATATCAAACTGGATAAAATTATTGTTCTTGCCATTGGCCATCGCAAAGATATTTATAAATAACAGGATCCCGACGCGCGAATTAATTTTTTGGCTCATTATAATAAGTAATTGAATTGACTCCAATTTCCGTTTTCCGCCGGTGTTTCCTTTTTGCCGATTTCTTGCTAAAATTATTTAATGACGGAAGAGACAAAAGAAACAGAACAAAAAACGGAAAAGAAAATTCTTTTGGTGGAAGACGACCCGTTTTTGTCGTCGCTTTTGAGGAACCGCCTCCAGAAAGAAGGTTTTTCTGTCATCCTCTGCCGGGATGGAGAAGAAGCGGTGATGGCCCTTAACGATTCAACCGACGTGAATTTGATTTTGCTGGATATTATTCTTCCCAAGAAATCCGGCTTTGAAGTGATGGAGGAAATCCGCAACAATCCGCAGTTGAGCCACAGCAACATTCCCATTGTCGTAATCTCAAATCTGGGGCAGGAAAAAGACATTGCTTTCGGCTATCAGCTGGGAGCGGCCGAGTATCTTATCAAGGCGAAAATTTCCATTGACGATTTGGTGGCCAGGGCGAAAGAAATCGCGGAAAAAGGAGTGAAAGAAGTGAATTTTGAATCTTGAAGCGTGAATCTTTTAAGGTGTAAGATTTTTTCGCGTTGTTTACGCTTTTCATCGCTGTTTTTTATTGTCATCCTGAGTCCCGCTTAACGGGACGAAGGATCTCTTAGAGATTCTTCGGGCTTCGCCCTCAGAATGACATGATGGATTCTTCTGGCTTTGCCCTCAGAATGACAGCTTTGAATTCCCGCTTTCGCGGGAATGACAGGCGATGAGATTCTTCGCCCCGCCGTGGCGGGGCTCAGAATGACAAGTGGTCGGGGCTTAGAATGACAATAGAGTGTCATTCTAATCGTTTTCGTCATCCTGAACGCAGTGAAGGATCTCGTTCCGAAATGTAAACAACGCTCGGATTTCTTACATTCAAGGTTATCCACATTCGCGCCTCTTGTCTTTATTTTCCGTTGAATATAAAATGTTTATAAAGATTTTCGCGGAATAATTATGTAAAAAATGCTGCGCGGAAGTCTGAAATGGTCGATGATTAAGAGAAATCTCTCGAAATTAAGGATAAAAATAAAATAGAAATAAAATCGTAAAAGTTAAATTTAAGTTATGAACACAAAGATAAAAGGTTTTACTTTGATTGAGTTATTGATAGTTATCGCCATTTTGGCTATTTTGGCCACTGTGGTTACCTTGGCGCTTAATCCCGCTGAGTATTTCAAGCAGACCCGCGACACCCAGAGAATGAACGACTTAGACAGCGTCAAGAACGCCATCAACTTGTATCTCTCCACGGTCAGCGGAGCGAGTTTGACCAGCACCACCACCTGCACTATAGTGGGTTGCGTTACTAATGTGGCTAATACTAGCACTTCAATTCCGATGTGGACCGGCATTACTTCCAGTTCTTACAGCGGTAGCGCGGCTGTAACTGCCAATACCAGCGGATGGATTCCTGTGGCTTTTGACACTATGGCCGGCGGTTCGCCCTTAAATAAATTGCCGCTTGACCCTACCAACTCCACCAGCACTTCTTCTAATGGGCCGTATTTCTACGCCTATAACGGGAATAACGGTTCTTCCACTTTTGAACTGGACGCCCGGCTGGAAAGTAGCAAGAATACTACTTATATGTCTAATGACGGCGGTAGTAATACCAACTGGTACGAGATAGGAACGAATTTGACTTATTAAAGTCACATTCATTCGTTCGTTTGAATAAAAAACACCCCCCCGATTTCGCGGGGTGTTTTTTGTTTTCCCATGTTTATTTGTCAAGTTTCAAGTTTTATGTTTTAAGCTCCACGATGCATGTTTCACGATTTAAGTTTCACGTTTCATGATGTGTGTTTTTTCGTCGTTGCGCTCGGCAAAAGAATTCTGTATGCTCTATGAATTACGAAATGCTCATTCTGTCACTTTGTCATTCTGAGCCCCGCCACGGCGGGGCGAAGAATCCTTGCCCTTGCGGTTGCGGGATTCCTCGCCCCGCCCCGCCATGGCGGGGGTTCATGATCTCGCAGAGATTCTTCTCCGCCAACTGGCGGATCAGAATGACAGAGCAAGCGCGAATATGGATTTAAAACACATAAGAAATTTTTGTATCATCGCCCACATTGACGCCGGAAAGTCCACATTAGCCGATCGTTTTTTGGAAACCACCGGCACCGTTCATTCGCGGGAAATGCGCGCCCAGTTTTTAGATTCTCTGGAGCTTGAAAGAGAAAGAGGGATAACCATAAAAATGGCCCCTGTCAGGATGAGCTACAAGTCATCAAACTCAGAATATATTCTCAATTTGATTGACACTCCAGGGCATCCCGACTTCGCTTACGAAGTTTCCCGGGCCTTCAAGGCGGTGGAAGGGGCGATATTGCTGGTAGACGCCACTCAAGGGATTCAAGCGCAGACTTTGGCCAATTTTGAAATGGCGAAAAAGTCGGGATTGAAAATCATCGGCGCGATAAACAAAATAGACCTTTTCAAAGGAATCGGCGGCGAAGAAGACAGCCGGTTGAACGAAATGATAAACGACACGGCTGAATTAATCGGCTGTCTGCCGGAAGAAATTTTCAGAATTTCCGGCAAAACAGGCGATGGCGTGGATGAGTTGTTAAAATCTGTAATTAATAAAATTCCGGCGCCGGCAAAATATGATAATTCTCGCCGAGCCGCTTTGATTTTTGATTCTCTTTACGACGACCACAAGGGAATTATCGCTTACGCGCGGGTGTTTAGCGGAACATTCAAGGCGCAGGAAGAAACCAATTTGATAAGCGTCAAAGAAAAAATAAAAATAAAGGAAGTCGGATATTTCCAGCCGAAGATAACCGTCTCTTCGGCGATTAGCGAAGGAGAAATCGGCTACATCGCCACAGGCATCAAAGACCCGGATAAATTGAAAATCGGCGACACCATCGGCGAAGAATCCATTGCCGGATATGTCGCGCCCCAGCCAAGGGTTTTTGTTTCTTTCTTTCCCGAACAAGGCAACGAATACGATGATTTGAGAAAAGCGTTTCAAAAATTGAAATTAAACGACCCGGCCATAAAAATAGAATCCGACTCTAGCGAGGTTTTGGGCAGGGGATTCAAAGCCGGATTTTTGGGCAAGCTTCATTTTGAAATCACCAGCCAGCGCTTGGAAAAAGAATGGGGCATAAGAACGGTCAACAGCTTTCCTTCGGTGGCTTATAAGATACGAAAAATTCGGACGGCGAACGCGTGCGTAAAACAAGAAGCGGCAGACAAAAAAGAAGAGACATCGCCTGATTTTGAAATTATAGAAAATCCGGAAGAATTGCCGCAGGAGTACGCCGGGATTTGGGAGCCGATGATTGAACTGGAAATTTTGACCCCGCCTGACTATTTAGGAAATATTTTGAAACTGAAAGACGTTTTCCGGATGTCTTCCGTTATCACCCAAAACGCCGGCAAAAAAATAATTTTGAAAACACTTATGCCTTTAGCCGAGCTCATTTCCGACTTTGATGATAAAATAAAATCAGCCACTCACGGCTTTGCTTCTTTCAGTTATCAAATGGCCGATTATCAAAAAGCTGATTTGGCGAGAGTGGATATTTTGGTGGCAAACGATAGGGTGGCCGGGCTCTCCCGCGTTATTCCGCGCGAATTTTTGGAAAAAGAATCCCGCAAAATGGTGGAAAAATTGAAAGAACTTTTGCCGCAACAGCAATTTCCGCAGGCGGTCCAGGCCGTGGTAAATTCGCGGGTGATTGCCCGGGAGACAATACCGGCGCTCAAAAAAAACGTTACCGGACATTTATACGGCGGTGACCGCACCCGCAAAATGAAATTATGGAAAAAACAAAAAGAAGGAAAGAAAAAGTTGCTGGGGCTCGCTAAGGTGGAAATTTCCGCCGATGTTTTTAAAGAATTATTGAAAAAATAAATTTGCCTTCTGTCATTGTGAGTCCCGCCTTGGCGGGGCGAAGCAATCTCGCAACAATTGCCATGCTCAAATACATCATCATTGTTTTCGTTGTTATCGCGATTGCCGCCTTGGCTGTCCAGACAATTTCTTTTTATCGCGAAGAAAAAAATTTGAAAGAACAGCTGTCTCAACTTCAAGGCAAAGCCAGTGATTTAACCCAAGAGAATGGCAAATTGCAAAAGCAGATAGAATATTTTTCCCGACCGGAAAATTTGGAAAAAGAATTAAAAGCGCGGTTTAATTATAGAAATCCGGACGAGAAAATGATGATTATCGTTCCGTGATGGATTGCCATTTTGCTCTGGCGGCTGAGTAATTCCATTTGTCATCGCGATTCTCGTCGCGGCGGGGAGAATCGCAATAAAAAACTGCCCTGAGAGGATACAAACATCCTCTCAGGGCATCAGTCGTCTTCTTCGCTAATTGATTCCGTTTCCGCTTGAACCTGCTTCTTTTTGAGAATCATTCGGATAACTCCTGCAACTACAATAGACCAGGGGAACAACAATAGAGCAGACATCGTTAAATAAAATAACGACCCCGCTTCTCTTTTCATCTTCTATGCCTCCTTTTATTTTTGTACAAGGAAGACGGCCAATGTTAGCGAAGAAATCGCAAAGCTATGACAAGTATACATTAAAAAGAATAATAATGCGATGTTCCGCGGCTATTGAAAAAAATATCTTTATTGCTTAGAATCTTTAAATCTTTCCACAATACATTCCGGTGTAGCTCTCCGCCAGCTGGCGGAGGTAGAGCAAGGCTTTATTATGTATGATTATGTATGCGGTTTACGCGATTTACAACGTGTTGAATGATAAGATATATATAGGGCAGACACAAGATTTGGATAAAAGACTCGCATTGCACAATAACAAAGTTTTTAAGAACAGTTATACTTCGCGCTTTGACGGAGATTGGATATTAATATATTATGAAAACGTTTCAGATAGGTTAACTGCCCTTACAAGAGAACGGCAGTTGAAAAGTTATCGGGGTCGGGAATTTATTAAAAAATACATTCCGGTGTAGCTCAACGGTAGAGCAGCTCGCTGTTAACGAGACGGTTGTAGGTTCGAATCCTACCACCGGAGCCATATGGGATGAGCACCGTTAAAAGCGGTGCTTTTCTCTTTATCCATCGGCATTTTCTCCGGTTCGATTGTTGTAAAATTTGGGTCGTTATCATTGTGGTATTCGAGGACTTTTTTCATCAGATTTCCGTAGGGTTCTTTGTAATTCGCTACAAATTTCCCGTCTTTTATCCTCAAATCGTCAAAAATAAACGACATTAATACTCTTTTCTCCTCCAGAGTTCGGGCAGGGTTGAGATAAATGTCTCTCGCTCTCTTTACAAGCTCCAAAGTCGTCACTCCCATTTCGTAATATTTCAGGTTGGCGTTCTGGTGGCTCTCCAAATTCCGCATGACGTCCTCTTGATCGGCTTTATACTGCTCGAATTTCTTTTGGTAAAACTCGCTATTTATTTTGCCATCCATTTTGTCATCGTACAGATTGTCCAGCCGTCTGGTGATCTGTTCGAGTTTTTTGTTCAATTCTCCGGTAGCCGTGTCCCGGAAGGCCATTTCATCCTCATGGGATTCTTTCATGGCCTGCTGGACCCATTCGAGCATTCGGTAAATTCTCGGATCGGTGTTCATAAGGGTGATTCCGAAAATGGCATCGGCAATTTCCATATCCAGCCGATCCTCGCGAACACAGCCTCTTTGCGAGCAGTTCTTGTAATGGTTGCAATGGCCATAATACCGGCCCTTGTGTTTTTCCCAAGTAATTTGGCAATTGCATTCATGGCATCGGAACACGCCTTGAAAGAGCGGATGGTGCGTCCGCAATCTCGGCGCATACGATCCGCGCAAAAGTTCCTGCACTTTGTGGAAAGTCTCGGCTGAGATTATCGGCTGATGTTCGCCTTTAGTTACCTGGCCCTTCCATTGGTTCATGCCATAGTAGAAAGGATCGGTCAGTAAGCGGTGGCAATGGCTGTCGCAGATTTTATTTCCGCTTCGATTTCTAAGACCGAGCTCGTACATTTTCTGGTTTACCGTTTTGACCGAATATCCTCCCCGAGCATATAGATCGTACAGTTGGGTTACCAACGGCGCCATGTTTTCGTCCGGCACATGGATTTTGCGCCCTTTTTCGCCGACAGTCTTATACCCGATCGGAGGCTTGGCCGGTAGCCAGCCCTGCGCCAATTTTTCTTTTTGACCCTTCTTTACGTTTTCAGACAAAAGCCGGATGTAATATTCGGCGGTAGCCACTTTGACTCGCCACATAAACCATTCGTGGGACCGCGAATCTTTTTGCAGGACGCAATTCTCTTTGACCAAGTGAATCTGCCTCGTGCAGTCCTCGACAATCCATTTGTCTATTTCAATGGCTTCAGTGAAGTTCCTGGTCAGACGATCGGTAGTCTCTACGATCGCCGTCCTGATTTTTTCCTTTTTGATGTAATCCAGCATCTCGTGAAAGATTTTGCGCTGGACCCGACCGCTGGCCGATTCTTGTATGGCGAATACTTTCACGAGGCTTAATCCGCAACGGTCGGCGTATTCATTCAGGAGTTTTTCCTGAGCCGGAAGCGAGTAGCCAGTGTCCTCCTGATCTTTGGAAGATACTCTGGCATAACCCACAGCCCGGTTTTTATCATCGATAATCATAATAATGATAATTGTTGGTTATTAATTTTCGACCTTGCTAGGTATTGCCTGGCCGACCACGTTTTGTTTGGTCGTCCGGTTGGCCTCTTTGAGAATGTTTTGCACGATTTCGTAGTTCATGGTTCCCGGCCGGGCATTCTGGTAGAAGCGTTCATAAATTGTCCGGGCGTATGAGTCATAATGTTTTCCCAGAATGCCATTTTCCTTTCTGAACCATGACTTGATCGTATCGATGCTAAATCCGAGATCACCGGCGATTTTTCTATACGATTCGCCTCGCATCTTTTTCTCCATTGCCTCGAAATGTTTTTGATTGAGATGTGTTGTTATTGGCATATTGTTAATGTTTGTTAATTATTTTTTCTCGACCTTTCAAACACCAACATACGCCAAATTAGGCAACAAGCTAAGCGGAGTTGCCCACAGTCTGCTTTAGTCGTTTTTTCTTGGCACTTTCGAGAATTTCAGTGATTCGCTGGTCGCTTCGTCTGTATTCCTCGTCATCGCTGTAGTCATCATTTTTGCTTCCGGCCGGACCCCGGACATAATCGAGAATGGCTTTAGCGGCTCGGAATTTCATCGCATCGCTTTTGGCACCCATAAGCGAAACCAAAATATTGGCCGCTGTCAGGGCATATCTTTTCAGTGCTGTATCCATTTCCTTATCGCGAATGCTGTTCCTTTCTTTTTCGTATCGGTCGTATTCCTCCTTGAGCAAACCATCTGATCGGAACCAACGTTTAACGCTTACATGCGACACCTTCAGCACCCGCGCGATCTCCTCATAAGTGAAATCACTATATTTTAAGCGAATTGCGTTCTGATATTTCTCGTTTTTTATATCCACGTTTTTGGCCATTTGGGTATCATTTAGTATCGTTTTCCTCACATTTTTTGCTCTATTCGTTGCGGTTTACTGCAATTTACTGCACTTATCCGTTGTCACCGGTTTCGCTTTGTCGGCCAGAATGTTGCGGACAAGCTCGGAATTCATTGTGCCGGCCCGAGCATTTTGGTAGAACTTTTCGTAGACATATTTGGCGTAGTCGCCGTAGTGCGTTTGCAGTAACCCGTTTTTGCGGAACCATGTCTTGATCGTGTCTATGGACACGCCGACCTCTTTGGCGATTTCCTGATACCGGCATCCCTGCATTCTTTTTTCCATTGCAATGAGATGCTTTTGGTTAAGGAATTTTGTGTTAGTCATAGGTGGTTATTAATTTATACTCGCTTATATTTTCATCCGCTCGGAAAGCTGGTCGCGATCGGCAATCAAAGCATCCATCGCTTCTTGCCGGTTTTGCTCGGCTATCTGCCTCATCTCTTTAAGCTCTCCCAGAGCCCGTTTTTTATTCTCAAAGTCGGTATAAGCTCCCAAGTCCGGACCGACCGCCCAGTAAGCTCCGGGTTTATCGGCTTTTACATACCGGCGCGAGATAGCTCTTGCTTCGAGCAGAAATTGCACAATGCCGGCATTAATCAGTCCGGTAATGTCGTTATAGACTCGGCGTGGATCACGGCTTTCCGGAAACTCCCGGCTCCCCATTTTGAGGGCTGGCAGGATCGGCTTCGGCTCGCCGTAGTATTCGATCGAATTTCTTAACGGCTCATGCTTCAGTTTTTCCAGATTCCGCTCGAAATCTCTGATTATTTGCTTATGCCTTTCATTGTGCAGATCATACTGACTTATCCGCTCGCCGGCCTTGGCAATTTCTTTATCTATCGCTTTTATTTCTATCCGCCTTACCCGTAAGTCTCCCAGATCAATGGTCTTGTTTTCGGGGTCTTTCCATTCGTTTTCGATCCGTTCGGCTTCTTGGCTTGAGACTTCAACGGTTCGGTTGCTTGTAAGAAGTATTTTTGGCATATTTTCTTGCGTTGATGAGCCAGTTACGGAAGGAGTTCTTTATATTCTTGGGCGGTTTATTCTCCCAGTAATCCCTCCAGCGCTTGGCTTCGGTTTCCAGATTAAGTTCATCAAGGAATTCGACTTCCAATTCCTCAAACCACTGTTCCAGATCCTCGAGCTTGCTTTGCTCGACCGAGAATCCGAATTTCAGGAAAGCGCGGAGCAGGTTAAGTTCCAGATCGCTGAAGCGTTTGGTCGCTTCGAAACCGGCAATATCCCGGATCGCTGAACCCCGGCTCTCTTTTTCCTTAATCTTTTTTATTTCTCTTTCTTTTTCTTCGTGTGCAACAGGTGAAGTCTTATCGTTCACCAGTTGAACGCTTTGGTTCACCGGTTGAAAGCTTTCATCTGGTGAACTCTTTGATTTTTCCTCGTAATGGCTGACGTTAAGCTTCCAAAGATCGACGATTTCGTACTCGTTCGTCATCTGTCCGGTGGCCCCGACCGGCTTATAACCGAGGAATCTTATCCAGCCTCTATCGATCAGTTTCTGTCGGTACTTGCGGACCGTGTTCGGCGCCACACCCATTCTTTTGCCGAGAGTCTGGGGCGATGCCCAGCAAGTGCCCGTTTCGCTCGCCAGTCTTTTCATCACCGCATACAGGCTCTGCTCGTAGGCCGTGGAATGATTGAGAACGTAGTACGGGATCATGGCGAAGTATTTGCGGTCGCCACTGCTGTCCCGGATCAAGAATTGTTTCTTGTTTTGCATAGTTGTCTTGGCATTGGGTTAAGTCTTGGCCGGTTTCCGTGTCGCTGTAGCGGTACTTCATCAGCGAATCAAAGAGTCCGGTCAGATTGAAGGCGATTTCGTGGAGTTCTTGGTCGCTGGTTTTGATCTGCCAGTCCTCCTTAAGAATTGTCCGCAATTTCGCCATCGTTTCCGGCTTCAGGTTCATATCGGATCCTGGTTGTAGATCCTCACCTTGGCCTGCTTGATTTCGTTGGCGAACGCCTGCGGTTCGACCAGAAGCTCGCGAGACCAGTACTTCCGTGTCAGCGATTCGATTTCCGGACCTTTTCGGAAAGCGAAGATGACTCGTTTGGGATTGGATTTGTCTACCGACAGAAGCCAATCCGGAAGCATCAGCATCAGGACCGCGGCCAATGCCAGATCGGCGGTCTTGAATAATTCAGTTGTCGTCATATTTCGGCGAAGTTTTTTTATTCGCCCTCACACATATTTGTTATAGCAGTCGAAGCAGTGTTGCTTATATACTGCGTAGTGCAATTCGGAATACAAAAAGAGGCCGTAAATGGCCCCTTGGAGAAAAAGTTATCAACTTGGCGGACGCAGTAGATACGCAGGTCTATACTTCTTTGATCAAAATATCGGGATGCACGCGATAGCCGGTGGACCGCCTGCCTTTGATGACTTTTATGCCTTTCAACTTTTCTTTACTCAACACGTTCATTCTGCCGATCGCATATTCAAGAGATTTTCTGGTCGTTTCCATAAGACCAGCTAGGGTGTCTGTTGGCACATATCCGTTGTTTTCAACTAAAACTCTCATGATTTTTAATCTGGACCGGGATAACGGATAGCAATATTGCTTCTTGGCATCCAGAAACAGATCGCCGTCGGCCGAGAAAAAGACAACCCGCTTTTTCTTGGTTAGTGACTTGAGCACGGTTTTGGATATCTGCCTCGTTTGATCACGGTTCAATTCCGGAAATATGCCGGGCAGTTTCGATTCAAGTATTTGCCCCATTTTATCTATGCTTTCGGAGTTCCGGTTCAAGGCGACAGTCACATCTTTAACTTTGGGATTATTTTCGTCTGTTCGCGCAATTAATGTGTTCAGCATCTCGCCCTGCATTTTTACGATCTTGGCCAACTGGCGCAGAGCTTCCTGTATCTCCTCAATAACCGACCAGATCCTGAAGCGATAGGTCGTGGTTTTGGTCGCCAACTGTCTGAGCGAAATTAGGTATTTGGTCGTGAACTCAACTTTTTTCATAATCATTATCATTTTTTAGTGAATGGCACCCATTTTCTGCCTCTCATTCACTAAACTTTTGAAACCTGCCAATCGATCTCACATAGTCATTATGACAAAATCAGGCAATTTTGACAATGAATTCCCAAAGCGGTAAAATAGTATCAACGACTAAATTTATTTTATGAACGAGATCGAAAAACTTTTTACGATTGAGGAAGTCGCCAAAATTTTAAGGGTGCATACACGCACCGTGACCCGGTATATCGAAGCTGGGCGGTTAAAGGCATCCAAGCTCGGAGTCTGGCGGATCAAACAGTCCGACCTGAACGTCTTTCTTGAAGAGACGAGTAATGTTAAAAGGAAGAAGAAAAAATGATATGAAAAATATTTTATATCAAACAAATCTCGGCAAGTATCTCATCGGCGACTCTCAGAAGCTTATTGAGAACGGATCACTTGATCAGTACAAAAACAAAGTTCAGCTTATCTTGTTTTCACCGCCATTTCCTTTAAATGCAAAAAAGAAATACGGGAACAAGCTGGGAGATGAATATAAAAAATGGCTGTCCGATCTGGCGCCGTTATTTACAAAATTACTAACCAAAGATGGTTCAATAGTTATTGAACTCGGCAACGCCTGGGAGCCCAAAAGACCAGTACAAGCCCTGCTTCATCTGGAGTCTCTTATTGCTTTTCTGAAAAATCCAAAAGCGGACTTGCGCTTATGCCAAGAATTTATCTGCTACAATCCTGCTCGACTACCGTCCCCAGCTCAATGGGTCACAGTCAACCGCATACGCACTATTGATAGCTATACGCATGTTTGGTGGATGGCAAAATCCGATTTTCCAAAAGCCGATAACCGCAAAATTTTGCGGCCTTATAGTAAGAGTATGATTGAGCTTTTAAAGCGCAAATCTTTTAATTCAGGTAAAAGGCCATCCCAACACAACATCAGTGAGAAAAGTTTTTTGACAAATAACAACGGAAGTATCATGCACAATGTGCTCGAGCTCGAGCAGATGGACCCAGAGCGAGGGTTACGATTGCCTCAAAATATGTTCAGCTTCGCCAATACGAATTCCAACGATTATTTTTCTAATGAATGCAGGCGTTTGAATATACCTATACATCCAGCAAGAATGCCAACCGCACTTGCTTCGTTTTTTGTAGAATTTTTAACCGATCCGGGAGATATAGTTTTTGACCCATTCGCCGGCACAAACACCACCGGCTACTGTGCGGAAAAATTGAGAAGAAAATGGCTTGCGGTTGAAATTGATAAAAAGTATGGGAAACAGTCGATAATAAGATTTAAAGAGCCGAAACTTACAAAAAAATTAACCATTAAAAAAATATGAGCACCAAAGACGTTATAAAAAATTTAGCTTCTGTCGATATCCTTACTGCGGCCAAAGATCAAAGTGCTTTGATTGGTCGCCCATTCTATCTGGATTATGAGAAGGCCTGTGTGCTCGTACCCGATTCATGGAAAATGAAAGTTGGCGGCATTCCGCAAGGTACATTTCTACTCGCATTCTATGAAAATGAGGAGGGAGTATCGGAAGCTCTGTTACTGCGTGCTCTCGGACCGAAGGGTTTGCCGACCGATAATGACGTCACGAGCTCGATGATCGAATACTACAAAGATAATCTGAAAACGGCCGGCGAAGGTAGCCAGCTTGATGATTTTACCCGATATCAATTCAGCTTTTCTGGTTTGGAATGCAGGATACTCGGTACTTTTTATAAGGATAATTCCGGCAACGTAATATTTGGTGCTGATCTTGAAAACTTTTATAGCGCACACAATTACACAGTCTATAAGCCAACCGGCAAAGTTCTTGAACAGATTGTTAATTATAAAGACCTGAACGAGGTTGCTGGTGGTGTAAGCGACGTAAAGATCGGAACTGTCAGATACAGCTCAAGTTTGCGTTTTCAGGACAATGCCGAAAAAGTTCCAGTTTATATCAGCCCCAAAGATTTTATCGGCAAGAGGACCGCATTGTTTGGTATGACCCGCACAGGTAAATCAAACACGGTCAAGAAAATAATTGAAGCGACCGTTGAGATCAGCAAAAAGGCTTCCGCAGAAAAAGCTAAAGATTCCGATCTCGATCCATTTACAAAATCGGGACTGACGAAGCAACCGATCGGCCAAATCATTTTTGATATCAATGGTGAGTATGCAAATCCCAATCTCCAAGATGAGGGTACCGCCATCTTTGATCTGTTTAAAGATGATGTAATGAGATACAGCGTATTGCCAAAAGACGGGTTTAAAGTAATGAAAGTAAATTTCTATAACGATCTATATTCAGGTTTTGCTCTCGCTACATCTTCTCTTGAAGAAGAAACTGGTGACTATGTCGCGAGCTTTCGGGCAATAGACTTTTCCGAACCAGAGGATAAATCGGATGTAAGTGCCACTACTCGTTTCGAGCGCAAAAAAGCTGCCTATTTTTGCTGTTTGCACAGAGCTGGGTTCAAGGCACCATCTGGTTTTAAAGTAAAGTTCAGCGGTAATAAGGATTTAAATAAGCTAGTGCAGGAGGATGGCAATATTGATCCATCTAAGGGCATAACCTTGGAAGAAGCGACAAACTGGTTCACCACAATCTGGGATAAATATGACGATGAATATTTTGATAAATACAAACGGGAAAAAGGTCGTGAATGGGCTGATGAAGATTTGAAGGCACTGCTGGTTTTTCTCACTCGTAAAAAGACCCCTGGTGGAGCCGCAAATGTCAGCGGTTACATTAAACTTCGCGACATTACGAATCTCCATACCGACACAGTAGACAAACCCTTTGACATCGAAATTATAGAGAGCTTGCGTGCAGGCAAGATAATTATTGTCGATTTATCACAAGGAGATCCTAAGGTTCAAGAGTTATTCTCCGACAGAATATGCGTGAAAATTTTTGAGGACGCGATGAAAAACTTCACGACGTTAAAACTCAACAATTTTATCCAGTTTTACTTTGAAGAGGCACATAATCTTTTCCCGAAGAAAGACGACAAGGACCTTAAGCAAATTTATAATCGTTTAGCTAAGGAAGGCGCGAAGCTCAACATCGGCCTTATCTATGCCACTCAAGAAGTAAGCTCAATTAGCTCAAACATCCTCAAGAACACGCAGAATTGGTTCATTGCTCATCTCAATAATGAGGACGAAATCAAAGAATTACGTAAGTATTACGATTTTACTGATTTTGCAACTGGACTTACGCGATTTAGCCCGGCCAAAGATAAGGGTTTTGTCCGCATGAAAACATATTCAAATCCTTTCGTTGTACCAGTTCAAATTGATAGGTTTACCGCGAAAAAATAGTATGTCTTATACAAGCCGAAACGGCCGCAGGCCGAATGAATACGCAAGCAAATCTTCCCACGGATATATCATCAGAGATCCGGAAGTCTCCGAATTTCTGGACAAGTGTGATCTCCCCAAGACCGCAGAGGATGTTGATGTTCCTAATAATCTACAATTCGAATTGGAGATACCAGCCGTCGATCCAATAAAACATATTATTGCCATTGATGGTGGTCGTTCCGAAGTATTTGTCAAAAAAGATTTCCCCTCATCAACGCTGGCATTCTTTCAATTTGGTGCGCTGATTTTCAAAGTTGAAGATTTGGAAGCCATATCACGTAAGCCTTTTATTGATCCGGAAGATATGGCGAAGCTCAACACTATTCAGCGATATAAGCTGACGTTACCAACAAAAAACATCCTGCTTAAGGATGCATCCTCTTTCAAGGAATCATTCAGAAAAACTTTATTTGATTTTTTTGTAAAAGGATCAGGCGGAGAGAAATTTGCGGAAACATTGCGATGGCTTATTTTTCAAGAATTCGATTTGCCACTCTCCGAATATTCCTTGGCAAACTGCCCTCACTGTGGACAAAAAGAAGTATTACTTGGTGCAAAAACAAAAAAGACTGATTTTACTTTCTCCTGTCCCAACTGTCATCAGGAAATATTTATTACCGATGTTTTTAGGCTACATGAGGCTATTGATGATGAGCTTGGGGCTGGTGGCGTTCTTGGCTATGTAAATGTATTGATCGAGCAAATTATTATTGTTCATTTGATCAAGGCAATTTTGGAGACCAAGCCCACCATTCTCGGTGAGACTCTTTTTATAAAGGATGGCCCTCTTGCGTTTTTTGGCCAGACAGCAAATATGCAAAAGCCGTTACGTAATCTTACAAACTTTCTTATTACTAAGCACAATCTATTTTTAGCCGGCTTGGAGAAAAGTGGGGCATTTGTTGAACACGCTGACGAAATAGCCAAGAAATTAAAGCCGGGTACAGTGCTCTTGTTGGATAACAAATATATTTATAAATATATTTTGCCTGGGAAAGCTGACGCTAGCGCACCGTATGCGAGCAGTTCTTACTACAGCAGTAAAATGATTTTTAAGTCTCACGATGAAAAGGTTTACGTGGTAACCATTCCAACCAAAAAAGCAGAAGTTGTTTTAAATCCACAAAAAAGCGACTTCAAAAATCTAGACGTGATTCTAACCAATATTCAGAAACTGCGCTGTGATATGTATGATAATTCGTTATTCCCTGTAGCACTGGCAAATAAGCTTGTCTCCTTGGCTGATCATCCGAGCTCAGTTATTCTAGAAAAATTCGCTAAGAATACGATCAGCAAAAGCACGGCATATCAGTTCGGTATAAAAAATTAAACTATGGATGTTGACCAATCCAAAAATAAGATAACTCTGCTTGTGGTATCCGCAATAATTTTGATTGCAGGCGCTTCATTTATTGCTTGGTCTAAACTTTCAAATCAGCCAAAAACTGCCCCCTGCACTCAAGAGGCAAAACTCTGTCCGGACGGATCGTATGTAAGCAGGTCCGAACCTAATTGCGAATTTGCTCAGTGTCCGGATGGAAGTAGCAATCTTTGGAAAACAATTACGGACAGCAAAACCGGCATAACATTCAAGTATCCGGAAAAATTATTGACCAATTATATCTTTACCCAATCATGGCCTCCGAAGGTTGCTGTGTCAGATAAAAAATACGAACTTGACTGTCCGGAGACGCCGGCCGAGAGCAGTTTGCCGAATCGGGTAGCGAAACGTTTGGTTGATAACCGAACGTATTGCGTCAAAGCAAGCAGCGAAGGTGCAGCCGGTACTGTCTATACCACTTATAACTATTCCACGATCAAGGAAAACAAACTGGTAGATATAAGCTTCGTTTTGGCATACCCTCAATGCGATAATTACGGAGAACCAGAGCGTTCACAATGCAGGAATGAGCGCGAGACATTTGACTTGGATTCTGTTGTCGATCGCATTGCTCAAAGCGTTACGTTAACAGGCAGTGCCAAGCCATCGCCTAAACCGACGCAATCGAATAGAGGCACTATCACTGGCACCGTGCTCCTTGGCCCCACGTGTCCTGTCATGAAAAATCCGCCCGACCCGCGATGCGCCGACAGGCCGTATAAAACTACGATCCGAATTCAGCCAATCAATCCTTCGGCACCTTACACGTCCGTCTCCACTGACGCTTCTGGTAATTACAACATCTCGCTTGATCCCGGAACTTATACATTGATGCCGATTGGTGGAAATTCGATGCTGCCAACGTGTCGGCCAGAGCAAGTGACTATCGTCGCCGGGCAGGCACAAAAAGTCCCGCTCTATTGCGACACGGGGATAAGGTAAATATTATCAGAATCAAAATAAACATATGAGTTACACAATAAAAAGAAAGATCGGCGAACTTAATCGATTGCGCCAGATTGTCACAGTTATTTTTGAGTCCGGAGGTGAAGTCTTGATTGAAAAGACGCGACTGAAATATCTGGTGCCGTGGTCATGCAGAATCCGCTGCTATTTTCACAAACGGTCTCCGGATAAATGCCTTATCCAAATGCAGGGAGATACACCCGTTCCTTCGTCTGAAATTTTAAGGGAAGTACTGGAGAAACTTGGCCCCACTTTTATAAAACTTGGACAGGTGTTGAGTCTCCGTGCTGACTTGGTCGGTGAAGAAATTTCGGGCGAACTTTCAAAATTACAGAGCGATGTTGCGCCGTTTCCATATAGCGAAGTTGAGAAAATTATCACCGAGGAATTCAAAGAGGCTCCTGAAAAAGTCTTTAAATCTTTTGAAAAGAAACCCATTGCCGCGGCATCATTGGCTCAAGTCCATCGCGCCCATCTCAAAAACGGCACGGAAGTAGCAGTAAAAGTGCAGAGACCTCACATCAGAAAGATCATTGAGCAGGATATCCACATTCTTTTTTATCTGGCTCACCTTGCCGAACGTTTCGTGCCGGAACTTCGTCCTTACCAGCCACTCCGTATCGTTAAAGAATTTGCTGACTGGACAATGCGAGAGTTGGATTTTGCTGCTGAAGGTCACAACGCCGACCGTTTCCACGCCGCATTCAAAACAAATGAACATGTCCATATTCCCAAAATCTACTGGGAGCACACTACAACGCGCGCTCTGACGATGGAATTCCTGCATGGCGTTAAAGCGGATGATCTGGAAGGAATGAAAAAATTGAAGGTCAACACAGAAGATCTCGCGAGATACGGCGTAGATGCTCTTTTGCAGCAATTCCTTATCGACGGATTTTTCCACGCCGATCCACACCCGGGCAATTTCTTCGCTATGCCAGGCGACGTGCTGTGCCTGCACGATTTCGGTATGGTCGGTTATCTCACACAGCAACAACGGACGGAATTGGTGAGCTGCTTTGTCGCTTTCGTTGATAAAGACACAGATAATTTTCTAAAACATTTTACTCATCTGGCTATTGTTTCCGAACGAAGCGATGTCGAAGCCTTTCAAAGGGATGTTTCAGTGATCTTAAGCGAGTTTTTCTACTCGCCCAATCAGCCAAGCATTGCCTGGGCATTTTTCAGGATTATAAATAAAGGCGCAAAGCATGGGGTTGCTTTCCCGGCCGACTTGGCACTGTTTGGTAAAGCGATCATTACCACGGAAGCTATGGGACTCAAGCTTTATCCCAAATTCAATTTCAACAAAGAACTTAAACCCTTTGTCGACAAAGCCTTGAAATATTACTTGGACCCTCGGCGATCGCTGCAAACACTCAAGACAGACATTTTTGATTATCTGGAATTTTTGAAGACCCTTCCCGAACGCACCCAAAGCTTGCTTTCGAAAATAGAAAAGGGAGAGTTAAGTGTGAAATTCGATACTAGCGAACTGTCGGAATTTAAACGAGAATTTGATCGGCAGAATGACGTCCGAATCTTGGGAGTGATAACCGCGGCTGTTTTCGTGGCAACGGCGGCTCTTTTCTATGCCGAAGGTCAAAGAACCGTGGCAGGTTTTTCTTTGAGCAGTATCGGATTGGCGGCTACCGGTATTCTATTTTTCTGGCTGATCATAAAGCTTAGGAAAAGACCGGAATAAGAAAA